>JBEKSD010000031.1:0-2913 GCA_049517335.1 Candidatus Omnitrophota bacterium | reverse complement strand
GCACTCCAAGCGGCCAGCCCCCCGTAGGGCGTGAGCGCTTCGTCGGTACGTTCCACGGTCACCCTCCCGCCTAGCGTGTCGAGCGTGCAGCCGCCAGCGTCTTCACCCGTTAAGTGAACCCTCTCCAAAGGCAAATTGGTCTTCATCACCCCCAATTTAATTGCTTCCCGTGCCCTTTGCCGGTGTATTCAATTGCGACGAATAGGTTTAACGCCCCCACCGGCTCCCAGGTCTGATCCAGGCTCGACCAGTGCCCCAGTTCATCCCAAACCCGCCGGCCTCCACGGGCCAACGCCAGGTTGGCGCGCTTATACGACGGCCCGTCCAACCGCGTTCCTTCCTCCAGGGTCTTCAGCCACTCCAGGCTCTTCTCCAGCGCCGGACGCTCCGGCACCCCCACCCGAAGCCAAAGCGCCAGCCCATGCGCCGCCGAATGCACCACAGGGGAGTCTTCCTCCGGATCAGCGTGCAGGGACAGCTCGCCAGAGGACAGCCATTCGAGCGAGTTGCTCAACACCAGCGCCTCGGCCGCAAAGACGGCCCGCAACTTGTTCAGATCCTCGGGGGAGCAGCGCATGGCGACGCGGTCCAGGGCACCATAGAGCCGTAACACATCCGCCAGTACCCGCATCGTATCCTTGACATTCGTCAACGCCCGCAGCCGGTCCACGACCCTCTCCCAGCTCCTCGCGCTGTCGCGCACGCCCAGCAGCGGCAGCAAATCCTTCTTATCCGGGGAATCGTCCAGTTCCGCCCCCACAAACGGCTCGATCTCGAGCAGTGACTCCGTCTCCGGCGTCCGCAGCAGCAACTCCGGCGGAGTGCGTGGGTTGCCGTGCGTGTCCGTCAGGCAGGGCAGCGTCCGCAGTCGCACCAGCCACCTGGGGAGCACCTCGCCGCAGCTCAACGCATCCCTCGTGCCGTGCGTGCTGATTTGTCGTACGGCCACAGTCAGCGTTTCTTTCCATTCCGCGAGCGGATCAAGCAACAGCCCCCTCACCACCCTCGGCCACACCTTCGGATCCTTCGCTGCCCGGGCCTTCCAGTGCTCAAGGACTTCCGGCGGGAAATCAAAATCCCCAACCACAAAGACATTGTTCTTGTAGCGATATTCCTCCGGATTCATTCCCCCGCGGCTGGCCAGGAACTTTTCCAGCTCCGTCCGCGTGATGATTTGCTTGGGTTGCTCGGTCAGCGGAACGAAAGCATGGAGCCTGCTCTTGCTGGAGTAGGCCCACTGAAACCACCGCTCCTCCGTGCAGGATTTGAATTCCTGGACGTATTTTGGAAGCAACAGATGTTGCTCGGCCCATGCCTTCGGCACTAGGGCTTCCACCTCACCGTCCGCGTCGAACACAACCGGGCTCTCATCAACCCGCTGCACCTCTGGAGCTTCAGTAGCGTACCGAAAATCCTCAGGCACGGTCGCATCCAGCGCGGCAAAGATGTGCGCAATGGGCACCAGATCCTCCTCCGGTATCGAGTCGCGCCCCAGAAGCCGCCGTGACGCCTGCGCCGCGATCCGATCCACCTGGCTCGGCTCATGTAACCCCAGCATCTGCAGCAGCTATAACACCGGATGCTCTTCTCCCTCCTCCAAATTCGACCTCAGCTTGCTCAGGTGGCCCAGCCACCCCTGGTCAATCGCTAGCGCAAAGTCCGAGATGAAATTCCAGTCGCTCTCCGAAAGCTGTTGTCCCCGCGAAGATACGCGAATGACATCGTTGCTCGCCTGGAGCAAGGTTTGGCCACCCACCGGCGCGATATGCAGCCCCCGCCCCTGGCCACGCCAGTCATACCCTCGCGGGCGATGATACGGCAGTGCTCGTCCCAGGTGACGGCCCGCTTCTCCTTGTGTTTGATCTTGGGGAACTTCTTCTTGGACAGGATTGGAACCGGCAGCCAGCCCATGTCGAGGCAGTGGTTCTGGAGTCGGCGCAGAAAGACGTTGGTGCTGACGGTGCCGGCGATGAGCACCTTCTGGAAATCCTCGGCCAGCGTCGCGACGACGACTTTGGGCCGGATGAGGTCGAAGGCGTGGTCCTTGATGGCCGTCTTCCAGCGGTGCAGGGTGGGCCCCTGCTTGTCGAGGATCACATTGGCCATCACGTCGCTCCAGGTGCGGGTGACCAGGGACGGGTCGACGGCGGCCAGATAGGCCATGCCGATCTTGCGATTGATGTGCGGGTTCTTCAGGGCCTCGTTCTTATGCCGGACGAGCCTGGCGGCCTCCTTTCGGTCCCTGGTCCCCAGGCTGGTCCGTTCGCCAGTCTGGTTGTCGACGCAGTAGCACCCGCCGCCGCGGTCGCTGCGCTGAATGACACGATAACGCTCTTTCATATCCTATTTTAAGGATAGGATCGAGCGTCCCCTTTTCGCGGACGGTTTTGCCCATTAAGCCGGATTACGCCGGATTCGGCGCGCGGGCCCGTTTTGGTGCCCGTTTTGGTAACCATCCACCGGGTTTTACCCCCGCCTCGGCTTACGACTCGACGGTTTGCTCAGCAAAACGCGAGTGGAGGCGAGGGTCGGAATCGGACCGACGCTTCAATACCGATCACGTCCCTGCCTTGATCCGGACTGATGAGACGTGGCATGTGCTTTGAACCAGCGTCGCCAACGGACACCAAAACGGACACCAAATGGCAGTGACGGAGTAGGGTTGAGCAGATGCAGAGTATGCAAGATCAGTCTTGAAAAATGGTCATAATGAGAGATAATTCATGCGTGTTGGGGAACAAATCCAGCCCCCGCAACCAATTGAACGCGGCGTAATTGGATCACCAATCAAGCGGCGTTATTCACCCGCCCAGAACTGCGTCCAGGGCTCGGAGGGGCGGCTCTTGAGAATGTCCTTCATCCAATCGAATTGCGGATGGGCGCTAAGGTATCGCCGGGCATCGAACGGCCGGC
>JBEKSD010000030.1:0-5927 GCA_049517335.1 Candidatus Omnitrophota bacterium | reverse complement strand
TTTGGATGCAAAGATTGAGCAAGCAGTTTACAGTGCAGATTTATCCATTCATACGCGTATACTATTAATCCTTCCTTTTCTCCTCTCCCAGAAATACGGTGCTGTTCATGAGGATATCGCCTTGATGCACGCCTTAGGCTACTTCGGTAAATTAACCTCTAGCCAGCAGGATGCGCTAGTCAGGGAGTTAGGAACATTAGGAGAAGGCAGATATGGTGCCTGGTTAAAAGAACATACTAATAAGACATTGGCAGCACAGGTTGAGGCAGTAGCAGTACGGTTAGGTAATGGAGTGGATAGGACAAGTTTGGCTAAATTTGTAGAATTGCATGATAATGCAGTATCTCGTGTACGCGCTTTACGTATCGGCCTTGAGACCGATGAAGGGGATTTATCAGTGCTTGCGGATATCGCAGGCAATCAGGGATTACTAGAAGTAGTGTTAGGAATTCGTCCCGCGGCAATAATAGACCAGGTACGCGACTGCGCATCACTAGAGCATGCGCTGTGGAGCCTGCGTCAGGTACAAGGAGTCTGGGTAAATATTATCCAGTTACCCGATGGCTCTTACTATGCCTACGATGAATACGCTCTAAAAGATTTAGCCGCCGAGCAAGGTTTAACTTTTGGTGTCACCCGCCAGGGATTAGAGCATTTGATACAGATAGATATGTCCTGCGGGGAAGGGATGTTTATAGATGCATCCAAAGCAGGTAATAATATAGATGACAGAATAGCAGAGGGTATTCGTTCAAGCGGGGTGGGGATACTACAGGGTATGTTGAATGAGCGCTTCACGCGCTGGGATGATAAGGAGAAGATCTTCCGGGCAGAGAGTTTAGCCTCGCGCGTCTTTGAGATTGAAAAGTCGCCGATAGACACGACCTTTATCGGTACAGGTATGCGTCCAGAGGCATTAAAGGTACAGCTGACCGCAGAGATGGAGAACTGGCGAATATTCAACACCAGAAGCGACCTGGTAGTTATTGACGGTTCAGATTTAGAGAGTCCGAAAGTATTCGCGCAAGACAGGGCATTGCTGAATGATTTAAGCCAGAAGTACGGAGTAAGGATGCTGCAGTTAGATGTAGCCCACCATTGGAACGGCGATATTGAACGCTTACGCGATTGCCTGGTAGCTAAATATAACGCAGAGATAGAAGCAGGTACCCTTGATGCCCAGACGCGTGAGATCCTGACACAGCGGGGAGCAATGGGAGCGGAAGGTAAAGTCAATCCTGCTGAGATGTTAAAGTACTTAAACAAGAACGTCTTCCGCCACATCTCAGGATTACGTAACTATACCGTACTCTTAGGCGCAGGCGATGCAGTAATCATGAACATCGATGACGATGCCCCTCCTGAGACGTACGTTCCGTTTAAGGCAGAGCGAGCAGAGATTATGAGCCGGCGCCAGGATAAGCGCGATAGAGCATTTGCTAGGTTACTTAAAGAAGTAAGTAGTAGGTTAGGGGAGAGCATTAGTGATGAAGCAGAATACTACCGCGCCTTAGCAGATCCAGCTAAGCGCGCAAGGCTAGCAGATATCGAGGCAAAGTATTTTGCTTATGATGCACAACATAACCGTGGGCTTATACCGCAGGCAATGGAGGAGATCAAGAAGCGCGATGAGCAATACTTAGACCGCATCACTGAGAACGACCGTGTTGCCAAGACGAAACCCAGCCTTGCTAGTAAACTTAGACTTACCCATCAGAGGTATCAGTCCTTGATGACTCCTTTACCTAAATATCTGGTTACGGTAAGTGATTTTGTCTATATCAAGCCGCGAGGTACCAAACAGCAGGGAGCGTTTAAGGTATTACCGGTAAATACACATTCCGCAGCCAGGTTATTGAATAGAACAGTAAAAGAGAGCCGGCTGCCCATACGAGAAAAAGACTTACGCGGCACTTCTGCTAAGCCGGTAAATGATACCTACAGGCGCCAGGCAATGCAGAAGAAGCGCATAGTTTATGTAGCCTATCCGTTTATCTTAGATCAGGATACTTCAGCAATCGCGCAGTTAATGCGCTACTTAGAGATTGAGCCGAAGATTGCCGCCAACTTACAGCACACCAATCAGATGGCATTGATGTTAGGAGGGGTAAGCGGTTTTGCCGCAGATACCTATGTTATCTTTAACCGCGCAGCCTTGATTAATACCGTTCCTATGCCTTCCATAGGCAGAGACTTACGCCTTGAAGAGCCTCCTTACATCGTCTGGGTCAGCCAGCCGGTAAGCATGGATACCATTACTATGTGCTATTCACCAGTTGCAGGAGGACAGCAGCGTTCAATAGGCGAGCGCCTTTATATCATCGCCAACCAGGCCTTTACCGAAACAGTTGGAGGAGTAGCCAGGCGTACATATGAAAAGGCAGTAAGGGGATACTATCGTGTGTTATCGAAAAGCAAGGAGTTACAGAAAGAAGGTAATTTCTTAGGCAGAATTCGTGCGTTAGGCAAGCAGTATATAGAAGCAGGAAAGAATTATAAATTAACCAAGCCGCAGGTAAAGGATCTGCGCAAGCAGCGTGAGGTGATGGCGTATTTAGCATCAGAGTTAGGCAGGCAGCGTAGTAAGAAGTACTCTGAGTTACAGGGTGTGCTTGCAAGAGATCCGGAAGCAGCAACAAGACAAGAGACATTAGAGAAGATGCAAGAGATCAGGGATATGGATTTGATACAGGTACATTTTAGCCATAGCTTCCACTTATACCGCTTCAAGAAGGAAAAGGATTCAGCTAAGCCACAGCACTTCTTCTACCGGGCAGAGACAGGTAATTACCTCTATGCTTTGGAGATAAGAGGTGACAAATTACATTGGCAGGCAGTGGAAGCAGACTTCTACGTCAGTGAAACAGGCGGTGCAACCAAGGCAATAGCAACGAACTGGAAGAAGCTTGAGAATGAGGACGAGGTAAGTATTGCAGGATTTAAGGCAGGGGTAGGATTTGCAATCGAACCCGGCAGGAAAGTATACTTAAGCGAGTTGCCACAGGCAGGCGAGCAGCTGGTGGTGCCGGCAGTATCAGAGAGTATGGAAGCAAATTACCTTAAGGAAATCGAAACCAAAGCTGGGGATCAGATTAAGAGTGATGGTGAGTTGATATATCTGTGGCCGGACCTACTGCCTTTTGCCAATAACTGGAGGAATGATTATCATGCCACAGACCCGTATGCACAGGTCACAACGCCAACTCCTGAACCCCACCCGTCCTCTGCCAGGCCAAGCCATACCGGATGCAGCAAGCATTAGGGCAGAGCTAGTAGCGCAGCAAGCGCAAGAGCAAGGAATAGCGCTAGACACTAAAGAAGTGCGCTTAGCCTTAGAATTCCTGGAAAAAGCAGAAGCCAACACAGCGATGGCAAACTACTTGCGGGATATCGCCACTAAAGGCTTAATCCGTGCTGGACCGTATGCAGGATTCTTAGCCACGCACCGCACGTATGTAGATCCGCAAGCAGAAGAGGCATTATACCTTATGGGCACGACGAATCATCCTGCGCACTATACAGCGCATGGCCGAGCCGCATCCTTAGTCTGGGAGATAGGAGCTACAGCCAGATTCAATTGCAGCCTTGAGGAAAATGAAGCCAGGATGCAAAGGTTTGAGACATGGTTGAATAAACTAGAATCTGGCCGTGTGCATAATCCGGGATTATTCAAGTATTTGGATAAGATAGATAGAGTAGTGGATGGGATAGAAGAAGGATTTGATTATATAGTATTGGTGCCAATTGCCAAAGATGAAGAGACTGAGCAGGATCAGCGCTTTAAGAAGGATATAGTCAAAGACGTGGTTGGTTCTAAGACAGAGATACTCTTTAGCGGTCCGGACTTAACCTGGCAAGGTAAGGCAGGAAATGGTATGGGTACCTTGATGATCATGGATGACATCAACAAACGCTTCATAGCTCGGGGCAGTTCAATACGCAAGGAACTCGAGCAGGGCAAGAGTATGGCGATAGTGCATTTGGCAGGAGATGCATCGCGGGTTGCAATATCTCGCACGCGCAATAACAAATGTCTCTTGGAGGTCACGCCTACGATGAACATAGGTGAGAGCGCGGTAAAGTCAATACAGCCGATGGTGCTACCGGGTAAGATCCTGGTAGTTTTTGGAGATCAGGCAGTGCTTGGCTCGCGGGAAGATTTTGACCTGGCCTTGAAGCGTGCAAATGATAAGTACAAGACGATATTGTTCGGGATAGATTATCCATCAGTTACGCACGAAGACGTGAGGCGGTTTGGCTGGCAGCTGGTAGATGGCGATGAGTTGTTGGCATTTGACGATACGCGTGATTATTTTGCGGTACAGAGAAAGATGCAGAGTCTAGGTAGGGTAGAAGTTGGGTTACGCTGGAACATGGGAAGTTTTGCCGTGGATGCTGATGTAGCGGAATGGTTCTTAGAGGCGTTTAGGCCGGAATTAGAAGCCAAACGAGGGATGTTTAACTCAGATGAGGGATGGCAGGCATGGATGGCCAAGGATCGCACTAGCTATATAAATGAATGCGGTAAAGGAGATCCTAAGAAAGAAGCGCAGGCAGCGTATGTCTATGATAAGGTAGATCCGATCAAGCAAAAGATCCTTGCCCGCTTCGATAGAAGCAGACTGATTGGTAGTTTAAGTTTAGGTAATAAGGATCAGGCAGTAAACTATGATTTTGGCACAGACACGACCTATAGGAATACGGTAATGCTATTGATAGACGAAGGGCTTGAGGGAAGGACGTTACGCCAGTATACGCGTATAGATAAGTATGAAGGGATGCGCGGGGATTTGACGCTGGTTGATTCGGTATATCATGCTTCGCACGTTAAGCAGGGGATTATTTGCGATAGCGTAGTTATGAGCACAAGGGGTGAGCTTTTCGGGATTCAGGGCGCGTTGGTGTCACAGAGTTTCCTGAATGTCTTAAAGGCAGCTTCCTATGCAATGGTGTTTAATGTGGTGGATCATACGACACTGCAGGTGGCAAGCGACTGGCTGATGTTTGATGTATTTCATCCAGTAGAAGGTAGGCTGCGTTTTCAGTTCAGGATAGGCGATCAGTCAGATATGGCAACAAAGAAAAAAGAGGAATGGTGGGAGAAGCCGATTAATAGCAACCCTCTTTCGCTTAAACAACTGCAGGCATTGATGTCGGGAGTAACTAACGAGCAGCGTGCGGCTGTGAAGGCCAAGATGACTGCATTGGCAGGATATATCATAGAGAATGGCGGTTCAGCAGAAGGGATAATCAGCGCAGTTGAGTTGAGTACTGAAGATTTTGTTATGCTCAGGAATATGGCTAAGAGGAATGACCCGCTGGCTATAGCCTGCCTGGAGAACATAGTGAATGAGACGACAATAACGACTAGAGTAGAAAAATTAGTCGTGCAGTGCCAGGTGTTCTTTGCCGCAGGTGTGAGAGTAAATGAGATAACCGCAGATTTACTGCGTTTTGCCTTCTCGGATAATGTGGAGGCGCGCTGGCATGCACGTTACATCTTGGGTAGATTGATTAACCTTAATATACAGGATATGCTTGACCGTACGAATAAAGCTGGAGAAGTGGTAGACTTCTTCCGGACACAGGCCATCCCTGAGCAGCAATCAATTATCCGCGGTATTATCAGGTCCTGCTTAAAGGAATCCTCATTAAGTAACATCTTTAAGGCTGCTGATTGGGTAGCAAGAGAGCTTAATATCCATCAAGACCCCACCCGTCCTCTGCCAGGCCAAGAGATGCCTCCAGTAGAGGTGATAAGGGAAGAGTTAGACACACATCAAGCCGCAGAGCAAGGTATCCCTGCCTCAAGCAAAGAAGTGCAGTTAGCCTTAGAGTTCTTATCAAAAGTTGAAGGCAACACCGAGATGACCCAATACTTAAGAGAGATTGCTGATAAAGGCTTGATCCGTGCTGGGCCTTACGCA
>JBEKSD010000029.1:0-3375 GCA_049517335.1 Candidatus Omnitrophota bacterium | reverse complement strand
GAGGTTTATTTTATAATCCTCGAGGTTTATCTCGCCTAAGGCAGAGACCCGTTGGTCAACATGGTTAAGAACAGGGAACTCATAGTAATAATTAAAAGTCGGGTCATATTCCATGCTGAAACTATTATCCCCCACAGGAAGCCTGAACCCTAAGTAAGGGTTGATGATATAGATGTTATCGGAGCGCGCCCCGGCCTTTGTAGGGACTAGGTAAATATTAGAGTCATACTGGTTACTGACTTTTAAACCGCTATGAAAGATAGCATCCCCTATTTTTGCCCCTGTCCTGTTTGGCAGATCGTAATTCAATATACCCAGGTCATCCGCCTTTGTTATATAACTTACATCATCCGCGTTTACTATATCCCTTTGCTCATCTTCATTAACCACATCTCTTGCATCATAATACGCGGCATAGTTTAAGACGGGTAGGCCTAAAAGAAAAGCCAGAAGCAATGAAATAAAAAAAGTTTTATTAATAATACAAAGTTTTACGCTAAAATTTTCTCTCTTCATATCTTACTACTCTCAGTCCTCTCTTTTATTAATACCTTTTAGTTAAATAGGGCTTGCTGGCTGGTGTTTAACATTCTCATGCGCTACTCCAGGAGCACTACCACCGGGATTACGGTCACCGCCGGCGAGTCCAGGAGGAGCCATATAATTTTCTACGGTTGTCCCTAATAATTTAGAATTATTAAAAGTTTCATTTACAAATTGTTCGCTAACCTGTCCGTTAAGATTAGCCGGGCAGGTTTTTATATAACCGTTTTTTACCAGATAATCGGCTTTCTCCTTCGCGCTTAACTTGCCTCTTCCGCCAACCATGGTGTAAAGGACATTTATCAAACCTGCACAGGTAAAAGGATCATTGGCTTTGGTATTTAAAAACTGGCTTATGCGATTTTCCGCCAAAGCGTTGGCAAGGGCATTATAATAATCGCTTGGAGCAAGTTTATCTGAACCAGCGGGAAGCGTTAAATGCATCTTCTGCATCAGTATATTGGCGAACTGGAGATTAGTCAATCCTGCGGCGGGCTTGTTTGCGGCAGCAAAGCCGTTTACTGTAAAAACGAATAAGAAAGCTAAAATCATTAAAATTGCTATTTTTTTCATAATTCTTCCTCCTTCTAACTTACTTTATTAGTATTTTTAAAAAAGGCAATTGTTTTAATCCACTTTCTATCGATTTTTTTCTACTTCAGAAGATATCCGGATTCTTTGTTTGCGGGCTTAACTCGTACTTTCTAAAATACTTTATAAATGAGTTTAACATATTTTTTAAGCTTGTCAAGTAATTATTTTGTTCTAACTCTAAACTTTACAACGAGTTTATTCCCTCTTTTAATCATCCAAATGTAAGTTAACATATTGGGCGATCATTTCGCTTATTGTTTCCGGAGGTACTACTTTAAAATAATGGTCAGCTACAACATGGGCCATTTCGTGAGCTATCACCGAATCGCTTATAGTTTCCTCGGATACGTAAATCGTCCGCAGGTTATGCACATAAAAAGCCTTGTAGTCGCCTTTGATCCCAGAAAAGGCATAATGCGCATCATTGAGCTCCTTATAAGTCTTGAAAATCCTGACCTTGAGGTCTAGCCCTTCCGGATAAATATCCAGGAGCTGCTTAACCCGCTCCATCAACAGGTCCATCCGGTATGCTATTTTTTCCTCCCAAGATGCCAGCGAATCCGGCCTGCGACCGTAAGTTAGGTCAAAATACCTCAGGTTTAGTCTTTTATAAACTCGGCGTAAGTCTACATTCGCACTGGCATAAATGCTAAAATACGCACTCTTGATAACTTGCCCGGATTCTTCCAGGTGAGTTTCAGGAGCAAGAGTTCCGCTCTCCTGCGTTGCCTGATTGTCTGCGCCATAAAGGAGAGGTTTAAATAAAAACGGAGAGATAAATAAAGCCAGCAGCAGAGAACCTTTTGCAAGGTTCATGATTTTTAGCGTTATCTTCATTATTTTCAATGCGTTAGATAATGAATTTATTTACGATCCGCCTTAACTTCTCCAATTCCGGCCCTAACTCTTGCGGGGCTTTTTTATCAAGCTGAGCAACTGTTTCTTTTATTGATGCTATACTTTCCCTTAAACTTTCCGTCATCTTGTCAAAACTAGCAGCCAGTCTCTTTAGTTCATCATGATTGCGCAGGGAGAATCTTTTTTTCAGGTTACCGCCGGCTACCTCCTCTATATCCTTAGTCATTCGGTAAAGTGGGCCTGCAATACGGTGAGAAGTAAATATAGTTACCCATACCGTTGCCAAGCCGATAAGCACGATTACTATGGCGCTTGCCAAGAGGACAGCCGGCAATATAAAATCTGCCGTACTCTTTATGGTAAGGCGGGAATTATCAAAAACGGTAGTCAACGTACTCCTGGACATCAGGTATATTATCAGCCCTGAAATAACTGAACTGGTAATAACTAACGTGCAAAACTTAAGAATAAAATCACTCTGGAATCTTTTGTCAATAAAGTAGTTCCTTCTTTTATTTTTAAAATTATCCACCATATCCTCCTCCGTTATAATTTAATTCTATCTAAGATCTCTTGGTTGATCTTCACCTTGGCATTATTCCTTATTTCTTCCACCCATTTCTCCAAAGCCGCGTCCTTTTTCCTTCTCAGCAAAATCAAATTTATCTGATCGGCTATCTTACCCAACGGCTCAAGCGCTAGAGCGTTTTCGTTAAGTACTTTGATAATCGCCCAATTATCCAAAGAATATTTAACCGGCACACTCACTTGCCCGGATTTAAGTGAATATAATAGATCTTCCAGGTTAAGCGGGAGATCTCCGACCGTCATCCAGAGCGGGCCTTGTTCGGAAATAATTTCGCTTTTCAGGCTGTTCTTTATTGTTTCAAAATTCTCTCCAGCTTTGCTCAGTTTATCGGCAGCGGCCTTATTTTTTAAGACCAGTATCTGCACAAAAAACCTTTTCCCCATACGTTGATACTCTTTTTCAATTTCAGGCTTGCTTACTTGGATTGTGCGGTTTAATTCATCACTCTTCTTTTTAAGCAGGAATTTTAAAAGCGCCTGCTCCCAATAGCGTTCAATTTCTTTCATGAATGGCTTCTCTTTATCAAAATTTAGCTTCTGCGCCTCCTGTATCAGGAGTTCTTTATTAATTATCTCCTGCAGGAGTTCCTGTTTAGCTCCAGCAGCATCACTGGAGAAGCTTTTATTGCTTTCTACAATCATCGCCTCGTTCTTAAAATCATCTACGCTCAGGCAGTAATTATTGATGCGAGCAACTACCTCTTTTGAGCGGCATTGTTTGTCATGGGGATTGCAACCGCTAACAAAGATAGCAATAAAGAAAATAGCTATGATTCCTAGATTTTTAATGCC
>JBEKSD010000028.1:0-11512 GCA_049517335.1 Candidatus Omnitrophota bacterium | reverse complement strand
GCTGATCCCTGAAACAGACTCCGCCCGGTTTAAAACGCATTGGATCATCACTAGCGGCAGGCCCAAAGACTGCAGGGTATCTAATATCCATTTTGTCTGGTAAATTGCCACCAAATCGGGAGTAGCGATAAGAAGAATAAGGTTTGCCTGATTCAATACGGAGACGAAAATATTACTTAAGCTTTTACCGGCGTCTATCACGATATAATCATAATCTTTGTCGATAAAGTTAAGGGCTTCTTTCAGAATCGCAGGTTCAAAATTACCCGCCTGCTGCGGCCTAAGAACCCCAGGAAGAAAATCTATACCGAATTGCGTCTTAATAATAAAATCGGATTTCTTAACGGTTTGTGGATGTGCTCTTAACATGCCCATTAAATCGGACATGGATTTGGAAGGATTGAGGTTAAGCATCCTAGCCATATCGCCAGGAACCTGCACATCAAGGTCTATTAAGCATACACGCTGCCCCTGATTCTGTACAAGCGATACAGCAAGGTTAGTGGCAACAAAAGTTTTACCCACACCGCCTTTTGTGCTGAATATTACTATTTTCTTGGCCATAGTCTTATTCTAATTGATAAATTACCGGAATTTCAACCCAAATTTCCTTATCTTTTATTGTGGGCGGGAAAGGAGGATACGAGGGCGACATTTTGGCGGTATTTACCGCGTTATCGTCGAGAACTTTATAGCCGGAACTGCTCTTAACCTCTGCATCCAATAGTTCGCCCTGATAAGAAAGCTTCAGGCGCAGGCGCGTAGTGCCCTGGAATCCTGCTTGTCTTGCATTCTGCGGATATGTCAAATTCTCCAAGATACGTTGCTGGATTATTCTGGCATATTTTGTCACCGGGTCCATGGTTTCTTCGCTAGATACAACCGGAGTAACATTTCTGATTGTCCGGTCTTTATCTTCCGGTTTCATCTCCTGCCTTACAATATGGGGGGTGAGTGTAATAAATAAGTCGGTGTCGCTGTTACTTGAGAGGCCTCCACCTTCCAAAGTATGCTTATTTCTAAAAAATGCCCCTAACACCGGGATTTCAGACAACCAAGGAAACTTCCTTAAATCTTCCTCTGTTTTGTGTTTGATTAAACCGCCTATGGCAACGGTTTCCCCATCATCAAGATAAAGCTCAGTGGTAGCGTTACGCTTTGTAAATGTATAAGCAAGGGCATATGCAGTAGAAATCTGCTGCCCGAGTTCGCTGACAGTTAAATCTAAACCCAATCGGATTCGCCCTAACTCATCAACGCGCGGCTTTATATTGAGCGTGATACCATACTCCTTATATTCAACGTTGCCGGGAGTTGCTGCCACGCCTCCGCTAGTACCAGCTCCGGGAGTAACTGTCCCGCTTAAAACCGGAACTTCACCACCGACTAAAAGCTTCGCCTCTTTACCGCTTAAACAGGAAACCCGGGGACGACTCAAAACACGTAC
Source organism: Candidatus Omnitrophota bacterium (assembly GCA_049517335.1). Classification (GTDB taxonomy): domain Bacteria; phylum Omnitrophota; class Gorgyraeia; order Gygaellales; family Profunditerraquicolaceae; genus JBEKSD01. The sequence goes on along the minus strand of JBEKSD010000028.1, from coordinate 10,065 downwards.
CTTGTTTTCCTGTATGAGGGTATTTAAAGTCATCGTGAAAGGGGTGGTGTTTGTAATTGGTGAAACCCTGAATAAACTACCCCATGCCCTAGTGACACTGCTCGACGTACTTTCAGTAAGACTAAGGGACGTCGGCCACTGAAACCCTAAGTTCTGCTCTACGCCTTTTTGAAGCTCCAATATCTGAGTATCGATCTCGATAACTGTCTCTTCTTCTTTTAAAGACGTGAGGTCAACTGTTTTATCTTTTAATTTGCCTAAAATAGTCGCTATTCTTTCTTTACTCTCCTTGTTCTTTACCTTGCCCAATATAATAACCTTTGCCTCGTCATCGTCTGCCTTGGTATAAACTTCAGGGAGATTAAGTTTTTCTATTAACGCGTCTACCCGGCGTTTTGTTTCGGTGGTATTTTCCGCGAAGACCCTTATCGTATATGACTGCTCACCGAAATTATCCCATATTACTAAAGTAGTGTTACCGACGGATTTGGGAGTAATGGCCACTTCGGTTCTGCTGACGCTGGCAACATCAGCAATTGCAGGATTGCCTATTGCCACCCGATTTGGATTACTCGCCAAGACGAATTTGACCTCTCCCATATAAAGTTTTACTTCTTCTCCGGTATCATCCAAAGCGTAACCTTTAAAGGAAACAACCGTCAAAAGTAACATTACTAAAAAAGCTATTCCGGATAGTCTCTTCATTTATCTCCTTAATTTATTTTAATTTAAGAACCCGTTCTTTATTCAATCCGTGGTAAACCTCGACGTAATCATCGGGATTTTCCTGTTTGACAGTTTCCTGCACCTGGTTTTGCGGCATTAAATATCTAAATAATGTTTCCCACGTTGCCGGTTGTATTTGCTCAACCTTTGCATCAGCCGGGGAGCGCAATATAAGACGGATTTTGCCCTGCTCCTGTACAAAAGCAATTAAACCTGCCTCCTGCGGCGCAAGAGCCAAAGTAATCAGCTGATTACTACTTTCTTGAGTATTGCCACTTTCATCTTCTTTTTTCTGATAACGGCTTCCGTGGCCGGAAGAAACGGTGGAAGAATTCTGCCCTACGGCTAGAACCAAAACATTCTGGAATAAAGGCAGAATACCCAACTGGCCTTCCTGTTTACCTCCTGTAACCTGCACAGGTACTTGTAAAGCCGCCATGACATCAACATAATCTCCGGGTTTTACTAACCCGGCTACTGAAGAAATATTGTCTACCAAAATAGTAACCGCTCTTTTCCCTGCCGGCGTTAAACCCGACAATGCTCCGCCGCCAGCTTGTTTTTCAGGTACGAGTTTTGTCAAGGATATCTGTTCTCCTTGAGAAATATCGGCGGTGGTGACCATACCAGATATCCTGTCAAAAGAAGTAACTGCCTGAGGCTGGACATAGTCCTGCGGAACGATTTTAGTGCCGATGGAAGTTGGGTTTATTACCACGCCCTTGGGAATATCTTCTTTAGCCACGAGGACCGTAATCTGAGTAGCCTGCATTTTCTTATATGCTATTGCCGCTCTTTCTTCATCCATCCTTCTCTGCTCTGACAGCCAGTTATAAGCTAAGAAAGTCGCCATCAAAATCAAAATGACTCCGACAATTATCATCAGCTTGGGCTTGCCTATTTGTGGTAGCATTATTTTATCTCCCCTTCATAAACCTCTATTTTGGCTTCCCGGGAAAGTGTGCCTATCAATTGCTCAATTTTCTGCTGCTGCTTTAAGAATGTCAACCCGCGTTTTATATCATCCCACATCTCGGTTAGCGAACGCAGTTCTCCTCCCTTTTTAGCCTCGAGTTTTAATACGCAATATCCGTCCGGGCTCTTAAAAATACTGCTGATCCCGCCGACTTCCAGTGCACCGGAAAAAGCAACCTGATCAAATTGTGCCGATTTCTTTCCTTTTGCTATAAAACCAAGGTCTCCACCGTTTTTAGCACTCGGCGTTATTGAATGATCTTTAGCCAATGTCGCAAAGTCTCCGCCCTGTAAAAGCTGGATTGCAATATCTTTGGCTTCTTGCTCAGTCGAAAGACAAATCTCGCGCAGCTGCCTTTCTTCAGGTTTCTTTAGTTGTTCTTTATATGTATTATAATAATCCTCTATCTCTTTTGAAGGAACGTCTACATTTGCAGTTTCCTGTTTTACTAATTCCAGCACTAAAAGCTGGGTCTTTGTTTTTTCAAGCGCCCTCACAACCTCTTCGTTCCTATCGAGCCCTTGATCGGTTGCATGCTGGGCAAGAAGCATGCGGCGGATAACTTCATTTTTAAGATAATTAATTTTCTGCTCTCTGGTTGTAATCTTTGCTTCCGGTTTATCCGCCGGTACAGAAGCATTATAAGAATCGATTTCCTGATTTAAATCTTCTAAACCTACGGGGACGTTGTTAATCCGGGCAACAACAGGTCCTTTTATCGTAACAACTTTAGTGGATTTTTTGGCCACGGTTTTCTGGAACATCTCAGACTTAATCTTGTCGCAACCAAGGATTCCAACGGAAAACAAACAAAACAATAAAAAAACGGTTATTTTAAGTTTCATACTTGCTCCTTTTAGAAATTATTCCTTTTTAATTTCGTTTATAATTTTGATTAGAAGGTCCGCGATTTTAGCCATCAGGTAAAGAAAAAAGAACAAAAAGGCATACACCGCGATTATGATAATACCCATCCATCTGGGATGGTCAGGCACCACACCCAAAACTATTGCAACTCCCCCTAAAAGCCCAAGCAATAAAAAAATCCAGGCAGTAACTTTTACCACTGCGCTGGACGCCTTTAAAAATCCTAAATGTTCCCGCATTACTCCTCCTTAGTTATTTTATTTGTATCATAAAGCAAAAAAAATTGCAAGAGAAATCTTAAAACTATTAGCCCTTTCCCGTAGTAATACGGGGAAGTATTTCTTATCTATATGGATGTATTATAACTACAATACCCTATCATATCAAGAAATTTTTCGAGCTCAGAGATAGAATTCCTCGATGATTTTTGGAATCGTAAGCAGTCATTTTTCGACTATTGAGCGGACAAAAATGGGCGAAATTGTGTCCGTTTTGTCCGGTCTTTTTTGACCAAAAATTCTCTAACTTATTACTACAGTGAGAGATACGGGTGTCCGCTTCTCTTGACCCAGACATCGGAATTTATCTCCATTTTGGGTACGGTTCTTGTGAAATTTAAGAGGCATCTCCGTTAAGAACGCCCAGAAATATTCCACGAGGAGAAGACTCTCTAGACACAGCTATGGGGGAACCCTCAGAAGGCAAAAATCTCAACCTGGAAACGGTACAGTTTTAGGTTAACCCTCAGTGCGATTATGGTATTTTGTTTAAAAATAGTCTTTAGGGGGGTGCAAAAAATTAATGAATAGGGCTTAGAGAGGTTGTTTTTATGTCCCTTTTGTCACTTTTTTGGAGAGAGGTATTTCTCTAATACATTAGCAAACAGAGAGTTAATCCTTGTCACCTCTCTTGAGGGATATTGATGATTTTAGTTTCTTCCATCATCTTGCCCTCCTTTGTTTAAGCTGCTTATCCTCTGTTGTTCTTCTCTTCCAAGTGCCTTCTCTAAAAGGATATCACCTGTCAAATCCTTCCCTAGAATCGTACTCTTTGCTTTAGGAACTGTAAAATAGAACGTAGTGCCTTCTCCTAGCTTAGACTCAAGCCAGATTTTTCCTTTGTGCATCTGGATTATTGTCTTTACTATTGTAAGGCCCGCGCCGGTACCTTCGGTATCCTCTCTTTTACCTAACCTCTGGAAGATCTCAAATATCTTATCAAAGTATTCCTCTTGTATTCCAATCCCATTATCTTTTACGTAAAATTCATGGAAGTCCTCCTTATTGTTATAACCGACTTCTATTATGGGCTTGGGCTTATTGTTATACTTGATGGCATTGGAAATCAGGTTTAGGAAGACCTCGGTTAACCTGACGCGGTCACAGAATATCCTTGGAAGCTTATCTTTTATGATGACCTCCACGGACTTTTGATTTATTGCGTATTCAAGCCGCATCTTTACTTCAGCCATAATCTCTTCTGTATCCACCTCTTCGATGGTGCTTCCTTTCCTCTTAATCCGGGATATCTCAAGCAGGTCTTCGATGAGTTTTTTCATCCTTTCCGCATTAGCCCTTACACGTTCCAAATAATGCCTTCCTTCTTCGCCTATTTTGTCCTGATAATCGTCCATTACATACTTTGAGAAGGCATCTATAGCCCTTAAGGGCTCTTTTAAGTCGTGCGAGACGGTATAGGTAAAGTCATCTAATTCTTTATTAGTCTCTTCCAGGGCCTGCTTCTGATACTCCAGTATTTCTTTTTCCATAATGTCTTCGTGATGCAGGGAGTTGTTTATGGTAACGCCTAATTGCCTGCCCATTTTTTCCAAGAGTTCTATATCCTTGGCAGTGTAGGAGCGGAGGTTTTCTTTCTTACCGATGCCGATGAGACCGTTGATCTTGTCTTCCATCAGAATAGGGATGAGCAGCTCTGCCATATTTTGCTTTAGCCAGGCGAGGGCTTCTTGCTTTATGGATTCATATTGGGGGTTTACTTCAACCTGTTCTCGTTCTAAGGCTTTTTTATGCTTATTTAGCCACTGGCTTAGCTTACTGGTATATAATACTCCCCCCTGCCTATCCTGGGGAGCGTCCTGTAATCTGTCATAACCGATACTGCCTGCCTCAGTATAGTCCTCTTGGCCCAACTGCTGCACCAGGACCAGGCCATTGCGGATGTAGAGTATTTTTTTAAGTTCCTTGAAGAGGCGGCTGATCACATCATTGATATCCAGCTCAGTGCCTATTTTCTGGCCTATTTCAGCCAGGACAAGGTAATAATCGTATTTACGCCTCCTGAAGAGATGGTCGATTTTGGGCTGCATGGCTTGGTAATAAATCAGGTAGAGGTAAAACAACACCGTGGTAACTAAGGTCAGCTGGAGCCAGTTCAGTTGAGTCAGCCAAGGACGCGCAAAATATAAGAGTATGCCGACAGGCACAACGATTGAGCTGGAAGTAAGCATCCAGAGCAGGGTGCGGTGGATGACCGTGTCGATTTCAAAAGTGCGATAACGAATAATAGCAAAAGTTGTAAGCACAACATAAAAGAAGACAAATAAATTACCAAAAGGGAAAAGATTAATATTAAACATCGGTAGGAAGGTGGTTAAAGCTATGATCACGCTAATTATCATACTGATAAGGATGTATTTGGCTTGCTCCCTTTTGATACCATAAGCCGCCTTTAAGCTTTTATATAAAATAAACATAGAATAGCTCCAGGTAAAGACGAAATATAAAGTAATAAAATAATATATAATCCCGCTATCTGGAAACATCTTAAATGAAACTTTAGGGCTTAAAGAAGGAATAAACGCGCGGGGAAAGACAATACTAAATATGAATATAATTAGTGCTACATAGGCACTTACTTTAGAAATTATCCTGTTGGGTTTTCTTATGAATTCCTCTGTGAAGAGGACGAGGGAGGCACTGATGAAAATACCTGAGTAGTTGGCAATACGAACAAACAACAAGGCACGATGATAATCTTTCGCTATACAGCAGAGATAAAGAAAAAACGCCCAAGCCCACACAAAAAAGCTCAAAATGAACCAGAATAATTTTAATTTTTCTTTGTACCCTTTGGATAAGACAAATATCCCCAGCATTAGAGATGAAATACTAGTTATTAAAAGCCCTAGTGAAAGAGAAGTCCCTAAGAAACCGCTTATATTCATGTCAGGAGTATTAAAAAATACCATAGGTTTTCCTTCTCAAGTTAGCTTCATGTCAGGAGTATTAAAAAATACCATAGGTTTTCCTTCTCAAGTTAGCTCCTATAAGAACCGTTTCCTTCTAACCTACTCTCCTGCATTAAATTCCGCAGGAGCTGCCTCTTTTATTAATGATTATATGCAATTGTGCAATATAGAGATACGGTATAATTATGTGATTCGATATATCTTAAAACATAACGAACTATTTGTCAAGCCAATCAACTTCCTCCTTTCCCCTGAGTCTCTCTTTGTTTTCAAGCCTTCTACTTGAGAGGCTGATTGAATGCTTAAAATTCTTAAACCTTGTTGATCTGACTTCGTTCGCCTCCCTTGGGCACGGCTCACTCGCAAAGCCCGCTAGGGCCCCTATCATGTTTCATGAGGGAAAACCTCTATGTTTTTCAAATGGCACTCATATATGCAACATACCGAGCTACAAACTAACTTTTTGATTTAGAGAAACCTTCCCTCGCTACTTTGAGGACCCCTTAACTAAACAAGTGCGTTTCCCTCGTTTTAAAAAACGTGTATAATTTTTGCACTGAGCGCTGTTTTGTCCGGTCATTTTTGACTGAAAATGGCATAACTATCTGAATCGAGCACAGCATCCCGATTAGGCTGGAAACTTTATGCTTATTTCTGTTTGACTTGCTCTTGCGAAGAATGGCTCTGCATAAACATGCTGTAACCGACCGTGCCCTTAATCACCACCGGCAGAAGGTCTTCATCTTTACTTATCCATATTTCGAACTTATCTGGCTTGCTGGTAAAATGGTAAGCTGCGATTCTTTTACCATTCACCTTGATATCTTCTACATCTTGCAGCGTGACAGCAAATTGACCGGGAACGCGCACTACCATGCTCCAGCTGATATTCAAATCTTTGACCCCGCGCAGATAAAACGGGAGCAGGATAGCGTTATAGTATGGGCCATTAGATTTATATTTGTATTCATTGGTAAGCTTATCTTTCAGAAATCGCCTGGTAATCTGGGAATTATTCTGCGGATCATATTCTTCGATTAAAAATTCCTTTGATAATGGCCAATCTATATAACGCTCCACTGTCAAGGGCAATCCTGTCTGTGGATCGGCGTAAATCTTTTCCAGATCGTGAAATCCGGGGACTTTCGTCAGAAAAGTAACCAGCCAAAGCTTCTTGCCCTTGTAATCTACCAGCCCCATATCGTTGTATTCTGCTGTTCCTACGGGACTAATAGCATAGACTATTCTTTCCCCCTTGGATACGCCGGCAAAAGCCCCTAGACAGCCAAATACCATCAACGCCGCCAGCAAGATTCCTAAAATATTCCCAATCTTCACGATCCCTCACTTTTTACCTTAATTAGAAGTCCCGATTATTAATTATCTTCTTAGTCGATATGCAGATGAAAGTTACGTAAAACGTTTAGTATTTCAGCTTAAACCTGGTACAGCGTCCCGATTAGTCCGGAAAGTGTCTGCTTACCATCAAAAATAAGAATTTTTCAGTAACAAGTATTATTACAAACAAGAAATTTTGGGTACCTTTAATATAAACCGGAGGGAAAACCTCTCATAATTCCTAGCTACTAATTATATAGCCCTTACCCTATTAGTGCAAGAATTATCTACTTTAGAGAGACAAATTACTATCCTAGTGACGGACAAAAAGGCTCGAAAATATGTCCGTTTTGTCCGGTCATTTTAGGCTGGAAATTGCGTAACTCTTTGAGCGGTTAGAAGATAAATTTGTCCGCCTCTCTTTGTCCGGACATCGATACTTAGTGGCTAAAACGTGTATAATTTTTGTACCGGCCGTTATTAGCTGCCCCTTAGAAATTTTCCGCCAAAATCTCATAGTAACTTTGAGGATGCTTACAAGCAGGACATTCTTTGGGCGCTTCAGCCCCTTCAAATACATAACCGCAGTTAATACAATGCCATCTGGCCGCTGTTTTCTTCTTGAAGACTTCGCCATTGAGTATATTATTGATCAACTTCTTATATCTTGATTCATGGAATTTTTCCACCTTGGCTATCTGTTCAAATGATCGCGCTACCTCCGGAAAGCCGTCGTCTTTAGCGGTTTTGGCAAAATCCGCATAAAGGGTCGTCCACTCCAGGTTCTCTCCGGCTGCCGCTTCCTCAAGGTTAGTCTTGGTATCCTTAATCGCTCCTGCGGGGTAAGATGTGGTAATTTCTACATCTCCTCCCTCAAGATATTTAAAAAATACCTTGGCGTGCTCCTTTTCATTTTCCGCGGTCTCCGTAAAGATGTTGGCGATCTGCTCATAGCCCTCTTTTCTGGCTGCTGAGGCAAAATAGGTATACCTGTTTCTAGCCTGGGATTCACCGGCAAAAGCTGCTAAAAGATTATTTTCTGTCTTAGTACCTTTGATTGACTTGCTCATTTTTAAATCCTCCCTATCCTTCAATTTTCTCCATAGGTTTACCGCAGCAAACCAACTCCCCACCTCCAACCTTCGTAACAACAACTTCATTTCCACAAATATTGCAACGATACTTTTCACTGACTTTTTCAACTGCCATATTAAATACCTCCTTCTTTTATCTTTCTATCCATCCGCTTCCGGACTTTCTGTCTTCGAGTAATCTCCACAACGCCCCCTTCTATTTTTAACGCCTTGGCGTGTAACAAAACATCTGCAATCTTCTTATGGGCAGAATTAACAATATTTCCGAAGGTCTGCCGGGAAATATTCATTTTTTTAGCTGCGTCTTCCTGATAAAAGCCATCAAAATCCGCAAGCCTTATTGCCTCTAATTCATCTAAAGCAAGATTTATCTCCTCTAGCATATCTACAGGAATACCTCGGGGCTTAAAGTAATTAGTATCTGGGCTACATCTTATTCTTCTACATCTACATGGCCTGGACATAGACGTTCCTTTTAGTTATTGGCATATGCCAATAATATAACAGAATACTTCTTTTGTCAAGAACTTTATCCGGGTATTTCTACTAAGGACGGGCAGTAATATTGCACAAGGGGACGCCCTCTCTGCATACAGCTATTGGCAAATTTGAGAGGTAACTCCCGTGAGGACGCCCAGAAGAGGCTCACCATAAAAGCACTCTCTGTAAACAGGTATGGCAAAATTAGAGAGACGTCTCTTTTCCCGATGTTTCCCTTTGTTGCTCGATATTTTTCAGTTGGATAAGTACATTTTGGGCATAAAAAAGGGCTAGACGGTTAAGTCCAGCCCTTATTATATTTTCTATACTTTTATCTCTTACTTATCTCCCTTAGGCTCTACCTTCTCTCCGACTTCCTCCTTCTCGTTCTTTTCTCCGGCCATTTTCTGCATTTCAGTCTTTTGTTTGGGTACCGTCATATCCATTAAACCCTTTGCTAAATCCGGATGTCTCACTTGGAGAGCTGTTGCCGCGTCTTTATAAAGCTGTATTCTTGCATCACGCTTTGCTTTCCATTCCGGCGAACCTTTTACTACTTTCTCTTTGCTACCTTCCGCCTTTTCTTTTGATTGCCCGTTCACAATATCAGTCAATTTCATTGCTAAATCTGGGTTTGTCGCTTGAAGAGCTACTGCGGAATCCTGCAAAAGCTTGATTCTAGCTTCATGTTTTGCTTTCTTTGCTGCTGCCGCTGGTGTTGCCGCTGGCGCTGACGTTGCGGTTTCTGCGAATGATACCCCTGAAACAAAAACCATTGCCCCTACCACTATTAACCCGAAAAACACATTTCTTGCTACTTTCATATGTTCCTCCTTTTTCTAAAGGTCATTGGTAAGCCTTTAAATCAATCTTTAGAAATTATAACTGACTCTAATCTAATATTTTGTACTCTGAGATTTTACAATCTTTTCAGCCCGTAGCCAATAATCCAGATCACGGCCTTGCTTGCATCCGTCTTTCTCCCACAGCTCCTTCGCCTTCTCTTTAATACAATTTGTTAATTCTGTCTTTTCACATGTCTTTTTCATGATCCCCTCCTTTCCAAATAAAAATTAACTCTTTATCTTGTGGTGCTTAATTCTAGATATTTAGTTATTAGTATCAAAATTAGAAAATTTTATTTTTCTTATCCCAAACTATCTAATACTTTTTCTGTCCTTTTTAATTTATGGCGTAACATCTCGGCAATAGGTTTTAAAACTTTAAATATGTCACGACTCTCGATATCATAAAAAATAATTGTACCTACTTGCCGAGATTTTAACACTCCCCCTTCTCTTAAAAGCAGCAAATGACGCGAAAGGCTGGATTGCGGAATGCCTAACTTCTTCGCAATAGTGCCTACCTTTTGCTCG
>JBEKSD010000027.1:0-16147 GCA_049517335.1 Candidatus Omnitrophota bacterium | reverse complement strand
TCTCGCGCACATTGAGGAGCCTAACTGTGGCGATGTCGGACCCTATGGATATTATCCTTATTGATAATTTAAAGAAACTGACTAATTGCGAAATAAACCCTGTAATCGCCACCAAATCCGATATCACGAAATTAATAAGTGAATTTTACGGCAAGTCAACGATGTTTCAGGAAGCTGTTGAAGCAAGTTATGAAAGCGGCAACGTGGCGGCATTGGAAGTGGCGACAGAATCAGAGGAGGAATTAAGTTTAGACAAGCTTATCGCCCGTTCAGAGGAAGCGCCGGTAGTAAAATTAGTGGATTTAATTATCAGGCAGGCAATTGATGAACGCGCCTCAGACATACATATTGAGCCTTTTAAAGATAAGATTTCTTTAAGGTATCGTATTGACGGCAAGCTTTATGAAATTCCGCCACCGGCAAAGCACCTGCACTTACCGATAATTTCACGTATCAAAATCCTGTCTAAACTTGATATTGCCGAGAAGCGCCTTCCGCAGGATGGCTCATTCCTGGTGAAGGTGCAGGATGCACCTATAGATATCCGTGTTTCTAGCATACCGACTATCCATGGAGAAAAAATAGTCCTGAGGATTTTAGACAGGAGCAAAGTAGTTCTTGATTTAAATCAGCTTGGTTTTGACTCAAAACAGCTTGAGCAGATGCGTAAAGCCATGGTCGCGCCTTACGGTTTGGTATTCCTGACAGGGCCTACGGGAAGCGGTAAAACTACTACCCTCTACGCTATGCTTAATGAAATGAAGGGGCCGACAAAAAATATTTTAACCATTGAGGACCCGGTTGAATATAAGCTCGATGGTCTTAATCAGGTGCAGATTAAACCGGAGATCGGCCTTACCTTTGCCGCGGCTTTGCGCTCATTTTTAAGGCAGGATCCGGATATAATGCTCGTCGGCGAGGTGAGGGATTTGGAGACCGCCCAGATCTGCATACGTTCAGCGCTCACCGGACACCTAGTTTTAAGTACTTTGCATACGAATGACGCGCCTTCAGCGGTAACCCGACTCATGGATATAGGCATAGAGCCTTTTATGCTCGCGCCTTCTTTGCTGCTAGTCGTAGCCCAACGTCTAATCCGTAAGCTCTGCTCCGAATGCAAAGAGGCATATGAGCCTGTGGCTGCTGAGTTAAAAAATATTAAAATAAAATCAGAGTTGATTTACAGGGCAAAAGGCTGCTCGGTTTGTAACCATACCGGTTACAAAGGCAGGATGTGCGTTGCCGAAGTTATGATAATCAATGAACAGATTCAGGAACAGATTAATTTAAGGTCGCCGTTCCAGAAAATCCGCGACGTTGCCCGTTCAACAGGCATGATGACATTTTTTGATATGGCGGTAAAAAGAGCGGAAGAGGGGATTACTTCTCTGGAAGAAGCGCTGTCCCTAGCTGCGGGGGGCGAATAATGCCGAAATTCTTTTACATCTCTCGGGATGCCTCGGGGAATAAAGTTACGGGCACCGAAGAATCTGCCAATCAAGACGAGCTTATCACGCGCCTTCAGTCAAGGAATTTAATCGTAGTAAGCACAACCCCCGTAGAAGAAGCCAGTGCCGCAGTCAATAGGCTGCTGACAGACTCCGGGCTTAATATAAAATTTAAAGTCAAGCATTACGGCATAAAGAGCGAAGATATGATGCTTTTCTGCCGGCAGCTGGCTACCCTCCTGGGCGCGGGAGTGACCATCTTTAAAAGCCTTGATATAATTTCCAAACAGATCGCCAGTAAAAGGTTATTCAACGTCATTAAGAGCCTGCAAAGGAATATGGAGGCGGGTTTGAGTTTTCATGAATCACTGGCCAAGCATCCTGACGTATTCTCTGAATTATGGATTAACCTTGTTGAAAGCGGCGAAGCTTCCGGAAATTTGGCCTTTATTTTAAACCGTTTGGCGATATACCTTGAAAAAGCGGAAGCGTTCAAAAGAAAAATCGTTTCTGCCTTGATTTATCCCGTAATACTTTTAGCCGCAGGTATAGGGGCTCTGATGTTTTTGACCATAAAAATTATTCCTACTTTCGCGGAATTATTCAAGGGTTTTAATACGGAGTTGCCGGTGTTAACCCAAATTCTTGTGTGTGTGAGCTCATTCGTCCGTAGATTCTTTATTTTTTTCTTTTTAAGCGCTTTGGCCGTGCTTGCGTTATTCCGTTCATACATTAAAACAAAATCCGGAAGGAGAAGTTTTGAAAAATTCCTTTTCAGGATGCCTGTGTTCGGGGAATTCTTCCGGGTTTTGGCGGTTGAGCGTTTTACTTCGGAAATGGCGACTCTTGTTGAAAGCGGCGTACCTATTCTGTATTCACTGGAGATAGCCGAGCACAGCGTCGGCAATTTGATACTCGCGGATATAATACATACGATAAAGGAAGGCGTGCGCAACGGTAGAAGCTTAAGTCAGCCGATGGAGGAGAGCAATTTTTTTGAGCCTATGGCTATCCAGATGGTGGCTATCGGGGAAGAGATAGGCGAACTCCCTGATATGTTCAAACGCCTGAATATTTTTTATCAGGATTATGCCGACACTTTCCTTACCCGTTTTACCACGATGTTCGAGCCGCTCATGCTGCTTTTTATGGGGTTAGTTATTGGTATTATGGTCATCGGCATGTTTTTACCGATTTTCCAGATTGCCAAGATTCATTAAAGTAACCTGCAAGGTTAACTGATGCTAACCTTGCAGGTTAGAAATAATTAAAAAAATTGTTGATTATTTTTATTAATATGGTATTTTATTTATAGTTCTTTCCCACTTTATGAAGCGCCTTAACGTAACTCCAGCACGAGCAGGGATTACCGTAATAGGCCTTCTTTAAAATAAAATAAACGGGGTAGAATTTACGGGGAAACGGATAATTAGGAAGTTATTTTTCAGGAGAGGAGAGTCAAGATGAGAAAAGGTTTTACGCTGTTGGAACTAATCATTGTTATTATCATCATCGGCGTTTTGGCAACTTTGGGTTTTGTGCAGTATAGCGCGGTAATTGAGAAGGCCCGCGGCGCGGAAGCAAGGGCTGTTATCAGCACTTTACGTTCTCAACTCGCAGCTAAAAGTATGGGGGGCGAGACTGCAATCAACAGCACAGCCCTGGGCATAGGCGCAGGCATCCCTTCATCTTGTGCAGCTACTAATTTTTTCTCCTATTCTATCGATACCTCTTGCTCGACCACAACTTGTACTTTTATCGCAACCCGCTGTACTAGTGCTGGAAAGACTCCCAATGGCAGTACTAGTGGTACCTTAACATTAAGTTGGACTTCCGGAGGTACGGATACCTGGGCAACGAACGCCGGTTATTAAAAGTAGTATTGTAGGGCGATTAGTGCTTGCTCTCTTTGTGTATCAATAAAGACGAAAGAGAGCAAGCATTTTTAAAGCCATAGCCGCTTAATAATGAAAAAAAGAGGATTTACATTACTGGAACTTTTAATCGTCATTATTATTATCGGAATTTTGGCGACTTTGGCACTGACTCAATATAAGCCCTACAAAGAAAACACATTAGATAAGGAAGCACAGGCTAACCTTAAGCTTATTTACGCTGCAGAGCGGATTTATAAGTTTGAGAACGATGCCAACGTGTATGACGTCCCCGTTCTTACTAATTACACTATAAATCAAGGCCTGAAGCTGCAGCTTACAACTGCAAATCCTAACTGGAATTATACTATATTAGATTGTACGAGCGGGGGTAATAGTTTATTTTACGCCCAAGCAGCACGTACAGATACTTCTGTGGCAAGGAGCTGGTGTCTTAGGTCTCCGCCGCCTGACGCTAGCGGCACTATCGCCGATCCTGTTCCTTATTCAGGGCCGTGTTCTTGTTCTCCTTAATTAATCAGTTATTCCATTCCCTACCTGTTCATCAGGAAGGCTTAAGTCTTAAGCCAGACCCGTTAAAAAAAATGAAAAAGAGCCAGCAGAATGCATTGACTTTAATGGAGATATTGGTTTCACTCGTGATCCTTGCTTTGGTATTTTTAGGGCTGCTTAATCTTTTTATATCGGGAAGAAAGTACCTTCGGCACAGCCAGTCAATAATGGCTGGCAGTGAATTAGGAAAAGTTTTTTTAGACCCCCTGCAAATGCAAGTGCGTGAAGATACTTGGGATAAAGGCATGGCGGTTAATACGCTTACTGTGGGAAACTATCTTCCTGTATCTTACCCGGATCCGATTAACGGTATAACCTATACAGCCACTACTGTGGTTACTGCAGTAAACGATGGCTTACGACGCGTCCAGACAAAAATCAGCTGGGAGGAGCATTAAATAAGAGCATATGAAAGTAAAATATCTGGGTATGACCCTTGTGGAGTTACTGGTTTCGCTTGTTTTGTTCGTGGTCATAGTTACAGGTATAAGTGCTTTTGATATTTTCGGGAATTTTCACGCCATAACCTTTGACCGGCGCGCTGCGTTACAGAATGAGCTTTCTTTAGTGCTGGAGCATATGACCAAGACCATAATAGGTGGCAGCCTTACGCCGGTGACTAATGTAAAAAGAGGCGGGGCAATAGGCGATATAATTAATCATCCTTTTGTCGTGGATAATGATCAGACAGGCCTGAGGATCAGGATTGACAGTAATAATAATGGAATGCTTGATACAGGAGACAGTTGGGTTGGTTATCAGCAAGTCAACTCGCAGATGTATTATTACGCTATAGATAATGCTCCTGTTCCTAATCCCAATCCTACCAATCTACATAGCACAACGTATGCGGAGGTAATCGCCAACCATCTACTTCCTATCAACACTACGGTTCCTGGTGACAGCGGTTTTGTCATAACTACGCCCGTAAGTATCGGAACACCGCCTCTTCTTGCTTATAATGCTTGCAGTATAACTCTTCGCGCTCGATGGAACCCCGATGTCCCCGCAGCGCTTGATAACCCTCAGGTAGAAATGACCGCAACGATTATTACCCCTTCAGGATCAGCCAATTAAGCAATTGTGACTACCGTAATTAATTCCCAAGAAAGTTATTTCATGATATAATATATAAAATTTCCTTAAATTCAAGTGCAGAGTCATTTTTTTTAGGCTTATCTTTTGACTTCATTCAGGATGTGACCTTAATATCTAAAAAAATATGGGCCTGTAGCTCAGCTGGGAGAGCGCCTCGTTCGCAACGAGGAGGCCAGCGGTTCGATCCCGCTCAGGTCCACTTATCCATTATGCATCGTTTTTTTACACTTCAGAAGAATATTTCTTCCGGAAAAATTAAAATTTCAGAACGGCCCGTAATTCATCATCTTAAGGATGTGCTCGCGTTAAAGCCGGGAGAAGAGGTTATAATTTTTGATGGAACCGGAAATGAATACCGCGCGCAAATTGAAATCATAAGTAATAAGGCCGTAGAACTGAAGATTAAAGAGAAACTCAACCCTAATGTCCCGGATAAATTCCCGCTGACAGTCGCCTGCGCCATTCCTAAAAAATCAAAATTTGATGATATTGTTGATAAGCTTACTCAGTTGGGGGTTGACAGGATTATCCCTATGCTCACGGAAAGAGTGATTGTTAAATTAGCCGGTTACAAGGGCATATTGCGAAAGTTACGCTGGGAAAAAATCGCTTTGAACGCTTCAGAACAGAGCAAAAGAAAGAATCTGCCTCTGATTGAAACACCTACAAATATCAAAGAAGTTATCGCTAACAGTTCTAACTTTAATTTAAAATTAATTCCTACCTTAGAAGGTCGTAGGGAGCCTCTTAAGGATGTTCTTAGCAAATATTTGCCTGTTCAGGCGAAATCAGAGACTGTCCCTGATGAGTATTGCTCCTTTAGCATCATAATTTTAATCGGACCCGAAGGCGATTTTAGCGACGAGGAAGTCAGGCTTGCCCTTAATTCGGGTTTTATACCGGTTAGCTTAGGAAAAGAAGTCCTACGTGTTGAGACCGCAGCCGTGGCAGCGGCAGGCTTTATCAGGTTTTATGAAAACGATTAAATTCTTTACTTTAGGGTGTAAAGTCAATCAATATGATACCCAAAGCATAAGAGAAGCATTTTTAGGAAAAGGTTTCCGGGAGGGATTCCTAAGAGAAATTTCTGATTATTGTCTTATAAATACCTGCACAGTTACTGCTTCTGCCGATAAGAAATCCTGCAATATAATCCGCCGCTGCCTTAAAACAAGCCCGAAATCAAAAGTAATTGTTACCGGATGTATGGTGAAGAAAGACAGCGGCAAATTATCAAAAATCAAGGGAATAAATTTAATTATCAGTAGGGGATTCTTTCCTGAAAGAATCAGCGATTTCAGTAACCACACCCGCGCTTTTTTAAAAGTTCAGGATGGCTGCAATAATTTTTGCTCATATTGTAAAGTCCCGAAGGTAAGGGGGCTATCCAGAAGCAGGAAGCCGGGTGAAATTATTAAAGAAGCCTTAAGGTTAGCAAGAAAAGGCTTTAAAGAGATCGTTCTGACCGGCATATGCCTCGGCGCTTATGGACGGGATTTAAAGCCGAAAACAGATTTAGTATACCTGATTGAAAAATTAGAAAATGTCAGGGGAATTTTACGCATCCGTCTCAGCTCCATAGAGGCAGGTGATGTTTCGGATGATTTGATTAAGAGGATTTCCCTATCAGACAAGCTCTGTCCGCATTTACATATACCTATTCAAAGTGGCGATGACGCCATATTAAAAAGAATGAACAGGAAGTATACGTCAGGGGATTACCTCGCGCTTATAAAAAAATTAAACAAAGAGATCCCGGGTATCGCCATTACTACCGATGTTTTAGTAGGTTTTCCGGGGGAAAAGAAGGTCAATTTTAATAATACCGTCCGGTTAATTAAAAAAATAAGGCCCTTGAAGGTGCACATTTTTCCTTATTCAAAAAGAGAAGGCACCCAGGCAGCCGGGTTTGATAACCTAGTTTGCGGTAGGCAAATACGGGAAAGAGTTTCAGAACTCAAGAAATTAAGCGTTCACTTAAGTAAAAGCTACAGGAATGACTTCAATAATAAGGAAAAGTGCGTCCTGATAGAAGCTGGATTAAAAAACAAACCCGGCTTTTGGGAAGGTTTTACCGATAACTACCTGAGGGTAATCGTAAAGTCGGATTTTAATCTTAAAAATCGCCTTATCCCATTGAAATTAAAGAAATTAAGCACAGAATATTCCTTGGAAGAGAAGGGAAAATTTTGCTTGACAAATCAGCCGAGTTCAACTAAACTTTAAAATAAGGCAACAATTGTTTTTTAGCTTAAAAAACAGCCTAATTCCCAGTGTAACTAGTTCTAATTTATCAAAATATGAAGAAGGGCGGATTTTAAGCTTAAAAATGAATTGTTAATTCAACCTTAGGAAGGGGGTTCTTGAACGGCTAATGAGGCAGCGGCAAAAGCAACTGTGCGTAGCCTGGCGACAGCAGCTGAAACATACTCAACTTCCCATGCCGGCACATATCCTTCGGCTGTAAGCGGTACTCCCAGTTTGACTGATTTTATCGCTTCCGCTGGTAATTATTGCTCGAATGCAACCGGGGGGACAACGGCTATACAAGGCTACAACTATGCCTGTACCTTAACCTCAGGCGGTTACACTTTTGTAGCGACACCCGTAACTCTAGGCACAACCGGCGGCGTTACTTATACCTCCTCAACCGGCGGCGTTATTACACCGTTATAAAATTAGGGGCGGTTTTCTGAATCGGAATCGGGGCCGGAATTTTTACCTGTCGGCAGACAGGAATTCCGGCCCCAGTTTTACTTTGAGAACCGTCCCTGTTTTTATTCTTTAAGATGAAAGCAAAAACGCTCTTTTTGGCTTTTGTTTCGCTAAGCCTGTTTTGTTTTATCGCCTACTTTAACTCTCTCCATTGCCCTTTTATCTGGGATGATTTAGCCTTAATAGAGAAGAACACCCTGATCAGGAATTGGCATCTTTGGCTAGAAGCATTCTCAAACGACCTTTATTATCATGTTGCTTCCGGCTCAAACTTTTACCGGCCCCTGCAGACTTTAACTTACATCTGGGATTACCATTTCTGGCAGCTTGATCCTTTCGGGTATCACCTTACTAACGTGATCCTTCAGGTTCTGGTTTCGTTTTTAGTATTTCTTTTTGTTTACAGGCTCTATGGCAATTTAGCGGTAGCATTTTCTACCGCGTCCCTTTTTGCTCTATGTCCACTGGCCGTAGAATCGGTAACTTATATTTCAGGCAGGGCTGAGCTATTGATGGGGTTATCCCTGCTTAGTTGTCTACTTTTGTTCATAGCAGCCGTTGAAAGGAGGGGCTTAAAGAGGAAGGTTTATTTATGCCTTTCGGCGGTTTGTTTTACCCTCGGGCTACTGTCAAAAGAACTGGCTCTGGTATTTCCTTTGGTAATCCTTAGTTTTATTTATTATTTTAAAAGAGAAAAATTAAACTTTAAATATTTTTTAAATTCTATTTTAATATTTTTTGTTATTGATTTCTTCTATCTAACATTGCGTATAACGTTCTTGAATTTTTCTACTTATCAGCCACCGACATTGAGCCAATTGTCATTTTTTACCCGGCTTACTGTTTTCCCAAAGGTTGTGTTTACCTATATTAAACTGTTAGTTTTTCCTCTTGACCTGCATATGAGCCGGACAATTTTAAAGCCGGTAACTTTTTCCGGTATATTTTTTTCCGGGCTTATCTTTATAGCCATTTCTGTATTTTTATGGCGTAGCTTCCGTGCAAAGCGCAAAGGGGTCTATCCGTTTATGCTCTTTTGGGCGCTTATATTTTTCCTACCGCAGTCGGGAATACTACCTATCAATGCCTTTATTTCCGACCATTTTATTTACCTGTCTTCAATTAGTTTCTTTCTTCTTATTTCTCATTTTATGTTTAAACAACTTAAGAAAACAGTGTTCCTTGTTTTGCTTGCCGGGCTTTTTACTTATTACGCTTCGCTCACCGCGGCAAGGAACTTTGATTGGAAAGACCCGGTTATTTTTTACAAGAAGCTTATCCGTTTTTCTCTGGCTAGTTTTCAAGGGCATAATAATTTGGGCCTTCAATATGAATATCTCCGGCAATACGATCTGGCTATAAAAGAATACCAGGAGGCGCTGGAGATTAAGCCTGGCCTCCTTGAGGCGCACTCAAATCTTGCCAACCTTTATTTTAAAATGGGTAGGCTTAGCGAGGCAAAAAATGAATACGCGCTAATTGAAAAAATCACTCCCAAAGGTAAAGCGGGTGAGGTCCAGAATAATATCGGCTGTGTATTGGAAAGCGAAGGCAAATTTGAGGAAGCGCTAAAGAGGTACAGGGCCGCTTTAAAGTTAGACCCTGCGCTTCATTTTACCCATTTTAATATCGCTAAGCTGATTCTAAATCAAGGTGATTTGGAAGGGGCAAGTTTGGAATTGTTAAAATCGCTACCTGAGTTTGATACGGCAAAGGATAAGAGAGAAGCCTTGAGAATTATCAGGGAATTCTTAAGCTCAAGGCGGGGGAAGTGGGAGGCCGCTGCGTTTTATAATGACTTGGGCATAAAACTTGTAGCCGGAAATTTAATGCCTGAAGCTTCGGCTGCTTTTACCCGCGCCATTGAGCTTGAACCGCGTTACGCCGACGCCCACTATAATTTAGGGCTCACCTTCCTAAGCAGGGGTTTAAAAAGAGAAGCCACTTTTGAATTTAAGCAGGCAAATGAACTTAAAATATAATTCTTCTTGCAGCCAGTATCCGATTATGTTAAAATACAACGCAACATGGAGATAGAAATGCAAAATGAACGGGGGAGAAGTTTTATCGCCATAATGATTTTGATTGCTATCTCCGCTCTCGCCATAAGGATAGCTGCTGAAAGGATTATTGAATTCACCACGATGCAGAATGAATCTTCTGCTTCCCGGACTTTAAAGTCAATTTCAGTTGCCTTGGAAAATTTCGCCCGGGAAAATAAAGGCGCCTATCCGGTAAACTTTACTCTGCTTACCCAATCCAAGCCTGCTTACCTTGATACGAATTATATCGCCATATCTCCGCTCAAGGGATATATATATAATTGCCCCAAACTTGAGCAATCGGGTTATATTTGCAATGCCGTACCAAGCAACTGCCGCCTGACAGGCAAAACGGAGTACACGATTTCAACGGGGAGCCTGTTTTTTTCTGAAGATTGCGGGAAAAAGGAATAGCCATTAATATGCTAAATTTATTCAAAGCTACAAAAAAGGAAAGGATTTCAGCCGGGCTTGATATAGGTAGCTCTGCCATTAAGGCGGTAAAATTAAAATTCTTTTCCGAAAGCGTTGAATTAACGGGTTTTAGCTGTGAGCCTTCGGAGATTGATCCTGTTGGGGCCTTAAAAAAGATCAGGGAAAACTTAGGGCTGGATACGGTTAACATTTCCGTCTCAGGTCCGGCAACCGTTATCCGCTATGTTAGTTTTCCGAAGATGAGCGAAGCGGAATTGCATCAGGCGCTTAAATTTGAAGCGCAGAAACATATCCCATTTCCCGTATCGGATGTAAACCTTAGTGGCTTTATTTTAAAAGACGATTTTCCTGATAATAAAATGCTGGTTTTGCTCGCCGCAGCCAAAAAAGACATAATTTCCCAGCGCATAAAAACTGTAACTGACGCGGGTTTTAAGGTCTTAGTTGCGGATATTGATGCTTTAGCCCTTATTAACGTCTTTAATTTTAATTATCCGCAAAGCTCGCCAGCAGAACCTAAAGCCGTGGCTTTGTTAAATATCGGCGCTTCCATCAGTAATTTAAGCATACTGGAGGACGGCTCGCCCCGTTTAAGCCGCGATATGCATTTCGGAGGTAATAATTTTACCCAGAAGATTGCTGATATTTTTGCCATTGATTTTAAGGCGGCGGAGCTGCTTAAACTTAAACCCGATAATTCAGGCGCAAATAAGGTCAGTGCGGCGATTGATTCGGTTCTGACTAATTTAGCGACAGAAATTAGGACATCTTTTGACTTTCATGAAAGTCAGAGCGCTTCATCGGTGGCCAAAATATTATTAAGCGGCGGGGCTGCGCAATTCGGCGCTTTAAGGGAAATGCTTTCAAATATACTCGGGATGGATATTGAGGTCTGGGATCCCTTAAAGAAGATTAATATTTCTCCACGGCTTGACCTAGAAAGATTAAAAGGGATTTCCGGCCAGCTTACGGTTGCCCTAGGTCTTGGATTACGTTAAGATTATGATTACGATAAATTTATTGCCGGATGAGTTAAAGCTAAAGCCTAAAAGCGATGGGCTTGGTTTTAAGTTTGCCCTTAAGGAGGTTTATTTTGTTTATCTTCTGCCGGTATTCTTTTGCGTATTGGTGTGCGTTCATATTCTCTTAGGTTTGTTTACCGCAGTTAAAGGGGTTAAGGTTACTTCCTTATCCAATAAATGGGCGGGCCTCACAGGCCAAAGGAAAGAGCTGGATGCTTTTATGCAGATGCACGCGGCTTTTTCGGAAGATGCCATTATTCTCCAGCAGCTTACCAACCAGAGGATAGCTTGGGCCCAGAAACTCAATAAATTGAGCTTAAATCTTCCTGCCGGAGTATGGTTTAACGATTTATCCGTAAATGAGAAGGATTTTGTCTTAAAAGGCTCGGTCATATCCTTGCAAAAAGAAGACATGGGTCTTATACATAAATTTTTAAGCAGCTTGCAAACTGACCCGGGGTTTTTCGGGGATTTTTATAATTTAGAGCTGTCCTCAGTCCAGAACAGGAGTATTGGAGGTTACGAAGTATCTGATTTTACGCTTACTGGGACACTTAAGAAAAGATGATGAATTTAAAAAATTTATCCAAGTTAAACGAAATCCGGCTGGATAAGCAAAAGAAAATTTTAGTAGTGCTATTTTGCCTAATGCTGGCTTACGTTGACGTTTCTTTTGTTTTAAAACCGCAACTGACTTTTTTAAATAAGCTCTCATCTCAAATCGGCAAATATAAGGCTGACCTGGCGGAATTTGAGAAAGGCATACTTGAAATGCGTAAAATTAAGAGTAACCCTGCGTTAACGAAGGTTAAGCCTCAGGGAATGAAGAAAATAATCGCTGATTCAGAGATAGGAAACCTGCTGCAAGATATATCCGATTCGGCAAATAAGCTTGATGTGAAAATCCTGCAGATGAAGCCTTTAAAAGAGAGTAGTACAGCAGGCGATAAGGTTCCCGGAGCTGAAAAATTTATTCCTTTGACCATTATGCTTGATACGGTTTGCGATTATCATCAGCTGGGTAAATTCATAAATTCCCTTGAGGCAGGCGATGTTTATATTAAGGTCGCCGAGATTAAAATTTCCGCTCAACAGGCTGATTATTTTAAGCAGAAGGCAAACTTAGTCATTAAAACTTATGTTAAAAAATAAAAGATCGTTAACCAGTTCAACAGGCAACCGGCTAACAATTTTAGTATTAAGCTTTTTGTTTTTATCTTCAATCCTGTATGCTCAGGGTGAATTTGTTTATGATGCTAAAGGTAAGCGTAACCCTTTTATTCCGTTGGTTACTCCCGACGGCCGGCTCCTGAAGCTCCAGCAGGAAGAGCAGGGTAGGGGATTAACTTTAAGCGGTATTATTTATGATAAACAAGGCGTATCTTACGCTATCGTAAATGGCATCGTCGTAGGGGTAGGTGACCGCATTGGAGACTACCGCGTTTTAAAAATTTTGGAAAATAAGATAATTCTTATGGAAGACAGTCAGATCGTTGAATTTGAGTTAAGTTAAGGGAGGAATAATGAATAGAACCGGGATTTTAACTTTAAGCTTAATATTCGGAATTCTAAATTTTGCTTACGCACAGGAACAAGCAAAACAGGAGCAGCCAAAACAACAGGAGCAGCCAAAACAGGAGGCTCTCCCTGTTGCCCCGGTAGCCTCGGAGAAAGCGGAAAACGTCACCCTTGATTTTAAGGATGCGGATATCCAGAACGTCTTAAGGATTATTTCTTATAAAGCAGGGGTAAATATAGTGACTACTCCCGATGTTATCGGTAACGTTACGATAAGGCTGGTTGATGTCCCGTGGGATAAAGCGCTTGATACCGTATTGAGAACTTACGATTTTGGTTATGAAAGGCAGGGGAATATTATAATTGTTTCTCCTCTTGAAAAGCTCACTAAACAGAAAAAACAGGAGGTAGAGCTTGCGCAGGTCCAGCCTACGGTAACCGAAGTTTTTACGCTGAAGTATATTGACGCGCAGGATGCCAAGAAGTCCCTTGATCCACAGCTTTCTCCACGCGGAAAAATTACCGTATTGGAGATGTCCGGACAGGCGGGCTGGCAATTTGCCGCGACGGTAAAGGGTGAAAGTATGGGCGCGCGCAAGAGGGAGACCCAAACTACTGTGGGCAGGTCTAAAGTATTGATTGTCAGCGATATCCCGCCGGTTTTGGACAAGATTCGCGAGGTTATTCAGCAGATTGATGTGATCCCCAAGCAGGTATTAATTGAAGCAAAAATTATGGAAGTAGATCGGGACAAGTTAAGAGATATCGGATTTGAGTGGGGAACCGGTTCAACGGGCGCCACTACAAGTACAATTCAATCAGTTGCGCTTGGTGATTCAACGCAGATAGGGGGAAATTCTTTAAGTTCGCAGGTTAAGCCCGGAACGTTCAATCCTGTAGCCGATTTATCCGGGATATATCCATATGATTCCGGCTTTAGTATGTTATTCCAAAAGCTGACTGGAACGCAATTTTCAGTACTTGTCCACGCGCTTGAAGAAGATGTGCACACCAATACGCTTTCCGCGCCCCGGATTATGGCCCTGAATAATCAGGAAGCGACCATACTTATCGGCACGAAATACCCGATTTTAATGACAACCGATACGGGCGCAGGGACCACTGCCGTGACTACGGTTACTTTGGATTATTATCAGGATATCGGAATCCAGCTTAACGTAGTCCCCCAGATCGGCGCCAACGATTATATTAATATGGTGATACATCCGGCAATCAGCTCTTTCACCACGACATTGGGTTCAAATTCATACCCTATCATTGACACAAGGGAAGCGGAAACGCGGGTATTGATGAAAGACGGGGAAACCATTGTTATCGGGGGGTTGCTTAAAGATGTAAAAAGCAGAGGCAGGACGGGGATTCCTTTCTTAAAGGACATTCCTTGGTTGGGAAATTTATTTCAGAGAGACACCAATGATACCTCTAAGATAGACCTGCTTGTGTTTGTCAGCGCGCATATAGTCAAGGATAATGAATTTTCTCCGGAACAAATCGCCAAATTACAGGGTAATTTAAGCACACTGGCGAAAGAAGAAACCGCGGCAGTAAAGAAGAAGTAACCACCCTTTTACTTTTTGCCCTATATGTATAAAATTACTTTTATTTTCAGTAAAACCGGATGGATGAAATATATATCCCACCTTGACCTTATGCGTCTTTTTATGCGGGCAATGCGCAGGGCGGGAATACCGCTTAAGATGACCGAGGGTTTCAGCCCGCATCCGAAATTCAGCATAAAAAGGGCTTTGAAATTGGGCTTAGAGAGCGATAATGAAGAAGCGTCAATAATTTTGAGGATACCAGTAGCCTTGGAAGATTTTAAAAACAAATTACAGGCAGAGTTACCGGAAGGTATTGAAATAAGGTCCGTTAGCCCGTTACCTGTTAAACTAGACAACAGGCCAACGGGTTAAGCGAATAACTAAAATATGCCTAAAGAAATCTTAATCAATATTGTGCCGCAGGAAAAGCGCGTAGGCGTTGTTTCCGACGGACAGCTGGAAGAGTTTTATATCGAGCGGCCGCAGGACAAAACAATAGTGGGGAATATTTATAAGGGCCGCGTTGAGGCGGTACTTCCTTCCATAGGTGCAGCTTTTGTGGACATAGGCTTGCTGAAAAAAGGTTTTTTGTACCTTTCGGAAGTTGAATCGGCGTATGAAGCGGCGGAAATTGTCCCGAATAAGGCCCCCTTTGAAGCGAAAAAAGGGCAGGAAGTATTGGTACAGGTAGTCAAGGAATCCTTTGGCACAAAAGGCCCGCGGCTTTCTTCGCAGATAGGCCTTGCAGGAAGATACCTTGTCATTATGCCTTATGGCAGCTCGGTCGGCATTTCGCGCAGGATTGAGGATGATGCTGAAAGGAAGCGCTTGAGACAGATTTTTGCGGAGCTTAAGCTTCCGAAAGATGTGGGTTTTATCGTGCGCACTGCCGCAAGCGGAAAATCAAAACAGGAGCTGATGCGCGACGCGCAGTTTCTTTATAAGCTCTGGAAGAGGCTGGAGAAGATAGTCCAGCAGAAAAAAGCGCCCGCGTTAATCTATGAAGAGTACGACCTTACCTTAAGGGCAATACGCGATTCTTTTAGCGACGACGTTTCAAAACTTATTGTTGATTCCAAACCCGAATTCTACCGCATTAAACATTTTATGAAGACTTTCTTAAGTTACCTTTATAATAAGGTAGAGCTTTATAAGGGGGATGACCTTTTTGAGGAAAAAGATATTGAGCGCCAGATTAACAGGATTTTTGAAAGCAAGGTTTACTTAAAATCCAAAGCCTACCTGATAATTGAACCGACAGAAGGGCTTGTGGTTATAGACGTAAACAGCGGAGGATTCAGGAAAAAAATTTCACAGGAGGAAGCGGCTTTTAAAGTTAATTGCGAGGCGGCCGTTGAAGCTGCCCGTCAGCTTGCCCTGCGGGATTTAGGCGGGATTATTGTTATAGATTTTATTGATATGGAGAGAGAAGGTCACCGCCGCGAAGTCCTCAACGTTTTAAAAAATGCCTTAAATAAAGATAAGGCCAAATATGACATAGCCGGGGTATCCAAATTCGGCTTGATTGAAATGACCCGGGAGCGCGTGCATAAGACTGTCCAGATGCTTTCTTATCAGATTTGCCCGTATTGCCAGGGGAAGGGCAGGGTAAGGTCTCCGGTGACCATTGCTATCCATGCTTTAAAAGAGCTTAAACGTTATCTCAAGGGCAAGAGCCTTAAAACTGTAAACCTTACTCTTTCGCCTTTGATCGTGGATGAAATCCTTAAAGAAAAAGAGAGTTTAAGGGCAATTGAGCATAATTCCAAGGTTAAAATTAACCTTATCTCCAACCCTTCAAACCACATTGAAGATATAAAAATATCCTGATAACTCTATATTTTCCTTTACCCTCCATAA
>JBEKSD010000026.1:0-10484 GCA_049517335.1 Candidatus Omnitrophota bacterium | reverse complement strand
GCATATACAAAACTAAAAGAAACACAAGCCCAGCTTATTCAGGCCGAGAAATTATCCGCTGTCGGCCAGTTAGCCAGCGGAGTGGCGCACGAAGTAAGGAATCCGCTTGCGATAATATTGCAAGGAGTGAATTACCTGGAAAGTAAGCTATCCAATACGGATATCCATATTCAGGAGACCGTATCTATACTTAAGGAAAGCGTAAAAAGAGCGGATAAAATCATAGCTGGGCTTCTTGATTTCTCCCGGGCGGCTGTTCTAGACCTGCAGCCGGAAAATATAAACAATATCATTGAAAGCTCGCTAGGTTTGATAGAAAGCCACATCACAAATAAGGATATCGCAATAACTACTGAGTTCAAGCCCGAAATCCATAAGGTGCTGGTAGATAAAAACAGATTAGAGCAGGTATTTATTAATATACTATTAAATGCGATACAGGCCATGCCAGCAGGAGGCAGGGTTATCATCCGTAGTTATGATAAGCAGTTGGAGAATATGAAAGACGGTATCGAAGGAAAAGAGGCTGATAATCTGCAATTAGGAAAAAATATTGTAGTGGTAGAAATTGAAGATACGGGGGAAGGAATCTCCCCGGAAAGCCTAAAAAAAGTATTTGACCCGTTTTTTACCACCAAAGGCCCTCGCGGCGGGCATGGTTTGGGATTATCCGTTACGCACAGTATAATTGAGATGCATAAAGGTTTGATAGTTGCCCTAAGGGCAATAACGTAGGAGGCGGTATGATAAAGAAGAGGATATTGTTTATCGACGACGAAGAAGATTTTACTAAATTCATAAAATTGAATCTTGAGGAAACCGGAAAATATGAAGTTAGGACCGAGAATAAAGGAGTGCTGGGACTTGCCGCTGCCAAGGATTTTCAGCCTAATTTAATTTTTTTGGATGTTATGATGCCGGATATAGACGGCGGAGATGTATGTTACCAGCTGGAGAACGATGAGGATACCAAAAATATCCCCGTAGTATTCTTAACCGCAGCCATAAAGAAGGACGAAGTAGATAGCTATGGTGGGATTATGGGCAAGAACCGTTTTATCGCAAAGCCGGTGGATGTAACGCAGCTTATCGATTTTATTGAGAAAAATGCCTATTAGGTAAAGACTTTAACTTCCGTCATTAAAAAGGCCGCCGTGTATGGTTTCTTCGCGGTCTTCTTCCCTAAGTCCGCATAGTTAGAACATGGATGTGTTATATTCTGGATTCCTGTGTCCTACAAGTATCTTTACCATATATAAGAGGCAGGTTTTTGGTCAGAGCCGGAAGAAATAGTTGACGTTAAATTGTAAGAAGAAGTATAATAAGATTTATTATGAAAATACTAAGGATGAAATTAGTTGAGATGATAAAAAGGACCCCTACGGTCAAGAGTTTCCGCTTCCTTCCGGAAGAAAGAATGGATTTTGTCCCCGGCCAATTCTTAAAATTTATTTTTGATGAAAATAACCCCGGTAATAAAGAGTTAAACAAGTATCTTTCTGTCTCATCTTCGCCGGAAAAAGAATACATTGAGTTAACTAAAAGATTAACTGGAAGCGTTTTTTCCGAAAGATTAAAGAATTTGAAGTCAGGTGATTCTATTTTAGCGCAAGGCCCTTTAGGCTCCTGTACTTTTGACGAGTCTTACCAAAAAGTAGCATTTATAATCGGCGGCATAGGCATTACTCCGGTAATCTCCGTTATAGAATATCTTATGGATGCGAAAAAATACGGTACCGATATAGTCCTGGTGTATTCCAACCGCTCGGAAGAAGAGATTGCTTTTAAGAAGGAGCTTGATTCATGGCAGAAGGAAAACCCAAACTTAAAGGTACTTTATACCGTAACTGACTGCCAGCCCAATGACAAAAACTACATATTCGGCAAGATTAATAAAGAGCTGCTGCTGGAGAAAGTCATTGACTTGAAAGAGCGCCGCGTCTTTATTTTCGGTCCGGCTAAGATGGTTGAAGAAATGCATAACTTAGTCAAAGATATCGGCGTGGCTGCCCTATGTATTGAGGTGCAAAGTTTTGTCGGCTACTAAGGGACTGGTAAATAATATTAAGCTGGTTATTTTTGATTTGGACGGAACAATAGTTGATGCTTATGGCGCCATTTCAAGAAGTTTTAATTATGCCTTAAAAAAGCTTGGGCTTGAGGCAGAGGATCATCTGACTATACGTCGGGCAGTGGGGTGGGGCGATAAACAACTTTTAAGCCCTTTTGTGGAAAAGAAAGACCTCGTAAAGGCACTTCTCTTATACCGCAACCATCATAAGATAGCCTTACTTAAATATTCCCGTTTATTTCCCAATGTTAAGTATGTGTTGCGCTACCTTAAGGAGAAAGGGTATAAGCTAGCTGTGGCGAGCAACCGGCCCACAAAGTTCTCCTTGATTCTCATCCGCCATCTGGGAATAGAAAAATATTTCAACTATTGGCTTTGTGCCGATAAGTTAAAACATGGGAAGCCCAACCCGGAAATTCTGCGCAGGATCATCAGGAAATTCTCCCTGAAGCCGAAACAGGCTTTATATGTAGGCGATATGGCGCTGGATGCGCAGGCAGGCCGCAGGGCCGGCATTAGCACGATTATCGTGGCTACGGGTTCAAGCAGACTGACAGAAATCAAGAAAGAAAAGCCCGCATTGGTTATCCGGGAGGTCCTTGAGTTACTGGAAGTATTGTAGCCGCATATGAAAAGCAAAGTATATTATATTGTTGTTAAAAACTCAGATGGCATTAATGCTGTCTCAGTTAAGCTAAGGGCCCTGTTTGAGAAAAGCGGCATTCTTGATTTTGTCCACAGAGGTTATAAAACCGCCGTCAAAATGCATTTTGGCGAAGAAGGCAATACCGGCTTTGTAAGACCTGAATATGTGTGCGTAATCTGTGACGAAATAAACAAGAAAGGGGCTGCTGCATTTTTGTCGGATACAAATGCGCTTTACCATGGCAGGCGGACAAATTCCAAAGACCACTTGGCACTCGCAGCAGAACACGGTTTTACGAAAGAATCTATCGGGACAGGAATTATTATTCCTGACGATACGGAAAAAGAAAGCGTAATTGATGTAAAGATTAATCAAAAATTCATAGGCACGGCCAAAATTGCCCGTATTTTTGCCGAGGTGGATATACTTATCGCAATAAGCCATTTTAAAGGGCATATTATGTGCGGGTTTGGAGGCAGTTTAAAGAATATCGGCATGGGCTGCGCCGCAAGAGCGGGGAAACTTATGCAGCATTCGGATGTTTCCCCAGTTGTTTATGAAACTAAATGCACGGGCTGTGGAGAGTGCTTAAAGGTTTGCCCGGCCGGAGCAATCCATATTGAAAACAATAAATCAATCATTAACGGCTTAAAATGCATTGGTTGCGCCAGTTGTATTGCTGTTTGCCCTCAAGGCGCGATAGACGTAAACTGGGAATCGGGAAGGCGCAACTTGCAGCAAAAGATGGTCGTTGTTTTAAAGAATAAAAAAAGGAGCGCATTTTTTAATTTTGCCGTTAAAATAACCAAAGAATGCGATTGTCTGGCTAAGGACGACCCGCGCATTGCACCCGATATCGGGATATTCGCATCGCTTGATCCGGTCAGCGTTGATAAGGCGAGTCTTGATTCGGTAAATAAGGCATGCAGCAAGGATATTTTTCAGGAGCTTCATCCCCAGCGGGATGGAACAATACAACTTAAATATGCGAATAGCCTTGGCTTGGGCAACCTTGATTATGAATTGATAGAATTATGATTTTAGTAAAAAGCATACGGAGGCACTTAAATGATAAAGAAGGTTTTACTTACGTTGGCTATATTATTTTCCGGGGTATTATTAATCAATATTAACGGAGGAATTTCTGCCATGAATGCAAAGAATGTCATTTTGGAAACTAACCAAGGTGCTATTGAGATTAAGCTTATGCCTGAGGTAGCGCCAAAGGCGTGCGAGAATTTTACTAAACTGGTTGAAAGCGGATACTATAACGGAATAATATTCCACAGAGTTATAAAGGGATTTATGGTACAGGGAGGAGACCCTAAGGGGACCGGAAGGGGCGGGGAGTCAGTTTGGAAAAAACCGTTTGAGGATGAGGTCAATACTTCTGTTCAATTTGACTCACCCGGCATATTGGCTATGGCAAACGCCGGGCCTAATACAAACGGCAGCCAATTTTTTATAACCACCGCTAAAACTCCCTGGCTTAATATGCGCCATACCATATTCGGAAAGGTTGTTTCCGGTTATGATGCAGTTGAAAAAATAGAAAATACGGCTGTTGACGCTTCTGACAGGCCTGTTGCGGAGCAAAAAATCATTAAAGCATACCTGAAATAAATGAAGCTGCCGCTCTAAACACTTACGATAATGGCGTTTTTTAGAAAACTCATCAGTTTTAATTTTATTTTCACAGCCATAATAACGTTTTTTATTCCCACTATGGCAATTGTCACCTGTATTAGAGACGGCAAGGATTTAAGGGTGGGTTTATTCGGCGTAGAACAGGTGTTGCAAAAAAAGTCTCCCTATGAAAATCCCACCGACCCTAACCGCACAGTTTTTCGTTATGCGCCCGCCATTACAATTTTAGAATACCCCTTTTTACTGAAGAGTAAAATGACTGCGCCTTATCAATTTGAAAATCTCGTACCTTCCATTCTTGCCTGGTATTTTACGGAGATTTTAGCTTTGATATTCAGCGTGTTCATATTGTTAAACCTCACCCCTTCATTGCCGCGCGGAGTGAACTGGAGAAACCTAAAGATAGGCATCCTGATGAGCCTACCTTTAATCGGTTATGAATTATCCAATTGCCAGAATAAATTAATTGCTTTATTCTTCATATTGCTTGCCCTTTTATTGTTTGAAAGAAAAAGAATACTGTTGTCCGCTATTTCACTTTGTATTGCTTTGACAATATATATTCCTCTAGTGTTTTTTGGGTTATATCTCCTGATAAAAAGCAGGGGAAGGTTTATCTTCAGTTTTATTACCGGAGTATTAATCGTATTTATAATTGCCCCTTCATTAGTATGGGGATTTAAATTTAATTATCTCTTGCTAAAAGGCTGGTATATTCACGCTTTAAAGCCGTTTATTTTTACAGGTTCTTATACTTCTTACGTTGACTTAAGGGTCAGCAGTCAATCCCTGCCAAGCGCAATCGGCAGGATATTCGTGTCCGGGCATACTGGTGTTTTTACTTATTCAATTCCACCTGAATTAGTACATATTGTCATTAAAGTTTTCTCTTCAGGTATTGTTCTTTTATCCTGCTTTGCGGTTTGGAAACGCGCAAAACCTGCTTCACAGGGGCTGGGCCTTGCTGTTTTTTTAATCTTGGCTTTAATCCTTCCTCTCTATTGTATTTATTATACGTGGGCATGGTTGTTTGTAATCTACTTTATGGTATTAAATTATGTAACAAGCCCGGAAGTCCCTAAAACAGAGAAAAGAGTTTTGTTAATTTTAACTTCTGCTATGTTTTTATCTACGTCTTTGATAGACATTCCTATTTTAAAACAGGTTTCGTTTATTTTCTGGGTTACTTTTATTTTATGGCTGGGAATGTGCGCAGTCCTTTTGAAAGAAACCTTTTGGGACGTAAAACATGGGGTCAGAGCCCTTAGGCTATGACCCCTGGGTTTTAAGATTTATATTTGGCTTGACTAAAACGGTTTATCTGAAATATAATGATTTTTAAGATTTCGCGCGGGTGGCGGAATGGCAGACGCGCAAGCATGAGGGGCTTGTGCCGAAAGGCTTGGGGGTTCAACTCCCCCCCTGCGCATAAAAATAGTTAAGGTAGAAAAAGGGAGACGGGCTCCTTGGAGCCCGTCTCCCTTTTTCTACCTTGCGTCTTTACGTTTATCTTTAACGTAGTTACTTCTCTCGAGCTGCTTGGCAAGCGATTTTAGTTCCGCGCCGATCTCGCCGATTTGGGCAACGTGATCAATCTTGCGGGTTTCATTGGTGACTATGCCTATTGAAATGGACAAGAGGGGCACCTTTTGTTGGTTCCCTTTCCTATCATGGGCGATAATATAGCCGTTCTTGCGGTCCTTCTCGTTATAAAAAGAGGGAGAGGTGCTTTCAAATTCCTTAATTATGTTCTGGCATAGTTTATCCGATGCTTCGGGGGTAGTGATGATAACAAAATCATCCCCGCCGATATGCCCCATAAAATCATCGCGGTTGCCGAACTGTTGAGTTATGCGGATTAATATCCTCGCGGTTTCCCTGATGACTGCGTCACCGTGTTCAAACCCGTAAGTATCATTGTAGGTTTTAAATTTATCAAGGTCGGCGTAACAGACCGCAAAAGGCTTGTGGCTGTCAATGCGCTTCTGTAATTCATTCAATATGGAAACATTCCCGGGCATGCGGGTTAAAGGGTTTGCCTCCAAGTCCCTTTCAGTGCGGCGTATAATCATGCGGATGCGTGCGAGCAGTTCTTTCGGCTCGAAAGGTTTAACGATATAATCATCCGCCCCCGCGTCAATCCCCCCGACTTTATCGTTTATATCGCCTTTGCCGGTTACCATAATTACCGGCAAATGGCGCAGGAGCAGGTCTTTCTTTATTAGCCGGCACAACTTGCGGCCGTCGAGCTTGGGCATTTTATAATCAATTAAAACCAAATCAAGCGGCTTGGACTGGATTATCTTTAGTCCTTCTTCGCCATCCCCGGCTTCTAGTATTTCATAGTTTTCTTCCGACAGGGTAAGTTTTAGTATGTCCCTTATGTCGGGGTCGTCATCAACAATCAATATTTTTACTGACATAGTTTAACCTGCCTTTGGCAGCGTGAAGCTAAAAGTTGACCCGGAGTCGATTTTGCTTTTTACCCAGATTTTTCCGTTATGCGCTTCAACGATGTGTTTTACCAGCGAAAGGCCTAAGCCCGTTCCTTTTACTCCTTCATTAATCGGGTTATCTATGCGGTAAAATTCTTCAAAAATCGCATCTTGAGCATTCTCAGGGATACCGCAGCCGGTGTCGGAAATATTTATCTGGACTCCGTCTTTATGCTGCCGGGAGCTTATAGTAATTTTTCCGCCTTCAGGGGTAAATTTAAGGGCGTTGCCCACGATATTTATAAAGACGCGCTCTATTTGCTGGCGGTCGGCAGATACCAGATAAGCATCTTCTCCGATATTTATGCTGAAAGTAATATTCTTTTCTTTGATTTGTTCTCCTAGCAGGTCTCCGACTTTTTCGGCAACCTCTTTTAAATTTATCCCTTCTTTTTTCATTACTTGTTTGCCGGATTCAATACGGGCAATATCCAGCAGGTCGTTAACCATGTGTACCAGTTCGTCGCTGTGCTTGTTTATTTTTTCAAGTCTTTGGTGTATTTCAGGTGGCATATCTCCGAGTTTGCCCGCCAGCAGAATCGCCGCATATCCTTTTATTGAGGTCAGCGGGGTGCGCAGTTCGTGGGAAACGCTTGAGATAAAATCATTTTTGCGCCGGCTTACAATTTGTAATTCTTTTAAAGCCGAGGTTAACTCAGAAGTCCTCTCAGCCACTTTTTCTTCAAGGCTTTGCTGGGCTTTCCAAGTTTTGTCAAAGAGCCTGGCGTTCTCAAGCGCCTGGGCCAACTGGTTTGCCAGTACGGTAATAAGTTCCTCGTCGCCTTCATTAATAGGAGTATCGGCATTATCGGTGCCCACAAAAAGGAACCCGCTGTCCCCGTCTTTAGGTAATATCGGCGGCATGATAAAGTAGGCTGTTTTGAAAATAGTCGCAATTTTATCTTCAGGGATTTCTCCGGCTGTCCGGGAAATTGAGGAAACCGTTTTGGCATTTTTTATTAAATTCAAATACTCTTCCTTGTTTTCTTCTATGTAAGATTTGATTGCGTTAATTTCATCGTCAGAGTATCCGATATTTATGTGAATTTCAAATTTTTTCTGAGCGCTATTCCATAGAAAAGCAACCACCTTTTCAAATCCTAATTCTTCAAGGTGCTCGTTGGTGAGCATCCTGAAAATCTGGTTTTCTTCCAGCGAAGTCATCATGGAGCGCGAGAGGCCCTGTAGGGCAAAAAGGCCGCGTATTTTCTTGTCAAGCTCCTCCTGCGCTTTATTCAATTCCATATCGGTTCTGACAATGAGCTTTGCCTGCTCGTCCATTTCATCCAAAGATTTCTTCAGCTTGTCTATAGATGAGCGCTGTTCTTTTATTTTACCCATTTTATATACAAGCAATATCGCCGTAACCACAAGGCTTACGAAGAATATAAGCGTAACAATCAGCATTAAAAAGTGCCTCCGGGCATTATTAGTCTCCTATGCCTAAAATCGTGATGCTCTGGTTGTGGAAATAAGATTTGCCCTGATAGTTGATAGATTTTAACGGCGCCTGTTCGCCGAAAGTGTAAAATCCCACTATGATGACATCTTTGCCAAGTACCTCTCTTATTGTATGAATCTCTTGTTCAGCTTCTCTTCTTAAAAGCGTATAGCGGGATACTGAATCAAATACTAACACAAACTTTATGTTTCGGCCAAGAAAAATTTTCCTGACTTCTTCTGCCGCCTGCCGGGCGGCATCAAGGCAGCTTTCTTTTGTGCCGATCATAAGCCGTATTGAACTTCCCTGCGGCACACTTCCCTGAAAAATCAATGCGCCACTTTCTTCAACTACGAGCAGGTTGCGCAATAAGTATTCATCTTCGCCTTCAAGGCATATCCCTATAGGATAAAGAATGGAGATGCGCTTTAGTTCTTTCCTTAGCTGGCTTACATTCATGGAAAAATATTCTTCATAAATTTTTGCCGCAGGCTGGTTATCTATTTCATAAACGACATTTGCGTTTGAGCTGGTGATGGAGCGCATCTTACCCAACGGCTTCCAGCCGTGTTTAATCCCTACGCCGAAATTTAACTTTCCTCCGAAAACCAAACCGCAGGCAGAGTCGTTGGATACGGTGTCGTTATAATACAAATAAGTTTTATGCAGTTTTAAACTGTCGGACGCGCACCCTCCGGCTATGGGAAAGCTTAAACCTAGGCTCCTTTGAAGCCCGCTTAAGAAGAGGGAAGCATCGTAAATAAGCCCGTCGGAAAAAATGATCCCGAAGTCCCTACGGATATTCCTGAACCCGAATGACAATTTATCCCCTAATTCCTCACCGGCAGAGAAAGGAGTTTTGAGGGAAATATTTTCAACAGATGCGGAATTAAAATAAATGCTTTTGGAGAAACTGAAGAGTGCAATAATTATGCCGTGTTTTAATGCTTCTTCCTTATTAGTGATTATTGCGATGCCACTTGAGCCGCAAACCGGAACTCGGTCGGAGAGGTGGCTACGAATGGTTTTTAGTATATTAGGGTGCGTAAGGCTACTTGAGGTAAAAACCATGCATAAATCAACTCTATCCGACGCTAGGTTTTTGCGCGCCTGATTCAGGGCTTCTCCTGCTGCCTGGAGAGGGTCGCGGTTTTTACTTGTGCCTAGGGCGACATTTATTGGCATTTGAAGGTATTAAAACACAAAACCCCCTGCCGGTCAATCAATTTCTCCGGACTAAATCACGAAGCCTATTTTGAAAATTGATACTGAGCGGCATGCTTAATAGGTATACTTTAAATTTATTGTTTGCTGGCTGCGAATGTATAAAATTATTGACCGTGCCTAAAAATATGTTATTATTCTATTTAATATTAATATCCGGCCCCATCGTCTAGCCTGGTCTAGGACGCTAGGTTCTCAGCCTATAAACAGGGGTTCAAATCCCCTTGGGGCTAAAATCAAGCCCAATTTGGCTTGGATTAGGGTGTTATCGTCTATAAAAAGGGTGGTATTTCCTACTGAAATAGGGAATACCACCCTTTTTCATTTCTTCCCAATTTTCCCCCTTAAAATATCTTTGAATACTAAATGAATACTAAAAATTCGTTCAAAATGGCTTTGACGGTTATCCTAGGGTAGCCTTATAAACTTTTGGGCGCCTTCCTAGTATAGGTAAGGTTAGTTACGGTTTTGACCAAATCTGTCTCAAAAGGATAGGTTCTCGTATAAGACTATGTTTGGTAAGGTTGAAGTTTAACAAAAAGGAGGTTTAAGGTGAAAAAGATACAATTAAGAAAAGATGAAGATAATAGGACGCCTTTCCAGATATTGATGCTTATTCTGGAATACAGGAAGTTGTTTGAACGATTGCCTCCTGATTTATGGATTACGATTACCTTCAGAAAGCATACCTCATTAAGCTTCACAATCAAGAGGTTCAAGCGGTTCTTCGCTTCGCTCAATACCCCAGCAGAAATGTTCTATCACCATTACGTGAAATGCTGGGTCTATTTTGAGAAGACACCAGAAGGTTATCATATCCATTGTTTGCTTAAAGGAATCACCCCAGTTTTTATCCAGTTCAACTAAATTAACGTTCGTTTTTTTGGGATTTGGTTAAATACTTGTGCTTAAATATAAGATATACAGTATAAAAGAAAGCCCTTTCAAAGTATCATGAGA
>JBEKSD010000025.1:0-11059 GCA_049517335.1 Candidatus Omnitrophota bacterium | reverse complement strand
CCTGCACCATACGCGATTCCAGAAAACTTTTTGCGCCTTCAAGCTCGGCTATCTTTTCTTTATTAAAAGTAACGCGTTCATTATTCCTTACGAGGGTATTTTCAAGAGCCAGGATTTCGTTCTTAATATTCATTATGCTCTCTTCAAAGCCCTTAAGCTCTGCCTGCCGGTTAGAAACTTTTTCTTCCTGTTCCCGGATTAAAACAGCCAGTTCGTTTTCCTTCGCCTCGAGTTCTTTAAGCTTGACTATCACCGCATCCTTTTCTAAATTCAACTCTTTCTTCTCAAAAAGGGCCTGATTAATTTCTTTGGCTTTTAATTCCTCAAACACTTCCCTGTAGCGCCGGGCTTTATTTGCCTGCCTTTCAAGAGAGCCGATTTGGCGCTTCACTTCCGCCACGATATCATTGACCCTTAAGAGGTTCTGCTCGGTTTCTTCAAGCTTCCTCGTAGTTTCCCTTTTTTGGGATTTATATTTAGTAATCCCGCTTGCCTCATCAAAAACGAGCCTCCTGTCTTCGGGCCGCGAGCTTAGAACCAAATCAATTTTCCCCTGTGCGACAATAGAATAACTTTCCGCGCCCACCCCTGTCCCGAGCAGGATATCAAAAATATCTTTTAAGCGCACCTGCGATTTATTAAGTAGGTATTCGCTCTCTCCGGACCTGAAAAGACGGCGGGTAATTGCCATCTCATCGTTATCAAAATTAAAAAAACGGTTCTTATTATCAAAAGTCAGAGTTACTTCCGCCATGCCGAGTGCTTCTTTCTGGTCGGTTCCGTTAAATATAACGTCCTGCATATCGGAACCGCGCAGGGATTTTGCCGACTGTTCCCCTAAAACCCAGCGTATTGAATCAAAAATATTGGATTTACCGCAGCCGTTTGGCCCGACAACCGCGGTAATACCGGGCTCAAAATGTAAAGTAGTCTTGTCGCAGAAGGATTTAAACCCTATTAGTTCCAATTTTTTAAAATACATTGCTACTCCTTTCACAAAGAAGAAAATTTATTTTTTGATAAATTCCAATACCCTTTTTTCAATAACTTCGTTGCTTATCGGCTTAGTGAGCACCTCTTTTGCGCCAAGCCCCAAGCCTAATGCTTGCAGTTCTTTCTCAAGAAACCCGGTGACAAGATAAAACTCTATTTTGGAATTGATTTCTTTGGCCTGTTTCAATATCTCTAAACCTGCCCGGTCTGAATCTATACGGACATCGCAGAACACGATATCAGGAAGTTTATTCCTTATTGCATCAATTGCGTCATTGGTGTTAAAAGCGGTTATGACCTCATGTTTACGCCGCAGTAAAAAAGATTTCTGAAATTCTAAAATATCCGGCTCATCATCAACCAGCAGTATTTTCATCTAATTATCCCCCTTGTTCATTTCATGCTCTGTGAGCCACTCGTCTATCTTATCTTTCTTAAACCGCCATTGTCCCACAAGTTTTAAAGCAGGAATTTTATTATGCTTTAACCAGTCATAGATGGTCCTGCGCGTAACCTTCAGGTAGTTCGCTAAGTCTTCAATAGTCATCAGTCCGTTATTCAGCATAAAGAATTTTCTCCTTACTTTGTTGAATTATAAAACGTGCTTGTAATTTTGTCAAGGAAAATCTTTACATTCTTTAACATTTAATGATATTTAAGGAATATTAAATGAAATAAGATGAATTTATAAACAAACCAGGCCGCAAAAAAAGAGGAGAGCCAGAACCCTCGGGCTCTGACCCCCCTTTTTCTTTAAATTCAGACCCTAGATTTTGAATTTAATTAATAATTCCTTTGCGCTTTTATGGTACGCAGGACTAATTCAATGGGTTTTAGATTACTGTCTTCCAGATGTATCCCCGCACGGTATTCTTCGGGTTTGACTATCCTGCACCAGACTACTTTTCCGTGGCGGCGAATCTCTTCCCCGTTGTCCCTGATCCGTAAAACCACATCAATATCCATACCCGGAAGCAATAGTTTATGCGTAGCAATACAAAGGCCTTCTTCGCAAATGTTGTTAGTGACAGCGGGGATTTCCGTGTAGGCAAAATATTCCCTATACCTGACGTTAATGCCTACCCCATATCTTAAATGCGCTCTTTTCTCGGAAAAATTACTTATTTCCATTTTAGGGTTTCTCCCATTCAAATCTGCCACAGTTATTGAATGGTTTCAAGGGCAATTTTCCCAAATAAAGAAAACGCTTTCTTATTTTCCTAAAACTTCTTTAAATTTTTTGGTAAGGGCGGGAACTATCTGCAGGACATCTCCAACTATTCCGTAGGTTGCTACTTTAAAAATCGGGGCTTCGGAGTCTTTATTTATAGCTACGATTATTTTGGAAGACTGCATTCCAACAAGGTGCTGGATCTGACCTGAAATTCCGCAGGCAATGTAAATCTTAGGCGAGACGGTCCTGCCGGTTTGGCCTACCTGATGAGAATACGGCATCCAACCGGAATCAACTGCGGCGCGTGAGGAACCTACTGCACCTCCTAACACATGCGCCAGTTCTTCAAGAAGCTTAAAATTCTTAGGCTCCTGCATACCCCGACCTCCCGAAACAATAATGTCAGCTTCTGCAATATTAACCAACGATTCAATCTCTTCTACTATATCCAAAAGTTTGGCGCGAGAAAAATATAAAGAACTGTTAAAGCTTTCTTTTATAATCTTTCCTTTTCTATGTTTATCGGAACCCATAGGCTGGAATACTTTATGCCTGACCGTAGCCATCTGTGGCCGAAAATTAGGAGAAATAATAGTTGCCATGATATTGCCGCCGAACGCCGGGCGGGTCTGAAGCAGAATCTTCTTTTCACTGTCAATATCAAGACCTGTGCAATCAGCGGTAAGCCCGGCTTTAATCTTTATAGCTACCCGTGAAATAAGCGAGCGGCCGATGGAAGTCGCTCCGCATAAAACAATCTCCGGTTTATATTTCTTAATAAGCTCAACTAAAATATTGGTATAAGGCTCATCCTGAAAATTAGCCACCTCAGGGGATTCAACCAGATAAATATTATCCGAGCCGTGCCAGATTAATTCATCGAGCTGACTCCTTAAGTCATTTCCGATAAAAACACCGCTTACTTCACAATGCAACTTTTTCGCTAAGTCCTGAGCCTTGCCTAAAAGTTCGTATGAAACCGACTGGACCTTACCGTTCTTTTGTTCTATAAAGACCCATATACCCTTATAGTCTTTAATACTGGGAAGTTCGCAAACAGATTGTTCTTTTTCCAGGAGTATCGCTTTAAACTTGCAAGACGGAAGACATGCGCCGCAAAGGGTGCATTTATTAAGGTCAATGACGGCCTTTTTATCTATCATGCGTATGGCATCAAAAGGGCAGGCTTTGACACACATCGTGCAGCCGGTACACTTTTCTACAATTATCCGGATTGGCATATTAAAGCACCTCGCCCTTTAATTCAGCAACTAATTTTTCCGCTATCTCGGGTATTTCGCCGCTTAACATCTGCCCTCCCGTACGCTGAGGCGGGGTAAAGATTTTAACAACCTGAGTAGGTGAACCACACAAACCAATACTCTGAGGGTCTAAATTTAAGTCTTTTTGCCCCCACATAGTAATTTTAGCGCTCTTAGCCTTCATCATCCCCTTTAACGAAGGCAGACGCGGCTCATTTATCTCTTTTACGACCGTCAGTAGTGCCGGAAGCGGAGCCTCAATAATTTCATACCCCTCCTCCATCATCCTTTCAACGCGTATTTTGTTCTCTTTAACCGCTTCAACCTTTTTTACATAAGTTACCTGCGGAATATCCAGATGCGTTGATATTCCTGGCCCGACCTGCGCCGTGTCGCCGTCTGATGCCTGCTTTCCGCAGATAATCAAGTCAAATACTCCTATTTTTCTGATAGCGCTTGCCAAAGTATAGCTGGTTGCCCAAGTGTCGCTTCCGGCAAATGCCCGGTCTCCGACTAAAATTCCTTCATCAACGCCAAGGGATATCGCTTCCCTTAATGCCGCTTCTGCCTGAGGAGGCCCCATGGTAAGGACCGTTAATTTACCGCCGAATTTTTCTTTTAAACGCACGCCTTCTTCAATGGCATACATATCAAAAGGATTAATAATAGACTTCACGCCCTCTCGAATAAGGGTATTCGTTTCAGGATTAATCCTCACGTTCGTTGTTTCCGGGACTTGCTTGATACAGACTATTATATTCATTACTTTGCCATTTCCTTGATTATTGCCAGAGCAATAATGCTCCTCTGGATCTGGTTAGTACCTTCGTAAATCTGGGTGATCTTGGCATCGCGCACGTATTTTTCAATAGGATAATCCCTCATATAACCGTATCCGCCGAAAATTTGCAAGGCGTCAACCGACACTTTCATCGCCACGTCCGAAGCATACATCTTTGCCATTGCCGATTCTTTGGCTACGTCTTTAATCCCAGCGTCAACCATGCGCGCAGTCGCATAAACCAACCCTCTTGCCGCTTCAATTGATGTCGCCATATCGGCAATCATCCATTGCAGGCCTTGAAAGCTAGATATGGGCTTACCGAACTGATGCCTCTCTTTTGCGTATTTTACAGCTAATTCTAAAGCACCTTGGGCAATACCCAATGCCTGCGCCGCAACTCCAGGACGGGACATATCAAATGTCCGCATAGTTACGATAAAACCCATTCCTTCTTTAGCCAAGAGGTTTGCCACGGGAATTTTACATTCGGTAAATATCAATTCCCTTGTTGAAGAAGCACGGATGCCGAACTTATCTTCTTTTTTTCCGAAAGTAAACCCGGGAGTGCCTTTTTCAACAATAAAAGCCGACGCGCCGCGGGCGCCTTTATTTTTATCGGTCATGGCGATGACGACATAAGTCTCGGCGTCTCCGCCGTTGGTAATAAAATGCTTCAGTCCGTTTAACACATAGTGGTCACCGACTTTTTTAGCGATCGTTTTAATCGCCGAAGCGTCAGACCCAGCTTCAGGCTCAGTTACCGCAAAAGCCGCCACTTTCTTTCCGTTGGCTAAATCCGGCAGGTATTTTTTCTTCTGTTCATCATTCCCGAAAAGCATTATCGGGAAAGTCCCTAAAGCTGAAGCTGCATAACAAACCGCAATACCGCCGCAGGCGCGCGATAATTCTTCTGTAGCTAAACAAAGGTTTAAGACGTTAACGCTTATTCCGCCGTACTCTTCAGGAATAAACAAACCGAACAGCCCTGCTTCGGCAATTACCT
The DNA here is from genome assembly GCA_049517335.1 of Candidatus Omnitrophota bacterium. Lineage (GTDB taxonomy): Bacteria > Omnitrophota > Gorgyraeia > Gygaellales > Profunditerraquicolaceae > JBEKSD01. The sequence continues at coordinate 5,843 of JBEKSD010000025.1, read as the reverse complement.
TAATTATATCCCACGGATATTCTTCGCTCTGGTCATATTTGGCGGCAACCGGGCGAATTTTTTCCTCCGCGATCTTATGCGCTAAATCCTTTACCATCTTCTGTTCATCAGTCAATAGATAATCCATCGTTACCTCCATAAATGAATCTCCCGACATAACGTCGGGATTATTTTTAAACCTTGTCAATTTTTTTATAAAAATATGTTATCAAGAATAACTTTAAATTCAAAAAATGTCAAGGATAAGTTCAGATAGATAAATTATGCCGTATAAAATTAGTATGAGGCTCCATAACTTATGTCTTCACTTACAATACTTTTAGAAGGGCAATCTCCCGACAATTGGGGAATTTACAGCAGTTAATGCACTCTGCCCATATTTTGTGCGGTAGCTCAGATTGTTTTATCTGCTTAAAACCGAATTTTTTAAAGAATTGGGGCTTGTAGGTGAGGACAAAAACTTTTTTTGCCCCTAAACTTTTCGCCTCATTAAGGCAGGCTGTTATAAGCTGGCCTCCGATCCCTTTTTCCTGATGCGCTTTTGCCACTGCTACCGATTTTATTTCCGCTAAATTATCCCATGAGATATGCAAAGCAGCGCAGCCGATAACTCTTCCTTCATCTTCATAAAGCCAGTAATCCCTTAAATTCTCATAGAGCTCATTCAGTGAGCGTGAAAGCATAAGGTCTTTTTTGGCAAAAACGTTGATTAAGGCCTGAATCTGTTTTATGTCGTCTATTCTGGCTTTCCTGATCATTTAATTTCAGTCCCTTTAGCCACAACCACTATTCCCGATTCACTGACAAAAAACTTCTTCCTGTCCTCATCATGGTCATAACCTATAATCATGCCCTGCGGGATATTTACGTCCTTATCAATGATAGCCCGTTTAATCTTGGCGTAACGGCCGACATTAACGCCTTCCATAAGAATTGAATCATAAACCTGCGAATAACTGTTAATCCTAACATTCGGAGATAGGATTGAGCGCTGCATCCTTCCGCCGCTTATAATACAGCCGCCCGCGACAACAGAATCAAGCACCAGGCCGACCCTACCGGTTATTTCTTCCCCTGAAAAAATAGTCTTTACCGGAGGGAATTGTTCCTGAAAAGTCCTTATGGGCCAATCCTTATCGTAGAGGTTAAACACCGGGTCAACCTGAACCAAATCCATGTTCGACTCAAAATAAGCATCAATGGTCCCGATATCGCGCCAGTATTTTGCCTCTTTCTTATTTTCGTCTATAAAATTGTAGGCCGCTACTTTCAGGCCCTTCTTTAACATCTGCGGGATAATATCTTTTCCGAAATCATGGGTTGAATTATGCTTGTGAGCGTCTTCATGCAATTCCTGCTCAAGGGAGCTTAACTTAAAAATATAAATACCCATTGACGCGTAAACCTTATCCGGATGCACCGGTATGGTCTTGGGATCCTTGGGTTTTTCCTGAAAACCGGTTACCAAACCAAGGTTATCCACTTCAACCACTCCGAACTGCCCGGACTTCTCTTTATCAATTTCAACCACGCCCACAGTCAGATCCGCATCCTGCTCGCGGTGATAATCAATCATGGAATAATAATTCATTTTATAAATATGGTCGCCTGCCAAAATGAGGACTTCATCCGGCCGGTCAAGTTCAAGGGTGTAGAGATTCTGGTAAATCGCGTCTGCTGTCCCCAGATACCAGGATTCTCCGATTCTCTGCTGCGCGGGAAGCAACTCAATAAATTGCCCCAGCTCGGAAGGCAGGATATTCCAACCTAAGCGGATATGCCTTTGTAAAGACGCTGATTTATATTGTGTTAAAAGATAAATCTTGCGCAGGCCGGAATTAATGCAGTTGCTTAAAGTAAAATCTATAATACGGTAAATCCCGCCGAAAGGGACAGCGGGTTTTGCCCGGTCCCGGGTCAGCGGATAAAGCCTCTCACCTTTTCCGCCGGCCATAATAAAGGTTAATACTTTGCGCATCATTTTAAAAATGCCCCGGTTATGCCACGCCTAACCATCATCACGGCTATTGCCGCAAGTAAAATATACATTATCTTTGCCACTGCCCTTGTTCCGACAGCTCCGAATACCTTCATAAGATAATCCGCTTTAACCAGTGTAATCCAGACAATAAGCATATTAAACACCAGAGAAACAAAAGTCGGTATTATGCCATAGCTGTCAAGCATGATAAGGGTCGTGGTTAATACCGCCGGCCCGGTTATGAGCGGTGTGCCTAAAGGGAAAACCCCCACGTCTTTTTCATGAATCCCAACCAAAACGCCTTTAGATGCTCCGGGTAGGAGCAGGCGCACAGCTATTACGAATAATAGAGCGCCTCCTGCAATCTGGAAATCAGCTATGGTTATTCCCAAAGAAGTCAGTACTAATTTACCCACCAGCATAAAAACAACCGCCACGCCTGCTGCGGTAACTACTGACTCTATTATAATTTTGCGCTTCTGCCTCCTGCTCAAGCCTTCAACCAATGAAACAAATACCGGAATATTCCCTATGGCGTCAACTGCTACGAATATAGGTATGAAGCTAAGTATATAGGGCTGAAAGGCTTTTAGCATAGGACAAAATTATACTCCTAACCGCGGCTTTCTTCAAGTAGTTTTATCTAAAACCGATCCCGAGCCAGCCTACGAGGTTAATCAATGTTAACCTCGTAGGTTAAAACTTATATTCTTAAATGCTCATAGAAGGGTTCTTTTGTGAATTGGGCTTGGAATTTAGTATGGATTTTATTGTTTTTGCATACTACCGTAGTAACGCCGTTTTTATCTAAATCGCAATAGCGGGCAGTGATTTTGGCGGATATATTAATCAGATCGTCATCAAAAACGCCCACACCCAGTGAAGTAGGCCCGGCGTATTGTTCATCCGGAGAGAATAAATGCTCATTCTCATGCGCCAGCTCTGAAAGGAGCATATTTTCCCGCTCATTCCGCCCCACGATTAATTTCGCCCTGCTGTTAAGCCTGAAATGCCTGCCAATCTTTAACAAATTGACATTCCTCAAATTTAACTCCTGGTGTTTTATAAGATCTCTTACCCGCCTGCTAAAATCAGGAACAGTCAACAAACATCCGCCGCTCGGACACGGATAATCATCAATTCCGAACTGATTGGCAAGTGCTATCTGCTCCCTCCTGCCCCTTCCTGTTATTTTAAGAAGCTTATCCCTGTCAACCCACCCTACATTCTCTGGAATTGTCGGTTTAAGGGCCTTCGCGGATAAGGGACGCAACACCAAACCTTCTACTCCCGCTTCTCGGTCTATAAGCTTCATCACTGTCAGCCTTTGCGACATCGGCCTCTGTCCCAAAACTTCTCCGGTAATTATGAAAGACCCGCCTTCCTTTTCCATGCATTCTCTTGCCTTCCTAAATAAAAGTATGCGGCAATCAATACAAGGATTCATATTTGAGCCATAGCCATGTTTAGGATCCTTTATAATGCTAAAAAACTCTTCGGAAACATTGACTGATATGAATTTAAGGTTTAATTTTTCCGCAGCGCGCCTTGCACCACTGCCGCAACCTAAAGAGGAACGATGATCACAAAGACAAAAAGGGGTCTTGGTATTAAATGCTACCAGTTCGATGCCAAGTTCATCGATAATCTTAGCCGATAAGATGCTGTCTAACCCACCCGAAATTAAAGCAATTGCTTTCATATTTTATTCAAACGAACGTAAATCGCAGCTGCCAATTCCTTATCTACGGCAAACTGGGCTTGCCCTATTTTAAAGACATAGGAAGGAAATCTCTGTAAAAGTATAATGGATACCCCGGGTATCGCTCCTATACTCATTAACTTATGCATTTGCGCCGGATCTTTAGTTTGCAAATAGTCAATATGCCCTTTTTCCTTTATTTTAAGCTTTGCTAAGGGCATCACAATTTCACAATGTTTCTTTCCTGATAACATTTTGTCTTCTCCGATTTCTTGTATTATAAACGAATATTGAGCAATATAAAGGTAAAATTTACCAAATACCCCACAGTAAAAGAAAAAAATAAAATAAAAACAGATATGGCTATGCCCATGCGTATGCCGCGCTCTTTAAAGTTCATCAATAACTGGGCTACGCAAGGCAGGAATAAAGTTAAAGTTATACAGGCGATAACAACCTGATTAGCCGATAGCAGCCCTGCTTTTTGTAAATCATAAAGCCCGGCAGCGCCGTAATCCCTGCGGAAAAATCCAAACAGAAAGGCGACCGCCGCCTTATCAGGCAGACCAAGTAACCTTACTGGATGCTGCAATAACCTGACCAAAATACCAAAAACGCCGCTAATCTGGCCTATCCAGATTAAAACGCTGGCAATAATAAAAAGAGGCAGGATTTCGGTGAAATACCAACCTAACCTGCTTAGGGTTTTACGCAATATATTGGATAACTGGGGTAGGCGAAGCGGCGGTATCTCCATGTAAAAAGAAGGCAGTTCACCAGGCATAATCTTGGATGCCAGAATACCGATAAGTAAAAATACTAATATAATTACTGCCAGCCAAATTAGCGTCCCAATAGGGTTACCGGCGAGTAAAGCCAAAATTACGCCCATCTGGGCAGAACAGGGAATAGCTAAAGATAAAAGTAAAGTAGCAATGATACGCTCTCTTTTACTCGGCAGTGTCCGCGTAACCATTGTGGCCATAGTACTACAACCAAAACCCAACACAAGAGGTATGACCGCCCTGCCGGATAAACCTATTCTTTTGAATAACTGGTCCACCAGCATAGCTAACCTTGGCAGATAACCGGTGTCTTCAACAATTGCAAAAGCAAAGAAAAAAGTAGCTACTATAGGGAGGATTATTGCGAACGCATAGCGCATACCCAAAGTAATTATCCCGTATTCCCCCACAAGAAGATCCTGTAATAATGTGAAGGGTACAATCTTATGAACCCAAAAAATCATAACTGGGTTAACATGCTGGCTAAAAACTTTGTCCTCCAGAAAATTAACCAGGACTCCTGCACCAAAGCTGCCCACAAATTTGTATAAACCGTAATATAATACCGCTATCAGTATCGGACCACCCATAAAAGGGTTCATAAGAATACCACTGATCTTTTCTCTTAATGAAACCTTATGCCCTTCAACAACGGAAACAACGCTATTTGCTATCCTGTTGGCTTCTTTTTGCCTGCGTAAACTTATTATATAAATAAGCGGATGAGCATAATGAGCCTGCGCTTCGTTAATAATACCCGTAATGGCGCTAAAGCGCTCTTTTTCCTTTTCTGTGGCGGCTTTAAGCACTTCTTCATCCCTCTGAAAAAGTAAGAGCGCGATTGAGCGCTTGGATACGAAATAATCACCTAAAAGAAACTCTTCTATCCTTGATAGATATATCTCCAGAGGATCATCATAACCTATTTTTTTAGCAAAATTTACCAGCATATTCTTCTATTCTACCTCTTAAGATATCCATACCTTCCCCTCTTGTCGCAACAGTGGCTACAACGGCAATGCTCAATTCTTTCTCCAAACGCCCCAAATCAATCTTCATGCCTAATGCCCTTGCCTCGTCAATTATATTCAAAACCAGTATTACCGGGATAGCCGCTTCTAAAAACTGTAATGTTAAAGAAAGTATCCGTTCAAGGTTCTTGGCGTCAATTATATGCAGTACCATACAGGGTCTTTCATTTAAAATAATCCGCGCTGCCACTTTCTCTTCTTCTGTAATGGAAAATAGAGAATACATCCCTGGAGTATCTATGATTTCAAACTCTTCTATGCCGATCTTGGCTGTGCCGCGCGAGACCTCAACCGTCGTCCCGGGATAATTGGAGACTGTGGCGTAACTATGGGTAAGGTTATTG
>JBEKSD010000024.1:0-13921 GCA_049517335.1 Candidatus Omnitrophota bacterium | reverse complement strand
AAACAGCTTTGATATTTGCTGCAACTAATGGCAACAAAGAAATAGTAGAACTGCTTCTTTCTAAAGGCGCAGATGTAAACGCCAAAGCGAATAACGGTGAAACAGCCTTGATGTCTACTGCAGAGACTAACAAAAAAGAAATAGTTAAACTGCTTCTTTCCAAGGGCGCAGATGTAAATATAAAATCAGATATTGGCGAAACAGCCTTATCGAAAGCCGAATTACGCAACCACAGTGATATAGTTGAATTACTTAGGCAAGCTGGAGCTATAAATGAACCACCCTCCACAGTAAAGAGTAGTATGTCTCGCCCAAATAAAAAAAGTTCTAAACACACTCAATAGTAACAAATTAGTATAAATTTAGCTAAATTAACACGGGTTTCTTAAAGGACTTTCCTTCTTTATACAAGATAAGAAAAGTTCTAAATTCGTCCACGATGGGGAGTTTGTATTTTTAGCTCTTTTTTAAGTAAAATACTTACGGAGAGTTTTTATTTTTATGATAAGATATTTATTAAGGAGACTTTAAAGTGGCATTTAGTTTAAAACAGATTGTTACATGGAATCCCAAGAATAACAATGTGACAATTAATTATTGTAAAAACTACAAAGGCATCTGGTTAAATGCCGGTGAATTTAACAAAATAAGCAAGCTCAGCCTTTTAGAATTAAAATTGGAACACAGCATGAATTTCTTTAGATTGCATTTTTCACACATATTTAAATAACCATAGCCAGTTCTAAATACAGTTTTCCCCCTTCTTTCTTTCCCGCTAATCTACAGTTTTTAAACCAAAATGACCTATGGAGTTGCTTACTACCTTATTTCTAAGCGGTGACCCTTGAGATCTTCGAGATAATCAGGGCGCTTTTCGTGTTAATCAGGAAAAGCGTACCTCTGCTGTGCTGGAAAATTGTCTTTTGAGGCATAAGAAATCAGAATAAGATTAAGATAAAGAATAAGAAAGTTTATTCTTCAGAATTTGAATTTAGTTTTTATTTACAATTTTTAAATACAAGTGATATAATTAAATAGGGGTAAGAAAGATGCTGAATCTAGAATATTCCCATATCGTTCTAGAAAAGGCAAAGTATACCGGACAGATAGTCGTAAAAGGAGAAATTGCTAATAGGTCCGGTAAAAATTATACCGCTGTTACTACACGCATAATTATATTCATCAAGGGTATTCCTATGGTAAATACGGTTTTAGTTATAAATAACCTCCCTACCGGAATGACCAAAATCTTCGAGAAGTATATCGAGGGGATTCATTACGACGAAGTATTCAAGGATATAAAGCGTATTGAAGTTTTCGCCGATGAAGCATATTAAAAGTTACATTAAGAAACACACACTCCTTGATACTTCCAGCCATCCTCTTTGCTAGATAAGTTATTTTATGCTTAGCGTAAGGGATTAAAAAATAACTGGCTGAAAAAATAAGTATTAGCTATATTTTAATGGAGAATGAAAGAAGAAGGTCAATTCGGATAAAAGGAACCTTACTTATACAATACAGCAAAGACAATATAATCTGGGATATTTCTCCGATAAAAGATTTTAGCGAAACAGGCACAAAGATTATTACCAGAATGAAATTTTTTCCCGGAGATAAGTTAAAACTTCGAGTAAGAATTCCTCTTAAACCATTAGAATGCCTGGAATTTTACGGAAAGATAATAGATTGTTCGGAATCTAGTTCTCAGGCACATATTACGAGAATAGAATTTTTGGATTTAAATGACGAGCAGAAATCTTTGATACAAAACTATATAAATAAACTTTTGAAAAAATAAAACCTTTCTTTATTAGTCTTATAAAATCTGCACTTCCAATTTTTTATTTCCGAATCTATCCCGGAGGTAAGTTTTTCAATTTCTTTGATGCGGCGGCCGTACGCCTTAGCGGTCTCTTCGTCGCGGAAAATACGCGGATTGGAAAGCGAACGGGCTTTGGCATAGCTCTCAAGCTGAAGCTTTTCTTTTTTCTTCTCTAACTTTGTTATTTCGGCGCGCAGAGCGGCGTTATGCGCCTTGCGTTCCTTTTCTTCCTCTTTAATCTTTTTTTCTTCCAATTTCGCCTTTTCCTTTTCTTCTTCGTGTTTAGTTTTATGCGGTATGACTTTCGGTTCAGCTTTAATAATCACTTCCTCTTGGTCTTTTTTCTCTAAATAATAATTAAACTCTCCTACGAATTTACGTATCCATCCGTCTTTTACTTCAAAAACAACGTTGGCTACGGAACGCACAAAATAAATATCATGGCTTATAAAGATGAGGGTCCCCGTATATTCATTCAACGCCCGCACCAATGCCTCAACGGCATCTACGTCCAAATGCGTGGTCGGTTCATCAAGCAGTAAGAAATTAGGGGGATTAATTAAAAGTTTGGCTAAAATCAAACGGCTCTTTTCCCCGCCTGACAAAACTTTTACCTTCTTATCCGCATCATCCCCGGTAAATAAAAATGCTCCCAATATCGCCCTTATTGTTTCTTCCGGCATATACCCGGGTGCAGCCAGATAAGCTTCCTGTAAGACGGTATTTTCAACATTCAGGACATCCGTGCGTGTCTGGGAAAAATAACCTATGTCTACATTATGGCCGATAATCCGGCTGCCTGAATCAATATCAACTGCCCCGGCCAGCATTTTTAAGAGCGTGGATTTCCCCGCGCCGTTTTCTCCTGCCAAGACAGCTTTCTCTCCTTGTGTAATTTCAAAATCTAACCCCTGATAAACTTTAATATCGCCGTATGACTTTGAAATACCTTTAAGAGTAGTCACTCTGTGGCCGCTGCGCCGGGGAACGGGAAAATGAATCTGGCCGATACTTTCTCTTGGCTCAGGCGGGACGGTTACCGCTTCTTCTTCCATCCTTTCCAAGACCCTGCGCTTGGCGCGCACTGAAGCGGCCTTATTCGGTTGGGCATGGAAACGCGCCACAAACTCCTGCAGCTGTTTTTTCTTTTTTTCCTGCTCAACTAACTGTTTAATCAGGAATTTGCGCTTCTCTCTCTTTATCTGTTCGTAATGTTCGTAGTTGCCGCGCACTTTTGTAATTGAGCCGTTTTCTAAAATTAGAGTGTAGTTAGTTACATCTGTTAAAAACGCCCTATCATGTGAAATCATGATAAACGTGCCGTTAAATCCGGCGAGATAATCTTTAAGCCATAAGGCGGCATTTAGATCCAGGTAATTTGTAGGCTCATCCAGTAAAAGCAGGTCATAACGATAGGTAAGCAGTTTCGCCAAAAGCGCGCGCATCTGCCAGCCGCCGCTCAAACGGCTAATCAACCGGCTGAAGTCTTTCTCCTTAAAACCAAGGCCCATCAGTATTTTTTTGGCCTTATGTTCAAGCTCAAAAAAACCTAATGACTCAAGCTCATGTAAAACCTCTCCATAGCGATAAGAGCCTGCCTGATTATTGTCTTCAAGCCCAGCCTTCTCTTTTTTAAGGCGCAAAATCCTCTCATCGCCTTCAGTTAATTCCGAAAGGACCGTGTTTTCCGAGTTAAAGCTTGATTCCTGCGGAAGGTAACCGATGTGGACATTTTTATTGACGCGTACCTCTCCCGACGAAGGCTCGGTTTCGCCGAGAAACAGGGAAAAAAGCGTGGATTTACCCGAACCATTCGGTCCGATCAGACCGATTTTTTCCCCCCGATTAATGCTTAAAGTAATATTCTCAAAAAGGATTTTCCGACCGTAATTCTTGGAGAGGTTTGTTATCGTAATCATAAAATTAAACTGCGCGGCGGGATTCTAAGGCTTTAGAAAGAGTGGTCGCGTCGGCATACTCAAGGTTAGAGCCGACAGGCAAACCCAAACCTATGCGGCTTAAATGCGCGCCTAGAGGCCTAAGCACCTTAGCCAGGTACATTGCCGTGGTTTCTCCCTCGGTATCGGCATCAGTCGCGATAATCACTTCCTTGATATTATCCTGTTTTATCCTGTTAATGAGCCCATCTATCTTTAAATCAGCCGGGCCCCTGCCTTCCAATGGCGATATAGAACCGAGCAAAACATGGTAAACGCCGTTAAATGTCCCAGATTTTTCAATTGCAGTAACGTCACCGGGCTTTTCCACAATACAAATCATATTCTTCTGCCTACGCGCGTCCTGACAAATCTTGCATAAATCTTCTTCGCTTAAGTTATTGCACAATCTACAGAAACGCACACTCTCCTTTACCTTTTGAATAGCCGAGGATAATGATTTTATCTCATCTGCCGGAGTACTTAAAATGTAATTTACAATACGCTCGGCGCTCCTGCGGCCTATGCCGGGAAGCTTTATCAAACCTTCAATTAATTTTTCTATTGAATCGGTATAAGAAGCCATTATTCTTCTTTAACTAACCTCGCACCGAACATATTCATGGCTGATTTGACTATCGGGTGCTCCCTCGCGTCATCAGTCTGCCTTGTCTGAGCAGCCAGAATAAAATTTACCAGTATATTCTCATTGAATATTTCAGATATCGTTTTTTCAATCAACATTTTAATCTCTTTTTTCTCAAGCGATTCTTTATGGAGAGAATAGTTTTTCGGAAAAGATATAACCAAAGTATTCCCGTCTAATTTCAAAGGTTCGCCTTCATTCAAATAAGTCGCTACCGACATCTTTACGCGGCCTAAATTCTCAACTAGATTCTGCCAGGCAGCTTTAATATTATCCAATGTAATTGATAGTGGTTTATACTGCTGCGCTGAAGGCTCGGTTCTAACCTCCTGTTGTTTTACCTGTTCATCGGCCTTTTTTTCTTTTTCATGGCGCCCTGCGGTATGCATAATATCCGGCTTGCCGCTCCCCCCGGAGCCTGCGTTATTCTTATCATACGCGAGCCTCACTAAGCATATTTCAAGCGGTATGCGTAAAGAATCCAGCCGTTTAGTCATCTCTTGCGTAGCGACTAAAGTATTAAACGAGCTAAAAATCTCATTGAGCCCCATAGAGTGGGCCTGTTCAAGGAGGCGCTCGCATATCTCAAGGGGAAGGTCTATCAGTTTCGGGTCTCCTTTAGAAACTTTCGCAATCATCAGGTTACGGAAATGTTCAATTAAACTACTTAAGAAAACACCTATATCTTTTCCGTCATCAATTATACGATCCAATATTTCCAATGCGGCTTTAGGATCTTTACGGATTATTGTATCAGTCAACTCAAAGAGGGCTTCCTGTTCAACCAACCCCAAAATAGATACGACGTCTTTTAGCGAAACCTTTTCCTTAGTAAAAGAAAAAAGCTGGTCTAAAATAGACTCTGCATCCCTTAAAGCCCCGTCTGAGCTTTTGGCTATGGCAAACAAAACTTCTTTATCTACTTTTATTTTTTCATCCTCCGCAATCTTCTCAAGCTGGCCTATCATCTCCATTACCGAGATCCTGCGAAAATCAAGCCGCTGGCACCTTGAAAGAATGGTCGGCATGACTTTGTTGGGGTGGGTTGTGGCAAAAATGAATTTTACATAAGGAGGCGGCTCTTCCAGCGTCTTAAGCAAGGCGTTAAAACCGTCAGCAGTAATCTGGTGCACCTCATCAATTATATAAACTTTGAATTTTCCGGAGGTTGGCGCGAATTTCACGCTTTCGCGTAAAGTGCGAATTTCTTCAATGCCGCGGTTGGAAGCGCCGTCAATTTCAATCACATCAAGTGCTTTTCCCTGAGTAATATCCAAACACGCTACGCATTTACCACATGGGTTAGGCGTTGGGCCTTCTTTACAATTAAGCGCCTTAGCTAAAATCCTTGCCGTGGAAGTTTTTCCCACCCCCCGCGGCCCGGCAAAAAGATACGCGTGGGCAAGGCGGTCATTAGTAATAGCGCTTTTTAAGTTATTAACGATGTGGGCCTGGCCTACTATTTCATCAAAATTCCTCGGCCGCCACTTGAGGGCAAATACTGTGTAGGACATAATTAAATTAGCTCGTCGAAAAATTCCATCGGACCCATGTACAATAGAACCCTGGGACCCGCGAACAAACCAATGGTTCAAATTGGTTGCAATGGCGGAGAGGCTGGGATTTGAACCCAGGGACCCAGTTTCCCGGGTCAACTCATTAGCAGTGAGTTGCTTTCGACCACTCAGCCACCTCTCCAGAAAAACCTATTTCTTCCTTTTCTTCTTAAAAAAATCTTTTAATAAAGAGCTGCATTCTTTTTTTAAAATCCCCTTTTTAATTTTTATACGGTGGTTTAATTTTTTATTGTATACGATATTAACTACTGAACCACAGGCTCCGGTCTTGGGGTCATCTGCGCCATAGAAAAGGCTCCTTATGCGCGAAAGGACTAACGCACCGGCGCACATACTGCACGGTTCCATTGTAACATAAAGAGTTGAGCCGTTCAACCACTTTATCCCGAGGTAATTCGTCGCGGAGGTGAGGACGAGCATTTCCGCATGAGCGGTAGGGTCTTTAAGGCGCTCAATCTGGTTGTGGCCTCGGGCAATGATTTTTCCTTCATGGATAACTACCGCGCCTACCGGGACTTCATCTTCTTCAAAGGCCTTGCGCGCCTCCTTTAAGGCCTCACGCATAAAAAATTCGTCTGCTTTATTTATTTTTTTCACCCTAACCTGTTAACTAAATATGCGCCCAGGAGGAATCGAACCTCCAACAACCAGCTCCGTAGGCTGATGCTCTATCCAGTTGAGCTATGGGCGCATAGCAATGGTTCCGGCTTTGGCGGGTGATTAAAGTGCTCCAGTGGAAGCGCATAACTGCTGCAATTCCTGATTATCAGCCATAGTCCAGATTAAACCACAGAAAGAACAGGCATAAAAATTATTTTGAAACTGGACATTTGACTTAAAAATTGCATAAAACGGCATATTACTAGGCCTGAAATAGGCGGGAGGATTAACATAATCAACCTGATTGTAAATTTTGCCTGCTAAGGATACTTCGCCTTTACACTGCGGGCATTTTGCGCTCATAATACCTCTCCCTTTTTTAACTTAGTTAATATTTTTAAGAACGGAGTTAAAAGTATGACCCAGCCTAAATTCGCTAAACGGCAATAATTCAATAAAATCCACACGACCTTCCATTTCTATTACATTACCGTCTTTTTTCTTAAACATCCATCTCATCCAAAACTGCTTACCCTCTACTTCTACGGTTTTATATGCGTATCCCTGTCCTATTTCCTGCAAAATTAACTTTGGGTCGGCAGAATAAAATTCTTCTATCTTCTGCTGAACAAGCATGGATGCAGTTTGCGACTTGGTTTGGTATTGATAGCCGAGCCAAATCGCCCAAATTAATAAAATTATCAGAATATTTCTTATCATTTTATACTCCGAAACCTTTAAACCTGCGCTCTAACAAGTTGTAGTAACTATTCCGTTTGTTACGGTAATAGTACACGTTGTTAGGGTACCAGTAGCCGTCTTTACAACAGTAAATGTTGTACTCTTCCCCGGTGTTCCATCTGCCTGATAACCCGTAGCGTTTATCGTTCCATTAACATCCAAAGCTCTCCCCGCCGCCGGACTTGACGTCCCGATACCGACGTTGCCTTCTATAATCGCTCCATTCGAAGGTGCAGCTAATTTCCCGGAATAATCCGCCCCTACTGCTAAGTTACTTTCTACGTCTAATGTGTTCACCGGTGTAGGCGTCCCGATGCCGACGTTGCCCTCAACCACCAAACTTGCGGTATTAGGAATAGTGGTTGTGCAGGTGCCTCCGGGCCAACAGTAAGTGGCGCCCTGAATGTAGTCGATTCCAATGGCCATCCTTTGGGAACGTAATTCATGGTAGCTGCCGTAAGGAGAAGGATAATAGGTAGTGATAGTGAGGGTTTCATCCGAAACCGCGCTTTGAATAAAAACAAAAGATGAAAAGAAGGCAAAAATCAGAGTGGCCAACGATAGCTTTATTTTCATATGAGCTCCTTTTTCCTATAACTATACCACTTTTATTCTAAAATAAAAGCAGAATAATTGCAAGAATTTGTTATAATATTATTGATGGATAATTTATTAACCAAAGAGCAGAAAAATAAACTCCTGAAACTTGCCCGCGATGCAATTACGCAATATCTAACTACCGGGAACGTCCTTAAATGCACCGAAGATGACCCCGACCTTAAGGCAGAAATGGGCGCATTTGTCTCTTTGCATAAGGATGGAGAATTAAGAGGCTGTATCGGAAATATGTCCAGCTCCCTCCCTCTTTCAGAAACCATCCGCGATATGGCAATAGCCGCGGCAACAGAAGACCCGCGTTTTTACCCTCTTAAGTCGGATGAGCTTAAAAATATAAAAATTGAGATTTCAGTTTTGTCTCCTTTAAAGAAAATTTCCAGCGTAGATGAAATTGTAATGGGTAAACACGGCGTGCTGGTAAAAGACGGCTTAAGGAGTGGAGTTTATCTTCCGCAGGTAGCAGTTGAAACCGGCTGGAATAAGGAAGAATTCCTGAATAGCCTCTGCGGCTCTAAGGCCGGAATGAGCCATGACACCTGGAAAAAAGGTAAGTGTGAAATTTATATCTTTACGGCGGAAGTTTTTAGCGAATAAATGCGGTCTTCATTCCCATCTGAAATGCAGGTAAACCCTGCCCCACCCTTTTTCTGTTTTTTCTAAACGAGAGTAGAGCCGACGGATTTCTTTTTTATTTAAAAAATTAAGGATACGCTTCTTGACGCTATCGGAGGCCTCACCGTAAGCAATCTCCAGAATATCGGCGTGTTTTTCTATTGCTTCCTGAAGGATTTCTGCAATTTTTTCTTCTATATCCGAGACAACCGGATAAAGGTTCAATTTTAATCTCATACGCTTTAAACTCGCAGCTTGGTTTTGTTTATAGCCCAGATATTGTGTTTATATTCATCAAACATCCTGTAAGTATTAAAGTAAGAGCCGGTATTGACACAATCTATCATCATATCTATCCAGCTGGAAGCGGGGTCAAGCTTGCCCTGTTGGTTAGTCTGGTAATACAATCCTACTATTTCTTCTAAAACACCGTAGAGTTTATCAGCATCGTCATCAAGATGTAATTCAGACTCGCTCCCCACTTCTCCTTCTTTATTCCTGTAGCCAAAAATCCTGCCTATATTTCTATCCGCAGCCTCGGCAACCCAACCGTCAAGAGTGCTCACCTGAAGGACTCCGTTTAATATTGCTTTCATTCCGCTTGTGCCTGAGGCTTCAAACGGAGGAAGAGGATTATTCAGCCAGACGTCCACGCCGCAGGTAAGCACCTTGGCCATAGAGATATCGTAATTTTCAAGCGCAATGATTTTTAAGGCATCGTAAAACTCCGACAGTGAGTCAATGGTATCCAGTATTTCATTTACATAAGTGCCGCCCAGATTGTCATTTGGATGCGCCTTGCCCGCCAGTATTACCTGCACCGGGCCTGTTTTTTTGGCAATACCAAGGAGTCTTTTAACATCGTGCAGTATAAGGCTCGGCCTTTTATAAGCGGCTATCCTTCTTGCCCAGCATACCGTAAAGATATCCTTGTCAAGTTTCCAATCTTTTAAGAAGCCGCAAAGATTCGCTTTGTTAACCTGATGTGCCTTCCAGAGTTCTTTGCGGAAATCAACATTCTCCCTTAATTCACCGACCTTAGACAAAATCATGGGATTAGATTTAACGTCTTTGAACAGGTAAGCATATTTCTCAAATAATTCCATAAAACTACGTGAAATCCAGGTATACGGGTGAACCCCGTTTGTCACGTATTTTATGCGCTCTTTATAGCCGGGGAATTGCAAATGCATTACTTTCTGATGGTTTTTTGAGACCGCGTTAGTTGAGGAAGAGATATTCATGGCCAGCAGGGTGAGGTTAATTATTCCGTCATTCTCCCTGCCGGACTCTTCAATTACAGCCATATCTTCATCCTTCAAAACCTTTCCCAGATCATAAATAGAAAACCTGTCGTGCCCTGCTGCTACCGGAGTATGGCAGGTATAAACGAACCTGTCTTTTAATGCATCCTTTGCTTGTGCAGAAAGTCCGCGCGCTTTTTCAATAAAAGCAAATACGGCATGCCCCTCATTAAGATGGAATTTATCAATATTATAACCCAGCTCTTTCAAGGCGTTAATGCCTCCGAAACCAAGGATTACCCTCTGTAATATCTTAAACCATTTATCATCCGCCCTGTAAAGCTGGTCGGTAAGCTCCCTTACCTTAGCGTCATTAGGCTCAGTGTCAGTATCAAGCAATATCAGGGGAACGGCATAATCATGCTTATAGCTATACACGTAATATTTCCACAATTTAAGCCATATATCTCCAAATTTCAAAGAAATTTTTACTTTGTTTTTTAACGGTATGAGGCCGGGGTAGGTGCGCGGGTCCCACTCCATCTTCTCCGGGGCCTGCCCGTATTTAAACCAGAATTTCTGCCTGAAATAACCGGAGTGCCAAAGCATGCCTAACCCGGCAGCAGGAAGCTTATAATCAGCCATAGTCTTCATCGTGTCGCCGGCCAAAACCCCCAAGCCGCCACTGTAAATGGGCAGGTCAATTATATTGTCTATGTGCAGGTCAAAGAAATAATCGGCGAGCCGGAAGTTTGAAAAGACTTCGTTTTCAGGGAGTTTGTTGCTTGGGTCAATAGGGCGGCTGGTTACAAATTTATTATAAAAACTTGTGGCAAGGCCGTATTCCATGGAGAAATAGGCAATGCCATTTTGCTCTGGCGAAAGTAGCCTTCTCTCGGCAGAAATTATCGCCTCCAAGGGCATCCCGAAATACCTGCCAGCTGCGATATCTTTACTATAGGTACCTTCAAAATCATCAACCTGCACCAGAGAAAGAAATTCCGAAACCAATTTATCTTCCATTATATTTGTTCCCCCTGTTGTGCGTATTTTTTGGCAAATAATGCCGAAACACCGTAGCAAACGGAAGCGAAGAGGACAATTGTGGCGCCACTTGATGTCCCCCAATAATACGATGCGATTAATCCTGTAACGCCGGAAAGAATACTTATCACTATTGCCCATGCCGTATATGAATGTATGTTTCGCGCAAGGTTGCGGCTGCCGGCTGCCGGCAAGACAAGAAGGGAATTTATGATTAGGATGCCCACTAGTCTTATTGATACCATTACCACCAGTGCCAAAAGTATGGCGAAACTTGTCTCTATAAAAAAGGTATTAACCGCGCGGCTGCGCGCCAAAGACGGATTAACGCTTGTAAGCATCAGGGCGTTACCTGCGGCATACCAATATACCAAAACAACCGCTGCTATTATAAAAAATGAGGCAATTTGTCGCGGGCTGACTACAAGGATGTCGCCGATTAAATAACTTGTATATTTAACAAATCCTCCCTGCCGGCTTAAAATAACAATACCCAGAGCAACCATGAATGCCATAAAGACCCCTAAAAGAGTATCGATGGAAGCCTGGGTGGCATTCTTTAACAGGTTTATGCTCACAGCTAAAACTACTGCTAAGACAATCATCGGGAGTGTCGGGTCATAAAACCCTAAAAGCACACCTATGGCAATTCCCGTAAGTGCAGAATGGCCCAAAACATCGGTAAAAAAAGCCATGCGGTTATTTACTACCATTGTGCCCAAAAGCGCGAAACACGGCGCAATAAGCAAAACTGCCAGAAGCGCATTTTTCATAAACTCGTAATGCGTCCAGCTAAAGGGGAACATATCCAGCAGCCTGTACCAGATGTTAATTATTTCCATTCTTACTTTCCCCTGAATGCTTTAAGTCTGGAAGAGAAGAAATATTCCAGAGGCTTGCACCGAAAATCTTGATTAACTTCTCATCCTGCAGCACTTCTTTTGGTGCGCCTTCGGCGATTACGCTGCGGTTAAGAAGTATAAGCCGGTCAGCATAACAGGATACGCCGGCTAAATCGTGCGTTACGAGTATAACCGCGATATCGTGTTTTTTCCTCAAATCATCCACAATCCGATAAAAAAGAGACAGCCCTTTGACGTCCACGCCGCTGGCCGGTTCATCTAAAAGCAGCAGTTCGGGTTCAGGGGTCATAGCAATCGCAAGCAGCACGCGCTGCAACTCCCCTCCTGAAAGCTCACCGATCCTTCTTTTCAGCAGATGCTCTGCTGAAAATAAAGATAAAACACTTTTTACTCTTTCCAGTAAATCCTTACGCACTCCTAGCCAGACAGGATGTTTGCTTATTGCTGAAACCGTAAGGTCTGTAACACTCATAGGAGAACCAAGGTCAAATTGCAGCTTTTGCGGGACATAACCTATTTTCGGCTTTTCAGAGGCGCTGCCTTCTATCCGGAAAACTATTCTGCCCTGATAAGGGATTTCTCCGAGTATGGTACGCAATAACGTGGTCTTGCCCGCGCCGTTCGGGCCGACTACGCCTAAGACTTCCCCGCAGTTAACATGCAAGTTGACATTATCAAGTATAACGCTTGCGCCTAATTTTACTTTTAAATCATTAATTTTCGTGCAGCAATGTTCGCAGGTATTGCGCAAAACTAATCCACCCCCTTATCTGCAAAGGCTTTCTTCAAAACACTTAAGTTTTTTTCCATAATATTTATATACGCATCATAATCATCCGGCCCAGTTACCGCGGGATCAAGCACGTATACTTTAGCTCCTGTTTCTCTAGCAATGGCGCCTGCAACGGCGCTAGGATACTGCGGTTCGCTAAACAGCGGCACTGTACCCTTCTTCCTGATAAGCTCTATCATTTCCGCAACTTCTTTTGCGCTGGGGGAACTTCCCGGCTCTCTCTCTATTACCCCTGTAACCTGAAAACCAAACTCCTGAGCAAAATAAGAAAAAGCCTCATGAAAGGTAATGATGTATCTGCCTTTATACGCAGCTAATTCCGAACGCATTTTCTGCCGCAATTTTTCAAGCTTTGTTGTGTAGTCAACAGTATTCTTTTCGTAAAGCTCTTTGTGGTCAGGGTCAAATT
Source organism: Candidatus Omnitrophota bacterium (assembly GCA_049517335.1). Classification (GTDB taxonomy): domain Bacteria; phylum Omnitrophota; class Gorgyraeia; order Gygaellales; family Profunditerraquicolaceae; genus JBEKSD01. Next base: position 1,012 of record JBEKSD010000024.1, on the reverse strand, counting down.
CTCCCATGGCCTTGCCGAGGTTTTTTACTTGAATTATAGCGTTAGATATACTAACCCATAGGTGAGGATTATCTTCTTTGCTTCTTTCGTCCTTAATTAAAGGTATCCCTTTGGACAATTGTATTATTTTTAAATTCGGATGCTGCGCTGCAATCTTGTCCAGAAAAGATTCCATGCCCGCGCCGTTGGCGATAAAGACCTGCGCAAGGCTGAGTTTCTTCATATCGCTGGTTGTAACCGTGTAATCATGCAAACAGCCGGTTAACGCGGAGGTGAGGTTCTCAACCGAAACTCCCGGAACATCCCTAGCCACATTCTTAGCCATGATATACATAGGATAGAATGAAGCAACAATACGGATTTCTTTCTCCGCTCCCGCAGCAGCTTCTCCGGCGGTAAATAAACATCCGGCTAAGAAAACAGGAACAAATAAAATACTTAAAAAAATAGTCCTTACTGGCATATTAAACATAATCCTTCCAAAGGTGAACCTTGTCAAGATAATTCAATACTTTTCTTAATCCACTTTTGCGAAAAGTACCTTCTGGTGACAAAAAACGACTGTACCAATATTGAAGCGTTCATTGACCACCAGACTGCTATTGCGCCGAATCCGAAATAAATTCCCAGTATATAGCAGAGCGGAATGCGCACCAGCCACATGCTTAAACCCACAATAAACATAACGCTTTTTGTGTCTCCCGCGCCCTGAAGGGCGCCGGAAAGGATTACCCCCCAGGCCATAAAAGGCTCTGAAAGCATGCTGATATAAATATACAGAGTGCTCTGCTTTATGACTTCCTCATTAGCGGAAAGAAACGCTGCTATCGTTCTTGCGTTAAGCAGGATGGCTAAGGCCATGACAACAACGATGATTACCCCTACGAAAGAAGTTACCAAACCGGCGGAGTAGGCATCTTCTCTATTTTTCTTTCCCAGTAAATTTCCTACTACAACGGCATTGGCCATATTAAAAGCGAACGCTGGCAAGAAAATAGCCGCCTCTATCTTT
>JBEKSD010000023.1:0-14505 GCA_049517335.1 Candidatus Omnitrophota bacterium | reverse complement strand
TAAAGATAGAATAGGTGGTTATGAGCAGGCCGGTAGCTAAAACTGCTTTTGGATTGACTTTTTGGATGAGTTTTCCGGAAATAGGCATGGAAATCAGAGTCGCTATACCGCCGGGCGCAAGGACCACTCCAGAAAGAAAAGCGTTATAACCCAAGAGTTGTTGAACAAAAAGCGGCAAGAGCAGAATACTTCCAAAGAGCACAAAAAATGTTACGCACTGAATCACATTGGCGCTTGCGAAAGTGACATCTTTAAATTCCCGCAGATTCAAAATGGGCTCGCGCCTCCTTAGTTCCCAAAAAACAAAGATAATGAGGCAGACTACGGAAACTATTACCAAGCGCATGATAAACTGGGAAGAAAACCAGTCTTCACGCTGGCCTTTATCCAGCACGACCTGCAGGCACGCAATCCCGACCACAATTAAACCCAACCCGATGTAATCAATCTTCTCTCTTATCCGTTTTAAATACGGCGGGTCTTGGATAAAAAGCATTATCATTAATACTGAGATGATGCCGATGGGTATATTAATATAAAATATCCAGTTCCACGACCAGTTATCCGTAATCCAGCCGCCTAAGACCGGCCCGACAATCGGGCCAAACATAACACCCACCCCGAATAAAGCCATGGCCATCCCGTATTCCGCGGGAGGAAATGCTTCAAGGAGTATGGCCTGCGAGATCGGCTGCAACGCGCCTCCTCCTATCCCCTGAATAATCCTGAAAAAAACCAAGGCAGAGAGACTGGTTGCGCTTCCGCACAAAAATGAGCTTACGGTAAAGAGGGTTACGGAAAATAAAAGGTAATGTTTCCTGCCGAAGACCCGGCTCAGCCATCCAGTTAAAGGGATGATTATGGCATTTGAAACCAGATAAGCGGTAATTGTCCAAGTAGCTTCGTCAATTCCCGCTGAAAGGGCTCCGCGGATATGGTCAAGGGAGACATTAACAACCGAAGTATCAATTACTTCAAGAAGGGTCGGTAATACTACTGCTAAAGCGATTATCCATTTACTGGTTTTATTCATTCTTCGTGATAATAGTAGGCACGCAAGACATCCCTATACGTAAAAGATGGTCCCGGTCGGCATTATCATCAAATACAATCTTTACCGGAATCCTCTGTACGACTTTGACGTAATTACCCAGCGCGTTCTCCGGAGGAAATAGCGAGAATGCCGCGCCTGTACCGGCCATAATACTATCTACCTTGCCCATAAACACCTTGCCCAGGTAAGTATCCACTTTTATAAGCACGCGTTGGCCTTTTTTTACGTTTTTTAACTGCGTTTCCTTGTAATTTGCCGTAAGCCATATATCATTAAGCCCGATAATAGCCATAAGCGGCTGTTCTGCCTTTATCTGATTACCTATTTCTACGGATTTCTTGGTCACGTACCCGTCAACCGGAGAATAAATCTTGGTATACTGCAGGTTCTGCCGGCTGATATTAAACTGCTGTTCTGCCGCGCTCACCTGCGCCTTCGCTAAATTATAAGCGGTAAACGCGAATTCATATTTTTCTTTGGGTATGACTTTACCGTTAAAAAGCGACTCTGCGCGGTCGCGGTCGCGCACTGACTGTTCAAGCGTGGCCTTACGCACTTCCAGATTAGCCGCGGCTTCCTTAACTTTTAAGATATAATCCACCGGATCAATTTCTACCAGCAGGTCTCCTTTTTTAACCGGCTGGTTATCCTCCACATTCACTTTTAAGACCGTCCCAGAAACCTTAGGGGCAATAGTATGAATTCTCCCTTCGATGTACGCATCATCCGTAGTCTCGCGGTTTAAATTATGCACGATATAAATCCCCGCGCTTAACAAGCCCGCTATCACGATTGCCGCTAAAATTTTTATTACTTTCTTCTTTTTAGGGTCTTGCACGTTCATCATTTTTACTCTCCATTTTTTCGTAAATCATGGGCAAATCCAGCCCCATTGAATACATAAGTTTGGCGTAACTGCGTTTCATTTCATAATCATCGATACAATAATTCGCCTGGGCCTTGGTCTGTAGGCTTATCGCTTCCAGCACGTCGGTGGTGGTAGCACCTCCGGCATTGTATTTAATACGGTAAAAGCGTACATTCTCGTCTGCCTGTCCCAAAGCCTCACTGGCTACCTGCACTTTTTCGCAGGCGTTTTTTAAGCCGTAATAACTATCTTCAATTTCAAATTTTATGTCTTCGTTGAGCTTACCTTTCTGCTCATTAAGCTGTTTCTGCCGGGCGCGCTCTTTCAATAATTGCGCGTAGCTAGCTCCGCCGTCATAAAGATCGACTTTCGCCCCTAACTCAATAGATGAGTTCAATTCATGAATGGCGTATTTGTTTTGCTGATAAGAATACCCGGCATCGGCAAAAACAACCGGATAATTCTCCACTGCCTTGGCCTTCTCAGTCAAGACCGATGCCTTTATCTGGTCCTCATAAAAAGCAATTTCTGGCCGCAAGGTTACGGCGGCATTCCAGGCGTTGTCCATATCGGGAAACTCCGGAATATCCATAGCAATATCCCGCACCTGGATTTTTTCTCTTAAAGGCAAAGCAAGGATATTATTTAATCGGGCAATGGCTATCTCTTTGTTATTACGCGCGGCGATTAATTTCTGCTTGGAATCAGCAAGCCTTACCTTGGCCGGTAGGAGATCGTTTTCTACCGCAGAGCCATGCTCATAAAGCTGTTCTATGTCATTAAGGTAAGCATTAAGGCTCTCCACTTCCTTTTCGAAAACAAGGATCATCTTCTCAGTTTCCAGCACATTAAAATATGAAACAATGAATTCAAGCGTGGCCAGCCGCTTGACGCTCTCGGTATTGGCCTGAGTCGCCTTATATAATTCCCTTGATGCCTTAAAGTTGGAAAGACTCTTTCCGAAATCAAACAAGGTCTGATAAACGTCAAATCCATAAGTTAAAGGATTCTTATCTCCGGTCTCAATCGCCGAAGAGCCGAATAACATACCCGGGGCATTGCTGTTAAATATCTTATTAACGTATGCGTTTAGCTGAGGAAGGAGCGCTGAACGCGCAAGGAGCGAATCCTGAAAAGACATGGTATTATCCGGAAGGGCGACCTTAATTATGCGGCTATTCTTTAACACCAGATTTATGCCCTGGCTAATCGTAATAAGCCAGCTTTCCTCCTTTTGCCCACCGGAAGACTCTGAGGCATAAATATAGGAGCTAAAAAGCAGGATCGTAGCAATTAGAACCAAGAAGCCTAAAAATACTTTGTTTTTCCCAAACATAGCTTACCTTTTTTTACCCCGTTTAGAAATAAATCCAAAATAATCCCAGCCATTCCCTTTAAGTCTTTTTCCTGCTGCGGTTTTTTCGCCCACCAGCTAAAAACAAAAGAAACAATAATAGATTCAAGTATATCGCTTATCTGCCCGGCCTCAACATCCTTCCTGATTATCCCTTCTGACTGCGCTTCGCTAATCAGCCTGATGAAGAAATCTTTATGTTTCTGCGCGATTGCTGATTTAGCGAGCCTGCTTTTTAGCGACCAGCGGCTTTCTTCCTGGACAGATATACGGAAGAAATCCTGATCCTTTTCAAAAAAGCGCAGGCTCTCGTAGATAAAAACTTCTAATTTCCCCCGCGCCCCCTTTACCAGGACAGTCTTTGACCTTAAAATATGTAGAAGCTCCCTTATTTTTTCCTCAATAATGGAGAAATAAAGAGAAGCTTTGTCTTCAAAATAAAGATAGACTGTCCCTGTGGCATACTGCGCCTGGCGGGCGATATCCTGAATGGTCGCTTTATGAAATCCCTTTAAAGCAAAGACGTGTTCGGCAGCCCGGATGATATCGGTTTTACGTAAGAACCTGTGCCGTTCTTTACGGCCTAATAAAACAGGCGCGGATTCGTCGGCTATCTCCGGACTTAATGAATATATATTCATATTTATGAGTATACATTCATTTTTGTATTTTGCAAGTAAAATTTTACAAGAATTAAAGATATTTCTTTAATAGCCGTTTAATTGCGCTCGGACAAGATCACGCAAGCGACTATAATCGGCAGGCAGGAATGAAGAGGTATCAACTGAAGGTAAAATTTTGATTAAGCAGGATATTCTTGTCGTGAAACGCCAACTTCCTTTTGGGATAGCATTTCTTGTCCCTTGTATAAGAATCGGCAGTATCGGGACTTTCTCTTTTATAGCTAATTTGAACGCCCCGTTCTGGAATTCCCCCACTGCCAAGTCGCTGCTTCTGGTACCTTCGGGAAAAAATAATACCGAAATGCCGCTACGCAGCCACTGAGCAGCTTCTTTATAGACCTGCTTTATGCTTGAGAAGTCCCCCCGCCTTAACCTGATGTGTTTAGCAAGCCGCATATTCCATCCCAGAATAGGGATCTTAAAGAGGCTCTCTTTGGCAACCCACTTAAACTGCATCTTCGTTTTATACATTAATACGATATCCGCCAGGCTCTGATGGTTCGATACTACGACATAAGTCTTATTATGGTCGATATTATCAAGGCCCTCGACTTTAACGTCCCAGTAGGGATTTAGCGCGATCACTGCGTCAGTCCACCAGAAACATTGCGCGTGCGTAATTTTTCGCTTCCTGTCAAAAGGAAAAAATATCACTGAGACAAACGCCATGATAAAAAACAATAATATTATCAGGAAAATTCCCACAAACCAGATGATTAACGATTGTATAGTTTGTTTCATACGGACAACCTGCCTATTTTTTATCTTTCTCTGAATAAAAAAGCCGTAAAGGTTAGTACTCTCCTTTATGGCTTAAGATTTTCTAATCTTCGATGTTGTGTGTTTGATTCTATTATATCTCTTTAATAAAAAAGTCAAAACAAAAACTTTGGAGCGCCCCAGATATTATCTGCAAGTGCTCTTTCCTAGTTTTTAGCATGGTCCGAAAGGGTTCAATATTGCATAAACTTGTCTTTTGTTTAATATAATATTAGTTTAATACCAAAAGGGATTATTTTCAACGAAAATTGTGGCTAGCGGGTGACTTAGACTGATTTCGAGCGGGGCGTCCAAGGAACCCAACTGATACTTAATTCTGTTGCTATTTAGGGTACTTTTTATGGTGAACCAACGGGAAGTGAAAACTCAAAAGCGGCGAAATTTATTACGTCTTTGATTTTGATGCTGTTTTAAGTTCCTTCGAGGAGCTTCGTGCCCGGATTCAAAAAATTCTTCCGGGGGAATTTCGGGGTGTTTTGATAAAGGCAGAGTAGACTTGATAATTCTTTCAATATCCCTGACATCACGGCGCTGCTCAGGCGTGGCAAATGAAATCGCATGCCCGTGAGACCCGGCCCGAGCTGTACGGCCGATGCGGTGCACGTAATTTTCCGCGTCTTCCGGAAGGTCGTAATTAACAACTAACTCTATGCCGGTTACATCAATGCCTCTTGCGGCAATGTCAGTTGCGACAAGCACCTTATATCTACCTGATTTAAAACCATCAAGTGCTTCGCGGCGTTGAGACAGGCTACGGTTAGAATGCATCTCTGCGGCGCTATAGCCCATGTTCCGGATTGACATCATAATCTTACGCGCATTATGCTTGGTACGAGAGAACAAAAGAACTGAACCATGATATTGCGCCAGTAATTTACTCAACAGCTTCGGTTTAGTTTCTTTTTTAACTATGAATAATTCCTGCGTTACATGCTCTGCCGTAGTTCCTGAAGGAGCAATCTCAACAGAAACGGGTAACTTCATATACTTGGCGGCAATCTCCATAATTTCTTTGGGAATAGTCGCTGAAAACAACATAGTCTGCCTGTCTTTAGGGAGGAAACGCAGGATTTTTGTAATCTGCGGCGCAAAACCCATATCCAACATACGGTCTGCTTCATCAAGCACAAGCATACTTACATTATCCGGTAGAAAATTCCACTGGCTCATATGATCCAGGAGTCTACCGGGAGTGGCAATAACAATGCGAGGATTCATGCGTAAAGCTTGTATCTGGGCATTCATAGGGGCGCCGCCGATAAGACAAGCGGTTTTCATACCGAATGCGCTAGCCAGCCCTTGAAAAGCCTCAGCAATCTGAATGGCTAATTCGCGCGTAGGCGCAAGGACCAAACCAACTCCCTTTCTCTGTGCCAGGCGCTGCACCATAGGGATAGCAAAGGCATGGGTCTTACCGGTTCCGGTCTGCGCAATCCCGATGAGGTCCTTACCTTCAATCGCAAGCGGAATCGCCTTAAACTGAATCGGTGTCGGCACTCTAAACTTTATACGCTCAAGGATATCCAGAATCTTTGGAGCAATAGCCAACCCAAAAAAATTCCTCTCGGATTGGTTATTGCCTTGCGGAAAAACGCCCCCATTCATTTTCTTAGGCGCGCTCATCATTTAGAAACCTTCTGCTTATGCTCCGTACCAACCAAACTAAGGTGAATATGACAATATGTTTCATGGTTATAGATACTCAAAATATGCTTGCAATGGGGAAATTTACATATCCTGCCTTTATGCGAAGTTTTTATTTTTTTCATATGCCGGAACCACCTTCCTGTGCCAGCCAGCGCATGCTGCGGTTATGCCGTATCCAGTCTTTGACAATCACATAACCCATAAGACGAAAGAATGTATTCCTGAAATGTAGTTTAAGAAATAAAACAAATGAGTTATAAGGAGAATAAAACCTAGTATAGGCTTCTAGCACGTTTACCTGGAGCGCCCGGGCAGATAATAATTTCGGGGTAAAGACAATATGCTGTCCATCATAGAGTGACCAATCTCTATCAAAAATACGTCTCTGTTTTTCAAGCTTTTCATACACCTTTGTGCCCGGAAAAGGAGTCAGGATCATCATCTGAATGGTGTCAATTTTATGTTTTATTGCAAAGTGCACCGTTTCCCATACTGTTTTCTCATTGTCATCATCGCCGCCTAAAACAAACATGCCATGAACTTTAATCTTTTTTTTGTGAAAAGTTTTTATGGCGTGGATAATCTCTTCAATTGTTTGTTTCTTATCGTATGCCTTAAGGGTTTTGTGATTGACCGACTCAAAACCTATGCAGGCAACAGAACATCCAGCCTTAGCCATAAGCGTAAGTAAGTTATCATCTTTGGCGACATCGCAACGCACCTGACAAGCCCAACGACCCATCTTGAGCCGGGTAAGAAATTTCAAGAGCTCCCGCGTGCGCTTAGGGTGTGCGGCAAAATTATCATCACAGAAAAAAATATTTTTAGCCTTAGTTGCTAACAATTCCTGTTTAATATTTTCCGTACTGCGAAAACGATACTTTCTTCCAAACATCTTGGTTACCGAACAAAAGCTGCAATCAAAAGGGCAACCCCGCGATGTTGAAACTGGCGTTATAGAGGCAGGCAAACGGTAGCCTTCAATCAAAGAAAAATCAGGAAATGGTAAGGCATCTAATTCTTCAACCGGCTTCCCATATACAACCGCATCCTGAATCCTACCGCTGACAATATCCCCAATTACCCCTTCAGCCTCGCCGACTACCACTTGTCGAGCAAACTCCGCGGCCTCCTCCGGAACTAGGCTGGCATGTACCCCGCCTATAATGACTTTTTCTTTAGGGAATTCCTTGGCAATCTCATAGCCGCGATTAGCGGTTGAAGTCAGGATAGAAATGCCTATGATATCGGCTTTTATACTCGCATAATCGGGGGCATAAACATCCTCCTTGTAGATTTGGACATCATGCCCCTGATTCTTTAAGATAGTCCCCAAATACACCGGGCCGAGTAACGGCATGGGAAGCTTACTATATACATTTGCGGTTGTTGAGCGAGGCTCAATAAGTACGACCTTCATAATCTGGAGTGTTTATGCTTTTACGATATGCACCTTAACAGCACGAGGGCCTTTTGGGGAATTTTCAATTTCAAATTCTACATTGTCTTCCTCTTTAAGAGCGTCAAATTGCGTATCGATCAGGCTGCTCTGATGAAAAAATACTTCTCTGCCATCAGTATCGCTGATAAAACCGAATCCTCTTTCGCGCACTACTTTTTTAATTTTTCCTGTATGCATCATATCTCCTTTCGGTTGTCATTACTTTATGAATAAAAAAACCGTGAAGGTTAGTAGTCGTGCCCCTTACGGCTTAAGATTTTCTAATCTTTGGTGTTCTGTATTTAGATTCATTATACTCCTTTAATACGAAATGTCAAAACAAAAGATAGTCGATGGGCACTATTTTAAAGGTTTACTCTATCTTTGTGAAATTAATCTTAGCCCGACGATATTCCGCAGGAACTTGAGGTAACCCGCTATTCCTAACAGGGAAACTGCTCACTTCAAAAAAATATTGTCTACTGCAATGACTTGACTGAAATGTTTTGACAATTTGTTAACTCTTATAGCTATATCATCCATATCTTCATAATATACGTCTTGAAATGCTTAATTTTATTTATTCTTTTCATTAATTTTATCCGTATGGTGCTCCAGTTTTGAGAATATTTCATAAGCACAAGGAACAACAAAAAGTGTTAAGATTGTAGAGAACAAAACTCCACCGATAACAGCAACAGCCATCGGAACCATAACCTCCGAACCAGGTCCGATAGCCAAAGCCTCAGGAGTCGCAGCCGCGATCATGGCAACAGAAGTCATTAGAATAGGCCTTAAGCGTATAGGACAAGCATCTAAAAGTGCTTCCTTTACTCCCATTCCCTCTTTGCGCCGTACGTTAGTAAAATCAACGAGGAGAATCGAGTTTTTCTTTACAATACCCATAAGGAGGATAAGACCAATCATGCTATAAAGATTGAGTGTGTTGTGACTTAATAACAAAAATAAAAAGGCTCCCGTGACACTAAATGGTAATGCCAAAAGCACAGTAAAAGGATGGATAAAACTGTTGAACTGTGTTCCAAGAATCATATAAGCAACAAAAATTCCCAAAATGAGGGCAAAAATCAGACTCTGGAAAGACTCTTTGAAGGCCTGTGAACCTCCGGAAAAAACTATACGGTAATCATTCGGAAGAACTTCTTTACCAATTTTTAAAACAGTATCCAAAGCTTCCTGCTGAGAATGGCCCTGGGCGGGGTTTGCATAAATACTGACAGCGCGCTCTCGGTTTTTACGAGTAATTGAAAACAACGAAGGATTTTCGTTTGCAGTCACAACTGCTGATAACGGCACCACCTCTCCAAACTCATTACGAACCCACATTCCTTGAATGTCTTTTGTATTTGAGCGGTCAGCTTCAGCTAAACGTACACGGATATCATAGCGTTTGCCGCGGCCAGTGAATTTACCATTGCGGACCCCTCCAACCATAGCATTAATAGTATCTGCTATAGAAAGAACACTTACCCCATGCTCTGCCGCCTTCAGCCGGTCTGGATAAACTTGTAACTCGGGCATGCCTAGTTGATAGTCGGTATCAACATCTACCATTACACCTGAAACCTTCATCCGCTTCATGATCTCTTGGCTAAATTGACCCAATTTTTCCCAATCAGGCCCCCGGACCGTAAATTCAATTGGGTATCCGCGCTGCGCAGTAAAACCTGTGAGAGAAAGATCCTGAATCGAAGCGCGATCTACTCCCGGAATACTGTTGAATTGCTTACGCACTATCTGCATGAACTCAGCTTGAGTCTCGCGATGGCCGTTAAGGTTGGGGCGATCTTTGCGTTCTTTCATGGTGATAAAAATAAAACCCTGATTTACCTGTCCTCCGGTAAAACTGCCTACCGCAGTGTAATAAGTTAACATTTCCGGACGCTGCATTAGAAATTTCTCTGCTTCCTTAAAGATATTGTCGGTTTTTTCGATAGAACTTCCTAGAGGCAATGTTATACGGGCAAGAAACCTGCTTTGATCTTGTGGGGGAATGAATTCTTTTTTCAAAAGTCTGGATAGACCTAAAGACGTAACAAAAACCAAAACTGCAATAATTAAAATTATCTTGGACCGGTCCAATATAAACTTAAGGGTAGAGCGATATTTTTCTGATAGCCATTTCATGAACTTATCCATGACTTTTCCTAGCCTTGTCGTATGCCCCACAGTCAAAAATTGGGAGCATCTCATCGGTGTAATAGTCAACGCCTCAAGCAAAGAAAAGATTACTGCCACCGATATCGTAACTCCGAACTGAAAGAAAAATTTACCGACAATCCCCTGCATAAAGATAACCGGTATAAAAATCGCTAAAATGGCTATAGATGCTGCTATAGCTGCAAAGGTGATCTCCCTTGCTCCGACTATCGCTGCTTCCACGCGAAGCAAACCATGTTCCTGATAGCGTGAAATATTCTCCAGAACCATGATCGCGTCATCCACGACAATTCCTATAACCAAGGAAAGCCCGAGCATGGTAAATGTATTAATAGTAAACCCCGAGAAATAAAGAACGAAAAACGCGCCCATAATAGAAAAAGGTATAGATAAGAGAACATTGATATTAGCACTCCAGGAGCCTAAAAATAAATAACAAACAAGAGAAGTTAGGATAACTGAAAGGAACAGATTGAATTTTAACTCATTAACCGAATCCTTAATAAACTGGGTAGCATCAAAGACTACATCGAGATGCATACCAACGGGTAAAGTTTTTTGGAGCTCTTTCATTTTACGCTTTACATTCTCAGCCACTTCCACAGCATTTGTCCCACGCTGTTTAACTATCCCTAAGCCAACTGCGGTTTTACCGCCCCAACTGCGTGAAATCCTGCGGATATCTGCCAGTCCGTCTTCGACACTACCGACATCTCCAATCTTCAGACTCTTCCAAATCGGACCGCCGCGCACACGTGTCGGTATAGTTATATTTTCAAATTGCTCCGGGGTTGTAGCCTCACCGTAAACCCTGACATTAATTTCTTTGGGGCCTGTGTCGATATACCCAGAGGGAATATCGGCATGTTGAAAGTTTATTGCATTGAGCACGTCTTCAACCGTAAGCTCCATATTCTGCATCTTTTCAGCATCAAGCCAAACCCGAAGATTCGGGTCAACATATCCTCCTAACCTGATATCGCCAACCCCCGGTACAATAGTAAACTGATCTTGTAAAGTTTCATTGATATAACGGCACAAATCTTTGATAGGCCGATCTCCGGAAAGCGCTATAAACATTATGGGTTGGTCTTCAGGGTTAGTCTTGGTGATAACAGGCGGGTCGATGTCACGCGGTAAATTTTTTTGTGCCTGCGCAATCTTACTCTGCACCTCTTGAAGGGCTACATCTATATTGCGGCTAAGATTAAATTCCAGAGTAATTTGCGTAATCCCTTGCATTGATACGGAAGTAACTTCTTTTAACCCCTCTGTGCTCATCACCGCGCCTTCAATAATATCCGTTACATCGCTTTCCATGACTTCCGGGGCAGCACCTTCCCATGTTACCGAAACCGAAACAACGGGAAAGTCCACATCGGGCAACTGACTTACCCCTAAACGCTGGAAACCTATCCAACCAAAAACAAGAACACCAATCATGAGCATCCAACCAAAAACCGGATTTTTAATCGATATATCGGACAGTGTCATTTTATTATTATATCCGTATTAATCTCCCCAGCAGCAGCTAGTAACTGCCAGTAAAAACGTTTGCTTTCATAAGAAGTATGGATGTAACTTCTTCGAACGTCTTCCAAGTTCTGTATCGCAGTCAAGACATCCAAGTTATTCACTACATTTAGTTTGTAATCCTGACTTTGTAAATGATAACTTAATTCAGCGGATCCCAAAGCTTTTCCCAATGTCTTCTTTCTAAAAATAGATATCTGCATATTTACATAAGCATCGTGAATATCCTGAAGTGCAATTCTTCCTAACCTACTATACAGCAGTCCGCTCTGTTTTGCCACGGAATTAGCTTCTTTAACCTGACCATAAGTCGTAGTTCCTTCAAAAATAGGAACATTCACTAAAAGCAGGGCATCCCATTTGCTATCTGGCGGGGCATTTACCCGATGAGTATAATAATCCCCTTGTAAACTTATTTGTGGGAGAAGGCCGCTTCTGGCAATGGCGATATTTTCCTGACCTGATTTCCAGGCAAAATAAGCCGCTTGCACATCCGGACGAAAAGATGCTTCTGCTAAATATTGAAATTCTGGTTTTATATTAAGATCGAATTTTGAGTCTGCGATTCGATCAAACGGTTTACCGATTAAAAATTCAAGAAGCTGATGTACTAAGAGTTCCTGATTTCTATCTAACTGAATCTCAGCTTCAAGATTATAAAGTTGGTATTCTGTAGTTACTACCTCACTTTCCCTGGATTTACCAATACTTTCACGTGTCTTTAATTCTTTAATGCGGTCTCTGAGTGCAAATTCAATTGTCTTAAGTGCGTTAAGGTCTTGCTCTATTTCCAAAAGTAGATAAAAAGCATCCGAAACGTCCACAAATAACAGTTGCTTGGCGCGCCATAATTCATTCTTGCGCTGGCTTTTTTCAAAACCGCTGCTCTTCATTGCGGCAAATTCTTTAAAACCGGAAAAAAGATCCTGGGTGAAGGTAAATTTTGCTTCGTGCATATTATTATAAGAGGAATCGCTAGAATGATTTCTCATCTCTGTGTGAGAGAATGATACTTGTGGTATTATTGTTCCGAACGCCTCGAGGAAATGGGCTTCGGCTATTTTGATTTGTTCGGCATCTATGGCAATAAGTTCGCTTTGCTTTAGTGCAAGTTTATAGCAGTCTATGAGCGTAAGAAATTCATTTTTAGGCGAGTACTCTTTTTTTACAATATTTGCTATCCCAGCATCTTTATTAATATCTGCAGCAAAAACGAAAACAGGAAAAAATAGTATAATAATTAAACCTTTAAATAAACTTTTCATTCTTAATTTTTTATTACCTTTCATTTTCTATCAGGAAGGGAGGCAGTGATTTTTACAACCTGCTCGAGAATATTTAAGTAATGTTCTCTATCCTTAGGAGAAATCTTTCCAAAGACCTTTATCAATGTTTCGGTTTTTTGCTTAGTGATACTCTTAATTATTCCTTTTCCTTTCGGCGTTAATTCTATCCACACTATACGCCGATCATGGAAATCGTCCTTCCTAACAACCAATCCTTGGACTATAAGTCTATTGATTAGCCCTGTTGTGGCAGAAGGTGAAATCTTAAGGTGCTTTGCTAAATCATTCATCTTACTCTTACCGTTATAATCAAGATAACCTAATGCCCAAAACTGAGGCAAAGTTATTTCACCCCTTGTTAAATAATTATTTTCATACTGCTTAAAACCTCTAATAATCTGGGGAGATAACTCGATTACTTTATTTGCGAATTCTTTGATATACATTTTTTTCTGATTATAGTTAATACTATGAACTATTAACTATATAAAGTATATACATAAATTTATATTTGTCAAGTTTTTACCAGGGTCATTCTTTTCATATGCCTTTATTTCGGGGAGGGGAATAATAAAAAATGCGTTATTATGCTTTTTATGATTGTGGTTCGTATCAAAATTCCTCTTTATTTCTTTCGTGCTTATTCTTAAAATACTCCATACGTTCATTCATCTTATCTTCAAACTTTCTGAATTGTTCAGGAGTTAATATTTTCCTTACCTCCAGTATGCGCTCTAGCCTATTATCAAGCATTTGAGCTTGCAATTGCTTAAGTTCATTATTAGTTTGTTGAATTTCTTGTATGTTTAATTCACTTTTCTCTAATTTCTGACGTAACAAAGTCATCTTCTGGCGCATCTGCGCAAATAATGCCTTTGTTTGCTCTCTATACTTATTTTTATTTTCTTCTAGCAACTTTCTCTGCTCATTGGTAAGACCAAGGTCATTATAGATCTCTTGCCGTTTAGCATCAATTTTTTTCATAAATGTTTCTTTTTGCTGAGTTGTAGGGGTTGGTGAGGCCGCATAAATAATAGATGCAGATAGACCTACTAATACGGCAACAATTAAAAGGGTAACGACTTTAACTTTTCTCATAACCAGCCTCCTCTTTATAAAAACAAAAGTTTCAAACCATAATTTATTCTTTTCTTGATATTACAGGAAATATTTTTCAACTAAAGTTTCGAATCCGCTATCATTATTTAAAAATACACCTATGGGGGCTTCTATGGAATAAGTAGAATATTCAGCTTGGTCTTCCCTGCTAGTTTCCAATGTTTCTTTATTACTAAATTTAAAAGTAGTCATTAACACAACGATAAGGACTAATGCCATTATCGTTGACATGGTTAAGATTGAGTTGGGGATAGAGAAAACAAATTTTAACTTTTCTAATAGACTAGCAACAAAGCCTAATTTTTGCTGTTGTTTAGCTATAATGGCTTCTTTTACCCGGAGCCAGATAAGTTCCGACGGCTCAACCTTCTTTGCGTTAGCAAAAGCCTTAACTACAGTATCCTTTACTGTCTCTAAGAACTCTTTACACCCCTGACAATTAGCAAAATGTATGTTGAGGCGCATCTTCTCTTCATCGTTTATCTCGTTATCAATATAATCAGTAAGAATTAATTCTTTAATCTTTTCACAGTTCATTTTTTATCACCTCTTTTCCAAA
>JBEKSD010000022.1:0-18760 GCA_049517335.1 Candidatus Omnitrophota bacterium | reverse complement strand
CCGGCTTCCTCAGCCCTGAAGAGGTATTGTGAGCCACCGGTAGTATGGAACAGAACATTGCCATTAGCATCGGTAAGAAGGCCGGTTAGATTAGCTACATCAGTCTGCCCATCAAAATAATCTGTAAGAATCGAAGTTGTTGCAGTTCCGCTTGAAATAGAAACGTTACTCCATTTTTTATTACCGTTAGCATCAAAAGTAACTGTGGCGTTTAAACCCTTGAGATTGTAAACTTGGGACATCATATAATCATAAAAACCAACACTAATATCATAATTACTACCCTCAGAATCAACACCGGCGGTTAAATTATCCCGCTGGAAGGTAGCGGTAACTCCATGCCAGTTAGCAATCTCATTGGGATTACTACTAACATAACCGTAGAAGGCACCGGGAGCATAAAAATAGGTAGAAGTAAAATTGCCTTCGTTATATTCTTTGGTATCATAGCCGCTGTAGGTTAAATATCCGTTCAAGAAGACATTTTGTCTGTTAGGACCATTGACATCATAATAAAGGCCCTGGCCGATATCCATACCGTTCTTGCCGGCAACTGCCTCACCGAAAGCGCCCTCGCCGTAAAGTGTGGCGGCTGTATCACCTTTTGCTGTTGCGCCTGCTACAGTACCCTTGGCGCTGGGAGAAGCATCGACCTTCTGGGTCTGGATGTTAGAATTGACAAGAGCTACTTCTCCGGAAGTAAAAGTATATTGTGCCCCGGCGGCAGTTAATAATAACGGGTTGAAGAATTCGTTTCCATTAACATCATAATTATTAGAAAAATCAATTCCTACTAAAGGTTGCGAACTCAATGTCCCGGTTTTGTAACTACTATCGTCACCAGTGTTACCCACAGCTCCGAAAGCAGTAAGAAAAATCCATGTATCTTTTCCTAATGTTAGTGACTGATTATTATTAGAAAGAGTTCCTGCTTCCGGCGTAAAACCTTCAACCCACCCCCTATCGACAGAATAACCTAGGCCTGCACCGATTATCAAAGAAGTTGTTGTGCTATCCGCATAATAATTAAAAACACCTAACTTTACTGAAGAATTATTTGTTTGGTCAAATCCGGAAATAACACCATGATCTCCAAGACTAGGACTACCAAAAAGAGTTCCATCAGAAGTTACTCTGAATTGATACGAGCCATCTTCTGTGGTGTAAAGAAGATTCCTCGGATTAATATCCTTACCAAGACCTGTGATACTATCATTGCCCTGGCCATAAATCACATCACCGGGACTAACTACTACACCAAACTGATTAACCTTCGCGGCTGTTCCGTCTTCAGTCAAGTCAAAATTAAAATTACCAACAGTAGTATCACCAACAGTAGTAAAAGTAGTATAACCTCGGTAAAGGCCAGTTTCATTGTTTTCGCCTCCCCGCCCACCCACTAAAGGCTGGCTAAGGCTCTTATTAATAGGTTTCAAACCGTTACTGATAGTCCCATCGTACGCCCAGCCATTGTCTATAGTTACGTTGCTGCCGCCATTAAACACAAGGTCAGCTGAAACTATTGCGCCATTGGCATCTATCATCTGGGTCCCCATAATTATAAACTGTATGGGATCTACTGTATGAGTAAAAGGCGAAATCGCCCAATCCGAACCTGCTTGAACGACGTTAAAAGTATCTGCATCAGAATAGAAATCTCCAAGATTATTTGGCAAGGTTACTGTTTGATTCCCGTTTTTTGCAGAAATAGAACCATTCTCATTCAGGGTGTAATTACGGTAAGACCAAGGGCTAATTTCATTCCCTTTTGCATCAGTCCACGAACCGGAAATTGGTAAATAGGAATGTGCGATATTACCATTATTTAGCAATGCTTCATCCAAGAAAGTTTGAGTGGTAACCGGAGTGCTTGAATACTGATCATAAAGACTGAATGTGTCTTTTGTCATGGATTGTCCATTTTGATTGGACTCTGATTTACTGTAAAATTCAAACATTTGCTCTCTGACGCCATCTGCGTAATTAACATTCGTTAGAAAGGTTATCGGCAATCCAAACAACTGCCGCGCACCCTGAAAAGAACCAATAGTTGCCACCATACTGTCAACCGCGCCTTGCTGATAAATATCGTGCGCCAACTCTCCCCAACCGTTCACCAGAGATGACAACCAGCTGGATGTAACGGTAGCGGTATTACTACTATCCAAATAGAATTTACCACCACTAGTTCTGTCCCATTTCTCGCCATTAGCATCATAGTAACATCCATTAACCTTAGTTAATGTTGCTTGAGTTCCATTGCTAAGAGTGATTGTAGCGGTTGTACCATCCGCGCTCAGCGTTCCTTTATATGAATATGCCTCCATCTGCTGTTTGAGAAGCTCTGGCGTAACCGGTGAAAATGCAGTGGTAAGTTTATTTATATAAACAATGTCATTATATGCTCCCTCTCCTTTGCCAGCATAACCAAAGCTTAAAACATCAAAAGAATCCTTGCCTAACTGATAACCCATCATACTAAGGGCGCCGCCTGTCGGGATCGCAGTTTGCGTCTGAGTTTGGCCATTTGCATCTATTGTTAACACAGTTTGGGGAGACGGCATCAATACTGAACCCACAAATCCTCTAACTAACGCAGCGCCGGCATCAGCTACAAAAGCTGCCATTACTGAAGTCATTGCAGTAGGATCAAGTTTCGTCAACTTAGACTCAATCTTAGCTTCAAAAATCGTAAGTCCACCAGTCAATAAGCCATTCATAATACTCTGTTGAATAGTCATCGTGGAAGAAGGGACGAAACCACCTACAGCAGAACCGATAGCAGTGGCATATGGCATTGACTTTATATCTGATGCTGACAAACCTACCATTCCGGGATAACGCGTTACTAACTCCGCAACACTATTTGAAACCAAGCCCTTTAATAAAGCACTGCCGTTAGCCTCGAAAGTATAGTTTATATCTTTCCCTATGTAATCAAAGTAGTTGTTGTTTGGACTAGCAATAACATCATTTATATTTTGATTTTGACCTAATACCACCGTGCTCTTCAGAGAATCATAGTCACCTACTAAAATGTTGTTGGAAATACTAGTACCTGGAGCTGGGGCTATAGATAAATTATTTGCATACAACATAGTGCCATTAACAACACTATTTACCACCAAGCCTCCAACATTACCGATATAAGAAGCTAGTGCCGTACTCTTAACACCAAGATCAAGTGCCTCCTGTCGGATGAATGTTGAAGATAGGGTAGTTAAAGATCCTGAAATTGCGCGTTCCCAGGCTGAGTCTAATCCATTAGTCAAACCACCCAAACTGCCCGTAGCTCCCAAGAAAGCTCCGCTTAGACCTGCGCCCAATAACTCTGCATCTTTTTGGTTCATGCCGGTAGCACTAAGGCCGTAGCTAACAAGATTAACTATCTGAGCATTTAACATTCCTTGATAAACCGTATAGGCCTTTGAAGTAAATGGCGCATATGGTGAAGGGTTGGTAAAACTTAGATTCCCGCTGAGGCTAGTAGTAGCAGAGTCTTGACCAATAAAATTAGACCAATCGCCTTTACTTGAGTATACGGAACCAAGCCCTGATAAAGTGCGTAACCCTAATCCTCCAGCAGCACCATACATGGCATATGTAAGAGAGTCACCGCTAAACCATTTACCGGTTGAAAGGCCACCGATGACCAACCCGCCTAAGGCGCCTGTTGCCGGCCAAGTAGCCCAGCTCCATGTGCTTTTCGAATTAAAAGCCCATGTAAATTGTTGCCATTGTGTGTCTGACATGGACTGCATTGCCCATCCAGCAAGCCCGCCAACAGCAGCACCGGCACCAGCATACAAATACCAATCATTCCAATTACCGCTAAGCACCCCGCGAGCCACAGGTGTAAGTACTGCTCCGGTAATTGCAAAACGAGTAGCCATATCCATACCCAAGTAATCTCCCTGGCCAAACCAACCGCCGAATGCCCCCCCTGCCGCCAATCCCCCAAGCACTGTTGTACCCAAGCTAATACCGATACTAATCATTGCACTGGTCTGAATCTTATTATATTCACTATGCAAACTATTTCTTACGGAAGATACGTACTTTTGCACATCTGCGCTAGACATGGCGCTATTCAAATCAGCTTGAGTAGATACATTAGCGCCTAGTATGGTTTTACTCTCTTGTGGAGTAAGAAATACTGCTCTTTTAGGAAGGGTAGATTGATTAATCAAAGCAAAGCCGCTGAAGCGTTGAATGAATAGGTCAAACGGTAGAAATTCTTCTCTGTGGTTATCGCTAAAATAGACCTTATCATTTACGATACGAGTGACCAAAACATAATGGTCACCTTTGATATGCGCAATAAATGGAGCGAATTCTTTGAGATTATTCAAATCCGCTTTAATGGGATAAAGCTTACTACCAAAGAATTCTGATGCTTTAGCAAGGGCAAAAAGTGAGTTTTTAATGACTTGGGGATTGCCCTCAGGTTTGACTATTTCACTTAAGATATCCACAGTTAAAGCCATAATGGCAATATCTTGTTCCTCAACTTTATTGCCTTGATAAACGAGGAAATCATATAGAGCTTTGGATCCGCAAGGACGACCCTTTAGCCAATCAAAAATCTCTTCAATTTTCTGATTGGACATTTGTAAAGGCTTATCCAAATTCACAGTCAGATTGGACGATATTTTTATGCTTGTTATTGGCTTATTTGTTATATCTTTGAGGATATTTTTGATTGCTAAGGCGGTATCGATATTGCGAAGGTCACGAAGATAGCCAGGAGTAAATGAGCCTATGGCTGGTTTCTGCCAGAGAACGCGCCAATCATACTCCATTGCTTGGGCAGCCTGTTCCGGCAAAAAGACCGCTACAACAATAAAAGCAACTACGCGGATCCAGGTCTTAAAACTAGAGTTAAATTTCGGCTTGATCTCGGGTTGCTCTAAATGGTCTTCATCGGTCTGTGGCTTTTCAGTATTCATATTTTTTTATATATTATATAAAAAATAACTACTCCCCTTACCCCAAATCTGCCTATTTTAATTTCGGTTTTTGAGCTATTCATAATTGGTTATTTAATCGTTTTTAAAACCGATTAAGAAGTACTAAAAATAAAATCCGGATTGTCAAACCCAACTTTTCTCGTCGGAATCGGCAACCCGGCTGTCCTGCGAAGCTTTTACTATTTAAGGACCCGTGGCTTTGTGTCCTTAGATTACTCTAAGTTTACTCTTTACTACCGCTCTTTACTACACTCCAAATATACCATATTCTCCGACGCTGTCAAGCAAAAATATGCTCTTTTTTGGTAGCGTTTTCTTTATTTCAGCACGGTGGTCATTTTAGGTACGGTTCTCGCACAGAAACGTCTTTAAAACAATCATGGAGAACTGTAGTCTTAAGGACGTTTCTCAAAAAATCATTCCAAATAGTTGAGAAACGTCCTTGAGATTCCGTCTCTATCTTGGTTTTATCAGAGTGGACAATTTTAAGCTCAGACTGGACAGTTTGGACATTATTTTCTGTCCTATAAAAGATTCAAAACAGAGTTCCAAAGATGGGGTCAGAGTTAAATGGCTCTGACCCCATGTTTCAAGATTTTTGTTAGATTCTAATTTTAAATTCTTAATTAAAATGATATCATCTCAAAATTCGAGCTAGGAATATTTTGCCATTTAACCTACAAAAACAATGTCCATTCTTATTATAACAGAGTTTAATTTTTAAAACAATATTGCAGTCTAAAGAAGAATATAACGTAACGGCTATTACCGCAGGACGCTTGTTACTCAGTTTGGGTGCGTAAACGATCTTCATCCCCCCCGCTTACGCAAGGGTGGGTTTAAGACAAGGGTATTCGAGCGCTCTACAAACGCGGCCTTAAAGGAGATAATTTAAAGTTGGTTGTCACCGACGGCTTAAAAGACCTACATGCTGCTTTGGATATGCTTTATCCTTTAACTCCAAGGCAGGCTTGCTGGGTGCATAAGCTAAGGAATGCCTCAAGGAGCTATACTGCCAAGAGCAAAGCGAAAGCAATGAATAAGTTTAAAGAATGGCGCAGGGGCTGGATTGGGCGTTGTCCTAAAGCAGTAGAATGCGTAGAAAAGGATATTGATAACCTGCTTAATTTTTACGATTGCCCGAAGAAACACTGGAAGGAATGAACCTTAAAGGACTTTACACAATTCGCTTGACGCAGCCCCACTACAAAAATGCATTGAGAAATTGAATATTCATGGTAATAATAATTACCAGATGGTAAGTATAGTTTCCTAAGAAGGAGGCAGAATTGTTATTAGACAGGCCGCTTGATAATATTTAGGGCAATATTCCAAGGTAAAAATACTGCGATTTCTAGTCAAAAGCCAGGCTCAGTTAAACGGTAGGGAGATTGTCAAGAATGTTGGTTTATCGCATGTAAAAGTCCACACTGCCCTAAAGGATTTAACTAGGCATGGTGTAGTAAGTATGCGTTCTGTAGGTAGTTCTTTAGTTTATTGGCTTAACGCAGAGAATTTCTTAGTTAAAGAAATTATTCGTCCAGCATTTGAAAAAGAAGGAGATATTTTTGGCCGTATTGCCCGGATTATCTTAAGAGAAATTAAGTCACCGCGGCCCTTAAGTATTATTCTATTCGCTAGTTTTGCTAGAGGTGGCGCCTCGGCCGATAGCGATATAGATATCGTTATTATATATCCGCACTCAAAAAACAAGTTGCTTATCGCCAAAAAATTATCTGAGGTAGAAAAAAAGATAACATTGCTTTTTGGGAATTATCTGGCAAGCGTACCACTTTTGATAAATGAATTCCAGAATAAATTCAAAAAGAAAGACGTCTTTATCAATGAAATTGTTCGCACTGGTAACGTCATCTACGGTAAGAAGATATCCGAATTAATCAATTTATGACAAAAAATATTAAAACTAGCCACGTTTCAAAGTCAGATTATATAAATTACCTCAAAAAAGCGGAAGAATTTTTCTCAAGCGGCAAGATAGTCTTATAAAAGAAAAATGGAACGCCGCTGGTTTAAATGCCATTTATGCTGGCATCTCTTCAGCAGATGCACTGTTAGTCTCTCTGCACGAAGTAAGAAGCGCAAGTCCGAAGCATGATGATATCCTTAAACTTATTAGTAGCTTAGTAAAACATAAAAACGCTTGAAGAAAATATTAGCCATTTACGTAATTTGATTCCAATAAAGAATATTGTTGAATATGATCAAAGGTTAATTACACAAAGCGAAGCGGTTAGCTTATCTAAGCATTCAGAAAGATTCCTTACTTGGGTAAAATCCATATTGCCTAAAGGATAAGGTGTTAGAATATAACATTTCATGTTAGACTATGATAGATTCGTAAGATTGCTTTCAGAAACGCTTGCTGAAGATTTCCTGCTACAGGCAAAATTAATAATCGAGAAATAATAAAGGTAGGGTTCGAACCGTCTACTATTGTTTATTTAGGAACTAGGCCGCCGTGCATGAATTGCAGAAGGATCGGCCCGCCTATGACTATGCCAATAACAGGCATAATGAAGAAAATGAGAGGAAAAAGTATCTTGATGGGAGCTTGCAGAGCAATGCGCTCGCCGCGGTGGAAACGTTGCATACGGCTGTCTTCAGAGAGTATGGTAAAGGCCTCGGCCACAGGCGTACCCATTCTTTCCGCCTGAATTATCGTCTGTACAAAAGAGGTTACTTCAGGAATATCAAGGCGCCTCGACATATCCTTTAACGCCTGAATTCTGGGTTTTCCCCATTTAATCTCCTCCAAAACAAACACTAATTCCTCAACAAGGGGAGTAGGTGGGGTCTTGTCAATAACCCACTTTACGGCATTTGTAAAATCAAGGCCTGCCTCGATACAAAGCCCCAGCAAGTCAATAGTCTCAGGCATAACCCTTATAATCTGGGCTTTACGCTTGTTAATTTTCATTTTAAGGTAAAAATCTGGGATTGTATAGCCAATTAAGATGGGGATAATTATAAACGGATTGAATTTGCCATAAATTGCCAAACTGACGACAAATAACAGGATCGCAACGGCAATTTTTACAAGGAAAAATACCTGGGGGTTAAGGCGGAGGTGGGCTGCGTCAATCTTTCTCCTGAAAGTCGCCCCCCAACCGGTCCTCTCTAAGATATTTTGAATAAAAGGAATTGAAATCGGAGCCTCATGCGGCCGCATAAAATTATGCCTACTAGTATTTTGCTGGAAATTGAAAGGCTTAAGCGTTGTATGGCTTGCCTGCGAAATCCCTATCAGGATAATTACACCACCGACAACAATGATCAATAAGATTAAAATCATAGTTATTAAACTTTTATAGTACTGAACTTACGGATTAAAAACATTCCCACAACCTGCAGAACGACAGCCAGAATCAAAAGAAACCTTCCCATGTCGTTTTGCAGCATTATATCAAAGTGATGCTTATTTACCGTTACAACCCATCCAACAAAGAAAAAAGGCAGAAGAGACATAATTGCTGCCTGTAGTTTTCCCTGTAAAGTTAAGGTCTTGATATTTTCTTTCAGCTTGTTGTTATCGCGTATAGTCACGGAGAGCCTGCTAAAAACTTTTGTTAAGTCTCCTCCTGTTTCGCGCGCTACAAGAATTGAGCTTACAATTAAAGTCAACTCCTCAGCAGGCATGCGTTCTTTTAAATGCTCAAGGCTGCTTTCAAAAGAAACGCCAATTTTATTCTCGCGGATCACATAACCAAATTCCTGAGAAATAGGGGGAGGCATCTCCTCAGCCACCACTTCAACTGCTTGTAACAGGCTCAATCCACCCTTAAGTGAACTCGACATAAGGTTAATCGCATCAAGTAGTTGCACGCTGAATTTCTGCTTTCGTTTAGCAAAACGCATTTTTAGAATAAAGTTGGGTATTGCAAAGCCAATAATTGCTCCTATAATTGTAAAAATAGAAGCCCTGGATAGGAGATATCCTCCAACGCCTAAAATTATCGGCAGGATTGCGTATAATTGTACTATGCTGCGCGGATTCTTGTCAAAATAAAGCTTTTCCATCTCCTTGGCAACTTGCTTTTCCTTAGCGAGCTGCCAAGTTTCAGCTTTCTGAAAAACACCGGGAAGAAGACTATAGACGATTATAGTTACTGCGGCAAGGAATAAAAATATTGTGATTATTAACAAGCGTTATTTCTCCGTATTATATTTTAAGGCAGGTATTGCTCACCGCTGCTAAAAGTATCTGCTGATTGGCGGTATCTACCCTGCAAAGACCTCTGTAAAAACTTACCTATGGCAATAAGAGCAGCCACCATAAGAATAATTATTATAGCATATTCAAATACACTTTGAGCTTTATTTATGTAATTTCTTAACTTCATTATAAGTCACCAGAATTTCTGTTCTCCTTTCTGAAGAAGTCTTCGGCCAATCTTTTAGATTCGCAGTAATTGCAGCTAAGTTCTTTGGATTTCCCAAAAATGAATCTGCATCCACGCTAGTAGAAAATAGGTTGATAAAACAACTTTCTCCTGTGGACTTTTTAAAAGTCAGGGAGGCTTTTTCCTCTTCGCCTTTAGCTTTAACTTTAGCATTTATATGTTCTTTTGCCAATATTGTTTTAATTCCCTTAGAATCATATGAAATTGGAGTCCTGACAATTGGCGCCTCCTCAGCAAGAAACCAGCCATAATCGAGCATCTTTGCCTTGTAAAAAAACAACACATCCTGAATAGCGTCTGTCGTAATATAGGCTGCCGAGACACCTCCGGTTGGCAAATCCCAGAGATACATCTGTTTTGCATTCGGGTATGGAGGCATAAAAATAAGCGCGTCAGGCTTATCCTTTTGGGTAGCCACAAAATCTTCCTTGGAAAGAACCTTGCCCTCAGTAACGGTGAATGCGATCCTTCCTTCGCGGGTCAAGGTAGGCAAAGGAAAGATCATTGCCATGCGTTGGCCATTTTGAAACCTTAAAGAGCCTTTAGCGCTTTTATCTTCATGCCACCCGGCCTGCTGCATTGCCCGGCTAAAAAAATCATTGAGCTTATTTAGCGACAACGAAGTGCGATACATCTTTATACTCAAGTGCATTGGGCTAGTATCAGGTTCCCCTGCCTTCACCAATGTCGCATCCTCAGGTAAAGGAATTTCAGCCCGCAAGGGCATAGTAAAGCAAAGAAAACAAATGATTATACCTGCAATTCTTTTTATCATCACATTCTCCCTTCTTAATCTTTTACTTATTAATCAGTTATCTTTGAGTCGTAGGTCTTCGTGAAACTTCCCACATCTCCGCCGTCAAAACTAGCCTTAGCACAACTACGCACAGACGGATAAGCAGTAGTAAATATTCCTTGGCTGGTTCCGGGATGGGTCTGGGTTTCGCAACAAGTGACCTTCCATGTCGGCAAAATAACTTCGCTTATCTTTACGATAAGAAGGTCGCTGGCATCGCTACAACTCTTGCTTGAAAAAGTACTATCCATTTCAAAGCCATACAAGGCTTCATCTGTTGCGTCCTTTAAAAAATACAATCCAACAGCCGTTCCAATAGTAACCAATGCATCTATCGCAACAATAATTATAGTTG
Source organism: Candidatus Omnitrophota bacterium (assembly GCA_049517335.1). GTDB lineage: Bacteria > Omnitrophota > Gorgyraeia > Gygaellales > Profunditerraquicolaceae > JBEKSD01. Next base: position 8,218 of record JBEKSD010000022.1, on the reverse strand, counting down.
CAAGGGCATCGACATAACCCCATTTTGCCCATACAGCTGCCGCCATGCCATATGATTGAACAATTAGCACGGCACCTGCAGCACAACAAGCACAACCACCGCAGTTAGGACCACAACAGCAACAAGGACAACATGCCATCATCATATCTACACCCGTCCAAAACGTAGTATAAGCTTCTGACGCTGCGGCAGACAAGGTCAGACAAAATGTAGCAGCGATAGCGCACAATGATGCCTGGACGCCTAAAATTGTCACTATAGTATTGCCGGTTGAAATCATACCATCAATAACGTCGCATTCTTTTTGGTAGCCGTAGTTTGTGTGCTGCAACTCATAAGAAGTTATTGTCGGAACAGCTACATTCACATTCACGCTGTGGTTTTGAGCAAGGCTATCCTGCCAAGAATAACTGCCCGAGGTATATGCAGGCGGAGTGCTCTGTGATGACAGCCAAGCACTAAATACGTTCTGTTGATTTGTTGATAGTTTATCCAAGATGCCGCTATTGCTAAACGCATAAGAATACCCGGTATCATTACTAGAACTGTTATAATCATCCATCATAGTCCGCATCTGGCAATAGGCATCATCTGTATTCAGATGGTGGCTATTAACTATGGAAAGCATATATGAAGCAGCGGCAATAAATTGGTTCGTATATGCTGCCGCCTCAGTAAAATCAGCGCTGGCTGCAAAAAACCAAGCAGCACTTGAATAATACGTATACAGGTTGACTGGACATGCGACAGGGGTCTGAGTAAGAAGATATGCGTAGGCGGAATCCAAGAGAGCAAGCCCTGTTGAAGTAAGCCCTATGGCAAAATCAAGGTCATCTTGCGCCTCACCATGCAGCATAAGCATTGCTGCATAATTATCGACATAAGTCATCCATAAATAATCGTGATTATACTGCGCCAGTTCATTAAAAGCTGCGGCATATATTGAGGCGGCGGCGAGCGCTCCGGCGTCAGCAGCGGTAGAAGAGTAGGTTTTATCCAGCGCAACACGACCTACATTGATTGTAACCAAAGCTAAAATAAGAAGCACGACCGTAATTACAATCAAAAGGGGAGTGATCTGTCCTTTAATATCACTCCCCTTTTTAAAATGCTTATTTTCTATAAGCCAGGAAAAAAACATTCTTATCTGTTCTCCGGATAAACCATATTAGTATCCGTTAATGGTTGAACTGTCGCTTGAGCTTCCGGTTCTCCCGGCGTATCTATTGAACCGGCTCCAACTCTTGAACCATTATACCATTCCTGCCTTTTTACGATATTATCCGTTGACCATTTCCACATAACGAATAAGCTTGAGATTAATGCAATTATTATAACAAAAACAAAGGTAAATTCAAGAGTTGCCTGCGCTCTTCTTTTCATTAATTACCTCCCCCCCGCCGCAGTCAAGGAACCCGACCTAGACTCACCGCCTGAGTCGTTAACATAATATTTTCCACCCGGGCCAAGGTAAAAAGTCTGATTATAATCTGGAGAAGTCTCAATGAGCGTATCTTGAGCCTTAAGCTGCCTGACGCTTACGGAATCTACGCTAGCTGATTTTGTTAAAGTCTGTTCGTTTTCTGTGTGAGTCGTTTGTTGAGTCGTAGTGACTTCGCTTACATTTCCTGAAGGTGCAGGAACATAGCCTGAACCTCCGGATGTGATAGTAACACCAGTGACAACACCATCTGTTATTACTGCCGTTGCCGTTGCGCTTGTGCCGCTACCACCGTAAATGGTAATAGTGGGAGCAGAAGTATAACCTGAACCACCTGAGTTAATAGTGAAACCGGTAATTACACCGTTTGTTATTACCGGCGTAATTACTGCTCCGGAACCCCCTCCGCCGCTAATACTAGTAGAAAGAGATTCCGCAACTTGTATTAAATTAGCATCATTGATTTTATAATAAATTTGTGGTTGATCCAATTTGGCAAAGTCATTTCCCCACATAGTATTGTTAGTAGTGTTGAATGTCTCTTGGCTGCCTAAAGTCATGGGAGAGGAAACATTGGGCATGCGGCGATCAGCAATTTTTGTATAGCTAACCGGATTTTGTAAGGTGCGCGCCTCATATAACGATTCGCGGAATCCTTGCATGATATAGGATTGCTGGCGGTTTATGCGTTCGCTAAACATTATAACAAAAGCAAAAGCCGCAATAATTAACGTCCCAAAAATTGCCATCTCTGTAACTGCCTGTCCTTTATGATTTAGCATTTTACCTCACCGTCTTAATAAGTTGCTTCGCTATGGGAACTCGATGCCGGAACGTTCATATCTACCTGGGATGTTGCAACCGTGCCTCCACCGGCTAAAGTCGCAACATTTACGGTACTGCTTGAATTCGTTGTGGTCTTTGCATTCAGGACCGCATAATTATGCATGTCTGTTGCATAAATTTCCTGATTAGCCGGCCATACTAAGTTACCGCCACCAAGCACACCACTAGTCATGTAGTTATCAGTCATATTTTTTATTTTTGACTGCAAACCACGCTTAAAATAAACCTCCATACTTATAAAAACCATGGCTACGACACCGATAAGCAGGGCCAATTCCGTCAAATTCTGGGCTTTTCTGGAACTAAATATCTTGATCATTAATCCCCCCCGCTCTCCAACGCACCGGTTGTATCCTGAGTACGCGAATGCATTTCACTGCTTCCTTGAGTATCATCTTGTTGGTTTTGAGCTGAAATTGTAACTCCTGCTGCACTATAAACTTTATTTACGGTATTTGTTATAGTAGAGTTTGTGTCTGAAATAGTCTGATTAGTTAAAGTTGAAACGGTTGCATTCGGAGAATACTGCGAACCAATCTGTTCACCTAATTCGCGGTATTTTCCCTGGAAGCCACGTTTCATATAAATACCCATAGCTATGAGCGTAGCGATCAAAATACCTAACAAGCAGACATAGTCAAGCGTAGCTTGGCCCCGACGCATATTAATCACCCACTTTTATTGTTCAGTATTCAGAGCCGCAACATTCTCACTGCCGGTTTTTGTCTGGGTATTTTCTGAAACAGTAGTTGTAGTTATGCCGCCAGCAGCCAGGTTATCTTCCTGAACTGTATTAGTGGTCGTCGTATAATTTGTCGTAGTATTCTGCGCTGAATACTGCTCGCCGATCTGGTCAGTAGATTCACGCAACCTGCCCTGAAAGCCGCGCTTCATGTAAACACCCATGGCAATAAGTGCTGCAACCACAAACCCGGTCAGAATAACATACTCCAAAGTACCCTGGCCACGCATCCTGCGTTTATTCATTCTAAACCTCCTTTTGAACAAAATTTATTAAGGATTCTGCACAGCGCCTACAGTAGAAGTTCCTGTTCTAGTGCTGGTATCATTTCCTGTAGTCCTGGTAACCGCGCCACCCGTTGCAGTATTTTCTGTGAGACTCGTAGTATGTGTCCCTGTCATATCCGATGACTGATAATACGGCTCATATTGTCCGGCATTACCGACGACGCTGGCCGCATCCGAATCGGTATAATCAGTGGCTACTTTGATTTTACCCTGTAAGCCGCGCTTTACATAGACTTGCATAGCTACAGCCGCGGCAATGACCAAGCCGATAACTATGGCATACTCTGCCGTGCTTTGACCCCTTCTCATAAGCTTCAACATTTTTTCACCTCCCTATATTAAAAACTAATTCCCAAAATTAACTTGCTCCACCTTAGTCTGCATTTTATCGGTTAAGCCGCTGTAGCTCGCCTGTAGTTTCGGTTTCAAAATGGTATTTGCCACAAGGACTATTGCGCCGATAATTGCTGCAAGAATAATTACGTATTCAAGCGTACTCTGAGCCTTACATCTCTTCATCCTGCACCCCTTTCTTTATTCAACACGGTAATAATTTAATTCATCCTGCGTCTGTTTAATCCTTGCATTCATTGAACGCATCATATAAGTAGTCATGGCAATTAAGGCGGCAGCGACTATCATCACTAAAACCGTATATTCAATCATATTCTGCCCACGACGCTGCAAAATTATCATTGGATATCTCCTGTTATTGCTCCCGTACATTTATTGATGTACGTATTAAAAATAGTCGGCATACTGTTCACCAGTAATACCGAGGCGACAGCTACAATAACGAAAATAATAATAAACTCGACAGCGCTCTGAGCGTTATTCTTCCGTGGCTTTTTCATATTACTTCCTTTTTTACCTGCCCCTATCTATATTATAGGGAGCAGATAAAATATAACACCGCTGTAAGCAGGCGTCAATGTCTCTAGCCCTTAAATTGAAACCGTTTTCTTTTTAATGGTTACAGAGAAAATTTAACCGGCTTACCGGGATAAAATTCAATGTTTCTTTCATTCAGGCGCCGGAGGAGGTATTCCAAGTCCCGGGAATAAGCGTAGCCGGCAGGCACACTAAAAGTTACCTTAGTGATATTTTCCTTGGGAGTAACGTGTACGGTTAGGTCATAAAACCTTGATTTCATGGTCTGGAAATCTTTTTCTTCGTAACCCGTGGGCAGAAAATGCCATTTAAGATATAACTCCAATAATTCCAGATAGATAGTAAATATGCTGTTTGCATCCTTCGCCTTTTCTAGTTTTTCCTTCAAAAAATCCGGGGATAAGAATTTTTGTGAATCGGCGGTATAGGTAAAAAGTTCAACTTTCCTTGAATAGTCCTGAAAGGCTTCTTCCTGATTCGGCCACTTACATAGATACATCTCCGCAAGTTCCTCCAGCTTAAAAGTGCCTTTACGCGCATTTGTCAAAATAACAAGCCGTGTCTGCTCAGGAAGGGAATTTTTTAAAGCGCAACCGTTCAATAAAACTTTTTGTTTTGTTTCCGGATGCATAAGCTCAAGCTGGATATCCGCAAGGCAGAAATCGTTATTAAGCTTTCCCAAGCGGTATGAGACAAATTCGCCCAAGCTTTTCACAGTACGCACGCCCACAAATTGCCACGGCCATAACCCGAAGACCAGCTGGTATTTTGTTTTCCTTGAGGTAAGGCGCACACTGGAAATTTCGGCGAGTTTATTATCGTAGAGCGTGATAGTCTGGGGAGTATTCCTTTCAAAATTAAAATTCAAGATCAGGCCCATAAATTCTTTTGAAGGAAAATCATATCCGGGAGCCATAAAAAGGACCAGCGGGCGGGTATTCAGAAAATATTTATTCAGGTCGCTTTTTACTTTATTAACGCAGGCGGAAAAGTCATAAGGCGTATATTGCGTAGACCATGTGGTGTAGAAATCCGCGTCCAGATAAAGGAAGCTTCCGTCCACAAAAATAATCTTTAAGCACCTGATTTCTTTAAAAATATCAGCGAGCGCGCTGGAAAGCTCAATGGGTAAAGTTTTAATCTCTTGGACCCGGGAAAAATAATCCCTGAATTTATCGGCGGCTATATCTGTGTCTAAAAGCGCACTCAAGAGAGAAAACCCCGTATGTGTTTTTTCAAGAAAAGAATAATAAACAAACCCTTCATTAAAAACAGCTGTTTCTTTTTCTGTCCCTCCCAGTTGCCTGTTGATTAAAGCGTTAAACTTACTGCTTCCGGCTAACAGATAATCCATTGTTTTTAAAAGGATCAGCCCCGAACAATCTCTTTCTTTTTCTTCAAACACAATCGGCTGCTCCAGTTGTTCTTCTACCGCTTTCAGGCGGTTTGCTTCGGCTATTTTTTTCTGCTTTTCCTTAAGCCGTTTCTCTTCGGCAAGCTTTTTTGCCTCCTCCGCAGTTCTTAGCTCATTTTCAATCTTCTTTTTTTCCTGAAGCAGCTTCTCTTCTTCGGCTATTTTTTCTGCGTCAAGGCGGATGCGTTCCTGTGCAAGCTTAAGGCGCCCTTGTTCAATACGCGTTTCATCTTCTGCTTCTTTAGGCTCTTTCTCTTCCGTCTCTTTATGCGCCTGCTCCTTTGCCTCTGCCTCAGGGCTTAAAACGAGGCGTATTCTTTCCTTTAATGTTTCCCCGCTTTTAGAGGTCTTACGGCCGACAGGCTGACTAAGGCCTGCTTCTTTGAGTATCTGGTTTACGCTGGATTTAGATACTCTGATTTGAAATTTACTATCAATCAGGCTGGCTAAACTGCGGCAGCTCAAGCCAGGATTGTTCTTTTTTTGCTGGATGATAAATTCTATAAGTTCCGGCACTAATTTGTGGGTAACTCCCATATTTTCTCCAGATTGGACATTCTTTTCAGCTATTATTGCCCAAAGGGATTAGGATGTCAAGTGTTTAGTTTTAACCTAAATCGGGGGCCGGAATTAATTCCGGCCCCGGTTGTGCTGGGTGTCTAGATTTAAAGTTTTATTCAATGGATAGCTGGTCGGATTCTTCTGTATTTGCAGCTGCGGCAGTGCCAGAAGGAAGCTCAATAACAAACTTACTCTTAAAATAAACAGGAGTAGCTCTGAAAGGCTTAATTCCTTTACGAATCTTTACAATTTTATTATTAGAATCAATGAAAATTACATCTATCGGGAAGCGCATAAAGAATGTATGTATTGAGTTGCAGGGTTTAATAATTAAGGCCTCCCCATTCCTGAATTCTTTACGAAAAAGCAAACCCTTAAGGCGCGCAAGAACAGTTTGTGCGAGAATTGTATTATCCGCTAAAATTGCATTTTTAGTTATATTGATTATTTTCATTGCCAGGCTGGTATTCTCTTAAGCCCTAAAAATAGTTTCGGGAATCTTAATGCCCTTCACTTTAAAATCTTCAAAAAAGGTTGGGATATAACCGGTGGGCCGGAATTCTCCGATGATTTTCCCTTTCTCATCTATTCCGCTTTGTTTAAACGCAAAGACGTCTTTTAAGTTTACGTGGCTTTCATCCAGCATCCCGGCGAGTTCCGTAACCTGGGTTATCTTGCGCGAACCGTCGGAAAGACGGGCCGTATGTACGATAACGTGGATAGCCGAAGATACCATTTCCCTGATGGCACGCAGCGGCAGCTCAACACCGGACATAAGGATAAGCGAGTCCATGCGGCTGATAACGTCCTGAGTAGAGTTTGCATGCAAAGTAGTCATTGAGCCGTCGTGGCCGGTGTTCATTGCCTGTAGCATATCTAAAGTCTCTCCCCCGCGGCACTCGCCTATTACTATACGGTCAGGCCTCATACGCAGGGTGTTTTTAAAAAGATCCCTTATGGTAATTGCGCCTTTCCCCTCGATGTTGGGAGGACGAGATTCAAGACGGATCCAGTGGCTCTGATTAAGTTTCAACTCGGCTGCGTCTTCAATTGTAATAATGCGTTCATCTTCGGGGATAAACGATGAAAGAACGTTCAGGATAGTTGTTTTACCTGAACCTGTGCCACCCGAAACAATCATATTTTTCCGGCACAAAACACATCCCTGTATGAACTCCGCCATTGCCTGAGTCGTTGTGCCAAACGAAATAAGTTCTTCTACTTTAAATCTTTCTTTTCTGAATTTTCTGATTGTCAGCGTTGGACCGGTTAAAGAAAGCGGGGGTATGATGGCATTTACGCGTGAACCGTCCGTTAAACGGGCATCCACCATCGGCACTGACTCATCAATACGCCTTCCGATAGGAGCGATGATACGCTCAATAATGGTTTTTACCTGTTCATTAGAAATAAACTTCTTGCTGGTTAACTCCAGTTTTCCCTGCCGCTCAACATAAATTTCATTCTTATTGTTGACCATGATATCGGTAATCTCAGGATCAGCCAATAAATCTTCCAAAGCGCCAAGTCCTAAGGCTTCATCAACTATTTCCTTAACCAGTTTTCTGCGTAATTGTTCCGAAGAAATAAAACTTCCTGCTTCTTCCGCTATCAGATTAGTCACCATTACGGCAGCCCTGTCTCTTAAATCCTTTGAAAGTTTAGAATCGCTAAAAACCTTCAAATCAAGCCGCTTGATATTAAGCTGCTCGATAAGCCGGCTGTGTATACGCTTTTTAAGATAAACTATTTCATCTTCTTTCTCCTCGGAAATTTCGATAGCTGAAGGAACCTCTCCAAGCCCTTGCTGGCTCCAGAAACCTCCGACTTTCTCGACGGCAACTTCTTTCAACTTAAGCTGGTCTATTTCTTTATGCTCCAGGAATATTTCTTTTTTTGTAACGAACGTCTCACTTAAGCCCTTTAACGCGATTGCCACCTTGGAACGCGGGGTATCGATTACTACCGGCACTGCCCTGTTTAACGCAAGGCCCACAACGCGCCCTTCCGAAGGGATATTCGCAATGATATTAATC
>JBEKSD010000021.1:0-18501 GCA_049517335.1 Candidatus Omnitrophota bacterium | reverse complement strand
ATTAATATTAATTTTTAAGGTATTAGAGATCTCCTGGTAACTTAAGCCTTCAATATTTCTTAAGACGATACAGGCTCTTTGATTAACATCTAGAAGCCCTAAAAGCGAATTAATTATTTTTTCTTGTCCCTCATTTGTTTTTTCTATCTCTGGCTCTTGAGATATTTCACCTGTTTGAATCAAATTATTGCCGTATTCTTTTATTCTATTTTTTTCTCTAGTCATTTTTTTGACATAATTAATCGCACAATTTACCGTAATCCTATAAACCCATGTTTTAAAAGAAGACTGAAAACGGAAATTCTTTAAATTGTGATAAATATTCAGAAAAACATCCTGCACAACTTCTTCAGCATCTTGCTTGTTATTCACAATGCGAAATGCGATATTATAAATAAAACCAGAAGTTTCTTTATAAATATTTTCAAAAGACTCAAGATCATCCCCCTGAGCCTTTATCAAGGTTCCCTTCGGTATATCTCGCATTGATGCTTCCTATATATTAGACAAACAATTTTAGCTAAAAGTTGCATGGATAACCTATAATAAATATAATGCAGCGTAAACTAGTAAACAAATAACAATCCTGGCCCTCTACTTATAGTTATCTTCTTCTGTTATTTTATAATTATACCCCTTCATTTTTGAAATGGTAATGGGATTTATATCTAAAAAATGGTTAGGCTGAACCTAATTAGTTCAGCCTAACTGAATTCCAAAAATATTGTCTTTTGCTGACACAAATAAATATTTATTTAGTTGGCGCTGCCTGTTCGACATGCTGAGAAACTTCGGGATACTTCTCGCCCATCATATGCATCCTGTGGAACATGGGATGACGAACGGAGACTCCCTTGCCAAGGACCAGCGCTGCAGCAACCCACAGCAAAACCGCAATAACATAGCCGAATGTTTTGATATTCTGAGAGTCTAATTTACGAACAGCTAGTAGAATAAAAAAACTAATGGCTAAAAGCACAACCGCATGAACAAAAGAAAAAACTACTCCAGACATCATCATGCACATCACTGTCTCCTTTCCTTATATATTGCTGGTATCTTACTTTCCATATAAAACTCTTAACTGCTCAACGGTCGGATGCCCTTCGTAATATTCCCCTTGCGGGCCTATGTAACCAGTTTTGTGTTTAGTTAATGTAACCGGCGTGTATCCGCCACTTGCATTAGGGATGTTTATTACTATCGCTTCACCGGATGTCACTTTTGGCTGTGTAACAGTAGGTGCAGCTGCAACAGGGATAGCGGCAGGCGCTGTTACAACAGTAGTAGTTGCTGGTGCCGGAACAACGATATATCCGCTAGGACCTGGTCTGTAGTAGACGCTATCATAATAGTAATATGGGGCACCGTTTACATAAACAGTTTCATAATAAGGAGGAAGCGTTACGACTATTGTGCCAATTGCCAGCCCAGTTGCAAAACCTCCCCAAAACCATCCACTATCATACCAGCGACCACCGCGATAGTAGTAATGGCCATGGCCGCCGTGGCCTCCCCAAGCAAATGCATTCGATGAATAAGATACCGTGAATGCCAAAAGAAGAGCTACAACTACCAAAACCTTACTTTTTAGTATTTGTTTTGTCATGAATATCCTTCTTCCTTGTTCTCTTTTTCTACAATAAAATAACTTGATGAAATATAGATATTCTTCCTGTTTCTATTAGATTAGACAACATAACTTAAGAAAAAGTTTCAAAAAAATTACGTGATTAAATAATTTATGGAGTAGTAAGAAATATTTTTGGGAATAGCGGAACGATTATAGAAGGAGACGACCTCTTTACACACAGCTATGGTAGAATTTAAGAGCTATCCCTTCCCACTCCCCCCCAGAAGGTAAGCTTCCATTTCTTTATATCCTTAGCCTATCCACCTATCATGGACGAATTCAGAACTTTACTTCGGGAACAGTTTTTGCTTTTTCTTCTGCTTTGAAGTATTCTGTGGCCACCTTATAACCAAACATTCCTGCCACAATATTACCCGGGAACATTCTTACAGTAACATTATAATCTCTGACAGCCTCGTTATACCGCATCCTTTCTACTGAGATACGATTTTCAGTGCCAGATAGTTCATCCATAAGTTTCAAGAATGTCTGGTCTGCTTTTAAATTTGGGTAATTTTCCGTAACCATAAGAAGACGACCCAATGCTCTATCTATTGCCCCTGCTGCTTTAACTTTCTCTTCCATTGAGCTTGCTTTTGTCCATTGAGAACGGGCATTGGTGATATCTTCCAAAACAGTTTTTTCATGTGCAGCGTAACCTTTAACTGTACTGACTAAATTTGGTATCAAGTCATTGCGTCTCTGCAATTGATTTTCTACCTGCGCCCATTTGGCAGTGATTGTTTCCTGTTTTGAGACAATGCTATTATAAACTCCTGCAAAACCCATGATAACAAAGACTACGATAAGAACAACTATCGCTAATCCTATAAGAATACTTTTCATTTTTTCTCCTTTCTAAAATCCACCTCCGGCACCGCCGCCACCGCCTCCCCCTCCGCCAAAACCTCCAAAACCGCCTCCTCCGCTTCCAAAACCACCACCCCAGGAACCGCCATAGTAACCGCCGCCGGAATATCTGTTTCTATATGTTCCCAAATTACTTATCACAATAAATAATACGATAATAATGATAATAACCAACGTTCCTAAAGCATTGGGCATACTCGATGAAGACTGGTTTTCCGTGGTAATTTCTTCAAAATTACCTAGTCCAGCCAAAGTAACATGCGTATCTTTAGCAATAATATTCGCGATGGCGCATATACCTTGATATAAACCTTCCCCGTACTTACCTTCTTTAAAATACGGTACCATATAGTTTCGGCCAATCTCGCCGCATAGACCATCTGGTAAAACTCCTTCCACTCCATATCCAGTCTCAATACGCCAGCGTCTTTCTTTAACCGATAAAAGTACTAAAACACCATTGTCTTTTCCTTTCTTCCCCAGCTTCCAATTATCAAAAAGAAGTCTTGCATATTCTTTTTCATCATAAGGGGCGATGGAATTAATTGTTACTACAGCAATTTCCGTAGTCGTCTTTTGTTCTACTTCTTCAATTAAAGAGCTGAGTTTATCGGTATTTCCTTTATCAATAACCTTTGCAAAGTCATTGACCCAGCCTACCGGTTGGGGAACATTTTGGGCATAACCCAAAAGAGTAAAAATAAGGAAATAAAATGTAAGAAATATTTTACGCATATACTTATAACTTATCAATAATAGCAACTATCGACTCTAATTCTCTAACAAAACTAATGAATAATTGTTCAATTTCTTTCCCGCTTAATTTTACATTTTTATTTTTAGCAGCTAATATTTTTTCCCAAAGTATAATATCAATTTTAAATTCCATACCAATTTCTTTTAAAATATCCTGTTTTAAATAAGGTGGTTCCTTCCCTTTCAAACGTAAAACATTTCTTATTATATGTAAAATTGAGGTAAATGATAAAAATAGTAAATTCCTAAGCGTAGTAGCATTATCGTGAAGCATTAAGTATGCCTGCCTTAATTTAAGCAGTTTTGCTTTTAGTTCGTGTTCACACTGAAATCGTAAATTACACATATCAATATGGATATCTTTTAGGATATTCTTACCGTATATTACAAAATGATTTTCCTGTATATCTAGAAATTCAATAGGAAAAATGTCTATGGAATTGGCAATATAATTTTCTGTTAAAAACAAGGTATTAATCATATTAAATTTACGTATCAGCTTTGATGATTTCTTTAAATTCTCTAAGTCTGTGCTTTTCAATACTACAAGCAGATTCAAATTTGAATGTTTATCCACAAATTCTCCGCTTACTGCGCTACCATAAAGAATTATCGACACCAATCCTTCCTGATAAACATCCTTTAAGTCTTGAGTGAGTTTTTGAAGAATATTCTTATATTTATCGGATAACTTTAAGTTTTCCATTGATTCCTCCTATCGAAAAATTAACCCCTTACTTTAAGAAAGTTACCTTGAACTTTACTGCTATTCTAACCGTATCTTACCACTTCTAACTGGTAATTATTATATTTATTTCTTTTCTGTTTCTTGGCTTTCTCCTTGTGTCATTTTACCATGCTTTCCGTATTTTTCTTTCATGCTTTTTATCATTTCCTGCATAGACCCAGCATCCACTTTTAATTCAACAGCTGTTTTTAATTCAACTTCTTTTACGAAATTCAGGTCTTTGTCGTATTTGAAAAGCTTATTACCTGCCATAACAATAACCCCGCCGTCATTGGTAGCAACTATCTGTTTCTGTATCGTCCCCATCATCTGCATCACCATGCCACCCATGCGTTCTTTTTCTATTTGTTTCTCATTCGTTTTTTCCTCTATCGTGAGTTCCTTCTTCTCGCTAGAATCTTGGGCAAAAGCAATGACCGAACAGAACATTATAGTAACGGTTACCAAACCTAACACCTTTAGTTTATTCATATTTACCTCCTTACTTCAAATTTATTGATTTTAGCCGACCTTCCTCGTCTTAAAGACCTAACAATTTTGACACCGTAAGAAACTGATACCCCTTATGTTGTAACGATTCGATAATAAACGGTAAAGCTTTTACAATATTTCTGCGGTTGGCTCCTTTGATAAGTCGATCTCCATCATGAAGAAGTATTATTGATCCGTTTTTTACTCCGCTTAAAATCTTCTTTGTAATTTCATCAGGGGATATTTCTTTGCCTCCATTATTGCCGGTTACTGACCATTCAATGGTTACATATCCGAAGTCTCGAGCGGCATGATATATCCAAGAATTATCTACGCCATACGGCGACCTAAATAGATGCGGCTTCATACCTGTAGCTACCATAATTGCTTGCTCTGCTTTCCGTATCTCATATTTAATATGCGACTTACTTTGCAGTAATAAATAAGGGTGGTCGTACGTATGGTTGCCAATAACATGGCCTTCTTTAACAATTCTCCTAGCTGTATCCGGATAACGCTCGACATTTTTCCCTAAGACAAAGAAGGTTGCTTTCACGTTATATTTCTTTAATATATCAAGAATTTCCGTTGTATAAGGCTCATTGGGTCCATCGTCAAAAGTGAGGGCAATTTTAGGTTGGTCTATATCGCCGTGCCAATATACAAGGCCTACCTCATTGTGTTTTTTATCCAAACTGGCATAGACTTTATTTACAGATAAAATTAAAGCAATACAAAAAACCGCTATTGCAAAAAATCGATATTTTATTCCTATTGTTCTCATCTGCAACATTCTGATTCAAGATCCAACTGCCTGTTTCAGTTATAGTCTTTAGAGACTTTGATAATAATTATACACGAGCAGTGCGATATCCGAAATAAGTTTTTTCGCGGGTTTTGCAAGTTTGTTGTCGTGCTTTACTAGAACACAAATTAAAAAATTTCCTTTATTGGTAAACACTATTCCCACATCATGACAAATATGTCTTTCTAGACCTGTCTTATGAGCAATAAAGGTCCCATTTTTAGGAAGTTTTTTAGGAATGCGGTCGTTAATTTTCTGTTGTCCTAATAATTCCAGACACTTTTCAGAAATATCTTTATTTAAAAAGTTCTTATGATATAGTTCTTCCAGCAAATAAGCCATATCTTGCGCTGTAGTATAGTTTTCATCGCCTTCCCTTCTTTCTTTAAAATCCATCATCTTACGGGCAATATTAGTATTTTTTAAACCCATTTTTTTAAAATAGATATTTAGCGTATCGAATCCTAAGAAATCTATAAGTATATTGGCGGCAGCATTATCGCTTTGAGTAATCATAGGTTCAAATAGTTCTTCTATGGTAAACAGGGAACCTGACGGTTCCTTTCCCAATACTCTTGACCCAGCTACTTTCTCACAAGTTTTAAGCTTTATAGTGTCTCTTAAACTTACCTTGCCTTCCTGTGTAGCATAAAAATAAGAAAGCATAATGGGGATTTTTACTAAACTTGCGGAAGGAATCAGGGTATCCTTATTAAAGGCGATCTCCCAATTGTTATCTAAATCTGTAATCACAAGACTAACTGTTCCTTTAAAATGTCTGATTTTATTTTCCAGGGTATCCCTCAACTTTAGCCATGCCTGCCTCTTATTTTCTAATAATACCTGACCACTTTTGGTTGTCCGACCACGATTTTCATAATTTTTATATAAGAAAAATAAACCTATACCGATGACAATAAATAGAATTATTAAAACTTGCATTTTCTTTTTCATAATTTCTAATAACTTATCGATTATAAACGAAAGCGGCAGGCATAAATTAAATCTGCCTGCCGTAATCCGTTATAACAACTTATCTATTATTATACTAATTTAATAGATTGCGCTCTATTAGTGCCTTTTTCAGTCGTTATATACTCTACGATGACTTTGTTATCTTTCTTTAACTCGCTAAAGGTAAGCTTCTTCCCATCTTTCGCAGAGATGACAGTGCTGATTTTGACCGTAAAGTTCATTTTTTGTCCTTTTTCATCTACAACCGCAATTGCTGAGTGCGTGCCTTTTACAGCATCAGCCAAAATAATAGTATCTATCTTGCCTACAAAACTTTTAGTTTCAACTGATTTTGGAGCAGCTTGGCTAACCGGTGCTGTTGGCTGTTGGGCAAAACACAAGGAACTGACAAAGGTAAAAGCAAGTACTACGAGAAGTGTCTTTTTCATATTTTCACCTCCTTTCCAAAATTTATTTATTATACCACTAACTGAATGCTTAACAACATAATTTTATTAAGCTTCAATAGCTGGTTACAAATATTCTTATTTAGGACACCTATAAAAAATACTCTCTGTAAATAGGTAGAAAAAAAGGCTATTAACCGTATCTGATCAATAGCCTTTAAACTCTCCCAATACTCGAGGAGAATGATATTACTAGTGTGCTCAAATTACGCGAGGAAATGACCTATCTAAAAGCCGAATTTTCCTGATAACTACCATATTCACCTTATAATACACCCCTATAAATAGAAAGAGGTTTACCTTCGACCCATACGAGAAGGATATTAAGCTTTTAACTAGCAAAATCCTGCGAGTGCTACAAAATTATCAAAGAGAATTTTGTAGCAATTACTAAGCAGGATTGTTCGTTTTGTCCGGTCATTTTTTTGCTTAAAACTGCGCACTATTCGCTAAATCGAGAGAGACCGATATCTATCTTTCTTTAATTCGCTTCCGAAAAAACCTCAGCAGTAAATATATACAGCTCTGTGGAAGGATTTTTCCATGCATCGGAAGATAAGCCGGCCTTCTGGCTACACAATTCAGAAAGAAATCTCTCCTTTGACCACCCTGTCTCTGTTGCAACCTGCGGTAGAAAAACTCCCGTATTAAATCCAGATTTTATCAATACTCCATGGACCCCCAACATTATCTGATCAGGAGAAGAAATTCTCTTTAGTGGCGAAAGTACTGAAATTTCTATCTCTATATCCTTCAGTTCCGATAATTCGACTTTTGAAAAACGCCAATCATTCACTGCCGCCTCAATTGCCATATCTCTTATAGTCAAATAAAGCGGCTGATTTCCTTTAAGGCTGCCTATGCAACCACGCAGTTGTCCATGCTTATTTAATGTCACAAAAGCGCCACTCTGAACCAACAAGGATGGATTCTTTTCTTCTAGTTTTATTTTCTCTCCACGTAATAGATAATGCTCAATCGAACTCCTTGCAATCTGCAGCAATTTCTTTCGCTGTTCCTTATTTAACTCTGGGTTATCAATAGCCATACTACAATAGCCTACGGTCCAGATACCCTTGATTTTATTCTTGGTAACTTTAGCGGAATTTGTATGAGCTAAAAGTTTTATGGTGTTGTGGCCCATTTCTTTTGCTAAGAGTAATGTAGTAGTTACTGGTAACCCGCCACAAAGCTGCAGTTTACCTTCTCTTAAGCCCTTATACAAACCTTCGGCATCCATATTCTTTAAATAAGATAAGGTAAGGTTATCGACAGCCTCCGCTTCATCATAATCATAACCATGATACATATCCGATGAAGCTACTGTTAACACATCTTTACGCGAACCTATGGTATCCTTAAGCAGTTCAGCAAACCTCTTGCATTCCACTAAACTGCAATCTCCCATAATAACCGGCACCAGCTTCCAGCTATTCTCTTTAAGTATTTTTTGAAGGAAAGGAATTTCTACTTCTAGCGAATGCTCCTTGGTAAAGGCCTGCGGTTCAAAGAATACATCTTTATCTTTTCCAATTAACTGGGCAGTAAATTCTTCATCAATCCCAACGGCGCCTAAAGGAGTATAAAATACGCCCTTGGGATATACCGATATGCCATAAAAACCAAAAAAGTGGCTGGGACCGATAACTACAACTGTCTTATAACTCTTGCCCTTGATGAGTTTATATCCATATGCAGCTACACCACCTGAGAAATCATAACCGGCATGGGGCGAAATCAAAGCAAAAATTTCCCCCGGCATCTGTTCAGGGTTAGCCTTAGCGATTAACGAATCAATCTTATCTGATAACTCCTGGGCATTATCCGGATAAAAACTTCCAGCGGCACTAGGTAATTTTACATCCTCTGCAAAAGAAGGGCTTACCGCTATGCCTAAACAAAATATCAAATAAACAATTATTTGCACTGTTTTCTTCATAGAATAATTATACCTCAATTCTCCCATATGCCAGGTATTTTTTTACCACAAAAAATGCACCTACCATTTTTTATATTATTTTCCAGTATCGTATAACCGTACCTGTGTATCAGCATCCTGCCACAACCCGGGCAATAGGTGTTTTCAGCCGGATGACCCGGCACATTACCAATATATACGTATCTTAACCCTACGTCCATTGCTATCTTTCTTGCCTTCTCTAATGTCTCTATCGGAGTAGCGGGCAGATTGCCTAACCTGTACTGGGGAGTAAATCTTGAGAAGAAAAGCGGCGTGTCCGGGCCCATATTATCATATATCCATTTACACATCCTGGTTATATCTTGCATATCATCATTTAAACTCGGCACGACAAGGTTGACCACCTCGGTCAAAACTCCAAGGTTATGCAATTCTTTTAAAGTGGCTAAGACTTCTTTTAAATCACCACCTACTACTTTTTTGTAAAATTGTTCATTAAAACCTTTAAGGTCGATTTTGATGACGTCAAAATAAGGAACAAGCTTTCTTAATGGCTTACGGTTTATATAACCCGCACTTACCAGAACATTCCTCAAGCCTTTTTGCTTGGCAAGCTTTGCAATATCCAACACATATTCATAAAATACTACTGGTTCTGAATATGTATAGGCAATAGAATTGCAATTATTTGCTATTGCCGCATCCACCACTTGCTCGGGAGTTAAAATCTGGCCAGCAGTCTTTGCTTCTTCGGGATTACACTGTGAGATCTCCCAGTTCTGACAAAAACTACATCTTAAATTGCATCCTACAGTAGCGATAGAAAAGATACTACTGCCGGGAAGCATATGATAGACAGGCTTTTTTTCAATAGGGTCGATATGTACGCTCACCGGCTGGCCGTAAACAAGTGTTCTAAGTTTTCCTCCGACGTTCATCCTCACCCGGCATCTACCGCGGCTACCTTCCGGAAGAAAACAGCGAAACGGGCATAATCCACACTGCACGCCTAAACAGTCCTGCCTCCACCAATCCGCCTGCCTAATCCTTATCCCGTCAATAGGAATAATGCTGCTTACTGTCTGCGGAGGAGGATATACCGCAATAACAGAAACAATGATTATGGAAAGAATAATGTTTAAAAATATAAAGAGATACAATCTTGCCTTTTCCATCATAGATTAGTTTTCCCGGATAAAATCAAGAATATAACCAATCCTGCCGATCCGATAACGGCTGAAAGATTTAACGCTCCTAAAATACCAAAAAGAGGCGCTATAAAATTCGTGGAAAGTATTGCGCCAAGTGCGGCGCCCCAAAGATCAGCCGCATAAAGGCTGCCTGCCTTTACCATTACATTATCTGCACGAATAAGAAAACCGGTAATGACAAAGGCGGCTCCGACAATAGCCCCGATAAGGACTAAAAACGCAATAAAGATAGTTATGTTCTGAAGAGTAGATAGATAAATCAAATGCGGTAAAAGATAAGCCGTACATACAGATAGCTCTATGATAATTAAAGATAATATCACCAGGGAAATAGAATGTCTTTTCCGGGAATTGTTTTTAGATCTATTACCTAAAAGTGAACCTAAGAATAATCCGGACATGAATGAAGCAAAAAGGACACCCATCTGCCAATAAACATACCCTGAAATTATCTGATATCCCAATAAAAGTATCAACTCTAGTAATATGCTGATGAATCCAAGGACAAATATAAGAATAAATTCTCTTCTCTCGCTGGAAAATAGTAGTGATCTCCTTTTTTTAAAGATGCCGAGTGCGACAGCAATAAAAAGGATAGTCACCACAAGGTACCCTAAGGGGGAGGTGAATTTATTCAGCCAGAAGTTGGCAAAATAATAGCAAGTCGTCGGCCTGAAATCCCTATTAATCTCTGCGCCAGCCGTTCCTTCCAGTAGCTTTTTTAGTTCGGTACGGCGCTCGGCTTTAAGCTTATATTCAATGTAAGAAGGAATAACGTAATGATTAGAGATGTTCCTTTTATTGAACCGTTCCAGGAGCGTTTCTTTTTGCATATCTATCGCCGAGGGGCTGGCGAGAAACATAAGGCTATCTCCGGGGATTGCCTCTACAGTATTGAATACAGACTTTAATGTATCGTACACCGACGCATTAAAGATCCTAGTCTGCATAGATAAGTAATTTTCGGATGAAACAACACTTAACCCCAATATCCCATTCGGTTTTAATATTCGTCTCACCTGGCTATAGAATTCTTCGGTATAAAATCTATTAGTTTTAAGATTGGGAACCTCTTGGATGTTTATTATCACAGCATCATACTTATTCTTATTGTTCCTGATAAAAGTGCGCGAATCGAGATAATGGCTATGAACAGCCAAATTCTTTAAAGCGGAAATATCTTCAGCCTCCAGATAAGACCCTACCAAACTAAGAAATGAATTATCCAACACAACATAATCTATTCGTTTAGGGCCATGTTTAAGGGCTTCTTTGAGTACACCTAAGGACGCATCTCCTATGATCAATATTTGGTTTGGTTCGGCACTTGCAAGTAGCGGCCAATGAGCTACAGGCTCATAACTTTCAGGTTCAGGAAAACTCGCTGAAAGCATTCCGTCCACAAAAACATTTTTAATACTTCCCATAGCTACCAAAGATAAAGTAGTATTTCGCGTTTCTTTCTGCTTAATGAATTGATATCTTTTCCATTCAATTCTGTTTATCGCCGGTTCGGCCCTAAAATTAACAAATAATATTACCAAGGCCGCTACGATCAATAATATGCTTCTTAAGGATATCTTTTTAATTAATGTGCCGAAGCTTACAAAAATACATCCTAAAGATAGCGCTAGGGCAATAATAAATGTCGGTACAAAGCCAATCAGCATGTAAGTAAATATCACTCCTCCTATTACCGCGCCTAGCGCCTCACACATATAAACCCGGCCTAAAACAGCTTCTCTTTTTATCTTATTAGACGCTACGGCACAGGCTAAACTAAACTGTCCGCCTATAACAAAACAAAGAACACTCATTACGCTAAACGTGTATAAGACCGTTCCGATAGGCCCTATGAACTCTCCAAAAGCAAATACGCTTTTACTCGCCCTTATTAACAAGATCATAGCGGGAAACAATAACGAGATTACTAAAAAGCCATAAGAAAAATACGCCTCAACAGGCCACTCTTTTTTTAATAAACGCTGTACTAACAGGCTCCCCAAGCCAACCCAAAATAGCCAAGAAGATAAAAATGTTCCAAGGAAGAGTTCGCTGCCATAAAACAGGATCAGCAGCTCTCTAAAAACCACGAGTTGCGTCAGTATCGCCAAAAGACCATAATACAAAAATATAAAGTTATACATAATCGATCGTAGATAAGTTTAGTGTATTAACCCCGATATCCCCACAAATAAGAACCAAAGACTAGAAAGCAAAGCCACCATCAGGCCTATTTGTTTAATCCTTTCGCTCTTGTTGAAATAAGAGATAAAGATCAACGGAATCATATAAACAGATGTTCCAATAAAAAATGCGATAAATAATATAACGCCTCCCAAGATACTGTTTAGGGTCCAAAGCCGGGTAGCCCCCACCAAAAACGGCGGACATGGATTTAGCCCCGTAAATAGGCCGAGAAAAAATGGTATGCGCATCAGACTAAAACGATTAATAAAAGGTACACAAAACCTGGAATCTCTAAAATTATGGGCTAACGAATAGAACAACATCAATAATGATGCTACAATCAGACAGATATATGAGAATCTGACTGTAAAAATATTTTGATAAGACGACCCTAGAAAACCAATGATAAGCGCAAAAGCGATATACGCTATGAGCCGTCCCAGCATAAATGACAATATCTTCCTTAGGTTTTCGAATATCTTCTGCTTGCCCTCTACCAAAAGATAAGGCATGAAGAAAACAAGGCATGCACCGACGCAATAAATTCCGGCAGACAAACCCAGCATCAGACCTTCTAAAATTATTCGGATCATTTTAGACCTATTAATTGTAAAAAGACCCACGGAACAAAAGAACCTGATATGACCCCGGTTACCAAGAGGGAGAGAAAAATGAAGATAGCCCTCGTATCAATCTGTTGCCCACTTTGTTCAGATAATATATTTATCGCATTAACAGGACAAGTGTCGATACACTTCCCACATCTATTGCAAAAGGAAGAGACTTTGTATTTATCTGAATTCTTGTTTTCTATCGCAAATACGGGGCAAACATCCTGACATTTTCCGCAGTGTATACATTTCTCTTTATTTATAGTTACTTTATAGGGACTAACTTTGCCGCAGATACTTACAAGCGCGCCAAAAGGACAAATAAGGGAACAGAATGTTCTTTTTTTAGTCAGAATTGGAAGTATGATTACAAATCCCGCTAAAGCTGACCAAAATAACGCGGTTTGAGCAGTCTTAATAACCGGATCGCTGTCCCAAAAAGCTTCTGTTAGTTTAAAAGGACAAAACCAGGTACAAAAAACAGGCAGCCCTTGCAGAAAAGATACAACCAAAAGAAATATTAAAAAGGCTATAGGAAAGTCGCGCCAGGGCCTGGGAATCTTTAATTTTATTAACGGTTTTCTTGCGATTTTTGAGCATGCTTCATCTATCCCACCGTAAAAACAAACCCAGGAACAGATCCCCTGGCCTATCGTAAAGATTATTAAAAGCCAAAGAAACCCCAGGGTTAAAACGCCCCATATCCCCCACTCACCGCTGGTTATAGCCAAAAATTGGCTATAAAGGAAATTAAACAGCGTGGGTGCTTGGGCAATATGACAATATGGAGGGATTGTTGTTCTAGTAAGAGATATAAAACGGAAAAATTTAAATTCTAGAAAAAAGAAAAAGGCAATTAGAATAAACAGAATTGATCTGTATTTTGAAATGACTCCATTCCGATATATACAAAAACCAAGGTAAGATACCAGCAAAGACCATATGAATTTAGCATAAAAAAGCGGCCGATCATGTCCAGCCGAGATAAAAGAGAGAATAGATAAAAATGTAAATAGGCCGATAAATAAAACTGTGCTAATACGAAGTGATTTCTTCAACGCCTTTATCCTCTTATGTTTCTGGATAATAAAATAATTATTTTTTATTGTAGCATAAAGAATTATGCTTTTCTACGGCTAGTTGCGCCCAACTAGGACGCCCAGAAGGGGCTCACCATAAAAACACTCTCTCTAAACAGGTATGAAAACATCAAAGAGGCAGTGGGTTTAAGATTCATAGAAGATTATTCAATTGTTTCCGTAGATGCCAATTCTTTGGCTTTAATTTTGGGATAAACCAGTGGGCACCATTTTTAATCCAGCGCTGGCGAAAATCAGTAAATGCTATTTGGTTATTAACCCCGTCAAACCCAAACTCAAAGCCACAACACGGACAAATCTCATAAGAAGGCGTGTTTCGCTTGTCATAAGGTAATTCTTTTAATGCATCAAAACCGCATACAGGACATATATAATGCTTTTCGTTCATTGTCTCATCCAGTATTGATAATCCGCTTTAAAATAGGTCTTAATCCGTCCATCTCTGGCCATAACTGCAAACTCTCCGGTACTTACTCTATAATGTAAAATATCGCCATCAGACCTTGTTTTTTCTAAGATATCATTCCCTGCAGATGCATTTAAGAGTTCTCGTGCGTTTTCAAGGTACTGGACTTGAGTAATGTTACCAAACTGATATCCGTGCTTCAAATAATGTGCTTGGAGTTGCCCTGGAGCAAAATCGCCTGCCCTAACATTAGTGGCATAACTTATATTTGATTCTAAAATTGGAGGCGATGAGGTATCTCTTTGAGAACACGAAAGAGCTAAGATAGATAAAAATATAAGAAAAAAATACCTTAGCTTAATCCTGCGCATAGTTATAACTTGTCATATTTTATTAAACTTCGATTTTCTTTCTACGCCCGTAAAATCAGGAATATACCCAAGCCGAGAAACATAATTCCCATTAATATCTTAATTGTTCCAAGGTGCCCTTTTAATATCACGGAGAAACGTTCGGAAGTCGTACCGAAAAGCGCAAAAAGAAATATTACAAATAGAGGTAAAACAAACAGCAGGTTATACAACAAAAGATAAGACAAGGCTTTTAATTTAAGGCTTGTGGTTCTTAAAACAAAAATTATGGTAGGTAGGTAGATCTTGGCAATACAAACCGCCTCCAACACCGAAACTAAAAATCCGGTAATCAGGGCACTTAAGGCCAGACCCAAAAGATGTTTTTTAAAAGTGCTTCCGTGAGGCTTATTATGCGCTCGATAATACGCTCCGATAACCTTATGTATCTGATTCTTTATACCCTTAGGCAAAGATAAAAGCATATCATCGGTTGACTTTGTCTTTTTGTATTGAATAAAATCATACAGTGCGTATATGCTAAAGGCAATGCTGATAACGCCAACCGTAATATTGATTATCTTTGTGAGTAGCCAGAAACCCTGTAATTTATATAGGGATTCAAAAATCCCTAAGCCTATTAATACGTAGGTTAGATACACCGAGAATATAAAAATCAGGCCAATGACCACTATTTCGCGCTTCCTGTAACCCTGAAAAGCCAGAAAAGACATGAAGAATACAATAACCGTAACCGCGCAAGGGTTTATGCCGTCAATTAACCCTACAGCGATAAGGGCAAGAGGCGTAAAGCCACTGAAACGCTTGACTAAATCTATCTTTGGCAAAGCCTCTTTTCGCATATCGGTAATAGCCATTGATGTCGTTGCAAGAAGCAACATTAAGTTATTCTTAACGTTACCCTCGCCATTTAAGAAGTGGCCTTCGAAGAAAAATATTGGAAAAACATTGTTTATTTTGGCATGATATTTCTCTTCTAAGCTCAACATCAACTTATAATTTTCGATATCATCAATATCACGGTATTCTACCTTAATCCGATCTTTAAATTCTTTATCAATGATAGGCATTACCTCTTTTTTTATGTGGATACAATCGTGGCAACCAGGGGAGTAAAAAATAATTAACGTTGGTAAACTAGAAATGTATTCTTTGCTATATGAAATGCCAGTTGCGAAAAAAGTTATTGCAATAATAAATATACAAATAATAAATATTCTGCTTTTCATATTATGATTTCCTAAAAGCGCAAACATACATTTAATTATATATTGGTTAGCAGCTAATTCAAGATTATCAAAGCGCTACAACACCCAAAGACCCTATTCGGGAACTAGGTTTAGGCTCAGAAATACAGCGCGGCAGAAAGACTCTCTGCATGAAAGATGTAAATACCACAGGGTATATGGCGAGAGCTTACTCTTTTCTATCAACGCTTCTTTAAGGTATTTCTTCACAAAATGCCATATAGAGACACTGGCTATTCTCCTGTTGCGTTTACTTAGGAATAAAATAGCTCGTATGGTGCAAAAATTATATCTGCCCTCCAGAGTAGTAAAGCATATTAAACTTCTTAAGGCTGTGTTATTATACCATATAATTATAGGTTTTTAACTAATTGTAGTAAGGCTTCATAATCAATTTAAGGAGGAAGTAGTGCAAAAGCAGCTTTAAGATATTGCTTTAAAGGGATGAATTTGTGTCGAACTAAGAGGTATTCTCGGTCGGGACGGGCAGTAATATTCGACAAATGGATGTACTCTCCGTACACAGCTATTGGTAAAATTGAGAGGTGAATCCCGTTTTGTTAGCCTAATTATATATGTAAATAATTACTATCATTAAGTATTTCTGGCTTTAAAGAGCTTGCTCAATACTTATTTTTTATTTAACAAATTAAATTTTTCTAGTAGAATATATGAAGTATGAAAAGACTCTCACGCCAACTATTCCGCCTTAAAGATCTGAATATGATTTTAGCCGAAAGCCATGAACCCGGTCACCGGCTAAAAAAGGTCCTCGGCCCATTTGAGCTTATCCTCCTTGGTATCGGTGTTATCATCGGTGCAGGAATTTTCGCCACAGTCGGAACAGCTGCAGCCGGGGATGCATTGCGTCCAGGAGCCGGACCTGCTCTGATAATTTCTTTTGCCATCACCGCGGTGACTTGTTGTTTCGCCGCCCTCTGTTACGCCGAATTTGCCTCGCTTGTCCCGATATCCGGCAGCGCTTATACCTATTCTTATGCTTCATTTGGAGAATTGATTGCTTGGATTATCGGCTGGGATCTGATGCTTGAGTATTGCGTAGGAAGCATCGCGGTTGCCATCAGCTGGTCAGGATACTTCACAGCACTATTGCATGGATTCGGAATAACCCTGCCCCCATGGACTAGTATCGACTACCGTTCGGCAATGCATGGCTTTCACAAAGCTGCTGAGTTTCTTAATTCTGGAACCACCTTTGATAAACTGCAACCGGTGTTGCAGAATGCCTGGAATGCGGTTAATAGCGCGCCGCATATCTTTGGCTTGCCTATTATATGCAATATTCCTGCCGGCTTTATCGTCCTGCTTTTAACCCTGATTCTGGTAACCGGTATAAAACATAGTTCCCGGTTTAATATCGCCATGGTCACCGTGAAGCTTTTAGTGCTTGGTTTCTTTGTGGCACTCGGCTCTTTCTACGTAAAACCGCAGAACTGGGTTCCGTTTGCGCCCAATGGGTTCGCCGGAATTAAGGCAGGCGCTGCCATTGCATTCTTTGCCTATATCGGATTTGACTGCATTTCTACCGTTGCCGAAGAAACGCGCAATCCTAAACGTAACATGCCTATCGGGATAATAGGCTCACTGGTTATCTGCACAATTATTTATATGTTGGTGGCAGCGGTCTTTACCGGCATTGTCCCCTTCCCGCTATTAAAAACATCCCTTGCTCACGAAAAGGCTGAACCATTGACCTTAGCCATGCAGTATATTAATCTTCCCTGGGCTGCGGTTCTAGTAGCCTTCGGTTCTATTGTGGCCCATATCGCAGTACTCCTGGTCTTGATACTCGGACAATCCAGAATTTTCTTTTCCATGGCCCGCGACGGCCTTCTCCCGCAAGTTTTCGCCCGTGTCCATGAAAAATTCAAAACACCTCATATTACAACGATTGTCGTTGGCGTAATTATTGCTTCTATCGCCGCCTTAACCAATATCGATGAAATGGTTGACCTGACCAATATCGGTACTCTCTTTGCCTTTGTCCTAGTCTGCTTCGGTATTATAATCCTACGTATCAAAGAACCATCAAGGCATCGCACCTTTAAAGTTCCGCTTAATCCGATCATTCCGCTTCTGGGGGTAGCTAGCTGCGTATTTCTAATGACAGGGCTCCCCGGTATTACCTGGATAAGATTTGTTGTCTGGCTGATCATCGGGCTGATTGTTTATTTCACCTACAGCTTCGAACACAGTTTACTACATCATAAAGCACACCCGACTCCTCCTCACTTCGAGCATACTCACCAACAAAATAGCGCTGATCCTCATTAAGAACCAGCGCTATAATCTATAATCCTCTCTCATCAAGAGGAAAGTTACTGAGATGGCAGATAGACGACCCCGCCGCCTTTACAGGCGGGGATCGTCTATAAACGTGTATAATTTTTGTACCAGTACCAGCCGCCCTTTTGCCAGCTTTCTAATAATTTAATAAGACGGGATAAGCTGAAAATAAAGCCTAAAGAGAGATAGATTTCAGGGTGCGATTATGGTATTTTGTTTAAAAATAGCCTTTAGGGGGTGCAAAAATTAATGAGCGGAGTCTAGAGAAGTTGTTTTGATGTCACTTTTTTCACCTTTTTGGAGAGCCGATTCTTCATATTTTCCGGTTTCCTCAAGATTCAATTTTATGAATTTAGTAAAATCTTCTTCGTCGTCGATAAACAATATCCTCTTCTTTATCATACCGCCTCCTACGTTATTGCCCTTAGGGCAA
>JBEKSD010000020.1:0-18777 GCA_049517335.1 Candidatus Omnitrophota bacterium | reverse complement strand
TTTTGTTTTCTTATAGGGATAATCTTAAGGCTTTGATAGTTTTATTTAAGGAGGTTAGCAAATGTATGCAATAGTTGAAGTTGGGGCAAAACAGTTTAAAGTAGCTAAAGGTGAAATCATTGAAGTGGAAAAGCTTATTGGCCAGGAAGGTACGGAGATCGCCTTAAAGAATATCCTTTTGGTCTCAAAAGACAAAAAGATTGAGGTGGGCACTCCTTATTTAAAAGAAGCCAAGGTGACCGCGGTTATTTTAGAGCAGATTAAGGGTGAAAAGGTTACTTCTTACAAATACCGTAGGCGCAAGGCTTCGCACTGGGAAAAAGGCCATCGTCAGCAGTTGACAAAGCTTAAGATAAAAGAGATTGAATTGACAGGCTAAAGGGCTAAGGTGAAGTTTAAGTGTTCATTGATAATGCCAGAATTTACGTTAAAGCCGGTGACGGCGGAAAAGGCTGCAATAGCTTCTACCGCGATAAATACCAGCGTTCCGGTATTCCCGACGGAGGAGACGGCGGCAGGGGCGCTGAC
Organism: Candidatus Omnitrophota bacterium; assembly: GCA_049517335.1. Classification (GTDB taxonomy): domain Bacteria; phylum Omnitrophota; class Gorgyraeia; order Gygaellales; family Profunditerraquicolaceae; genus JBEKSD01. Next base: position 18,249 of record JBEKSD010000020.1, on the reverse strand, counting down.
ATCATCGTCAGGGCTGACCGGAATCTTTATACGCTGCTGGATTTTAAATATAACCGCCATTTTAACGGTAAACACGGAACACATGGTTCGGGAAACAGGAGAAAAGGCAGTGATGCTCCAGCGATAGTCGTGCGTGTGCCGGTAGGCACGGTTATAACCGATATAAAAAACAACTGTATTTTGCGGGATTTAGATAAGGATCAGGAAGAAGTAGTTGTAGCAAAGGGCGGCAGAGGCGGCTTAGGCAATCAGCACAGGAAGCTCGAGGAAGCAACCTGCGCAGAAGCGGGTGAAGAAAAAGACCTCTTCCTTGATTTAAAGCTGCTCGCCGAAGTAGGCGTGGTGGGCTTTCCTAATGTGGGTAAATCCACTCTGATTTCTGCCATATCCAACGCCCGGCCTAAAATAGCCGCTTATCCCTTTACGACCAAAGTGCCTGTTTTAGGGCTGGTGCGCCTTGGCAATAAGTCGTTTGTTATAGCTGATATTCCCGGCTTAATTGAAGGTTCAGGTGAAGGCCGCGGCTTAGGCGATAAATTCCTGCGTCATGTTGAGCGCACCAAAATACTGGTGCATCTTTTGGATATGTCCGGGTTTGAGGGAAGGGACCCCTTGAAAGATTATAGTAGCATAAACAATGAGCTTAAGGTTTATAGTGGGGCGCTAGCTAAAAAGAAGCAGATAATCGCAGCCAATAAGATGGATTTAAGCGGGGCTAAAGCTAACCTGAAAAGATTCAAGGAAGCATACAAAAAAAAGATTTACCCTATTTCGGCATTAAAAAAAGAGGGATTGGAGGATTTAATTGAAGCAATCACAGAAGCATTATAAAAGGATAGTCGTAAAAATCGGCTCAAGCCTTTTTTGTTCAGACTCCCGGCTAGATTGTGCTTTAGTTGATGGATTAGCCGGACAAATTTCCAGCCTGATGAAGCAGGGCAAAGAAGTTATCGTTGTTTCATCTGGAGCAATTGCCTTAGGCATGTCCGTGCTTAAGCTAAACTCCCGGCCGAAAGAACTTGCGCATTTACAGGCGGCAGCGGCAGTGGGCCAACATGAATTAATGGATGTTTACCGCCGGGCTTTTAAAGCCGAACAATTAAATTGCGCGCAGGTACTTCTTACCTGGGAAGATTTTGATGAACACAGCCGGTATCTTAACGCAAAAAATACCCTCTCTGCTTTACTTAAACTAAAAGCAGTCCCTGTGATTAATGAAAATGATACTATTTCAACCGAGGAAATAAAATTCGGGGATAATGACCGTTTGTCGGCTTTGCTTGCTACGCTGGTGGGTGCTGACCTTTTGGTTATCCTTTCCGACGTTGATGGTTTGCTTGATAGCGCCAACAGGGTAGTCAGGGTTGTGGATGAAATAACGCCGGCGATTTATGACTTGGTCTGTCCGACTAAAAAGAAGACATGCGTCGGAGGGATGTTCACAAAGCTTGAGGCAGGGAAAATTGCGGTGAGCTCGGGTATCCCCTGCGTAATTGCCAACGGAAAGAAAAAAGATGCGCTAGCTCTTTGCGTAAATGATCCTTTTTCCTGCGGGACGATTTTTATTCCTAAGGCTAAACTTTTGGCGGCAAAGGAACGCTGGATCGCTTTTAGCGCAAGGACTAAAGGTAAGATAATTGTTGACGCGGGAGCTAAAGCAGCACTTATGAATAAAAAGAGCCTGCTTTCTGTAGGGGTACGTTCTATTGAAGGCGATTTTAGTATTGGGGATATTGTAAGCTTAGTTGATTTAATCGGCTCTGAATTCGCGCGGGGAAAGACGCGCTTGTCAAGCAGGGAATTGAATGAAACAAAAGGAAGCCGTTCGGATAAAGAGGTAATCCATTGCGACAACATTGTTATAGTTTAAGGACATTTCTATGCAGGGTTGAGAAACGTCCTTAGTTTAAGAGGATGAGATGACGCTAAAACATGAATTGTTAAAGATGGCGCAGAACGCTCAAAGTACCGCCAGAAGCATGGTCAGTCTTCCTTCAACGCAGAAAGACGAGATTTTGCAGGATATGGCGCAGCATTTATCTTTAAGTAAGGAGGCGATATTAAGATCTAATAATAAGGATATCCGCCTTGCCAAGGCTTCCGGATTAAACTCTGCCTTGATTGACCGGCTCACACTTACAGATAAGCGCATTGATGATATGGCGCTGGGCTTACTTGAGGTTGCCAAACTCCAGGACCCGGTCGGCGAGGTAATCAGGGCTTGGCGTATCCCGAATGGGTTATGGATCCACAAAGTGCGCTGTCCTATAGGCGTTATCGCGATTATTTATGAGTCAAGGCCTAATGTCACTTCGGATTGCATAGGTTTATGTTTTAAATCCTCAAACAGCGTGATTCTAAGGGGCGGCAGCGAAGCCATAAATTCCAACCGCGCAATTTATAAAGCGTTAAACGACGTAATTAAGACGCATAATCTGCCTGAAGGCGTGATTAATTTAATAGATACTACCGAGAGGGCAGCTATTGATGAGCTTTTGAAGCTTAATAATTACATTGATTTGGTCATCCCCCGCGGCGGGGAAGGGCTGATTAACAGGGTAGTTAAATTATCGCGCATACCCGTGATTAAACATTATAAAGGCATCTGCCATGTTTATGTGGATGAGTGGGCGGATTTGAATATGGCAGAGAACATTTGTTTTAATGCCAAGACGCAGCGGCCGGGCGTATGTAATGCCATGGAGTCCATGCTCGTACATAAGGATGCGGCAGCTAGGTTCTTACCGGGGATGCTTAAAAAGTTTGATGCGGCAGGGGTCCAGATCCGTGGTTGCTTGATGACTAAAAAAATCGCCAAGTCCGTAAAGGTAAAGCGCGCTACGGATAAAGACTACCGTAGTGAATACCTTGATTTGATTCTTTCGGTGAAAGTGGTAGGGAGCCTTGATGAGGCGGTTAGCCACATAAATGAATACGGCTCGCACCATTCGGACTCAATTGTTACTGAGAATTACGATAACGCGCTGAGGTTCCTGCGTCAGGTAGATTCCGCCTGTGTTTATGTCAACGCTTCAACGCGTTTTACTGATGGAAATCAGTTCGGTATGGGCGCTGAGATCGGAATTTCCACGGATAAGCTTCATGCCCGCGGGCCAATGGCCTTAGAAGAGCTAACTACCTATAAGTATATGGTTTTCGGGAACGGGCAGGTCAGGGGATAATTTATGAAAATAGGCATTCTTGGCGGGACCTTTAATCCTATCCATACCGGACATTTGATTTTAGCCGAAGAGGCAAGAGAGAAACTCAAGCTGAATAAAATAATCTTTGTGCCGGCTCACCTGCCGCCGCACAAAGATAATTCTGACATAGCACAGGCGCAACAACGTTTTGCCATGTTGAAACTGGCTTTAAAGGGCAATAAGCATTTTGCCGTTTCCAATATTGAAATCAAGAGGCAGGGGCGCTCTTATACCATTGATACGCTTAAGGAGTTTAAGAAACTTTATCCAAATGACGAATTGTTTTTTTTAATCGGCTCTGACCTGCTGAAGTATCTGGATGAGTGGAAGGATTTGGGCGAGATAATCAAAATGGTGAAATTTATTACCGCCACCCGGCCGGGTTATCCTTTAGAAAAAATCCCAACTTACATTTCCACTCTTCCCATAAGGGCAGTGGATATTTCCGCTTTTGAGATCAGAAGTGCGATAAAAAAGGACAAGTCATTCCGTTACCTGGTTCCGGAAAGAGTATTTGCTTACATCAAGAGAAAGAAGCTTTATAAATGAAGCGTAAAATAAAAGTTGCAGCTTCAATTTTATCCGCTGATTTCAGTTGTCTTGATAGGGAAATCAGGAAAATAGAAAAGGCGGCCGCGGACTTAATCCACGTTGATGTGATGGACGGGCATTTTGTGCCGAATATCAGCATCGGTCCGGTAGTGGTAAAATTTATCCACAAAGTTAGCAAGCTTCCTTTGGACGTGCATCTTATGATTGAGAATCCCGGAAAGTACGTGGATGCTTTTGTCGATGCCGGGGCGGATATGATTACGGTGCACATTGAGGTTATCTCAGGTCTTAAGCTCAAAGCCCTGAGCTCTAAGTTAAAAAAGAAAGGCATAAAGTTAGGGATTTCCTTAAATCCGGCGACACCTTTAGGAAAAGTTAAAAAAATTCTGAACCTAGTGGATTTTGTTTTGGTCATGTCGGTTAATCCGGGTTTTGCAGGGCAGGAGTTTATCCTGAAAGCCGTGCAAAAGATAAAACAGTTGCGTGTGCTTTTTAATAAGGATATAGCGGTAGACGGCGGGATAAACGAGAGGACGGCAAAATTAGCAGTTGGCGCAGGAGCGAATATACTGGCCGCAGGCTCATATATTTTTAAATCGGACAACGTAAGACGGGCGATAGAAAGGATAAGAAATGCAGGCAGACTCAGCAATTAAATTCGGGACCGATGGCTGGCGCGCGGTCATCGCAGATACTTATACTTTTGCAAACTTAAGAATTGTCTCGCAGGCGGTTTCCGATTACGCAGGGAAGGATAAGAAAATCGCGGTTGGTTTTGATACACGTTTTATGTCGGATAAATTTGCCGCAATTACCGCTGAGGTCTTGAAGAATAACGGCATTAAAGTCACGCTTTCCGACCGGCCTATCCCTACACCGGCGCTAAGTTTTGCCGTTAAAAGCGCAAAAATGGACTTGGGGATAATGATTACCGCATCGCATAACCCGGCAGAATACAACGGCTTTAAAATTAAGAATTCTTCCGGAGGCGCTGCGGGAGAAGAAATCACTAAAGCAGTTGAAGGGCTCTTAGGCAAAAGTGCGCTTAAGGATACAGGCAGCGGTACAATTGAAAAGGTTAATCTCGCCAAAAGTTATGTAAAATTTATGCGTAACTACATTGACTTAAAAAAGATTAGAAACAAAAAATTCAAAGTCTTGGTTGATGCCATGTACGGCTCGGGAAACATTTTTATCGCCGAAGTGCTTAAAGGTACAAGGATTAGAATAGAATTTATGCGTAACAGCATTAATCCTTCTTTCGGCGGAAACAGGCCTGAGCCTGTTGAAGAAAATTTAGAAGTATTGAAAGAAAGGGTAAAGAAAGAAAAGTTTGATTTAGGGATAGCTTTAGACGGGGATGCCGACAGGATTGCGGGAGTCGCTCCCGGAGGCGTGTTTATTCATCCGCAGAAGATTTTAGGTTTGCTGGCTTTACATTTAAATCAGGATAGGCATTGGTCAGGAGGCATCGTTAAAACAATCTGCGGCACCACCATGATTGATAACATCGCTAAATACTTAAAGGTGAAACTTTATGAAACCCCCGTCGGTTTTAAATACATATCCAACCTTATGGAGAGAGAAGACATTCTCGTCGGAGGGGAGGAAGCCGGAGGTATGGGGGTTAAAAATTATATCCCTGAGCGCGACGGCACTATGGCCGGCTTATTGCTTTTGGAAATGATGGCTTACAGGAATAAAAATATCTTAAAAATATTGCAGGAAACCGAGAAGCAATTCGGGAAGTATTATTATGTCCGCCGCGACTTTCATCTTTCAAGGCGCGTAGAGCCAAAAAAGGAAGATTTACCGCAAGAATTACTGGGAAAGAAAGTCATTGAGGTTAAGGATGATGATGGCATCAAGCTTATTTGTGAGGATGAAAGCTGGCTTATGTTCCGCGCTTCAGGCACCGAACCGATTATGCGCACCTATGCCGAGGCAAAAAGCCTGACTCAGGCAAATAAGCTTCTTAAGTTAGGGTATGAGCTATTGCCTAAAGATGCCTTATAAAGTATCGCGTTTTATTATTTTTTTGTTCTTAAAGATTTGTTTCTGGTTAAAAACCGAAGGAAGAGCGCATATCCCTGAAAGCGGCGGGCTAATTATAGCGAGCAACCATTTAAGCTACCTTGACCCTTTGGCAGTAGGTTGCGCCTGCCCCAGAAGGATAGATTTCATGGCCAGGGATTCATTATTTAAGGCTCCTGTTTTAGGCACTTGGATGCGTGCGGTAGGAGCGTTTGCTATAAAAAGGAATAGCGCGGATATTTCCGCGATGAAGGAAGCAATATACCGCTTACAACACGGCAGGGTGCTTACGCTTTTTCCCGAAGGGACACGCCAGGCTAGCGTGCTGCTTTCAACTAAAGTAGAGCCGGGTGTGGGTTTTTTGGCGGCAAAGTCAGGGGCAACGGTTATCCCCGCTTTTGTTTCAGGGACTGAAAAGGCGCTTCCTAAGGGAGCAAAATTTTTTAAGTTTGCCCGCATAAGGGTGAAGTTCGGAGCAGCGGTAAAAATTGATAAAGAGAAACCGTATGAAGCAATCGCTCAAGACATTTTAAAAGATATACGGCTTCTTGCAGTTGATGCGGCATCAAAATCCTCTTAAGAAAGGGGGAGTTTTAAATTGGTAATTTATAAATAGTATTTAGTAATTAAAATAAAAAATTAATTAAAATAAAAAGGAGAGTTATTTAAAATGTCAGACACAAGAGCTGAATTGGAAGCATTGTATAATCAAAGTATTAAAGTGATGCATGAGGGGCAGGTGGTGACGGGGAAAATCGTTACGATTAAAGCTAAGGAAGTTTTGGTGGATGTAGGTTTTAAATCCGAAGGCATTGTTCCGATAGCTGAGTTCTCCAAGGACGAGCTGGAGGTGGGTAAGGAGCTGGAGTTTTACCTGGAGTCAATTGAAAATGACGCTGGCGTAATGACCTTGTCGCGGGAAAAGGCAATACGCATACAAGGCTGGGACAAAATTGTCAAATACTCTCAGGACGGCACGCTGGTAGAAGGTAAACCGGTAAAGAAAGTAAAAGGCGGCTTTCTTGTTGACGTTATGGGGGTAGAAGGCTTTCTCCCATCATCGCTTTCGTCTTTTAAGAACGTCGTGGACAGGGACTTATTATACAAGCCTTTTAAGTTTAAGATCGTAAAGGTAAATAACTTAAGGCGCAGTATAATCTTAAGCAGGCGTGAAGCAGTACAGAAGGAAAGGGATTTTGCCAAGGATAAAATCTGGCAGGAATTAAAAATCGGCGCTATTTATCCCGGTACGGTGAAAGCCATCACTGACTTCGGCGCATTTGTTGATTTAGGCGGGGTTGACGGGCTGTTGCATATTACGGATATGTCATGGTCAAAGATAAGCCATCCTTCCGAAAGTGTGGCGCTCGGAGATAAAATAGAAGTGATGATTTTGAATATGGATCGTGAGTCAGGAAAAATCTCTTTAGGCCTGAAACAGAGGCTGCCTGATCCTTGGCAAAATATTGAAGGTAAATTCAGCGTCGGGGTAAAAGTTAAAGGTAAAGTGGTGAACATCCTTCCTTACGGGGTATTTGTGGAGTTGGAGAAGGGCATAGAAGGGTTAGTCCACGTTTCGGAAATCTCCTGGACCAAGAGGATAAATAATCCGGCTGAAATGTTTGCTATCGGAGATATGCTTGAAACGCAGATTATCAGCGTAGACAAGGACGCACGTAGGATTTCGCTTTCCCTTAAACAACTTGAGCAGAACCCCTGGACGGATGCGGAGTCTAAATACCCTGTAGGTAGCAAGGTCAGCGGAAAAGTGCGCGGCTTTACCGAGTATGGGGCATTCATTGAATTAGACAGCAGTCTGGAAGGGATGATCCATGTATCGGATATGTCCTGGACTAAAAGGGTAGCCCATCCGCAGGATGTGCTGAAGAAGGGGCAGAAAGTTGATGTTTTAATCCTCTCTGTTGATCCGCAAAACCGCCGCATCTCGTTAGGGTTAAAACAGCTCATGCCTAATCCCTGGAGTGAGATCGCACTAAAATACCCGATAGATACAGAGCTGGAAGCCGAGGTAGTAAGCATCACTGATTTTGGCGTTTTTGTCAAGATTGACGAAGAGCTGGAAGGCCTGGTTTATTCCAGCGAAATAGACAAGGATACTCTTTCAAAACTAAAAGCCGGTGATAAAATAAAGGTAAAAGTGATTAAGGTTGACGTGGAGCAGGCAAAGATAGGCCTCTCGGCTAAGTTTTAAAAAGAACAGGGACGTTTCTTAAAATAAGGTTAGAACAAATAGGGGGGGCAGAGCCTAAGGCTTCTGACCTTGGATGAATAAATATGGACATTAATAAACAATTAGAGATAATCAAGCGCGGGGCAGTAGAAATAATCTCGGAGCAGGAATTAAGAAGCAAGCTTGCAGAAGATAGGCCCCTTATTATTAAGGCTGGTTTTGACCCCACAGCACCCGATATTCATTTAGGCCACACTGTGCTTTTACATAAGATGCGCCATTTTCAGGAGCTTGGGCATAAGGTTATCTTCTTAATCGGCGATTTTACCGCCCAGATAGGGGATCCTAGCGGCAGGTCGGAAAAACGCAAGCAGTTAACCCGGGCGGATGTTATTATTAATGCCCAAACTTATAAAAAGCAGGTTTCTAAAATTCTCGATATAGATAAAATCCAAATTATTTTTAACAGCGATTGGTTTAACAAAATGTCGGTAGTTGATTTTCTTAAGCTGACCACTCACTCAACCGTAGCGCAGATGCTTGCCAGGGAAGATTTTAAAAAACGCTTGAGCAAAAATGAAGACATTTCCTTAACGGAGTTTATCTACCCTTTATTACAGGGTTATGATTCGGTTAAATTGAAGGCGGACGTGGAGTTAGGCGGGACCGACCAGATTTTCAATCTGCTTATGGGTCGCGATATGCAGAAGGATTATAATCAGGCACAGCAGGTCGTGCTTACAATGCCTCTTCTTGAAGGCACTGACGGCGTGCAGAAGATGAGTAAATCTTTCTCAAACTACATCGGCATAAATGAGCCGGCTAAAGATATCTTCGGCAAGATAATGTCTATTTCGGATGAAGTTATGCTGAAATACTATACCTTGCTTACCGACGAGGATTTAGAAACGGTCAAAAAAATGCATCCTAAAGAAGCCAAGGTTAATTTAGCCAAGATTATAATTACACAATACCACTCTAAAGAGGAAGCTGAAAAAGCGTATTCAGAATTTGTGCGTGTCTTCACTGAGAAAGAAACCCCGCAGGACATCCCGGAGTTTAAAACTGACGGGAAGAAGACCGTGCTGCTAATTATGACTGAGAGCGGGTTGGTTAAGAGCGGTAACGAAGCCCGGCGTCTGCTTAAGCAGGGCGGAGTATTTTTTAATGATGAGAAAATTGATAAAGAAAGTTTTCTCCCTACCTCGGGTATTCTAAAAGTCGGTTCACGCAGGTTCCTTAAAATTAGCTTAGCATAAAAATCATCAACAGGGGGATGAGAGCCAAATAGCGCTGACCCCCTGCCTGAGGATGAGATTAAAATACACAATAAATAAGCAAAACTGCCTTAAAATCAGTTCAGCTCAGTAAAATTTAAACCTACCTTAAAAACAAAAGGAATCTTCCGTATTAACAAAAACAAGCAACTTGAGTATTGGTTAAATGAACCAAAAGCGTGACGCCAGTTTTACACTTATTTACCTGATAATAATCAAGTTATAACCCTAATTTAATCCTTGAAACAGCCCTTTTTTGTGCTATATTAAAGGTTGTTTTTTAAGGAAGGAGAAAAGGGCATTATGAAGGGCATAATCCTTGCGGGCGGCAGGTCAACCCGACTTTATCCGATAACCCGCAGCGTCTGTAAGCAGATGCTGCCGGTTTATGATAAACCGATGATATATTATCCTTTATCAGTCTTAATGCTCTCAGGCATAAAGGAGATCCTGATAATTTCAACGCCCCAAGATACCCCAAGGTTTAAGGAAATGCTGGGTGAGGGAGGAGATTTGGGCCTTAAATTGAGTTACGCAGTGCAAAAGGAACCCAAAGGTATTGCTGAGAGTTTAATTTTGGGTGAGAGGTTTATAGGCAAAGACAGCGTATGCCTTATCCTCGGTGATAATATATTTTATGGAGATAGCCTTGCTAGCTTTGTTCAGGAAGGCGCAATTCTGGATGATGGAGCGTTGGTCTTTGGTTATTATGTTAATGACCCCAAGAGGTACGGCGTTATAGAGTTCGATAATAATTACAATGTAATTTCATTGGAAGAAAAACCGCATAAGCCGAAGTCAAACTGCGCCGTTTGCGGGATTTATTTTTATGATAACCAGGCGGTAAAGATGGTCAAGCGCCTTAAACCTAGCCACAGGGGGGAGCTTGAAATAACCGATTTAAACAAAGAATATTTAAAAAAAGGCAAACTTAAGGTGCGCCTGCTTGGCCGGGGGCATGCTTGGTTGGATACCGGGACCGCTGATTCCTTAATTGATGCCGCGATGTTTATTAAGACAATAGAACAGCGGCAGGGCTTGAAAATCGGCTGTATTGAGGAAGTTGCCTATCGTATGGGGTATATTACCAAGGGGCAGCTTAAGAAACTGGCAGAAAAAATTGATACCGGATACGGTGAATATTTAAAGAAAGTTATTGATGAGAAATAAGATGCTGGTTCTAGGTAAGGGTTTTATCGGGAGTAAATTACAAAAAGAATTCGCCTGCGATATTTCCGACAGATTGATTTATTCTTACCGTGATGCCGAGAAGGAGATCAAGCGCTTTAATCCGAATATTATTATCAATTGTATCGGGATAACCGGCAGGCATAATGTTGATGATTGCGAATTGGTTAAAGATAGCACATTGACCGCCAATTCTTTTTTGCCTCTTATCTTAGCTGAGATAGCTTTGCGCCGTAATATTAAGCTCGTGCATATCAGTTCCGGATGCATATTCCGCTATAACTATAAAAAAGATAAGCCAATAAAAGAAGATTTAGTACCTGATTTCTTTGAACTTTTTTACAGCCGCACAAAAATTTATTCCGAACAGCCACTTAATATTTTATCAAAAAGATATGACATCCTTATTCCCCGTATAAGAATCCCGCTCGATAATCAGCCATCCCCTAAAAATATCCTTACCAAACTGATTAGATATAAGAAAGTAATTGATATCCCTAATTCCGTTACTTATATCCCTGATTTTATCAAAGCATTAAAACACCTGATTAAGATTGATGCCCGGGGAATTTATAATCTGGTTAACAAGGGCGGGTTAAGATATCCTGAACTGCTGGATATTTATAAAAAATTTAACCCGGATTTTAAATATCGGATTATCAATCTAAAAGACTTGAAACTGGTCAGGACAAACCTATTACTGTCTACGTCAAAGTTAGAGAAGAGCGGTTTTAAGGTAAGAAATATCAGCGAGGTTCTGGAAGAATGCGTAGAAGGTTACGTAAACTCTTAGTTACCGGTGGTGCCGGCTTTATCGGCAGCGTTTTTGTTAAGAAAGCGCTTAAAGACGGTTATAAAATTTCCGTTGTGGATAAGCTTACTTATGCCGGAGATTTAACGAGATTAAAAGAGGTAAAAGACAAATTCAAGTTTTATAGGGCGGATATTTGCGATAAGGCAAGAATAGAAAAAATATTTACAAATGATCTACCTGATGCGCTAATTCATTTTGCCGCTGAGTCACACGTTGACAGAAGCATCCTTGATTCACGTTCGTTCATTGAAACGAATATTGGCGGCACGGCTGTATTATTGAATGCCGCTAAAAAGAATAGGGTAGATAGATTTATCCATATTAGTACTGATGAGGTCTACGGAGATTTAGAAAATGGAGAATTCCACGAAGGTTCGCCCCTTAAGCCAAGTTCTCCATATGCGGCCTCAAAGGCTGCCGCGGATTTACTGGTCAGGTCTTATGTACGCACGTTCAATTTTCCAGCAATAATAGTGCGGCCAAGTAATAATTACGGGCCGGGGCAGTATCCTGAAAAATTGATTCCTCTCTCTATATTAAGAATCCTCCAGAATAGAAAAGTACCCGTTTATGCTCAGGGGAAGAATGTCCGGGAGTGGCTTTTTGTCGCTGATACCGCGGATGCTATTTTAAAAGTATTAAATAAAGGCAGGGTGGGTGAGGTTTACAATTTAGGAAGTGATTATGAATTGCAGAATATTCAAGTTGTGAAGATGTTGTTAAAGATCTTAGAAGCCAAAGAAGATTTGATTCAGTTTGTAAAAGACCGGCCCGGCCATGATATCCGGTATAGGCTTGATTCAAGGAAAATTAAAAGAGAAACAGGCTGGCAGCCTGAAGTGAAGTTTGAGGAAGGCCTTGAGAAAACGGTAGAGTGGTGTTTATTTAACAAAGAGTGGTTATTCGGGAAGTGGAAAAATATAGCACCGCTTTATAAAAATAGATGATCTGGAATATTATTGGATTATTAGCCGCAATCTTAACCATGTTTTCATTCATCCCGCAGATTGTCAAAGTCATAAAGACGAAGTCCGCCAAAGACGTAAGCATGATTACCATCATCCAACTTACTATTGGAGTATTTTTGTGGTTTGTATACGGTTTGGCAAGAAGGGATCCTATAATTATTATGGCAAATAGCATTACTTTTGTTACTTTGGTTATACTTTTAATCTTTTACTATAAATACGGGAGAGTGAATTGTCAGTCGTAATTGTTAGCGGTTCCTGCGGGTTAATCGGCTCTGAAGCAGTAAGTTTTTTCGCTGAGAAAGGATTTGATGTTGTCGGTATTGACAATAATATGCGCAAAGTTTTTTTTGGTAACGACGGAAGTATAATTTGGAATAAGAAACGCCTTGAGAAGAAGTATAAGAATTATACTCATTATAATATTGATATAAGGGATGCAGGCAAGGTAAATAGGTTATTTAAAAAATTTGCGAAGAATATTGTTTTAATCGTCCATGCGGCAGCTCAACCTTCGCATGATTGGGCGGCAAGAGCACCCAAAATTGATTTCGCAGTTAACGCCAATGGGACCTTAAACCTGCTAGAAGCATACCGGAATTATTCAGCGCAGGCTGTGTTTATTTTTGTTTCAACAAATAAAGTCTATGGTGACAGGCCAAATTCACTGCCTTTGCTAGAACTTGATAAGAGATATGAGCTGCCCGAAAGTCACCCTTATTACAAGGGAATAGATGAGGGGATGAGTATTGATAACTGCCTGCATAGTTTATTCGGAGCATCAAAAGTTGCGGCGGATATCCTTACGCAGGAATACGGTCGCTATTTCGGAATGAAGACGGCAATTTTCAGGGCAGGCTGCCTAACCGGGCCGTTACATTCCGGCGCGGAATTACATGGTTTCTTGTCATATCTTATAAAATGCTGTGTCAGGGGAAGAAAATATACTATTTATGGTTATAAGGGAAAACAGGTGCGCGACAATATCCATTCCTATGATTTGGCAAATGCTTTTTATCATTTCTTTCAGGCGCCGCGTAGCGGAGAAGTTTATAATATCGGCGGTTCAAGGTTCGCCAATGTATCAGTTTTAGAGGCAATTGATATCTGCGAAAAGATTACCGGTAGAAAGCTAGATTATGAATACACGGATAAAAACAGGGTAGGTGACCACATCTGGTGGATCAGCGATGTCTCCAAATTCAGAGCGCATTATCCTGAATGGAATCACAGCTACGATATAGAAAGTACTATTAAACAAATATACTATGCACAAGAGAAGAAATAATATTCATTTGGGAATTTTCAGAATTTAATCTAAGGAGGTTAATATGGAACAAAATAGCCAAAATTACGAAGAGATGGATATAGACTTGAATCAGTATATCAAAGTACTTGCTAAGCGCAAAAAGACCTTCGTTAGAGTATTCTTGTCCATTCTTGCCATAGGACTGGCCTATATTGTACTTGCTCCAAAAATATATAAGATAACGATGATTATCCAAACGCCGATTACTGAAGAGTCATTATCCGAGAAAGAGAGCCCTTCTCTTAATATGTCGGAGAACCTGAAATTTCTTGTCATAAATAAGGCGTTTAACACAGAAATTATGAAAAAGCTGGATTTAGACCCGCTTAAAACGGACTTATATTTTTACGTATCTATACCTTCTAATACTAATTTAATGGAGTTAAGCATTAATGAAAGGAGCAAAGACAGAGAGCTAGGCATAAAGATACTAACAGTGCTTTACGATATAGTATTTAAAAAGTATAGCGGTTTAATTCAGTTAAAGAACGATGAGATAGATAACGAAATCAAAATAATCATTAATAATATCGTAAGTCTAAAGGAAAATGTTGATCCCTTAGAGGAACGCTTAAAAGAAATAACGCTGCGGCAGGAGAAATTATACGACGAAATTAAATCGGTTAGCGCTAATACTACAGACCTTGTGAACAAAAGGGATATTTTATTAAAAAATGCCTCAAAAGATAACGAAATGTCCAGCTTACTTTATTCCAATACAATCCAGCTTAATCTTGGCTATATAAACCAGTTAAATAACCAGCTTGCTGATTTTAAATCACGGGCAATTGACAGGCGCTCCGAAATTAAGAATCTTAAAACCCAAATAGATAATTACCAGATTGAAATTGATAAACTAAAGTTAAAAAAGCAATTATTTTCCAATCTGAAGATTCTTAAAGAGCCGGAAGCTTCCCGTTATCCTATAAGTCCATCTAAAAAGAGGAGTTTAATTCTATCTATTTTTCTCGGGTTTATATCGGCAGTATCTGCAGTATTTTTGCAGGAATATTGGAAGAATAATCTAAAAAAACATGATTAAAAAGGCGCTGATAACTGGTATCACAGGACAAGATGGTTCTTATTTAGCAGAATTGCTTCTATCTAAAGGATATGAAGTGCATGGCATCATAAGAAGGGCAAGCACTTTTAATACCGGAAGGATAGGTCATATTTACGTTGACCCGCATTCTAAAAACGCCAAATTATTCCTACATTATGGCGATATTTCAGATGCTGAACAGATCAATAACATCATCTTTAATATAAAACCTGATGAAGTATATCATCTGGCCGCCCAAAGCCATGTAAGAGTGAGTTTTGATATCCCCGAATATACAGGAAATATTACCGGTTTAGGCACAACACGTATCCTGGAAGCAATCCGTCGTAGCGGTAAGAAAATCAAGTTTTATCAATCATCTTCCAGCGAAATGTTTGGCTCCGCGCTTCCTCCACAATCAGAAACTACTCAGTTTCAGCCGCAAAGCCCTTATGCCTGCGCCAAGCTTTATTCGTACTGGTTTACCAAAAACTATCGTGATGGATATAATATGTTTGCCTGTAACGGCATACTTTTTAATCATGAAAGCCCTCGTAGGGGTGAAACTTTTGTAAGCAGGAAAATCACCCGGGCAGTAGTTAACATCTTAGCCGGTAAGCAGGATAAGCTTTACCTTGGTAATCTTGAGGCTAAAAGAGACTGGGGCTATGCTCCGGAGTACACAGAGATGATGTGGAAAATTCTACAGCAGAATAAGCCCGATGATTATGTTACGGGTACGGGCGAGTCTCATTCTGTGAAAGAATTGGTAGAGGAAGCTTTTAATTACGTGGGCCTAAAATGGAAAAAGTATATAGAAATTGACCCGCGTTATTTTCGGCCCACAGAAGTGAGCAATCTTATTGCCGATATTAAGAAAGTAAAGAAGGTATTTAAGTGGCAGCCAAAAGTAAAGTTTCAAGATTTAGTAAAAATAATGATTGATGCTGATATGCGGGGTTGCGGGTTAGAGCCAGTAGGAGAAGGCGACAAGATTCTTCAGAAGAAATTTCCTAACAGATGGTGGAAAGCTGATTAACTTATAAGGTTAAAGGTGACTGTCACCTTTGGTATGTAAACCATGATTAACTTAATAAATAAGCGCATTACGGTTACCGGTGGCGCAGGTTTCTTGGGCAAGCATCTTGTTACCAAGCTAAAGGAACGCGGCTGCAAAGATATCTTTATCCCACGCATTGAAGATTACGATTTAGTTAATATGGAAGCGGTTAAGCGGCTTTATTCCGATGCTAAGCCGGATATCGTTATTCACCTTGCTGCTAAAGTAGGCGGCATCGGTGCTAATCGTGATAATCCGGGGAAGTTCTTCTATGAGAACTTGATGATGGGCACTCAGATGATGGAAATTGGCCGGCAGGCTAGTATAGAAAAGTTTGTGGCTCTTGGAACCATCTGTGCTTATCCTAAATTTACTCCTATTCCTTTTAAAGAAGAAAATTTATGGAACGGCTATCCCGAAGAAACAAATGCTCCTTATGGTTTAGCCAAAAAAATGCTTTTAGTGCAATCTCAAGCATACCGCCAGCAATATGGCTTTAATAGCATATTTTTACTGCCTGTCAATCTTTACGGCCCGGGTGACAACTTTGACCCTAATTCGTCTCATGTAATCCCCGCGCTTATCAGAAAATGCATTGACGCTCAAAAGGGACTGTCCCCGAAGGAAACTGTTCCTGAACTTATTGTTTGGGGCACCGGTAAACCCACCCGTGAATTCCTTTATGTTGAAGATGTCGCCGAAGCTATTATTTTAGCCACTGAGAAATATAATAAACCCGATCCGGTTAACTTAGGTGCGGGATTTGAGATTCCAATTAAAGATCTGGTAAGGTTAATTGTAAAGCTCACTGGTTTTAAAGGCAAGATTATCTGGGATAAAACCAAGCCTGATGGTCAGCCAAGAAGGTGTTTGGATACAAAGAAAGCTTTTAAGGAATTTGGTTTTAGGGCGAAAACAAAATTTGAAGTTGGCCTAAAGAAAACCATTGAGTGGTATAAAAGTACAAACTAAAAATTTAAAGGAGCGTTTTATGAAGGTAGTCATTTTAGCAGGTGGCAGAGGGACAAGAATCAGCGAAGAAACAGAGGTTTTGCCTAAGCCGATGGTGGAAATTGGCGGTAAGCCGGTTATTTGGCATATTATGAAACTGTATTCTCATTATGGTTTTAATGATTTTATTATCTGTTTGGGATACAGGGGGTATATGATAAAGGAATACTTTTCTCACTATTTCATGCATATGAGTGATGTGACCATAGATTTATCTAATAATGAAACAAAAATTCATACCACTACTTCTGAACCATGGAGGATTACTTTGGTGGATACGGGCTTAGAAACAATGACCGGAAGTAGGCTTAAGAGGGTAAAGAAATATGTGAGAAATCAAACCTTTCTTTTAACTTATAGTGATGGGTTAGCGGATATTAATATGAAAAAACTGGTTCAATTTCACAAGAAGAATAAAAAAATAGCGACATTAACTGCTATACAGAATATAGGAAGGTTTGGAGTATTGGATATAGATGCTGAAGACAATGTCTCTTCGTTTCTGGAAAAACCTAAAGGTGAAGGCGGATGGATTAATGGAGGTTTTTTTGTTCTTGAGCCAGAGATATTTAATTTTATAGAAAACAATGACACGGTTGTTTGGGAAAAAGAGCCTCTTGAGAAATTATCAAGGCAGGGGAAATTATGCGCTTATAAGCATATCGGTTTCTGGGGGTGTATGGATACTTTAAGGGATAAAATAAGTTTTGAGAGAGCATGGCAATCCGGCTCTGCTCCTTGGAAGGTATGGAAATGAAGGCAATAGATAAGGGATTTTGGAAAAACAAGAAAGTACTTATAACCGGCTTTGAAGGTTTCTTGGGTTCTTACAAGGTGCAATTGATTGCGCGCAGCTTAATAAATTAAAGAGTTTTGTTCGTAAGCGTAAGCAAAATTTTAAATGTATTTATGATGGGTTACAATTATTCGATAAAATTTTTATTTTGCCTATAGCAACAGCAGATAGCGATCCTTCATGGTTTGGGTTTTTACTTATCATAAAGGATGGATTGTTATTTTCGCGAAACGATCTGGTAAGATACTTAGAATCTAAAAAAATTCAGACACGTAATCTATTCGCTGGCAACCTTATTTGTCACCCGTGTTTTGCATCGCTAGCCAGGGGACGCGATTATCGTGTTGTCGGTAGCTTACAGAATACTGATAAGCTTATGAATGATAGTTTCTGGTTGGGTGTATATCCTGGGTTAAGGTCTGAACAGATTGAATATATTATTGATGAAATAGGGAGATTCTTAGTTGGGAGATCCTGAGTTAGTAAAAATATTTGCAAAAAGTATTAAAAATGAATTTTCATTTTTAAAACAAGATGCGGCTTTTTATGAAGCTGTAGCCAAGGGTATTCCGTTACCTAAAAATTCCGGTATTTTGGTTCCAATTAATTATGCTTATGTGGAAGATGATTGCTTGATTTCGTTATTAGCTAAATGGCGTGAAGAAAACTGTTTCGCCTATCCAACAAAATTTAAAGTTACGTTTGAAGGTACAAAGAATTGGTTAAAAGAACATGTTTTAAGCAATTCATCACGTTTATTATTCTTAGTTGTTGATCGATGTGGAAGATGGATTGGGCATGTAG
>JBEKSD010000019.1:0-18821 GCA_049517335.1 Candidatus Omnitrophota bacterium | reverse complement strand
CTAAATCCTTGCTTATAGCATTGATAATCTTTATCATCCTAAGCCTATCAATCTTAACCTACAACAGATGCAAGGTGTGGAAGGACGGTATTACTCTATGGAGCGATGCTTTGAAGAATTATCCCAGCGTAACCGCTTATAATTCTAGAGGCACAATGTTTTTTAAGAAAGGTCAGTATGAGAAGGCCTATGATGATTTCATCCAAGGGATAAAAATTGGTTATGCCGATAAACATATTTTTAAAAATCAAGCCTACTTCCATACTGATTTATTACATGCAATTGTAAATCTTGCTAATGTGCAAGATGCACTCGGTAAAAAAGAAGATGCGATAGCAACCTTAAAAAAAGCAATAGAGCTCAATCCTTATTATGCGGATCCTTATTTTAATCTCGGCACCATATATTATTCTTTAGGGGAGAAAGATAAAGCCGTAGCTTTATTTAAAATGGCTATCGAGAAAGAGCCGAATAACCCAGGCGCATACTATGCTTTGGGCGCAATATATGACCATGCCGGAAATAAAGAAGAATCTTTAAAGTGGTATTGGAAGGCTACAGAAATTGATTCGACATATGTAGAGGCATATAACAACTTAGCTTCAATATATGCTGAAAAAGGCCAGACCGATAAAGCTATAGAGGTATGGAACAGAATAATAGAAATTAATCCTGATTTTGCAATAGCACATTTTAATCTAGCCAAGGCATATTTTTATCAAAAAAAATATGATTTGGCAATATACCATTGTGATAAAGTGCTCAAACTAGGAAATCAGGTTGATCCTAAATTCCTAGATGCCCTCAAGCCTCATAGAAAATAATGCAAATCTAAGTTCTTGTTTTAAGCCATATTCGTTAGTTAAATTATTGACCATTTTAAGATAGAAGTGGCATTTTCAAAAAAAGAGGCGGCCATATGAAAATTGAACAAAAGCATTGAACAGAAGAATCCGGCTGAAAAAATTTATCTAATAAGCCACCTCTGGAACGTGTTGGGTTAGGGTAATTTCCTCTCTCGCCAAATCGCCGATAGTGCGGCTCACTTTGGAAATCTAAATAGTAATTCGCCGTATTTCCCTACAATAAAAATTAGTTTTGAACAATTAGCTGGTGTTTAACTATGGTATGCCACTTTATGAATAGGCAGGGGTTCATAATCTTGGATATACAGAAATATATAGACTTAAGATACCGCTTATAGTATATTTTGGAGAAAAGGATGGGTACAAGAAGCAAGAAGATATAAAACAGGATGGATAAAGATATATTATAGATGGATACATTTACAAACGATTGTGTATGAATAAAGATAATCAAGACCGAAGTAAAACACCATTATGGCAGAAAGTCGTCCTTATGTTATTTGGATTATTTCTGACTCTGACTATTCTTGAGATAGGATTACGCTTAGGCGGATTTGTATTGCTGTCTTTGCAAGATTACAGAAATCAGCAATCTATAAAACAAAAAGGCGCCTGCCGTATTATGTGTTTGGGTGAGTCAACTACGGCAGGTCAATACCCACATTTTCTTGAGGAAATATTGAATCAACGTAATATAGGAATAAAATTCAGCGTCATTGATAAGGGATTAATCGGAACCAATTCTTCTGTTATACTCAACAACCTTCAATCTAATATTGGTCAATATCATCCTGATATTGTAGTTGCAATGATTGGCATAAACGACAACGGCGTTCATATGGCTTATAAAAATATGCCTAATTCAGGTATTGATCGTTTACTCGTAAACTTTAGAACTTATAAATTGATAAGACTTCTTGGATTGCATATAGTGACTAAATGTCAGGAGCTCAGTCGAGTTGCCGCTAATTATTCGATAAAAGATTCTGATAAGAATCCAGCGTTATCCGTTGGCACTGTAGAATCATATGGCAAGGCAGAACAAATGAAACCCCGGATTGATCGGTCATATGTGCAGAGAGGGCGGTTTTATAGAGACCAGGGTGATTTAGCTCGAGCAGTGGAATCGTTTAATAAAGAGATAGAAGTTAAGCCCTATAGCTATGAAGCATATTTTGGATTAGGCTGGTGTTATAAAGCCCTGGGTAATAATATTGCAGCAGTTGAATCATTCAAGAAAGTGATAGAGATAAAACCAGAAGATTTTTATGCATATCTTGAATTAGGATGGTGTTATGACTTTCTAAATAATTTTTACGGTGCGGAAGCATCATTCAAGAAGGCCGCGGAAATAAATCCTCAAAGCGGACGGGTTTATTTTGAGCTGGGATTGCTTTACAAGGCCAATAATTTATTTTCTCAAGCCGAAGAATCATTCAAAAAAGCAATAGAGAGGGATCCTTATAACGATAAAATATACAGTGCTCTATCTGTGTTATATAATGAAATGGGAAAACACGGACTTTCTCGTGAATATTATGAAAGGGCAAATCGCTTGAGGTTCAGAGGGTATGTTGATATAACACGCAATAATTATCTGAAGATTAAAAAGAAATTAGATGAGAGTAATATTAAACTTGTTTGCGTACAATATCCGTTACGCGATGAGGAATCTTTAAGGAAGATATTCGAGTGGCAAGAAGGGGTTATATTTGTGGATAATGAGAAAATATTTAAGAAAGCATTAAGGGCCGCTACATACAAAGAATATTTTACTGATATGTTCGCCGGTGATTTTGGCCATTGTACCGATAGAGGTAATAAGTTGTTAGCCGAGAATATAGCCGATGTAATTTTAAAAGAGATATTTGGTAAATAGATATTACCACCACTGTCTATCTAAACTCCTATATTGTATCGCTTCTGATAAGTTCTCTGTTTTTATCTGTTCTGAACCGGCAAGGTCAGCAATCGTTCTTGATACCTTCAATATCTTATCATAAGCCCGAGCGTTAAAATTAAGTTCAGTCATTGCCATTTTTAACAATTCATTTTCCTCTTTGCCTAAAGTACAAAACTTTCTCACCTGCTTATGGCTCATCTGGGCGTTGTAAAAAATACCCTCGCCTTTGAACTTTTCCCTTTGAGCGGCCTGGGTCTTATTCACCCTTTCCTTGATTTGTAGAGAAGTCTCGGCAGGCAGGTTGCCGGATAGCTCTTGATACTTTGCTGTCGGTACTTCAATGTGGATGTCGATCCTGTCCAGCAAAGGGCCGGAGATCTTTAAACGGTATTTATAGACTTGATTTGGCATGCAGCGGCAGGCAGATTTATGTTGTCCAAGTGCGCCGCAGGGGCAGGGATGCATAACTTTGGTTATACCAATAAAACTTGATTATCAGTAATTCTGGAGGTAAAATATGAATGAGAATAATTCCACCAATAAGCAAATAGGATTTGAAATGAGCTATTCATATAAGAACATAATTTCGACAGTAAGCATTAAGCCATTTTATATTAATCGAAATGAAAACTGTATTTTATTTCTAGGTAATTGTCTCGATATAATGGATTCAATTCCTACTGATTCCATTAATATGATTTTTGCTGCCCCCCCATATTTCTTTTCTAATGGTGCTATGTCTTGTCATGCAGGTAAAAAGCTTTTTAAGTAAATAAGGGGATACTGGAGGCCGTTTGCTCCGGAATCCCCATCATGTTAACAGGTTGTCTTTTAAAAGGTTGCCAGCATATCTAATGATAGATAGAGATCTTTTAAAGAAAAACTTGCCATCCAGTACCGAGAATCAATCCGCGACATCTTTGTTTCCCGTTTTAGGATACTTGTATTCATAGGCACACTCATCAGTATAGGTTTCAACTTCTTTGATTATGAAATCTATCCTCATCTGGGCAGGTTTTTCCTTCAGGTACGCGTATTTGATGTCCTGATAGGTGTCATCCTTTTCCTGCTTACCTTCTTCAAAAAGACAAAAAAATATATCCTCTGGTACATTAATATAATCGCATTCCTGATGAGCGCCAGCTTATGTCTTATGGTCTACCTCAGTAACGGCTCAAGCAGCCCTTATTACTCCGGAGTAAACCTTATTTTTCTGGGCTCGATTTTTTTCAATCCCTTTTACTACATGAGTAATCTCTTGTTTTACCTCACGCAGATTATTATTTACAATTTGGCGATGTTTGCCAACGGTTCTGTTTTTAATCTGGTCAATTTCTACTACGCAAACTCCTTTTTATTTTCCACGGCGCTTATTGCCGTGCTTGTCTCAAAATTCTCAGGCAGACAGCATTTCAACGGATTTATGCGAGAACGAGAAAAGGAAATGTTGATTAACGAGCTAAAAGAAGGCCAGGAATTGCTTAAGATGCGCGAGCAGGAGGTAAGAGACGCATACATAAGGCTGAAAGAAACACAGGACCAGCTTATCCAGGCCGAGAAATTAAACGCCATCGGTAAATTAGCCAGCGGTGTAGCCCATGAGGTAAGGAATCCATTAGCAATAATACTCCAAGGTGTTAATTATCTGGAAAGCAGGCTATCCGCCAAAGAGGGGGATATCCTTAAGGCCCTACATATACTTGAGGATAACATCAACAGGGCGGATAATATTATAGCCTCTCTGCTTGATTTTTCCAAGACTGCCAGCTTTGGTTTAAAAGTAGAAGACATAAATTCTATTTTAGAAACTTCTTTGACCTTAGTAAAGGCCAGACTTAAATTTGAGAATATAGATACTATAATAGAAATAAAAAAAGACATACCCAAGGTCTTGGCGGATAAAAACAAATTAGAACAGGTATTCATTAATATACTATTGAATGCGGCGCAGGCTATTCCTGACGGAGGCAAGATTGTCATCCGTAGTTTTGATAAAAAATTAGCAGAAATAAGAAATGGCATAGGTAGAAGGGCCCAGGACAATTTTCAACTCGGAGAAAAGGTGGTAATAGTCGAAATTGAGGACACAGGAATAGGAATCTCTGAAGAAAACCTGAAGAGAATCTTTGACCCCTTTTTTACTACAAAGGGCCCGAAGGGCGTCGGCCTAGGATTATCCGTAACTAGGAATATAATTCATATGCACAGGGGTCTGATATATGTAGAAAGCAAACTCGGGCAGGGGACTAAAATGACCATTATTTTAAAGACAGCCGAAACGTAATAAAATGGGTAGGGAAACTGTCTAAACAAAGCATCGGATTGAAACGGGGGTGCGGGTATGAAAAAGAAGAGGATATTGGTTATTGACGATGAAGTGGATTTTACGGAATTGATAAAATTAAACCTTGAACGGACCGGACAATACGAAGTTAAAATAGAAAATAAGGGGCTGCTTGGGCTGGTTGCTGCCAAGGAGTTTAAGCCGGACTTGATTCTTCTAGATATTATGATGCTGGATGCAGACGGCGGCGATGTCTGCTATCAGCTAGAAAATGACTATGAAACCAAAGGTATTCCCGTCGTATTTTTAACTGCAATTGCTAAGAAAGAAGAATTAGAGAATAACAAAGGCAGTATCGGAGGGCATCTTTTTATTGCGAAGCCGGTAAGCACAAAAGAACTAATTGGTCATATTGAAAAAGAAATGGGTAAAATATAGCCCTGATAGGATTAAATCTTAAACAAAGAAATCCCTCTTTCCCTGATTGCCGTATTCGCCATTCCCACAATAGTTACGGTAGGCAGTCCTCTTGCCAGATCCACCTCTATTTCCACAGGATAAGCTTCAATACCTAGAATTCCAAAACTAAATACCTTTGCCAGCATATTTACCTCCCTGCCTTAAAGATGGAGCAGGGGAAGGAATCTAACTGATAAAAAAACTTGCCTTTTTAATCCTGCGCCGGTATAATATACCTATGCAAAAACTGAGTGGAGCATCTTTTAAGAATATAGCTATTGTGCTCCTTATAGGCATAGCCGTATTTAGCGCTTATAAGTACGTTATTACCTTAAAAGAAAAATATACGCTTATGAGCGAACTGGCAGAGAAAAAAATAGAAATAAATGTGCTGGAGAAAGAGAAACAAAAGCTGTCGGTAGCGCTAGAGAAAGAGAAATCGCAAAACCAGAAACTCGCTCAAGAAAAGGTGGAATTACAAGATAACTTAAAAGCAAGCCGGAAAAGATTATCTAAATTATTCTCAAACTTTACGCAAACCGATAAGGCTGTTGATTCTTTAAATACGCAGGTTTCTCTTTTAAAGAAAGAAAATGTAGCTCTGGGGGAGGAAAAAAACAAACTTACCTCTGATAATGAAGCGCTCAAAATAAAACTGAATTCGATAATTGAATTGAAAAAAGCTATTTCAGAATTGAAGAAGCAGGCCCGCAGAGTGGGTATTGTGATGATACAGCAGACACAATCCGAGAAGACCTTAGAAGGTAATCAGGGTTACCTCTTAAAAGGCGGTAAGTCTACAATATCGAAAAAAGTCAAGATTGAAGTAACCCCTGCCCTCCAAAATAAATAATGAGAGAAGTATTACGGGAAATATCCCATAATAAGGTTTTGATGACGACTATTTCTGCCTGGCTTATTGCCCAGACCATTAAGTTGTTTGTAGGGTTTGTCACGCAGAAAAAATTTGATTTCCGCTGGCTTATCGGTAGCGGAGGCATGCCTTCTTCGCATGCTGCAGGTGCGGCATGCCTTGCTACTGCCGTGGGGCTTGAACAGGGTTTTAACAGCGCATATTTCGCCTTGGCAGCCTCTTTTGCCATTGTGGTCATGTTTGACGCCCAAGGCGTGCGCAGGTCAACGGGTAAACAGGCGCGCATATTAAATAAAATAATGGACGACATATATTGGCAGGGTAAGATTGAAGAGCTGCGCCTTCGCGAACTCATAGGTCATACACCTATTGAAGTAATAATAGGTTTAATTTTAGGGGTTATAATCGCTTTAATAGCTTACTAAGCTTATAATATAAGGAGGAGCCAGGTGAACAGGAAAGTTTTGGGGGTAATTATTACGGTAGCCATAATCTTAGGCGGCATAATAATTTTCAGTCTAAAAAAAGGAAGTGGCCCCTCCCCGCGGGCGTTGGTCAATCAGGCTAAAGAACTTTCGGCAAAAGGCGATTTATTGGCCGCAAAGGATATTTATCTGAAATTAATCAATGATTTTACGAATTCGCCGGAAGTGGCGAATTGGCAGAAAAAGAGCGAAGAATTGAATATAAAATTACTATTCTCGCCCGTCATCACCTCTAAAAGCGTCCTTTATGAGATTGAGCCGGGCGATACCCTGATTAAAATCGCGCGTAAATTTAAGACAACACCGGAACTGATTAAAAAAAGTAATAACCTGAAAGATGCAATTATGCCGGGAAGAAAGATTAAGGTGTGGAATGCGCCTTTCAGTATTCTCATTGATAAGTCCAATAATACTTTAATTTTAAAGTGTGAAGAAGAAGTACTTAAGAGTTACGTAGTTTCTACCGGTAAAGATAATTGTACCCCGGCGGGGAACTTTAAGATTACCAACAAACTGTTAAACCCCACTTGGTTTAAAAAGGGGGACAATGTTATTTCTCCCACAGACCCTAAGAATGCTTTAGGCTCGCGTTGGCTGGGGATAGATTTGCCCGGTTACGGAATACACGGAACAATTGAACCGCAGAATTTAGGCAAACAGGCTACCGAAGGCTGCATTAGGATGTCTAACCCCGATGTTGAAGAATTATACATAATTGTACCTGTCGGCACGGAAGTTACCATCGTAGATTAATGAATTTATTACTCACGAACTCGAGAACTAACCAATGGCTGGATTAGATTTTGAAAAACCAATTGTAGAATTAGAGAAGAAAATAGAAGAACTGAAAAGCTTTGTTTCTGAAAAAAAGATAGACCTTTCTTCCGAAATTAAGCGCCTCGAGGAGAAGCTTGACCATTTAAAGAAGGATACTTATACCACTTTGACTGCATGGCAAAGGGTCCAACTTGCTCGTCATCCCCTGCGCCCCTACACGCTGGATTATATTGGTATGTTAATGACTGATTTTGTCGAATTGCACGGGGACAGGCTTTTCTCCGAAGATAAAGCCCTTATCTGCGGTTTTGCCAAACTTGACGGAAGAAAAATTGCCGTTATGGGTCATCAGAAGGGCAGAGACACAAAGGAGAACTTAAAGCGCAATTTCGGCTGTGCCCATCCTGAAGGATATCGCAAGGCCTTAAGGGTAATGCGGTTGGCCGAGCAATTTAATCTTCCGGTGGTAGTTTTTATTGATACGCCCGGCGCCTACCCGGGGATAGGAGCTGAAGAGCGCGGCCAGTCACAGGCAATAGCGCTTAATTTAAGGGAGATGGCGCGTATGGCCGTTCCGATAGTTGCCATTGTCATCGGCGAGGGCGGCTCAGGCGGAGCATTGGGCGTCGGGGTGGCCGATAGGGTATGCGTTTTAGAAAATGCTTATTATTCCGTTATTTCGCCCGAAGGCTGCGCTGCTATTCTTTGGAAGAACGGTGCAAAAGCACCGGATGCCGCAGAGGTCTTAAAACTTACCTCCGATGTATTATTGAAAATGGGGATTATTGATGAGATTGTTCCTGAGCCGTTAGGCGGAGCGCACCGCGATCCGCTCAAGACCGCGCAGAATGTAAAAGAGGTTGTCCTAAAAAACCTCAAAGAGCTGGGAAGCTTGAATAAAGAGGGATTGTTAAGGCAGCGATACGAAAAGTTCAGGGGTATGGGCGTTGTCGCATGATTGAACAAGAGCTTTTATTACTAGGCTTGCTTCGGGAAAGCCCCAAACACGGCTATGAAATAAAGAAGGAAATACGCAAGATCCTTTCGCTTTTCGCCGGCCTCGATTTAAAATCAGTATATTACCCTTTAAAAATTCTGGAAAAGAAAGGTCTTATCGGAGAGCGGGTTTTAAAAGCCGGCCGCCGGCCTGAACGCCGCGTATATTACCTCACCCCGAAAGGTTCCGAACGTTTCTCTGAGCTTTTAAGCAAAAGTTTCCTTAATTTTAAACGGCCGCGATTCAGCATTGATTTAAGCCTTTATTTTTTAAGCTATATAGAGCCGAGGATAGCAAAACGCCGCCTGCGCGCGCGCATGCAAATCCTGAAGAAGCTTTCAAAAGGCCTGAAGGGAATGGTTGTTTCCTTAAAGAAGAAGCCTTCTTCTTCGGTCTTCATGCTTGAACATAATCTCCATATGCTTAATGCAGAATGCCAGTTCCTTTCCAGTTTTATCAAAAGAATATAAAAATTGTAAAAAATTCAGCGTACCAGCCGGCATTTTTTGCTTGACAAATACCCGTTAAGTTTGGTAAAATCAATATAGTAAAATTTTACTATATTTTTAAATAGAGTTTCAACTTAAGCCTGCTTAGGGAGTTAGGTCATGGATTGGAATGTCGATACCCAAACTAAATTAAACGTGATGATTGCTAAAATCCCGATTTTTCACCGTAGGATTATGCAAGAAGCAGTAATTAAAAAAGCCGAAGAGCTAGCAGCGTTAAGGAAGGCACCTTCTGTGGAAGAAGTAGACGTCATAGGCGCCTTTTTCTCCGATGTCCCTTCTCCGTTTTACAGCATGATGATCCGCCTGTTAGAGCAGAGTGATTTTGATTACAAAAAATACGGCTTCCCCAAGAATCTAAGATGAAAATAGCGGTTATCGGTTCAGGCGCAATCGGCGGTTTAGTTGCCGGATATTTGAAATTAAAAGGTGCGGATGTAACTCTTACCGCAAGAGCTGAGGCAGCCAAAGCAATCAATTCTTCAGGCTTTAAGATAACCGGCATAAGAGGAGAGTTTAAGGTTTCAGTTCCGGCAGAAGAAAGATTGTCTGAGCGCCCGGAGTTGGCAATAGTTACGACAAAAACCCAGGACATTGAAGAAGCCTTAAAGGATAACCTTAAATATATCAAAGATTCAGTTGTTCTTACTACACAAAACGGCTTAGCTGCGGATGATATAGCCGCTAAATTTCTATCTAAAGAGAAGATAGTTTCCAGTATTGTAATGTTCGGCTCAACTTACCTCGAAGCCGGACAGGTAATACATAATTTTGAGGGAAACTGGATTATCGGGAGCGCATTCCCCGGCTACAAGTTAGATTTAGCTGCATTATCGGCAGTTTTGGGTAAGGCTTTTCCCGTCGTGCTTTCGGAAAATATACGCGGGATGAAATACCTCAAACTATTTGTTAACGCCAATAATTGCATAAGTGCTATTCTGGGCGTGAGCATGCAGGAGGCATTCAGGGATATTGAAGTAAGCCGGATAAGCATCAATATCTGGAAGGAAGGCTTAAGCGCAATTTCAAAGGCGGGAATAAAACTGGTTTCTTTACCGGATTTCCCGCTTGAGCGCCTGACTAAATTAACAAGTATCCCTTCTCTGGAAGCAGCAAAAATATATTCCGGAATTATGGCCGGTTTAAGTAAAGAGCCTTTATACGGTTCAATTTTGCAGAGCATTAAAAGAGGAAAAGCCTCTGAGATTAATTATATAAACGGCGAGTTTGTTAAAATCGCTCAAGATTCAGGAACAAACGCACCCCTTAACGAAAAGTTAGTCCAAATGGTGCATCAGGTTGAGAAAACAGGAAAGTTTTTTAGTAAAGAAGAATTAATTAATTCAACCAAGCAATTCATAAGTTAGAGGTAAGTATGAGTGAAGTAAATACGCCATTCCCAAGATTAAAACTAACGGTCACAAAAGTTGAGGGCGAGTGTTATCATGGCTATAAAATCGGGGATGAATTATTTCTGGAAGATTTTACCCATCCGCCGAAATTTTTCTGCCTTGGCCTTGCGCATGCGTTTTTCCCGGTAATCTATGCTTTAAGTTTCGGGGCAAAGTTCGGCTTTAGGGATAGCCAACGTTCCCTTTTAGTGACCTGTCCTGACGGCGGGAAGCTAGAATTTAAAGCCGAGATTTTGGATAAAGAAGGAAAAGTTGAATTTATTCCCAAAGACCCGAAGCATAAGGGGCCGAACCCCAAAAAAATGGTTATTGAAGTGGTCCAGGCCAAAGGTAAATGTACTTTTGGCTATAAAGTCGGGGACAAATGGGAAACAACCGGGTTAAAATGTATCCCGGGTTTTTGCGGGGCGGCTTTCCACACCGCATTTCCAGCGCTCTTTGCCTTAAATTTTGGCGCCAAGTTTTTCTTTATGCCTGACCCCAATTCCATTGATACGGTTACCTGCCCTGACGGTGGCAATATAGTATTTAAGGTAAGAAGAGTAGAGGAGAGTAAATAATTTATGAGTAAGCGTAGAGTGGTGATTACCGGTATTGGCACAATCTCACCCAACGGCATAGGAAAAGAAAATGTCTGGAAAGGGATGAGCAACGGCGTTTCCGGAGTGAGGCTGGTGGACGGGTTTGATGTTTCCGTTTTTAATACCAAGATTGCCGCAGAGGTGCGTGATTTTGACCCTTTTAAGCTGGGGCTTACGCACAAAGAAGCAATGCGCATGGATAGATACGTGCAGTTCGGCGTGGTTGCCGGGGATATGGCAGCTAAAGACAGCGGTTTAAATTTTAAGAAAGAAAATCCCGAACGTATCGGCGTCTGCCTTGCCAATGCCATTTGCGGGACAAAATATATGGAAGAAGAATTTGCCTTGGTTACCGAAGACGGTAAGAAGCCCATTGACCCCAGCAAAGTCCGGCCGGACCTATATGACGCGGCGATGTTTAATACCCCATCCATAGAATTAAATACAAGATACGGCTTAAAAGGCATCTCTAGTACGCTTTCTACCGGTTGCACTGCCGGGACCGACTCGTTGGGCTTTGGCCTTGAAACAATTCAGGACGGAGAGCATGATGTGATGATTTGCGGGGCAGCAGAAGCTCCGCTTACGCCCATAACTTTCGGCGCGTTTGACGTGGTCAATGTCCTCTCCGTGCGTAATGATGAGCCTGAAAAAGCCAGCCGGCCTTTTGACAATAAACGCGACGGGTTTGTCTTAGGCGAAGGCGCGGGTATCCTGGTTTTAGAGGAATTAAACCATGCTTTAAAACGCAGCGCGCATATTTACTGCGAGGTAATCGGTTTTGGCACAAGTTGCAACGCTTTTCACATGACTGATTTGCCGGGTGACGGTATGGCTATGGTTAGCTGTATAAGCTTAGCCTTAAAAGACGCGGGGATAAAACCGAATGAGGTTGATTATATTAATGCCCACGGTTCTTCCACGCGCATGAACGATATTTTTGAAACAAGCGCTTATAAAACGGTTTTCGGTCCTTATGCCTATAAATTACCAGCGAGCTCCTTTAAGTCCATGATCGGCCATCCTCTGGCTGCGGCAAATGCTATAGAGCTTACCGTCTGCGCCATGATTTTTGAAAAAAATATCCTTCCTCCCACGATAAATCAGGAGGAAAAAGACCCGCAGTGCGATTTATATTACATCCCTAATAAAGCAATAGAGAAAAAAGTAGATATGATCCTTAAGACCTCGAGCGGATTCTCCGGAATCCACTCTTCGTTATTACTGAAAAGGTTCGGTGGATAATGGAAAAGATAGCAGTCACAGGTATCGGCATAGTCGCGCCTTCCGGAATAGGTAAGAGGCAGTTTTGGGCGAATATTAAGGCTGGCCGTTCTTTTGTCAAAGAGATCACCCGGTTTGACGCAGCACTTTACCCCGCGCATATCGCCGGGCAAATTGACGATTTGGAAAAATATTCCCACGTCTCCGAAAGGCTTTTAAAAAAAATTGACGCTTTCTCGCACATGGCATTAATTGCTTCGGAAATGAGCCTGCAGGATGCAGGGATTGATATTAAAAATGAAGACCCCAGTCTCATCGGAATATTTTTGGGAAATGCCATCGGCGGATGGCTTTACGCGGAAACAGAGTTGCGCGATTTGTATCTAGAAGGCAGGGAGGGTGTTTCTCCTTATATGGCTTCGGCGTGGTTCCCGGCAGCACCCCAGGGTCAAGTCTCCATTTATTACGGGATAAAGGGTTTCAGTAAGACGGTTGTTGCGGACAGGGCAAGCTCGCTTATGGCAGTGGGGTATGCAAAAAAGGTTTTGGCCAAGAATAAATTAAATTTGATTTTATCCGGCGGCATGGAAGCGCCGGTTACGCCTTATGCGCTTTTATGCTGCAATACTTACGGCGCGCTCTCTAAGGACAATGCGCACCCGCAAAGCGCGTACAGGCCTTTTGATAAAAAACGCTCCGGGTTTGTAATCGGGGAAGGCTCAGGTATCATGGTTTTGGAAAGCGTCCGCCGCGCTAAGTCGCGCAATGCTAAGATTATGGCCGTTATTTCCGGATACGGTACTACCTGCGACGGAGTAAACAGGATTAATCCGGCTTCCGACGGCAGGGAATTGGCGCGGGCAATTAAAATGGCTTTAGATGATGCGAAAGTTGCTCCTGAGCAGATAGATTATATCAGCTTGGACGGTTTAGCCGTAGATATCTGGGATAGTTCGGAGATTAAAGCGATAGAGACTGTTTTCGCTAAAAGGGCTGCGGAAATTCCGCTTAGCTGCCCCAAGTCTATGTATGGAAATCTGCTTGGCGCCTCCGGAGCAGTTGATCTGATTACTACAATTTTAGCCATGGAGCACAATCTTGTGCCTCCCACTATTAATTTGGATGAGCCTGCGGAAAATTCGCTTAATTATGTAAGTAAAGAAGCCAAGGAATATAAAATAGATAAAGCCTTGGTGATTTCACGCGGCAGAGGGGGAATTAATTCCGCTATCGTAATAGAGAAATCAAAATAGGGACTGACTTAAAAAGGAGAAAATGAAATGAAGATTTTATTTGTCATGCCGAAAGTAGGCGCTTGGGCAACGCATGGAATTCACAGGTCGCCGAATCAGCTCTATGCACATTGGGCAGCCTATGTCCGGGAGAGAGGCTATATGGATCTGGCGGTAATTGACGGAAAAGCCAATCAAATACCTATGCAAGAGCTGGTGGAGCAGGTTAAAGAGAAGAATCCTGATATTGTGGTCATGGGTGAGCAGCTGCATGGGTATGGCGGATACGGCGTTTTAAGGCATTTTAAAGAAGCAGCCCAGAAGATTAAGCAGGCCCTTCCTAAAACAAAAATAATCCTCGGCGGTTTATGGTATTCGGCAATGCCGGTACCGACTTTGGAAGAGAACCCGGCCGTGGATTTCGTGGTTATGGGAGAAGAAGAATCTTTTGGCGACCTGATTGAGGCAATCGATAAAAAGAAAGATTTTAAAGACGTGGCTGGGGTTACCTCGCGCGTTGGCGGAAAAATCGTGATGGGGCCGCATAAGCCGCTTATGACAGATTTGGATAAGCTCCCCTTACCGGCGTATGACTTGTTCCCTATGGATAAATACGTGGGGCATACTTACTGGAAGCCGTTTGTGGATATGGTCACTTCCCGCGGCTGCCCGTCAGCCTGCACTTTTTGCTATGAGTGGGACCAGTTTGACCCGCGCTCACCTTCGGATTTTCTGAAATGGCGCGCTAAATCGCCGGAGCGGGTAATAGAGGAAATGGAATTGCTGCAGAATAAATACGGAGTAAAGGTAGTGGTGATTCAGGATGATAATTTTAACGTAGACCCTGAGCGCGTAAGAAAATTCTGCGAGTTAAAGAAAAAGAAGAAGATTGACATCAAGTGGGTTTCTTTGGGTCGGGCTATTGACTGGGTTAATTGCGAATCCGTGCTTCCCTTGATGAAAGAGACCGGGTTGTTTATGGGAGTATTCGGCATTGAGGTAACCACCCAGTCGGAGCTTAAAAAAATCGCCAAGGGTATCACCATAGACCAAATAAAGAAGACCATTGAAATATTGCGTAAGCATGATATTGCCATAGTCGCCGACATTATGATGGGCTTTGACTATGACACCGAGGAGATCATCAAACAGCGCTTTGAGTTCACTGACCAGGTTGACCCGGACATCCTCTGGGTGGGTTACGTTACCCCTGCGCCAAACTCTCCGATGTGGAGGATCGCTTTAAAGAAGAACTGGATTGACCCCAAGAAGGTAGATTTCAGCACCTGGGACTTCCTGCATCCGGTTATCCCGACAGACCACCTTAGTATTGAGGATTTGGGCCGGCTTGGCTCATGGTGCATGCGCGAATTTTTCTCTAAACCGGGAAGGATTAACCGGATTATGGAAAGCAATTTTGACCCGCTGGCCAAGCTCTGCTTCAAGGATGTTATGGATGGGATAAATAAATGGGAGGCGGCGGCAACTAAGGGCGAAGTACAGATTTAAGGAGGAAAAAGAATGGCTACAAAAGAAAAAATAAAAGATACAATAGTTAAACTCTTAAAGGTGAGGCCGGAAGAATTAAAAGAGGGGGTTTCTTTGCTAGACTCCATTGGAGTTGATTCTACGGAAATGGTAGAAATCGTCATTGCCCTGGAAAAGGCATTCTCAACCAAGCTTAGCCCCAAAGAAATAACCAAATCTTCCACATTAGGCGATATTGAGAAAATAATTCAGTCCAAGCTGGGGGTTTAATATGCAAATTATTGACCTGAGTCTACCAATAGACGAAAAGGCTTTTGAAGTCCACCATGTGGATATTGAAAGGGTGACGCATAAAGCCGGGGTTGAGAAATTTAACCGCGTGCTCATGGGAAAAACTTTTCTGGGTAAGCTTAAATATCTTTTAGGCTCACGCATGGTTAAAAAAGAAGACCTCCCCGACGAAGAATTCCTTTCTTTGGAGATAGTCCATTCGCCGGTGCATGTCGGGACACACCTTGATTATTCCTTTCATTACGGCTCCCAGTCAGAAGGCCGCGCTTCAAAGACAGCGGAGGAAATACCGCTGGAGTATTGTTATCAGGACGGGGTAAAACTTGACCTCACCTATAAGAAACCCAATGAAGTCATCACTGCTGAAGATTTAAAAATAGCCCTTAAAAAAATAAATTATAAATTAAAGCCGCTGGATATCGTTTTAATCCACACCGGAGCATATAAACTTTACGGCTCGCCTAAATATTTCACGGATTACCCCGGCATAGACATTTCTAGCATTGATTACCTGCTGGATAATGGAATAAAAATCTTTGGCGTGGATACAATGGGTATAGACCGGCCTTACCGCTTCATGCTTAAAGAATTTTTGGATAAAAAAGACACTAAGGCGTTATATCCTGCGCATTTTTACGGACGCAAGAGGGAGTTTATCCATATTGAGCGCCTGGCGAATTTAGACAAGATACCGGATTTCGGCTTTAAGGTTAACTGTTTCCCGGTTAGAATAAAAAATACGGGTGCTGCCTGGGCACGCGTGGTGGCTATTATATAGGGAGGATAAAAAATGGGACACACCTGCAATTCAATTATTATCAATGCGCCGTATGAGCTGATATTTGATATCTCAAATGATATCCCGCGCTGGACGGAATTATTCGGCACCGAATACAAGAAAGCGGAAATTTTAGAGAAAAAAGATAATAAAATTACCTTCCGCCTTACTGATGATGAAGGTAAATCCTGGGTTTCCTGGCGGCTGCTTTTTAAGGATAAATTTTTTACCTATTCTGAGCGCTATGACCCGAAATTTCCCTTTAAATATATGAAGATAATCTGGCTCTATACGCAAAAACCAGAAGGCATGGAGCTGACTTGGGTTCAGCACTTTGAAATGGATGACAAGGCCAAATTTAACGACGAGCAAGTGGAAGGCTTTATTAATAAGCATTCCAAAGATAATTTAAAGATTTTTAAAGAAGTTATTGAGAACGCTGCAAAAAGTAAATAAGCTAAAATAGGGGGGTAAAATGGAATTAAAAGGAAAAACAGCAATTATAACCGGGGCAAGCCGCGGAATAGGCAAGGCTATTGCTTCTACCTGCGCAAGCTTAGGCATTAATTTAACTATAGCTGCGCGCCAGGAAGGGTCATTAAAAGAAACTGCGGATGAAATTGCCAAGAGATATAAAGTTGAGGTATTGCCGGTAGTTTGCGATGTGGCAAAATTAGAGGATTTGGAAAATTTAGTCAACAAGACTAAAGAAAAATTCGGTAAAATCGATATCTTAATCAATAATGCCGGCGTTTCCAGCCAGTACCCGTTTCAGGAGCAGCCGATTGAGGATTTTGAAAAATTAGCGCACACGAATTATCTGGGTTATGTGCGCTTAATCCGTCTGGTGATTAACGATATGATTAAAGCAAAGTCCGGCTCAATCATCAATATGGTTTCCGGCTCAACCCTCTGTGACCCCTTGCCGCGCAACTTCCTTGTTTACAGTTCGTTGAAAGTCGGCTTACGCGCTTTTCTAAAGGGCCTCTTCTGGGAGATCCGCGACCACGGCATAAAGATTACTTCTTTATTGCCCGGAGTTACCGATACGGAGCTAACCGGAAAACTTAAGGAAGTTACCACTGATACATCGCGTTTAATGACCACTGAAGCAATTGAAAATGCGGTAAAATTTGCTTTAACAGTCCCGGCTAATGTCTGCCCGCTGGAGATAGCAATTATTAATCAGCAAACGCCGTGGACGGCTCCAGTTATACCGTTTAAACAAGCGCATCCTGGGAAATAAGATAAAATGGACACAAAGGAAATTAAAAATTTAAAAAAGCGGTATTTGCTTTGGTTTTACAAAACCGTCAAGGAAACGCTGGATAAAATTGAGCGTAAATTCACTCAATTAGAGATTGATAAATTCATCTTAAAAGAGATGAAGTCAAAGAATAAGGACAAGAAGTGCGATAAATTCATCGCTGAGTTTGAGGCCTATATCCTGAATAAGGAAATGGACGGCATAGGTTTAAAATTTGAGGGAAAACAAATTAAGTCTGATTATGCCTTCCTGGAATTGAAGCTTAAGGCAATTGAAAAAGCAATTGTAAAAGAGCTCGGCAAGAAGGGCCTGGATGATATAAAGGTGCTCTATGAAAAAGAAATGACCGAGCGCATCTTAAAGAGTACGGAGCACTAATGATTATTGACAGCCATAGCCACTGGTTACCCGAAGAAATTATTTCTAACGCGCATTTTTACCATAAAGCTTGGGGCGATATTGAGGCTCAAGTGAAGATGATGGATGAGGCGGGTATTGCTGCGGCAGTATTAACTTATCCTACGTCCGATGCGCACCTGAAGCTAGGTAGTTTTAGCATGGTGGCCAAAATTTATAATGATAACGTGGCTAAAATCATCAAGCGTTTCCCTAAGAAATTTATCGCTGCGGCAATTCTGCCGGTAGATAATTCGCAGGATATGGTTGATGAAATAAAGAGAGCAAGCGAAGAGTTAGGATTGAAAGCGCTTTCCCTTGCCTCAAGTTACAATGGCAGGTATCTGGATGATAAGCTGTTCTTACCTATATATAGGGAGGCAGAGAAGAGGAATATCTCCATATTTGTGCATTCGCAGATAGTTAACCCCATTGGATTTGAGTGCGTGCAGGATCCCTTGCTTACGCCGGTTATTGAATATGTCTTTGATATGACTATTTGTATCGGTAAGCTTTTAATGAGCGATATTTTACGCGATTACAAGACAAAGTTCGTGTTTGCTAACTTTGGCGGAGCAATTCCGTATTTGCAGCAGCGTTTTGACGCTACCTACTCAATGCTGCGCGGGATAAATTTTGTTAAGGATTTAAAAGGAAAGCCCACGGATTACTTAAAGAATATTTACTTGGATACCGGCGGCAATACCATAAAGAGTAATTTTTATTTAGCGCTTGAGCTGGTTGGCGCAAAGCACATTCTTTGGGGTAGCGATTGGCCGGCAAAGAAGGATATCAGCGATTCAATCAACGCCGTGCGCAGCTTAGATATTTCCGAAGAAGAAAAATCAGCAATTTTAGGTGGTAATTTAGAGAAACTGTTATAATTTAACGGGGTCAGAGCCGCTTTTTGGCTCTGACCCCTGTTTGTTGATGAAATTTATGTCTATGTTAAAGTTGGTATTCATCTTGGCAATTTTTTCTAGCTTATTTTGCTCGAA
>JBEKSD010000018.1:0-21989 GCA_049517335.1 Candidatus Omnitrophota bacterium | reverse complement strand
TAAAGTATTATACGGATAAAGACGTCCTGATACTCAGCATGCCCCCTACAAACTTCTTTAGCCCGCATCCGATTCTGTTTTTGGATTCGGCGGCTAAAATCAAAACCTATCTGGCCAAACACCCGGGTACGTTTTTTATCCTCAATAAGCATTATGCGGATTTTATTAAAGAGGAATTTGAAAAGGAATATGGGTTTTCTCTATTTAAGCAATTCGGCAATGCGTATCTTTTACAATTAAACCCTAAAACCTAGGGGCCGGTTTTGAATTGACACGGGTAATTTAAGATAGTAGAATAAGTCCACTATGAACGAAGAATTAAAAAACAAATTATTCTCGCTCCTCAGCAAAGAAGCGCTAAAGAAGGGAGATTTTACCTTATCTTCGGGCAAAAGAAGCAATTATTATCTGGACGGAAGAATAATCACTTTAACCCCGGAAGGCGCGTATCTAACCGCTAGCATCATATTGGAGATGATTAACGGTCGGGGCATTACCGCCGTAGGCGGGCCGACTTTAGGTGCAGACCCCATAGTGGGAGCGGTGGCGGTATTAAGCCATATAAAACAAATCCCCATCAAAACTTTTATTGTCAGGAAAGCCGCTAAAGAGCACGGCACGCAGCGCCAGATTGAAGGGCCGGAGCTTGAAAAAAATGCAAAGGCAGTCCTGGTGGATGACGTCGCGACTACGGGAAAAGCCTTGATTGAGGCTAAAGCTGCTTTGGATAAGATAGGCATCACAGCCGATACCGCGATAGTCATTGTGGACAGGCTTCAGGGCGCACAAGAGAATTTAGCCAAGGCCGGTTTGAAGCTGGAGCCGATTTTTACGATAAAAGAATTCGGTCTTTAAAGAATAAAGGTCCTTGTGAAGACGAAAAGAATCGTTATTGTAGGCGGCGGCCCCGCAGGAATGATGTCCGCAATCAGGGCCGGCGAACTTGCCCAAAAAGTAATCCTCCTTGAAAAGAAATCATCCCTCGGTAATAAACTCCTCTTAAGCGGAAAAGGCAGGTGTAATCTTACCAACGCCTGCGGTTTAGAACCGTTCCTAAAAAGATTCTCAAAGGGCGGAGAATTTTTAAGGGACAGTTTTAAGAAATTCTTTAACCATGAGTTAATTGATTTTTTCCAGCAAAACGGCCTTAAGCTAAAAACAGAGCGCCAGCTCAGGGTTTTCCCGGTTACCGATTCTTCAAAAAGCGTCTTAGATGTGTTAAGCTCTGAATTAATCAGAAATAATGTTAAAGTTATCTATAATGCGCAGGTAAAAGATATTGTTGTGGAAGGCGGAAAAGTAAAAGAAGCGGTCATAACCGCAAATAAAAAAATTCCCTGCGATAGAATCATCCTTGCTACAGGAGGGATATCTTATCCTCTGACCGGTTCAAGCGGAGACGGTTTAAGGATAGCCAAGGCGCTTGGGCATAGGATAACGGATTTAAGTCCGGGGTTGGTGCCTCTTGAGACAAGAGAGAATTATCCTAAAAGAATAGAAGGGCTGACGCTAAAGAATATCAGGCTTACCTTTACCTGCGGCAGGAAAGAAATTACCTCGGAAGTGGGGGAATTGCTTTTTACGGGATTTGGCGTTTCCGGGCCGCTGATCCTGACCTTAAGCGGCAGAATTTCCGACTGGCTTAGGACGAGAGATAACGTTTTTCTGGATATAGACTTAAAGCCGGCTTTAACCGAAGAACAGCTTGATGAAAGGTTGTTGCGCGAGTTTAAGACAGGGGCAAGAAAGAATTTAAAAAATATATTAAAAGAATTACTGCCGTTTAAGCTGCTGAGTTTGTCATTAGAAATATTAAAGATTGACCCGACCAAGCAGGCTAGCTACGTTACGCAGGAAGAACGCAGGAAGTTGATTCTATTCCTTAAACGTTTCCACCTTGAGATTAAGCGCAGCTTACCCATAGAAGCAGGGATGGTAACGCGGGGAGGAGTGTCTTTAAAAGAAATAAACCCGCGCACCATGGAATCGCGCATAATTAAGGGGTTGTATTTTGCCGGTGAAATAATTGACGTGGACGCGGACACAGGGGGTTTTAACTTACAGGCGACATTTTCTACCGGTTATTTAGCCGGCGAAAGCGCCGCTCTAAATTAAGCCGTCCTACATACGTAGTTTAAAGAAAATGGGAGAAATATATTTAGCTTCTAATTCAAAAGCAAGAAAGAAAATCCTGAAGGATTTTGGTTTAAAATTTAAAGTCCTTTCC
The DNA here is from genome assembly GCA_049517335.1 of Candidatus Omnitrophota bacterium. Classification (GTDB taxonomy): domain Bacteria; phylum Omnitrophota; class Gorgyraeia; order Gygaellales; family Profunditerraquicolaceae; genus JBEKSD01. The sequence continues at coordinate 19,762 of JBEKSD010000018.1, read as the reverse complement.
AGCCGGACCAAAGAGATCAGCTCTAAAGGGAAATTATCCTATGTCGGATTAGCTAAAAAGAATGCTTTGTTAAAAGCGCAGGATGTAGCTCAAAGGATCAAGCGCGGGCTGGTCATTGCCGCGGATACCTTGATTGTTCAGGATAATAAGATTTTCGGCAAACCCAAAAATTTAGCTGATGCGCGAAGGATGCTTAAAAAATTATCTGCCAAGCCACAATGGCTCTATACGGGAATATGCGCAATAAGTAAAGGTAGGGGCAAGAATAAAGATAAAATCCTGCTGGATTATGAAAAAACGAAAATATACATGGATAAATTAAGCAGCCGTGAAATATCCGGTTACTTTAAAAAAGTTTCTCCTTTGGATAAAGCGGGAAGTTTTGATATTCAGGGCAGGGGCGCTTTCTTCATCCGCCGCATTGAAGGCTGCTATTACAATGTAGTGGGACTACCTGTACGGAAGCTCTATTTAATGCTTAAGAAGTTCGGCATAAGGATTTTTGTTTTTTTGCTATTGACTATTTTAAGCGGCTGCTCTACCGAGTATAACATCGTTACCGGAGAGCAGGAGGTCTATTATTATTCTACTGATAAAGAAGTTCAGATGGGCAAAGCTTTAAACAAGCAGGTGCATGAGCAATTTAAATTAGCCGACGACCCCCTGCTTCAGAAACGTGTAGAGGATATCGGGAAGAAAATTGTCGCGGTCTGCGATAGGAAAGATATAGATTATCATTTTTACGTACTTAATGAAGAAGATGTGAATGCTTTTTCCCTGCCCGGAGGATATGTTTATATTTTTAAGGGTTTGATTGAAAAGACAGGAAATGACGACAGTGAGCTAGCTGGGGTTATTGGGCATGAGGTTGGTCATATCGTGGCCCGGCATAGTATAAAGAGGCTTCAAGCAGAACAGTTATATTCTGTTTTAAGGGTACTCACAGCCGTCACCCCCAATACTGCGGATGCGGGGGTGGCAGCAGATATTGCGGTTACCCAGTTAATGCTAGGTTACAGCAGGGAAGATGAATTCCTTGCTGATAAGCTGGGGACTAAATATTTAAAGCTCGCAGGTTACGACCCCAATGGCATGATCCGTTTTCTTATAAAATTACGGCAATATGAAAAGAAGCAGCCTTTAAGGCAGATCTCCTATTATAAAACTCATCCCTATGTCCCCGATAGGATCCGTGCAGTCAAAATGGAGTTAGGGGAAGGTATGGGTTTTGATGATTATATCAATATTGAGAACCAGCCGCACAAATAAAATTTATGCCCTATTGGTAGTTATATTTCTGAGGGAGGTATTTTCTATTTTACGTTTTTCTTATGCTCAAGAAGGCGGTTGAGAAAGTCTTCTGGGCATTTTTTGCCATTGTCAGTTCGTCTTTCTCTGTCTTAGATGTGAAGCTTTCGGGGGAATACTACTAAATAGTGCGGGAGGAGGGAGTTGAACCCTCATGTCTTGCGACACTGGCTTCTGAGACCAGCGCGTATGCCATTCCGCCACCCCCGCAAAATCCATCCAAGTATAACCCACTCAAATAATTATGTCAATCACAAACCTAAAAAAGAGGTCAGAGCCTTTGGGCTCTGACCCTGGGTTTTGGCTTTTAGTTTTTTCAAAAAGCATTGCTCCCTGAAAGATTTACTGGTATAATATTTTCTCTTAAAATGTAAGGGAGAAAAGATGTTTTTGGAGCCATTTAAGGTTACCGGTTCGGCGGTCCTGCAGATAATCATACTGGGCGCAATAGGGTATTTTCTGACCAAGAAGAAAGTTTTAGGCGATGACGGCCTTGATGCTTTAAGCCGCTTAACTCTCGATATCACTTTGCCCATTTTAATTTTCTACCAATTAACCAAAGATTTTAGTTTTAAGCTTTACCCTGAGTGGTGGATTTTTCCGCTTATCAGCCTTGCGGTAACATCGTTAGGTCTGTTCGTCGGTTTCTTATTTTCAGGTTTTATCCGCGGGCACCAGAATAAGCTTCAATTTATAAGCCTAATCGGATTTCAAAACTCCGGCTATCTGCCGCTTGCGCTCTTTGCGGCATTATTCCCCAAAGACCTACTTGGGCCCATGCTTATTTATTTGTTCCTTTTTCTCCTCGGTTTTAACTTTTTTACTTTTTCCGTTGGTGTTTATATGCTTACGTTTTTAAAGGACAAAAAATTCGAATGGATGAGTTTATTTAACCCTCCGGTTATCGCTACAATCTTAAGCATGATATTGGTCTTTTTTAGGCTCAATACATTTATCCCTGATTTTGTATTTAAGCCGCTTAATTTAATAGGCGAGTGCACCTTGCCCCTTGCTATGCTGGTTGTTGGAGGGAATATCGCGCAAATCCATTTGAGCCGTATTGATAAAAAAGCAATGTGCTTGGTGGTATTGGCGAAATTGATAGTGCTTCCTTTATTGGGTATTTTATTCTTGCTTCATGTTAAGCTTGCGCCTTTGATATCTATATTGATATTCATTCAGCTGGCTATGCCTCCTGCGGCCAATCTTTCCGTGATCATCCGGCATTATAAAAAAGAGGATCTTTTGATCAGCCAGGGGTTGTTTTTCGGCCATATTTTCAGTATACTTACTCTGCCTTTACTTTTGAGTTTGTATTTTATGTTTAACATGTTAAAATGAGTGACGCCACAATAACTAACCGCAAGGCGTTCAAAGACTTTGATGTCTTAGAAACTGTTGAGTGTGGGGTAGAACTTAAAGGTTCGGAAGTCAAGTCCATAAGGGACGGCAAGATTAACTTAAATGATAGCTTCGCGCGTTTGGAAAAGGGCGAGATCCTTTTGTATAATACACATATCAGCCCTTATGCAGAAGCAAGTTACATGAATGTCGAACCGACCCGGGTCCGGAAGTTACTCTTACATAAGAAACAGATCATAAGGCTTTCCGGCCAGCTTACGCAGAAGGGGTTAACGCTTATACCTTTAAAGGTTTATTTTAACGCCCGGGGTTTTGCTAAGCTTGAGCTAGCCCTTTGTAAAGGAAAAAAGCTTTACGATAAGCGCGAGGATTTGAAGAACCGTGAGATAGACCTTGAGATGCGTAGGGTAATGAAGTTCAGGAGAAAGTGAGATTTGAATAATTTGGGGGTGAATGGGCTCGACTTAAGGAGAGTCGGGTAAAAGCAGCATGTCGCGGACGCATGGTTAGCCGCGTTATCAATCCGTGCAAAAACTAAACGCAGAGAGATCTACGTTGACATCAGTATCCTCACTGAGACCAGCAATGGTTCCAGCGGGAGTACCGATGTATGCTGTCTCACCTTTCTAAAAAGGTGAGCCTCTCTTTCAGGTGAGCCTGTGGCCTGATTGAGAGCCGGTAACAGGCTGGCTCCGTTTATAGCCTTTAAGGACGGGGCGAGATCTATAAAAGGCTGCGTCTTATGTAATCCTGTCTACCGGAGTACATAAGATTAAGCATAAAAGACAGACTAAACATGTAGCGGCTTTTATCTGATCACTTAGGGACGGCGGTTCAATTCCGCCCACCTCCACCAAAAATTTCTCTCTCATCCATAAAGGAGAGAGGCCTAAAGCTCTGATCGATTAAATCAATCAGAGCTTTTTGTTTGTCTTTACGTATCAAAGAGTTAGGACATTGTTTTCCGACGGGAACGCTAGTTTTGAACATCCTTCTCTTTTAGTGATTAAAATTTCTGCAGAACAAGCCAACTAATCTCCAAAAAAGCGCTATTTATCTCTATTTTAGCTTTTTAGAGGTGCCCTGTAGTTACTGGCTTTTGGGCCATTATTGTGGTAATTTATGAGACTAAATAAGTCAGTAACTAGGATTTGGCAATATTCTTGGCTAATTTATTTCTAGTTACTGGCTATTTTTGGTGGGATTCCAGGAGGTTATTCCAGAGTTTTTGTTGTGAGTTCCAGTCTATCTCTGCTATGATATCGCGCAGTTTGTATTCCGGGATATTAAAAAGTGCTTTCTCTTCGGATAACAGGATTTCTTCCTGAATTTTAGGGGAGAGTAAGAGCATGTTTACAAACTGGCAAAGTCGTGGTCGAATTATTCCCGTCCAATGCGCGACTTCTTGTATGCTGCATTTCTTTTCTTTGATAATCTCGCTTATTTGATATCCCAGAATTAAGTTCTGGCGTATAGGTGGTTCTTTAGTTATTTTTTCCTGTTGGCGATAGAAGGGCGTATGTTTTAACTCAGCCAGTTTTAGCGCGAATTGGTGGCTTTTGTCACTGTTATGGAGCATTATCTCAAGGATTCCGTTATTTGCATCGTAATGCGCAACCTTGGCGATTGATTTAAGTATTGGTATCCTTTCTTCTAATGTTAGCGCTTCCCAGGCATTAACTTCAATCCTTTGATCTTTAGATATCGTTCTTAAAAACTCCATAAATTTATCCTCGGTAACTTGAGCTGATATAAGGCGCGTAGGGCAGCTTTTATAACCGCGCTTTTGGGCGTTCATACAAAGGTAGTAATGGTATTTATGGTTACCTTTCCTGCTATATATGTAGTACATGCTGCTCTCACAGGCCTTACAGCGTAAAATGCTGTTTAACAGGCCAGTACTCTTTACTCTACCAACAGATTTTCTCTCCCGATAATTGTTCGCCAGTATTTCTTGCGCCTTTTGAAATATCTCATCCGATATTATACGTTCCTGCTCGCCCTGATAAAGCGCTCCAGAGTAGTTGACCTTGCCAATATAGAAGGGGTTCTTAATGATTGTCTGGATGCTTGTGGTCTTAAACTTTAAACCTCCGGATTCACTGCCTTCTGCAGTTTTGTAACTTTTTGTTATGTAGTCCTTTTCATTGAGTGCTATTGCCACAGATAGGAGGGAGCGTTTTTCAAGGTAAAGGTCAAATATCTTCCTTACAAGCTCAGCTTCCTTCAAGTTTATAACCAACCTTTTGTTTACTTTGTCTATGTCATATCCTAAAGACGGCCTGCCGCCGATCCATTTGCCTTTTTTCTTGGAAGAAATCATCTTATCACGTATGCGTTCACTAATAGTCTCGCGCTCAAACTGGGCAAATAGAGGAGTATATTCAAGGTAAGTCTGCCCATCGAGGTATTGGTGTTAAAGGCTTGAATTACCGAAACAAACGTTACTTTATTTTCATCGAAAAACTCTAAGAGCTGGCTAAAATCAAGCAAAGACCGCGATAGCCTATCTACCTTATACACTACTATGCAGTTAATCTTACCTTCCTTAATATCAGCTAGTAGCTTCTGTAAGGCAGGGCGCTCGGTGTTTGCTCCTGTGTAACCACCATCATCATATCGTTCGGGCAGAACTACCCAGCCTTCTGATTTTTGGCTGGTAATGTAGCTTTCCGCGGATTCGCGCTGGTTGTCTAAAATTGATGGGATCGTACCCTTCAATAAGCGCCTTTAGCCGACCCTTGGCCTTGGCTGAGAAACCGCCGTATTCGCGCTCTTGCAGCTTATAAGCGACTTTACGCCAGAGATAAAGCCTATGATTGCTGGCAGCACCCTCGCTATAAAGCTCTTTATATCGCTTAAGGAGCTCATCAGCCGATGCGTTTTTAAGTGCCATTATTTCGCTCATTTTGTCTACTTTCCTCAGAACATATAGGGGCATAAAACCAGAGATATATCAAGGGAAATAGAGAGATATTTTTTCAATTATCTAAGACTTAAAAAGGGTAGGATGCGAGATTAAGGGAATTAATCGAGAAAACCTGCAGGAAGCTGAGTGAATTGGTAAGAGAAGTCCTTGAAAGCTTTTCTTGAGAATTAATTTTTTAGTAGTACAATAAAAAAGAATGTTAAGAAAAAGCCACAAGAAACAAGCAGGGAAATTAAAAATTATCTGGTAATTAGATAAAAATATCCCAGAGGAAGAAAGAGAAAGACGCGAGATGATATACATAATTTTGACAAAGAGAAACATTTTCTCATTGAATTTATCGAATCAGAAATGACATGTGATATATCATGATTTCCATAGTAATACCTACTTATAATGAGGCAGAAAATATTAGAGATATTCTTATTCGTACTATGGATGCGATGAATGCCGTGCGCCTATCTTATGAAATAATCGTTGTAGATGATTCCTCCCCAGATGAGACTGTAAATATAGCAATAAATGTATTAAAAAATAATGGAAAAGTAATTTGTCGTCTCGGTAAACCGCGCAGCCTTTCTCTTTCTGTGCTTGATGGGATAAACGCAGCTAATGGTGAGGCAGTTGTTATCATGGACGCTGATGGGAGCCATCCCCCAGAGCTTATCAACGAATTTTACACTCATTTTAGTCTAGGGTATGATTTGGCGATAGCAAGCCGTTATGTAGCTGGAGGAGGAACAACCGGATTTTCTTTATCCAGAAAGATTATTTCATATGGTGCTTGCCTTTTGGGGAGGTTTGTAACTTCTGTTCATGATAATACATCTGGATATTTTTGCATAAGGCGGTCTTGTCTTGAGGGGGTAAAGTTAACTCCACGCGGTTTTAAGATAGGGCTCGAAATTTTTGTTAAAGCAAAATATAGAAGCTACAAAGAAATACCCTATATATTCTCTAACCGCGCCAAAGGAAAGAGTAAGCTTGGTAGTAAGGTCATGTTGCAATATATCCTGCAGCTTATTGAATTATTGCGGTATCGTATTTTTAGCGGGAGACGTTTTGGCAGACGCAATTAATATACTTGATTACATTATTCTCGCGGGTGAACTGGCTATACTCATTTCTTTGATAGCCCCGGTTGGTTTTATTCCTACGTTTGCCGGTCCGGCAGCGGTTATGCTATTATTATTGGCTTTGCGTTATATTATTGATAAAGAGACATTTTGCCAGGCGATATTTGCGCGTTTTCTCCGCCGCCTAATGACGATTGATGACCGTTTACTCTTAACTTCAATTTTTATTGTTATTTTTATAAATTTATATTCACTAAGTATCATCCGGCATTTAAGTTTATCAAGCGGCACAGATTTAGGCATTTTCGATCAAGCAATATGGAATACCCTTTCTAATAATTTCCTGTTTTCTTCTTTAAAGGGGAACATTAATTTATTAGGAGACCATTTTGAGCCAATTCTGTTGGTATTTGTGCCTTTTTATCGTGTATACCCCAGTGTAAATATTTTATTTTTTGCGCAAGCATTATTACTGGCGTCTGCTATTTTCCCGTTTTATCTAATCGCTAAGCGCGTTACCGTAAATAAAATATTAATATTTTCTCTAATTTTTTCTCTTGCTTTTTGTCGCGGCCTGCGCGGAATAGCCTTTTTTGACTTTCATCCTGAGGCCTTTATTCTTCCGTTACTTTTTTGGTCATACTACTTTCTGCTTAAAGGGGAAGACACGTTCTTTTTCATAAGTTTATTCGCGCTTCTTTTATGTAAAGAAGACACATCATTCTTAATAAGTGCCTTTGGAGCCTTTATTTTTCTTTTTTATAAGAAACGGCTTAGCGGTGTCGTTTTGTTCATAGCAGGATTAGTTTCTTGGTTTATTATTACAAAAGTATTCATATTGCATTTTAATCCTGAATGGGAACATTTTTATGGAAACAGGATGCCCTTTGGCAGTACTTATATGCAGAATTTTATTGCTATTTTGCATGATCCACTCTTGCTTCCACGGCATATTTTTACTGGTTATAATATTAAATATATATATCAATTGCTTGGGCCGGTTGCTTTTTTGTGTTTATTCAGCCCTATTCATTGGGTATTAATTGCTGCTCCATTGTTTAAGAATCTTATAGGTCCGGAGGCATGGTGTAGTGTTGGCGCCCATTATACAGCTGGAGTTTTGCCTTTTGTATATATTGCCGCTATCTATGGTGTAAATAGAGTTATTAGAGTTTTTGCCGGAAAATATGCTCTACTAGGATCGGTAATAATCTTTAGTACATTATTTTTATCCGGTAATACTGACGGGAATAAGTTCCATAAATACACATCCTTAATAAAGAAACGCAATAGTATTCAGGAATTAGAACAATTAAACTGGATACCTCAAGGAGCTTCATTAGCCACAAACTCTGAGCTTGTTCCGCATTTCTCCCACCGAAAATTTATATTTCAATGGAATTCAGACTTATTAGCAAGACAACTTACTAAGTATATAGTTATTAATAGTGACCTGTTGAGCAATAGTAAGTATCAAGACAATTGGTTTTATAACATTGATATCAATGGTTATAAGGAAATTTACACTAGCCCAGATAAAAAGTGGTATGTTTTTTATAAACCAAACGTATAAAGTTCATATTAGATATATTCAATAAAAATAAATATTGTGTCCGGTCGGGACAAAAAATTTTACACAGTAAACCCTAATGTCCGGGTCAAGAGAGGCAGACATTCCTATCTCTTAATGGCTCAATAAGTTGCGCAATTTTAGGCCCAAAAATACCTGACAAAACGGACATAATTTTGAGCCTTTTTGTCCGCTTATTGCTCAAAAACGACTGCTTACCAGTCCGAAAATCAGTGAGGGATTTTATCTCTAAGCTGGAAAATTCCTTGATATGATAAGGTATTGCGACTATAATACGCCTTATGAATAAGAGATACCTTGCCGTAGTGATATGGCCACCAATTTTTTCCAATGTAGTGCCACGTACATACATTATGGCTAAAAAATTTGCTGTATTTTCAATAATTTTAATTTTCTTGCTCTCCGGTTGCGCCACTGCGCCGATAAGGGAAAATATTCCGACTTACAGCTTAAACGGGACGACTTATTACGCATTAATCCCGTTGTGTAATTTACGCGGTATAAACTGGGAGTATGATACTTTTACAAAAACAGTTACCCTTAAAAAAGATTCGCATACGGTAAATCTGACTGTCGGCGACGAATTAATTCTGCTTGACGGAGGAATTCAACGCTTAAGCCGGCCCGTGGATATGTATCAGGGCACGATTGTGGTACCGTATAAATTTAAGGAAGAGATTATTGACGTTTTGTTCAAAGAATATTACCCTGTTTCCAAAGGAGTTTTCCTTTCAAGAATAAAAAAAGTCGTAATTGACCCCGGGCACGGCGGAAATGACCCCGGCACGATAGGCAGGACCGGATTAAAGGAAAAAGACGTCAATTTAGACTTAGCCAAACGTTTAGGCAACTTGCTTAAGACTCAAGGAGTAGAGGTAATTTATACCCGCACAACAGACAGGTTTATCCCTCTGGAAAGCCGGGTCGATATAGCCAACAGGTCGGACGCGGATTTATTTATTAGTATCCATTCCAACGCCAACCGCGTACGCAGCTTAAACGGTTTTGAGGTTTATTATGTCGCTGCTAGCGTGAGTGATTCAAGCAGAGCGGTTACTTCGGCAAGGAGTGTGGGGATAAATCTGGAAGATTCATATCTTGCTAACCATTCGCTGGTTTTAAAAGCGACTTTATGGGATATGATTTATACTTTTAACCGCGCCGAGTCCATTGAATTGTCCCGTTCCATTTGCCGTTCCATAAACAACAATTGCGATATAAAGGTTAATGGCGTCAAGGGGGCGCGTTACTATGTGTTAAAGGGGATTAGGATGCCTGGAATTTTAATTGAGGCCGGGTTCTTATCCAATGCAAGCGAAGAGCGCATGTTAAAAAATGCTTTTTACCGCCAGAAGATTGCCGAATCCATAATGGATGGGATAGGTGATTACGCGCAGGGAGCATATTTGATGGAGGTTGCCAAAAGGTGAAATCAATAGGAGTGTTTGATTCCGGGGTCGGAGGTTTGACGGTTGTCAAGGAATTAATCCGCCAGTTGCCTTCGGAAAACATAATTTATTTCGGGGACACGGCGCGTGTGCCCTATGGAATCAAATCTAAAGAAACGGTGATACGTTTTTCAATTGAGAATATTCTGTTTTTGTTAAAACACGACGTAAAACTGATTTGCGTTGCCTGTAATACCGTCTCAAGCTACGCTTTACCAGTAATTAAAAATAATTTCCGTGTGCCGATGGTGGGCGTACTTACCCCGGGGGCGCGCGAAGCGCTGTACGCTACGAAAAATAAACGTATTGGCATAATCGGGACCAAGGGCACGATTAAAAGCCGTTCTTACGAATCGGAGATTAAGCAGCTTGACCGCAAAGCCAAAGTTACTGCAGTTGCCTGTCCTTTATTTGTTCCGTTTGCGGAAGAAAGCTGGCTTAAAGGAGAAGTAGTAACAAGTGTCGCAAAGACATATTTAAAGCCGCTAAAAGATGCAGGTGTGGACACTTTAATTTTAGGATGCACGCATTATCCGTTACTGAAGCCCGTAATCCAGAAGATAATGGGAAAGGGCGTTACTTTGATCGATTCCGCAAAACAGGTAGCCATTGAAGTAAAGAATATCCTCTCTAGAGAGGATATGTTGAATAAAAACGGCAGAGGTAAGCATAAATTTTTTGTCAGCGATAACCCGGAATGGTTTAGCAGCTTAGCGCAGAGGTTTTTGGGTGAGCCGGTTAAAAACGTAAAAAAGGTTAATATAAATTAAAAGGAAAAGATAATGTACAGCATAAAAGTAGAATTGGTTTTTAGCGCCGCGCATAACTTAAGGGAGTATAAAGGAAAATGCGAGGCCCTGCATGGCCATAACTGGAAGATAGAAGCAGTGGCTGCAAAGGATAAGCTTAATAAGACCGGCATGCTTCTTGATTTTAAATATCTGAAATCAGGGCTAAATGAAGTTTTGGAGGAACTTGACCATACGTATCTGAATGAACTTCCGTATTTTAAAGAAGTTAATCCTACTTCCGAGAATATTGCAAAATATATTTATGACCGTCTTAAACTAAAGGTGCCTGAGATAAAGTCCATAACTGTCTGGGAAAATAGCGCAAGCTGCGCAAGTTATGAAGAATAGGGCGGTAGTTTTATTATCCGGTGGCCTTGATTCAGCCGTAACTTTATATTTTGCCGCCAATAAAGGCTTTAAATGCAATTGCCTGATTTTTGACTACGGCCAGCGCCATCACCGGGAAATAGAATGCGCTAAAAAAGTTGCCGCTTGCATGCATGTTGCTGCGCAGGTAATAAAGATTAATTTGCCCTGGAAGGGCTCAAGTTTATTAAATAAAAAATTAAAAATCCCGGAACTCGTGAATTCACCAACCCGCGGGTTCACGAAATTTATTCCTTCAACCTATGTTCCGGGCCGTAATATTATTTTTTTAAGTTTCGCGCTTTCTTACGCCGAAGCCATAGGCGCTGAGGCGATTTTTATCGGAGCCCATGCGCAGGATTATTCCGGTTATCCGGATTGCAGGCCGGAATTCTACCGTGCTTTCAGTATCGCGGCAAAACGCGGCACAAAAAGAGGAGTAGAGAAGAGGCCAATAAAGATAGAAACACCGCTAATCAATAAGGATAAGGCGGAAATTATAAAATTAGGCGCAAAACTAAATGTCCCTTTTGACCTGACGCATTCCTGCTACCGGGGGACAAAAAAGCCTTGCGGGAAGTGCGATAGTTGTTATTTTCGCCAGAAAGGTTTTAGCGAAGCCGGCTTAGTTGATCCTACAATAAAATTATGAAAGCTAAGATAGCCGAAATTTTTGACAGCGTGCAGGGTGAAGGCTTATACGTGGGAGAAAGACAGATATTCGTGCGTTTCTTCGGCTGCAATCTTAACTGTCGCTACTGCGATACAAGATTGGACAGTTTCAGGGAATATGAGCCGAAAGAATTGCTCAATGAGCTAAAGGTCTACTGGAATAGTTATCATTCTATCTCTTTTACCGGGGGCGAGCCTTTGCTCCATAATAAATTTTTAAAAGAGTTGCTCAAACTGACTCGGGCGTCGGGATTCAGGAATTATCTTGAAACAAACGGCACGCTGCCGCTTGAACTTGAGAGCGTGATTGAGCATATAGACATTGTGGCTATGGACGTAAAGCTTCCCAGCTCTACCGGCCTGCAGGGATTCTGGGAGGTGCACAGTAAGTTTTTGAAGATTGCCTCCCGCAAGGAGGTTTTTATCAAGGCAATTATATGCGCATCCACCAAAGAAGAAGACCTGCGCCTTACCATAGAGATGATAAAGAACGTCAATAAAGCGGCAATGCTCGTGTTGCAGCCGAATTCATTTGAAGGGGCTAAAGCATTAGCTAAAAAATTGGAGAATTTCAGGAATATTTGCTTTCAGGAAAAAATTTCCACCTGCGTTATTCCGCAGATACATAAAATTATAGGATTGTCATGAAAAAATCTACTTACGAAGGCCTGCAGAAAAACGTCAGGAAGTTAAAGACTCCTAAACTTGAAATCTGGCAGAACCAGTATCCGGATAAGGTTTATACGATAAATATTGATATTCCGGAGTTTACCTGCATCTGTCCCAAGACAGGCCTGCCGGATTTTGCCGTAATCAACATTGAATATTCGCCGCGGAAATATTGCATTGAGCTGAAATCCTTAAAGCTGTACACGGTATTTTTCCGGAATATCGGCATATTCCATGAACATCTGGTTAATAAGATGATCGAGGACTTAGTCAGTATTGTTAAACCGCGCTGGATGAGGATTAAGGCGGTTTTTAATCCCCGCGGAGGCATTACCACGACGGTGATTAGGGAGTACAAAAGAAAATGAGGGTAATTCCGGCTAAGCTAATCAGGGATACGGTTAGGGATTTGTCAATCCGGGCCAATTTATTCTTAAGGGCAGATATTTTTAGTGCATTGAAAAACGCTTACAAAATTGAACATAACGAGAGCGCGAGGAAAATTTTGGCAGCAATTATTAAAAATGCTTACATTGCTAGCCGAAAGAAAATAGCAATATGCCAGGATACCGGCATGCCTATTGTTTTTGTAAAGATAGGGCAAAATGTAAAAGTAAATGGTGATTTGAAACAAGCTATAAATAAGGGGGTGGAAGCCGGGTATAGAATGGGTAGTTTAAGGAATTCCATCGTGCCTGACCCTCTTCATAGGGACACCTGCCAGTATTCTCCTGCGGTAATACACACCGAAATAGTGGGGGGGAACAAAATTAAGATAACGGTTCTACCGAAAGGGTTTGGCTGTGAAAACAAATCGCAATTAAAAATGTTCAAGCCCACAGCAAAATTAAGCGAGATTAAAAAATTCGTAATAGAAGCTGTTAAAATTGCTGGAGCTGATGCCTGCCCGCCTTACGTAGTCAGTGTCGGTATAGGCGGGACCGCGGATTATGCGTGTTTATTAGCCAAGAAAGCACTCCTTAAGAAAATAGGCAGTGGCCGTAAAAAGGGACAGTCTCCGCAGGGGACTGTCCCTAAACTTGAGCAAGAATTATTATCTGATATAAATAAACTCAATATCGGGCCCATGGGTTTAGGAGGTAAAACTACAACTTTAGCGGTAAATGTCGAGAAATACCCTACGCATATCGCCGGCCTACCTGTGGCAGTTAATATCAGTTGCCATGCTTTAAGGATTGCGTCAAAAAGATTATAATGAAAAAAATCAATGCACCTTTAAATCAAAGGCAAATTCAGAATCTTAAAGCCGGGGAAGGGGTTTTGTTAAGCGGCATAATTTACACTGCGCGCGATCAGGCGCATAAACGGATGGTTGAATCTGGGAAAATACCGTTTGATATAAGGAATCAGGTAATTTATTATTGCGGTCCCACCAAGACACCCAAAGGGATGACTATTGGTTCCTGCGGCCCGACCACAAGTGCGCGCATGGATGAGTTTACTCCTGTCCTGCTTAAAGCCGGGTTAAAAGGGATGATCGGCAAGGGTAGCCGCTCAAAAGAGGTAATAGCGGCGATAAAAAAATATAAAGCAGTATATTTTTTAGCTTTTGCCGGATGCGGAGCGCTGATTACCGAATATGTTAAAAGCGCAAAGCCTCTATTCTACCGGGACTTAGGCCCCGAAGCGGTTATGAGGCTGGAAGTTAAAGATTTTCCTCTAATTGTTGCCATTGATAATAAGGGAAGGAGTATTTATGATAAGAAGTGACGGCAGGGGTGCGGATAAATTACGCAAGGTCCAGATAACCCGCAATTATTTAAAATTCCCCGAAGGTTCATGTTTAATTGAATTAGGCAATACCAAAGTCATCTGCACTGCTTCTGTTGATGAAACAGTTCCTCCGTTTTTAAGGGGCTCAGGCACAGGCTGGATTACCGCCGAATACGGTATGCTTCCCCGGTCCTGCGGGACGCGTATCCCGCGGGGAAAAGATTCCGGCCGGACTTATGAAATACAGCGGCTTGTAGGCAGGTCGCTTAGGGCGGTCTCCGATATGAAGAATTTAGGAGAGCGTAGTATCTGGATTGACTGTGACGTGATTCAGGGCGACGGCGGCACGCGCACAGCTTCCATCACCGGCAGTTTTATCGCTCTGGCAGATGCCATGAATAAGCTGAAGAAGGACGGCCTAATCAGCAAGATACTCTTAAAAGACTTTGTCGCCGCAACCAGCGTGGGCATATTAAACGGCAATTCCATCCTGGATTTATGTTATGAAGAAGATTCAAAAGCTGACGTGGACATGAATATTGTTATGACCGGGGGGGGCGAGTTCATTGAAATCCAGGGCACGGCCGAAAGGAAATCATTCACCAAGAACCAGATGGACGTCTTAATGGAGTTGGGAAAAAAGGGGATTGCCGACTTAGTCGCTATCCAGAAAAGTCTGCTTAAAGACATATTGTGATGCCCGAATTATTGGTCGCGACTAAGAATAAAAAGAAACTTAAAGAAATAAAAGAGCTGCTCTGGAATTTTAATTTAAGAATAACTTCACTCGCCGATTACCCCAAAACGCCAAAAATCATTGAAAACGGGAAGACTTTTAAGGAAAACGCAGCCAAAAAAGCAATCAGAATTGCGCGCTTCACCGGGAAGCTTACCTTAGGGGAGGATTCCGGGCTTTGCGTTGACGCTTTAAATGGCGCGCCGGGCATATATTCCGCAAGGTTCGCCGGAAAGCAGAAAAGCGATTTACAGAATAACCTTAAAATCCTCAAGCTGCTTAAAGGTAAGCCGCCGAACAGTAGAAAAGCGCATTATGTTTGCGCTGCAGCTATCGCGGATAAAGGCGGGCTTGTGGCTTTAGTTGAAGGTAAATGTAACGGAGTAATCGGTTTTGAGCAAAAAGGCAGGTATGGTTTCGGGTATGACCCGCTTTTCATTATCCCCAAATACAAAAAAACATTTGCCCAGCTTGGCGAGCGTATCAAGCATAGGATGAGCCACCGTTATATAGCTTTAAAAAAAATAAAAAGGGTAATCCAGAAATATATTGAGCAAAGTAAGCTCAGTTGATATAATATTTATAACGGGGAGTAGCTCAGTTTGGTTTAGAGCGCTTGCTTTGGGAGCAAGAGGTCGTGAGTTCAAGTCTCACCTCCCCGACTTATCCGTTCTTACAAGTTTTAAATTAATATGCGCCTGTAGCTCAATTGGATAGAGCACCTGCCTTCTAAGCCGGTTGTTGGCCGTTCGATTCGGCCCAGGCGCATAAATAAATCAAAAAGATATGAAAACGTGGATGAAGTTTTTATTTATCGGGATTGTACTTATCCTCTCGTTATTCTTATCCGGCTATTTATTGCTTGCTGCCTTTGGCAAACCGGTCCTTATAAAACAGTTACAGGAGATTACCCATAGAAAAGTCTCAGTAGGCGATTTTACCCTTACGCCGCCGCTGAGGATTGAAATTAAAAATTTGAAAATCGAAGGACTCTTAAGGACTGACAGTATTCTAATTTCTCCGAGCATGTTTAGGCTGTTTTTTGGCCAGCTTGCGTTAAACCGGGTAATAGTGAATAAACCTGATTTTTTCTTTGAAAAGAAATCTGAAGCCCTTGCAGAGAGTAAAGACGGGGCTGCTGCGACCGAGAAGGCGTCTCTCCAGCAGGCTTTATTTACGCAGAATAAAACCATACCCTTGAAAGTAATATTCGTACGTTTGGAGGTGAGGGACGGTAAAATTATATTTATAGACCAGACTATTACAAAAGGAGGCCTTAAGCTGGTTATCAGGAACATAAATTTGAATATATCCAATTTATATTCTTTTGCCTCCGGAAAGGTTACCTCATTTGATTTAAAAGGCAATATCCCTTGGAGTGTCGGACAGGAAGCTGGGACTATTGAAGCCGGCGGCTGGTTGAATTTTTCAAAAAAAGATATGCAGGCAAGCCTCAAGATCCACGGCATTGACGGGATTTATCTTTACCCGTATTATTCCAACTGGGTAGATCTTGAGAAGGCGCGTATTGAAAAAGCAAATCTTAATTTTGACAGCAACATCAAGGGGGAAAATAACGATATCAGCGCCGAATGTAAGCTGGAACTGACGAATATCGTACGTAAGGCGCGGCCTCCGGAGGAGCCGGAACAAAAAGCCGAGCGGATCACTAATGCGGTATTGGACATTTTCAAGGCTTTAGATCAGGGAAAAGTCGTCCTGGATTTTACCATAAAAACAAAAATGGATAAGCCGGAGTTTGGTTTTGGAAATATTAAGATAGCTTTTGAAAGCAAACTCTCTCATGCGCAGGGTGGAGGATTGCAGCCGAAAGACGTAGTAATACTTCCGGCCAAGTTTCTTGAAGGAGCTGTAAGGGGCGGGACGGATATGAGCAAGTCGGTTATCGATGGTATTTTTGCCGTAGGGAACGAATTCAGGAAAGTCATCGTAGACACATTTGGCAGGCCACCGAAGGTGGTAAAACAAAGTAAATAATTCCTAAAAAGAAAGGAGCGGTTGTGGTTAAAATCTTAATTGTGGATAATGAAAAGGATATAGTTGAGTTCTTTGCCCGCATTTTATCAAGGGAAGGATTTGAAGTTTTAACTGCAACCAGCGCTCAGGAAGGTTTACGTCTTGCTGACCTTGAGCGGCCGGGCTTGATACTACTGGATATAAATATGCCTGAAATGGACGGGGGAGATGTCCAGCAGGCTTTGTCAGAGAACGCAACGACAAAAAATATTCCTGTAGTATTCTTAAGCGGCCTGATTACCAAGGAAGAGGAAGGCGATATCAAGGGGCGGTTATATATTTCCAAATCCAGCACTAAAGAAGAAATTATTCAAAAAATAAAGAGTGTTTTAGGGATGAAATGGTAGATTAAGTTCATGAGTAGATGGTTTACGGAAGCGGCAGTAACGTAAACCATAAGCTGAAGGCTGTGTCTGCGAATGTATCCTGAGAACTAAGCGTAGCGAAGGACAATTGACGAAAAATGTAAGCTTGAAAAAATGGTATGTTTATATTCTTGAATGTAAGGACGGTAAATTATATACTGGTATAACCAATGATTTAGAGAGGCGCGTTAAACAGCATAATAGAGGGCAAGGTTGTAAATTTACAAGATTTAGAACTCCTGTTATGCTGATACATAATGAGATTTATCCGTCCAGGGTACTTGCATTGAAAAGAGAAGCAGAAATTAAGGGTTGGCCAAGAAAAAAGAAATTGCGATTACAAGTTACTGTATAAGTATCTTATTGTAAAAGTTTGTTATTTCTAGTTTTGTTATGGTGGCTGTAGCTCAATTGGTTAGAGCGTTAGACTGTGGCTCTAAAGGTTGCGGGTTCGATCCCCGTCAGCCACCCCAAATGTTACCCTCATGCGAACCGGGGCTCAAGCGAGCCACAAGCATGAGGGTTTTTCTTTTTCTGGGGCAGAAAGAAGCGTAACTCCCCCAGAAATGGCTGTTTTCATGCGATATCTGCAGAAATATGCAGATATTCAGCCACGAACTTATTGGTATGAAACACCCTTCTACAGAATTTTCCAGAACGCCCGGCAAAGGTTTTGCCTAGGGAATCGCCCTGAAGACCTAGAGCACATAGTTACAATCGAAAAAAGAGCCTGGGAAAGACATTTGACCCACCTTGATCGTTTAGAACGTTTCCCCCTTGATAAAGCTGAATATTACATAAACCTGAAAGAGTCTCGCGGCGTTAATAGCATTAGGGCGCTGGGCAAGCTTACAGGTGAAGATTGGTCATACATTGCTAAGATCTTGAGAACCCTGGAGCTTCCAGAACCAATCAAAGATTTCCTGCGAAACAATAAGAATAATCCCGACATTATTCAGTTTTTCCATCTGCGGAAACTACTTGATATTGTGCGGCAAGGTGAAGAACGTCTGCAATTGAGCAGATTTAGAGAACTTATGCAAGAATTTGAAGAGAACAGTTTAGGAGTGCTGACAGAATGATCCCTACAGGCATATCACCCACAGAAGCAGCTTTTGAGGTTATTGGTTTGGTTAATGCCAAATCAATAATTGATTTCTTATTTTTTGAGACAAGGGTAGGTTTAGCCATATTTCTAATAGGGTTTTTGAGCGCTTTGTGGAGATCCGCTAAGGAAACGGATTTTTCAATTCTCTGGAGTTATTTGTTTATGTTCTGTGTTCTTTTGTTTATCTTTATCAAGCCTATGGCTAGCCTTGAAAACGCTACTTCTACCATGGAAGCAGCCGGTTGGAAGGGCACAAGTACCCAGGATAGCCTAAAAGAGGCCTTTATCGACTCAGGAAAGACCCGCGCAGGCTCTTTAGGCCTTGTATGCATAAGTCAGGGCTACAATGCCATTGTTTACGGAACAATAAGTGCTATTACCCAGGTTACTCAACAAAAGGACTTTAACTATCTTAACAACCCGTTTATCGTAAATAAGGTATCTATTTACCTGCAGCATTTCAGCAGCGAGGGTATCAAAAAGGACAATGCCTTAAGGAAAGATCTTGAAGAATTCTTGAGGAATGATTATCCGCAGACCTTAGGCAGAATGATTAATAACAGCAGTACTCAAGGCAAAGTAAGCAAGAAGTGGTGGCCTGGCGATGAAGAGGTTATGATGAGCTATGATCCAGATCAGCGCAAACGCTGGGATGCCTTGGATTCAAAATTAACCGCTTATATCAAAACAGAGATAGATAAATTAGGCGCCAAAGGGCCATTTACTAATCTATTCATAGACTACAAAGCAATAAAGATAAAGCTCCTTGCCGGACACGCTGAGAAATCCGCAATAGACATGGCTTCAAATATGACCGGCTATGGCGTAGAACCAAAGACTGTCAGGTTAAGCTGGATAATGAGGCAGCCAGCCAGTTGGCTGGCTTACGCTTCATCATTTGTAGGGCAGTTCTTTTCAACCACTTTATCCGAGTTTATGATTAAGGCTTTGCCCTACTTACAGGGATATGCGGTAATGATTATTTACAGCCTGTTTCCTTTTACTATATTGCTCTGTCTTTTATTCGGGACCTTCAGTATTTTAAAGGAGTATTTTATTTATTTGTTTTGGGTCAAATCCTGGGTTATTGTCTGGGCCCTAATTCACTATGCATCTGTCTATATGTCAACACTCCAGGCAAGCCTTGCTTCCGGCACTACATCCTGGTTTTTTGAGAAGCCCTATTTTAATACGGTGACAGGAGTGCTTTTAGTAATGTCTCCAGGAATAGCTTGGTTTATGACTAAAGGGGTATTGACCGGCATAGGTGAAGCAGCTACAGCCCTAACTCTTCATGCCGATAAAGGAGTGGGTAAGGTAGGTTCTAAAATAGGAGTTTAGATGATTAAATTAATTCATAAATTAATTCTTAAAAAATTAGTAGTGATGTACGAATTTCTTGATTTTGAATGCACTAATTATTTTACGAATTGTTTTCTAGGTATGTTTATTACCCCCAAGCACTTAAAGTTAGCGGCGGGCGGTGGCCTAAGAGGCACCTTTTTCAACAACCCCCTCGAAGGCTACCGCACGCCACTACCAATCAAAATCCACCAAACCACCACCCCAA
>JBEKSD010000017.1:0-54126 GCA_049517335.1 Candidatus Omnitrophota bacterium | reverse complement strand
TGCCTCTGACAAAAAATTTTGAACATATTATAGAGCCTTCTATGGGGTAGTTTTCCTTTAGATATGCGCATATGTTTTTGGATGAAACGTAAGGCTCTACGTCTTTCTGGAGGGCAAATGCGGAAAATACCATCAGGGGCACGACAAATATGAGGGGAAAAATAATCTTTGATATCTTCGCCTTAAAAATAAAGAAAGCAAACCACGCTGCTAAAATAACAAACGCCAGAGAAAAAACGTATACTGGAACAGTAGAAGACAGGTATACTGAGAATATGCGCGAGGCTGCTATTAAACCTATAGGAAAAATCAGGATCACGGACAGGGTTACGAGGTTCACGATAAACAACGCTTTATTACGGGCTTCATTTAAAGCCGCGCTGTATAAATAATCTCCGCAAATCATGGCCAAGACGGGAAATAAAGGCAGGATATAACTGACTAATTTTGAGTGCGCGGGCTCAAAAATTAAGAAAACCACAGCCAGCCATATAAACATAAAAAGGTAAATTGGATTGGCGCTGCGTTTAATACTCTTTAAAGAATAGAATAAGCCTGCCAATAGGTACAGGCTCCACGGAAACATGCAGCCTATCATAGAAAGAGGATAAAAATACCACCGGTCATTGCTGCTATGCTCTGCTTCAATCAAACGCCTGAAATGGTCGTTATAGAAGAACTCCCTGTTAAAAGCCGCTCCGTATTTGGCTTCCATGAATATATACCATGGCAGGGAAATTGCCAGAAAAATGAGAAACCCCCAGAAAAAAGGAGCTGACCGGATAAAACTAAGCTCTCTTTTTGCCAAAAGAAATATAAATACGGTCAAAAATGTAATTAATACGCCTAACGGCCCTTTGGCTAATACGGCAAGAGCGGTGAATACAAAGAATAATATTATCCCCGCGGCTTTCTTCTCTTTAAAAGTATACCCCCAGTAAAAAAACGCCAAAGCGAGAAGGATAAATACCGAAAAGATAAGATCGGTAAAAACAGTCCTGGCCATTCCTATATATAACCCTGAGGACATTAATATAAGGCTGCAAATAAAAGCTTTTCTTTCATTTTTAAAACCAATAAGGCACAAAAAATAAACCGCTAAAACCCCGAAAATACCGAACAGCGCCGGGAAAAACCTCATACTAAAATTGGTAAAGCCAAAGAAAATATCCGCTGTGCGTAAAAACCAGTATAACAATACAGGTTTTTCAAACTGAGGCGAGCCGAATATGTAAGGCGTCATCCAGGTGTTATGCGCAACCATTTCTTTCGCGGTCAACGTGTAAAAGACCTCATCCGGGTTAGTTAAACTTAATATATTATTACCCAGCATGAAAAATATAAAACTTAAAACGATTAAGACAAAAATACTTCTTAACTTCTTTTCGTCCATTTAATTTTTCCCTTTAAGGCTCAGAAGTTCGCTCACTGTAGCTAATCTGTACCCCTTATCTCTTAATTTCTCGATAAGGCGGCCCACAGCTTTTATAGTCTCGCTCCTATTTCCACCCTCAGTAGTAAAAACCCCTCCGCTGTCATGAAAAAGGATAATGTCTCCGGGTTTGATATTATGCATCAGGTATCTAACGATATACTTGTCGTCAAAATTGACCCAATCCTTGGAATTTAACGACCAAAGTATGATCTTATATCCGAGCTTATTAATTATTATTTTCTCAGGAGACGTAACCCACGCCTTCGGCGGTCTTAATAATACCGTTTTCCGGTTTGTGGTTTCCTCTATGGCTTTTTCCGCCTTCTTGATTTCCTCTACTAACTCCTGCGGTTTATAATATACCAGAACATGGTGATCAAAGGTGTGATTGCCGATTTCATGGCCTTCTTTAGCTACACGTTTTGCTATTTCGGGATACTGAAGGACGTGCTCGCCGATCATGAAAAAAGTAGCCTTGACGCCGTACTTGTTCAATACGTCCAGTATTTTCGGCGTCCACTCCTCTGAAGGCCCGTCGTCAAAAGTTAAAGCCACCACTTTATCCTGTATCCGGGCGCGATAAAAGGTATCTTTCCTGACTATAACCGCTTCGTCAAAGAATACGCAAAATGCAGCCATAGCAAGCACTAAAAGAATAACTACCACAAATAGTATTATAATTTTCTTTCTCGGTTTAATTTTCATAGACAAATATTATACCATTATTGGCTGAGATTGACAAATAGTGGTTTAGTGTTATCATATCTTTATGCTGCGCCGGCTGTTAAACGGATTAAAGGATATAATCTATCCTCAAACGTGCCTTGCTTGCAAAAATATATTTAAAAAGTAGAACGACGAGCAATTTATCTGTGCGCGCTGCCGTAATACAAAAACGCAGACTGAGATGGATTTAAACATGCGCGCCATAAACGTAAAAGACAGCTTTTTAGTGCATGCGGTCGAAAAAATAGCGGGCAAGAATATCATTCTAATCGACGACATCTTGACCACCGGGGCTACTTCTTCGGAAGCAGTCCTTGCTTTAAAAAATTCCGGAGCCAATATTGTTTTCGTCCTAACCTTGGCCAATTAATATGAAAATCCTGCGCAGTTACCTTTTAAAAGAATTTACCGCTCCCCTTATCATGACAATAGGGGTCTTAAGCTTCGTCATGATCTTAGTGGGAAACCTCCAGAAAATCGCCGACCTCGTAATCAATAAGGGAGTGGATATATTCAGCGTTTTTAAGCTCCTACTTTTTATGGCGCCTTATATTATCACCTACGCCCTACCTATCTCAGTCTTGGTAGCCGTACTACTGGCTTTCGGCAGGCTTTCCAGCGATAATGAAATCATCGCCATAAGGTCAAGCGGAGTAAATTTATTGAGTTTAATCCTACCGCTGCTTATAATCGGGATGATTTTAAGCTTAATGCTGCTCATCTTTAATGACAAAGCTTCATCCTACGCGCATTACGCCTACCGTAAAACTTTAATCAATGTGGGGTTTAAGAACCCTACCGCGGCTTTTGAAGAAGGTGTATTCATCAACTCCTTCGAAAAATACATCCTCTTCATTTATCACGTTGACCAGAAAAGGAACCGCTTAAGCAACGTGCGCATTTACGAGCCGCAGGGAGACGATAAGCCTACCCGCACCATCGTAGCCAAGGCAGGCGAATTCATAACGGAACCGGAAAAGAATACGGTAAAACTTAAATTAATTGACGGCACATCTGATGAACCGGACCCAGAAAACCCGTATAATTTTTATAAGTTGAATTTTAAGACTTACTTCATGAACCTGAACCTTTTGAATTCCGACAAGAACCAGGAGATAGAAAAAAAACCCAAAGAAATGACGATAGCCGAATTAAAAGACAAAATATCAAAATTTAAAAAACTCGGCATTAACCCTGCCCCGCTGGTAACAGAGATAAACGAAAAAATTACTCTGGCTTTTTCCTGCTTTGTTTTCATTCTGCTCGGATCCTCCCTCGGCATAATCACGCGCAGAAGGGAAAAATCCATCAACTTCGGTATTGCCCTCCTCATAATTACCATATATTATCCGCTTTTTATCGGCTGTGAAGCTTTGGCTATACAGGGAATCATTCCTCCCCAAATCATAATGTGGGCGCCCAACGTAATTTTTGGGATAATCGGAGGCATTCTTATTATCAGGCTATGCGCATCTTAGACCGCTATATATTAAAATCAACCTTAAGCATCTTTGTAACCTGTGTATTCATATTTCTTTTCCTTTATGTGGTTATTGACCTTTTGACAAACCTCGAAGATCTGATTAAAATGCACATACACTTTAACGTCCTCGCCAAATATTACCTCCTGAACCTCCCCTTCATGTTTGTAAAGGTTGCCCCCTTCGCCTGCCTATTAAGCACGCTTTATACTTTCAGCAGGCTCAACCACAACAATGAAATTATCGCCATGCGCTCTTCGGGCTTAAGCGTTTTACATATCTCCAAAACTCTGCTCATGCTGGGCCTGTTAGTCAGCCTGCTTGTTTTCTGGCTAAACGGCCGGATAATGCCTCAGGCCCTTGCGCAGGCCCAAAGGATAAAGTCACAGTTTGAAGAAGTCAGAAAACCGAAAGAGAAAAAGCAGGAAATACTTAATAATTTATGCATGTACGGCTTAAGGAACCGGCTCTTTTTTATAAATAAGTTCTACACCGCAACCAATACTATGCAGGGCATAATCATACTTGAGCACGACGAACACCAAAACCTGATAAAAAAAGTTGTTGCGAACAGAGGGATATATCAAGACGGACTTTGGAAATTCAGCCAAAGCATAACTTATAATTTTGACGCCAACGGCCAGATTATAAACGAGCCGATATATATGGAAGAGGAAATAATGTCTATCCCGGAGACGCCGCGCGATTTTATCAGCCAAAGGCAGCACCTTGAACAAATGACCATCAAAGACCTTGATGACTATATCTGGAAACTATCGCGTAGCGGTGCGACTACGGTAGTACGTAACCTTAAAATTGATTTGTATCAGAAATATACGGCGCCGTTCACCAGCCTGATTATCATAATCCTCGGCATCCCCTTTTCCCTGATTATGCGCAGGCGCGCGGCAGGATTATCTTCCATAGGGATTTCAATTATGGTGGGGTTCCTGTATTATATCCTAGATGCCGTATGTATTACGTTCGGTAAAGGCGGTCTACTGCCTCCTTTAGCTGCCGCTTCTTTAAGCCACGTAATCGCTTTAAGCGTCGGTATCTATATGATCAGAAGCATCCCTTAAAAAACTACACGTAAACCCGCGGTATTCTGTTTGATAAACCGCAAACAACTTCATAAGGAATAGTCGCGGAAAGCTCAGCGAGTTCTTCGGCTGAGATTTCATATTTACCCTGAGAGCCGATCAATACGGCCTCATCTCCTACTTTTAGAGAAAGGCCTCCCACATCAACCATCATCTGATCCATACAAATCCTCCCCGCTACTTTAAAGCGCTTACCCCTGATCAGGACCGGGGCAAGATTTGAAAGGTTACGCTGGTAACCGTCTCCGTAACCTATCGGTAAAGTGGCAATCTTGGTGTCCCTGCTAGTTACATAAGCATGGCCGTAACTTATGCCGGTGCCTTCCGGGACTCTTTTTATGAAAACAACTTTTGTCTTAAGGCTTAAAACGGGTTTAAGGCTGTTTTTTAGGTTATTCCTTAAATACAGGCCGTAAATCGCAAGGCCGGGCCTGACCATATTAAAATGCGTATTGTTGTAATCAAGCACGCCGGCGCTGTTTGCCGCATGAGCAAGCGGGATATGTACCCCTAAAGCCTCTAATTTAGAAATCAGGTGGTAAAACAGGAATGTTTGATAGTTCGTGAATTTCTTATTTATGTCGGCAAAAGCAAAATGCGTAAACAGCCCCTCTACCCTTAATAACTTAAATTTAAGTATTTTCTTAACCAATTCCTCGGCATCATAGTAGGCCACTCCCACCCTGCCCATTCCCGTATCTACCTTAATATGGATATTAATGGGCTGTTTTAACCTTTCTGCTTTTCTCTCTAAAGCAACAGCCTGAGCTATATCGCAAACCGTGGGGGTCAAATGAAAAATAAAAAGCGCATTCATATGCTCTTTTAACACCGCTCCCATTACCAAAATAGGGATTCTTATCCCGTTTTTCCTTAATAATATCCCTTCATCAATGGAAGCGACCCCTAAAAAATCCACCCCGCAGGAGACGAGTTTCCGGGATACCGGTATTAAGCCGTGGCCATAGGCATCAGCTTTAACCGTTACCATAATTTTTGTCCCGACTAGAGTGGCCTTCTTTATTTTGAAGAAATTTTTGCTTAAGTTGCCTAAATTAATTTCAGCCCAAGTAGGCCGGTATCCTATCTGCCTATTCTTATTCATATCCTTCCAATTAGTAGTTACTTACTTTATCTGACATTCTTTCGGATAAAGGTATATCGGTTTAACGCTGAACGCGTCGTAAACTTTTTTCTCTTTTATCTTAGCTAAAGTAAGCCTAATGAGATTATGCGCCTTAGGATACCAGAATTCTTTTCCCAGCAGATTCGCGCCCTTGGCAGCTTTCAGGAAATTTTCAGCGTACAGGCTAAGAGCATCACCTAAGATTAAGCTTCCCTTCGGGGTTTTCTTTAATAAATCGCCTATACTTAAAAGCATATAGGGGGACATTTTTTTCAGCCTGCCTGATGTTTTTTTATAAATACAACTGTAAATCAAGTTGCGCCGGGCATCAAGGCTGACAATTATAGGCTGGCTATCTTCTTCTACCTGCTGCGCGATTATATCCAGAGTTGAAAGCCCGATTACCGGCTTCTTATTTGCCCAGCTTAAGCCTTTTATAAAAGAAATCCCCACGCGCATACCGGTAAAAGAACCCGGGCCAAGACCTGAAGCAAAATAATTAATCTCCCTTAAGGTCAACCCTGAAGCAGCCAGTACCCTCTCTACAGACTTATCTATAACCTGAGAAAGCTTCCTGCCTACTTCCAGATTGTACTCTGCCTCCACGCCGTCATTATAAATACCCAGAGTTAGGATTTTAGTCGTAGAATCAAGCGCTAATATCTTCATTTATTTTTTTTAAGAGTTCTTTGTGGCGCCTTCCGTGCGCCTTAAAAATAAGTTCCCTCTTTGAAGCTCCTTTAACGGATAGATTTATGCCTAAGAATTCTTCAGGCTTTAAATATTTAAGCCTGTCCGCCCACTCTATTACTGCCAGCCCCTGAGCGAACAAATATTCTTCATAACCTATATCAAGGATATCTTTGGGGCCTTTGAGCCGGTAAAGGTCAAAATGATATAACGGCAGCTTTGCCGACACGTATTCGCGTAAAAGTACAAAAGACGGACTGATAACATCTTTACTGCTGACTTTAAGCCCTGCGGCAATGCCTTTTGTAAGCACGGTCTTGCCGGAACCAAGCGTTCCGGACAAACAGATAATGTCACCTTTTTTAGCATTCTCGGCAATTGCCCCGCCTATCTTTAAGGTATCCTTAACCGAGTTAGAAAATAGTCTCATCTTATTTAAATATATATTATATCACTTATTTTTGCAGCATATTCGCAATATTTCTTTCGTATGGCTTACGGATTATGCCTTTATCGGTAATAATTGCGTTGATTAAATTATGAGACGTTATGTCAAAAGCGGGATTAAAAACTTTTATCCCTTCCGGGATAATACCTTTCTTTAAATGTACCCCTCTGACCTCATCCGGCTTGCGCTCTTCAATTATTATACTTTTTCCGTTTTTTATACCTAAATCAAAGCTGGATACGGGCGCGGCAATATAAAAAGGTATTTTGTGCATTGAGCTTAAAATAGCAAGGTTGAGCGTGCCGATTTTATTTGCAGTATCTCCGTTTGCGGCTATCCTGTCTGCTCCGGTAATCACTGCGTTGATTTTACCCTCGCGCATCAGGTATGAAGCGGTATTGTCGCTTATCAAGGTAACGTCAATCCTATTTTTCTGTAATTCCCACGCCGTTAAACGTGAACCTTGAAGGAGTGGTCGGGTCTCGCAGGCGAAGACTCGGATATTTTTGCCTTCTTCTTCAGCGCGGTAAATCACTCCCAGAGCCGTCCCATAATCTATTGTCGCTAATATCCCGGCATTACAGACGGTAAGCACAGCATCATTCTTATGCAGTAACTTTGCCCCGTATAAGCCGATTTTACGGCAACTGCTCCTGTCTTCCTCGATTATCTTCTTCACCTCTTCAAGTATTTTTCCCTTAATAAAAGATACACTTCTACCGCCGTTCTTTACGGCAGCGCTGCAGACCCTTTCCAAACCCCAGAATAAATTACGCGCGGTAGGCCGCGACAAGCCGATAAACCTTGTAACTCTATCGAGCTGAAGACTAAACTCTTTAAAGTTTTTAGCTTTTGAGCCCTTAATTCCAAGATATACTCCCAAAGCAGCTACAACTGCCAATGCCGGAGCGCCTCTTACTTTCAACTCCTTAATTGCCAGCCTAAGCTTTTTTAAATCTTTTATATAAAGATACTCTAACTTACCCGGTAGCTTCGTCTGGTCAATAATCTTTATTGCGTTATTCTTCCATTCAATTGTGCGAATATTCATAATCTTATTGGTATTTTCAGCGGGGTGGCTGACGAACCGAAGGCCTTACCGCGCGTAACGTCAGTGAGCACAGCGAGCTAGCTCGACAAACAGGACCCGCTAAAAATACAACTATTATAATCCTATGATTTTTGCCAATAAACTTTTCTTTACTTTAATCGCCGAAGAAGGACAGGCCTCCTGGCAGCAAAAGCAAGAAATACATTTTGAATAATCAAAAACTATTTTCCCCTTTTTAAGGCTTATTACACCATTAGGACAGGCATCTACACAAGCCAGGCACCTGATACAATTCTCATCTTTTACATAAGGATGATATTTAATGAGGTGACGCGCAAGATACGCCACCGGCTTGGGGACTTTCTTAGTAAGAGAAGTTGCGGGCAGAATAAATGGCTTGCCAATTATGTCCTCCAGCTTTTCTCCCAATACCTGAATGTTTTTAATATCCGCTTCTCCTAAGCCTCTTGCGCCAGCCTCTTTAGTTGACAAAACGCTCTCTGGCGTAACGCCAATAATCAAAGCCATTAGCGCGTCCAAAGCAACGCAGTCGGATGAGGCAAGAATGAGATTTAAATCGCGCAATTTGCCGCTTGTTGCCGGGCCGTCCCCTTCCATCGCCGTTATCCCGTCGATTAAAGTAAGGCTGGGACGGGCTTCTTCAAAGATATCCACAAGGACTCTTGCAAAATCGCCTGCCTCAAAATGCTTCTTATGTAGTTCCGTTTTAAAGGTCCCAGAAATAAGGCCGAATAAATTCTTTACGGCTCCGGTCAAAAGGGTCAGGTCATGGGTCTTAAACTTAGGGATATTGACCAGATGGTCGCATTCATCAAGCTCGGTAGTCAGGGGAAAATTTTTACGCATCCTGCGTTTATCAAATTTAACCAGCCTAACCTCCTCTTCAGTGCAAACTTTCTCAACACCCGAACGCCTATAAACTT
Organism: Candidatus Omnitrophota bacterium; assembly: GCA_049517335.1. Classification (GTDB taxonomy): domain Bacteria; phylum Omnitrophota; class Gorgyraeia; order Gygaellales; family Profunditerraquicolaceae; genus JBEKSD01. Next base: position 45,122 of record JBEKSD010000017.1, on the reverse strand, counting down.
CATCTACATTCTCAATCTGGTTTCCCCACACGCTCGGACCGTCGCCAACGGTAATCTTGCAATTAATCTGCTTTAAAACCTTAATAACCGCGCGCATAACTTCAGGATGGGTATCAATGCCAAACTCCGGCTCTTTGGCCATCAGAAGGTTCGGCTTAACTAAGACTTTACTTGTAGGCTTAATAAACTGCGTTATCCCGCCTAATAAGCCTATTGCCCGCTCAACCGAGACCTGCACTAAGGCCGGTTCATAGCTTGCACATCTTACGATTGTAACTTTAGAGCTCATTTAAGATTAAAAAATTTGAATGCGTTATCTGTCGTAGCCTGCGCGACTTGCTCAAAACTTAAACCTTTAATACGCGCAACCTCCTCCGCCAACACTTTTACGCTCAAAGGGGTATTCCTCTTGCCCCGCATACCTTCAGGGGATAAATACGGACAGTCCGTTTCCAACAGCAGCTTATCAGATGAACTCAGCTTAACTATATCCCTTAAGTTTTGGGCTTTTTTATAAGTAATATTACAGGTAAAAGAAATATAAAAGCCCGAATCAAGGCATTGCTTTAAGAGGGCTTCGTCCCCTGAAAAACAATGTACTACTGCCCTAAGAGGCATTACCTCTTTTAATATTCTTAACGTTTCATTTCCTGCTTCGCGCGTATGTATTACAACCGGAAGGTTTAAATCTTTGGCTAAGCCCAGTAAAGACTTAAAAAGCAGTAGCTGGTTCGCGGGCCGAGAATAATCCTTATAGAAATCCAGCCCGATTTCTCCTACGGCAACCACTTTTTTATTCTGCCCCAGCTTCCTTATTCCTTCAATGTCTTCTTTAGTAACGGAATCGGCTTCGTGCGGGTGGATACCGACGGTAGAGTAAATAAAATCATATTTTGCGGCAAGCTCTACGGAATTTTGAGACGATTTAAGGCTAGAAGCGGTATTAACCATATAACCAATACCGCCTTGCCTGGCATTTCGTATAACTTCGTCTCGATCGGCGTCAAACTGAGGAAAATCCAGGTGGCAGTGCGTATCAACTAACATAAGAAAAACCTATTTCTTGATTTTTGTGTCTATTCTGGGGAATAATGGCTTTCCTTTTTTGACGAAGGCACCGCCGATCTGTTCAAGAATTGAATTTGAAGTATCGGGCATACAAGGATAAATATACTTGGCTACTTCTCTTATTGCTTGAACCTCAAGCACGATGAACCGCTTAAGCTCTTCGGCGCTATTTTCTTTTGCCAAATTCCATGGTTTAGTTTCTTCAACATACTTATTCGTCAGATTAATAAGTTCCCAGATTTTCTCAAGATATAGGCTAAAATCAAAACTCCAGCTTAAAGGAGTGTAGGTCACCTGATTTAAATCAAAAATCTTCTTTTTAATTATTTCACCGCTTTCATCATATTGTATTTCCGAGACATTAAGCGCGGGGATTGCGCCTTGATAATATTTCTCAATCATAGTAAGTGTTCGATATACTAAATTTCCCAAATCATTGGCCAAGTCCGCGTTAAATCTTTTTATAATCGCTTCTTCTGAAAAATTACCGTCAAGACCAAAAGGCACATCGCGTAGAAGAAAATACCGGTATACATCTATTCCGAATTGATTTACCAAGTCAAGCGGATTTACGGCATTTCCGCGTGATTTTGACATCTTATCTTGATTAATCAGCCACCAGCCATGGGCAAATATCGTATCCGGCTGCCTGATACCCAGCGCTTCCAGCATAATCGGCCAATATACGGCATGATGCCTTAATATATCTTTACCGAGTAAATGTACAACCTGAACATCATTATTCCACCACCTTGAGGTGTACTTATTATTATTGTCGAATTCTCCTACGGCGCTAATATAATTAATAAGAGCGTCAAACCATACATAAGTAACATGTTTTGGGCTAAAGGGTAAAGGTATCCCCCAACCGAGGCGTTCTTTTGGACGAGAAATACAGAGAGCGTCTAATTTATTAATTTCGAGAAATCGGATAACCTCATTTTGTCTGGTGCTAGGCATAATAAATTTAATATGCGCTGGATTATTAATATAATCAATAAGCCAATCCTGATATTTAGACAAATTGAAGAAATAATTGGTTTCACTTATCTTCTCAAGCGGCCTCTTACAATCAGGACAAAGATTATCAGTAATTTGAGTTTGAGGCCAGAAAGTTTCGCAAGGCGTGCAATACCACCCATCATATTTACCCTCGTAAATATCGCCTTTATCATAAAGTATCTCCAGCGCTCTCTGGACCGTCTTTATATGCCTTGCTTCGGTTGTGCGGATAAAATCATTATTGGATATGTTTAACTTATCCCAGAGCCCCTTAAACTGCACTACTACTTTATCCACAAATTCCTGAGGAGTAAGTTTTGCCTCATCAGATGCCTTTTGTATTTTCTGACCATGCTCATCTGTCCCGGTTAAGAACCAGACTTTATCTTTACCCAATGCCTGACGAAAAAAACGCGCAAGCGTGTCCGCGGCAATATTGGTATAAGAATGCCCTATATGCGGGGCGGCATTCACATAATAAATAGGCGTAGTAATATAAAACTTATTTTTCATTCCCTTTTTCTTTATAACTTATCTGAACCACGGCGCCTTCTTCCAGTTCTACAGTTACACTGCGCTTAAAAACATTCACGGAGATAACCTTACCCTTACCTTGAGGGGTGGTAATCCGTTCGCCTTCGCGGGGAAGGCCCTTAGCGAGGATCTTATAGGTTTCATACTCAAAGGAGAGGCAACACATTAGCCTGCCGCAGAGGCCGGAGATTTTCGGAGGGTTCAAAGGAAGCCCCTCATCTTTGGCCATCTTAATGGTCACCGGCTCAAAATCCTTTAAGAATCTTGTACAGCAAAGCTCCCTGCCGCACGGCCCACATCCTCCGAAGATACGCGCTTCATCGCGCACGCCGATCTGCCGCAACTCAATCCTTGCCCGGAATATTTTCGCCAGGTCTTTGACTAAATCCCTGAAATCTATCCTTCCATTAGCGGTAAAATAAAAGATTATTTTCGTCCGGTCAAAGGAATATTCCGAACGCACCAGCTTCATATCCAGTTTATGCTCTTCTATTTTCCTGACGCAGGTGACAAAAGCTTCCTTTGATTTTACGCGGTTATCCTCTATCTGCTTTAAATCGCTTTCGCGGGCAAGCCGGATAATTTTTCTCGGCTGCTCTTTACTCTCGCCAACAGGGCAATATTCTTTTTTAGGCACGCACATCCCGTAATCAAGACCCCGATCATGATCAACGATAACATAATCGCCTTCCTTAACCTCCAAATTGCCCCGGTTATATAAATGCACCTGGCCTGAATCCCTTAACCTCACTAAAACTAAACCGTCCATAAGACAGCCCTCAGATTATATAGCAGCAGTTTCGTATTGATGTTTCTCTCTAAATAAAATATTGATTCGGATATTGCATCCATTATCTCATTTAATTTATTCAGCGAAAAGGAAGGCAGAGACCTCTTTAATTCACCGATGCGGTCTGAATTAATCAATCCTGACCCTTCTGCGCCGATTTTTAACAAATAAATATCCCGGAACCATCCGGCGAGGATATTTAAGCAATCCCTGACCTCATCCCGCTTTTGCAGGGTGAGATTGCCCAATCTAAAATCCTTTACCTGAATAAAATTATCAATTAAAGCATTTTTTTCGTTCAGGACTCCAGTATCCTTCAGGCGTAGGGCTTTGCCCAGCCTGCCTTCGCTAAAATACGCCAAAAAATGCGTGGTATCACTGTCTAAATTGTAATCTGCCTTAAGTATTTTTTCAAGCACCCGGCGGTTAAGCGCGGTGAATTTTATGGCCTTACAACGGGAAACTATGGTCTTAAAAAGAAGAAATGGCTTATCGGTTATTAAAATAATCACGCTGCCCTGAGGAGGTTCTTCCAATACTTTAAGTAGGGCATTGGAAGCCGAAGGGTTGAGATTATGCGCGTTATCAATAATAAAGAACTTAAGCCTTCCTTCGTATGCTTTGTAAGATATGTTTTTTTGCAGCTGGCGTATATGGCCTATCCTTATTGCGCCTGTTGCGCCTTCATCATTCAAGCCTTCCGTAAGAATGTCTGTGGGCGTTGAGGCATCAATAAAATGCACGTCCGGGTGCTGTCCGCTTGCTATTCTTTTGCACGACGGACAATCGCCGCAGGATTCAAGATTATTCCTTAAGCAATTGGCTGCCTGAGCCAGGATTCCGGCTGAAAATCTCTTACCTATGCCTTCGGGCCCGCTGAATAAAAAACCGCCTTCAAGCCTGCCTTCATTAAGATAACCCTTAAGAAGGCTTATAGCGTTATCCTGCCCGTAAATATCCTTAAATGACATATTTCTCAACCAGTTCCCGCACTCTTTTTTGAGTCAAATTTAAATCTTTTTCCACTTTTACTATTTTAATCCTTTTCGGCTCTAAGGCGGCTAACTTCAGGTATCCGTTTCTGACTCGCTTATGATAACTTAAAGCCCGTTTTTCAATGCGGTCTAAAGAATTCCTGCGGTGCTGCAGGCCTTTTTTCACCGGCAGGTCCAAAAGGATAGTCAAATCCGGCTTTATGCCGGACGTAGCTATACCGCCGATAAACTTTATGGATTTAATATCCAAACCTAAACCAAAACCCTGGTAGGCAATTGTGGAATCCAAAAACCTGTCGCAAATTACTATTTTACCTTTTTCCAGCTCCGGATTTATCAATTTCTCCACTACCTGCGAACGGGCCGCCATATAAAGGAGCATTTCGCAAATCTCCGATATGGATTCGTTTTTTACGTCCAGCAGGATCTTCCTTATTTTTTCACTTATTTTTACGCCACCCGGTTCGCGCAAAACAACCGCATTAAACCCTTTCTTTTTCAGGTATTCATAAAGAAGCTTTGACTGCGTGCTTTTACCGCTTCCTTCCGAGCCTTCAAATGTTATGAATTTCCCCTTCATATACTTATCCGTTTTAAAGCCTCAAGCGCTCCCCCGTGATTAGGATTATATTCCAGGGATTTTTGATATAGTGACTTCGCCCTTGCGTCATTCTTATACACATAATGCTGAATATCGCCCAGTAAAAAATAGCACTGCGATTTGGAAAAATCCTTCGCATCCTTATCCGGGCTGCCCTTATATAATTTTATTGCCGTTATTAATTCGTCCTCCGCTTCCTTAAATACTTTTTTTGCGTTATCATTAAACCCGAACTGGAAAAAACGCTGGCCCTTGATAAAAAGCACGCTGGCGTAATTCATATGCATATCGGGTTCTTTCGGAGCAATAGCTATGGCCTGTCTTAATATTATTAAGCTTTCGTCCAGCTTGCCTTCCCGGATAAGTTTTGCCGCTTCCGGCATAAGCTTATTCGCTTCTTTATGTTTATCCAATGCAGTCTCAGCAGAAACAAAAACGGGAAATATTAAACCCATTGCCAGTACAAGAATTAATAATCGTTTTTTATTCAATCTATTTTCCTTAGGGGATTTCTTTAAGGTCAGAGCTATTTGGCTCTGACTCTTTTTTAGATTTTCCTACGCCAAGTAGTGCCGTCTTTAGTGTCTTCTAAAATTATTCCCCTACCTTCCAATTCTCTTCTGATTTGATCTGCTTCGGAGTATTTTTTTTCTTTCTTTAACTGTTCACGCAATGTTATAGCGACTGCAATCTTCATATCCGATATTTCACCTGATACTTCTTTAGAAAAAGTTAAACCAAAAATATCAGCTATTTCTTTTATTATATCCATGGCATAGCGTAACTTAAAGTTTTTATATTCATCATTACTATCCAATTCTATATTACATCGATTTACAATATCAAATAAAACTGATAATGCTCTCGGCGTATTAAAATCGTCATCCATATATTCAATGAATTTATCTTTAAATTGTCCTATAGCCCCCATTCCTCCAGTTATAACTTTACTTAAATCTCTTGTCCCAAATTCCCTATCCAATCTCCTCATTAGAATATCAATTCGTTCATATGCTTTTTTTGCCTCATCCATCTTTCCCCATGAAAAGTCTATCGGACTAGAATAATGCGCCTGCAGATAAAAAATCTTTAAAATATCTGCCGGGTAACGAGCTAATACATTCTTAATGGTGATAAAATTCCCTAGCGATTTTGACATCTTCTGGCCGTTGATAGTCAACAAACCGTGGTGGATCCAATATTTTGCAAAAGGCTTATCCGTGAGTGCCTCTGCCTGGGCAATTTCATTCTCATGATGCGGGAAAATAAGATCACGGCCTCCGGCATGAATATCAAGGGTATCGGTTTTTAAAAATTTCTGCGACATCACCGAACATTCAATATGCCAGCCCGGCCTGCCCCCGTTTCCCCACGGGCTGTCCCACGACGGCTCATCCAGCTTGGATGCTTTCCACAAGGCGAAATCCAGCGGGTCTTTTTTATGCTCGCTGGGGTCTATTCTCGCACCCGATTCCATCTGCTCTATATTTTGGCCAGATAGCTTACCATAAGCCGGAAATTTACGCACATTAAAATATACGTCGCCTCCTGCCTCGTAGGCGAATCCTTTTTCAATTAACCCCTGTATGTATTTAATCATTTCAGGTATGTTTTCCGTTGCCCGCGGCTCAGCATCCCCTTTTTCAACGCCTAAGACTTTCAAGTCTGCGTAGTAACTGTCAATATATTTCCTCACCAGCCCCTGCCAGTCTATTTTTAGTTCATTGGCACGGTTGATAATTTTATCGTCTATATCGGTAATATTTCTTATAAATCTAACTTTGAAATCACGGTAGGCCAGATACCGCCTAATTATATCAAAGATATAGAGGCTGCGGCCGTGGCCTATATGGCTTTCGTCATATACGGTTACGCCGCAGGTATAAATATTTACTTCAGGCGGTTTTATGGGAAGGAATTCTTCTTTTTTCCTCGTAAGGGAGTTATATATATAAATGGGCATTTTAAAAAATCGTAAATGGTAACTTTGAAATTTTTAAAGCTGTTGCCCTTGTTCCAAATTCCCTATTCTTTTCTCCAGTTCTTCTATATTCTGCATTATCGGGTCAAGAATATGAATATGGTCAAGGCTGATGTCTATTTTCTTACCGTCCTGGCGGGTAATCCTGCCCGGAACCCCTACGACCGTAGAGTTCGGCGGCACATCATGAATAACTACGGCGTTGGCACCGATGTACGAATTATCTCCGATGGTAATATTACCCAGCACTTTTGCCCCTGCGCCGATGACAACATTATTTCCTACCGTAGGGTGCCTTTTTCCTTGCTCAAGCCCTGTCCCACCAAGCGTGACCCCCTGATAAAGCAGCACGTTATCGCCTATTATAGCCGTCTCGCCGATAACCACGCCTATCCCGTGGTCAATAAATAAACACCTGCCTATCTGTGCTCCGGGATGAATTTCTATTCCCGTTAAAAACCGCGCATACTGGCTAATGAAGCGGGCCAAAAAGAACAAACGCCGTTTGTAAAAAAAGTGCGCAACGCGAAAACTCACCAAGGCATGCAGTCCCTGATACAAAATAAGCACTTCCAGGAAGCTCTTTGCCGCAGGGTCCTTTTTCCTTGCCTCTTTTATTTCATCATGAAAGAACACGGCAATAAGGATCATCTTAATAACAAATAAAACAAAAAGTATAAAAATCAAATTTATCAGAAAGCTCATAATTTAGCCCTCCTTTAATAATAAAGCGTTTGCATAGCAGGCAATCGCTTCCTTATTTCCCATCTCGCCCAAACCTTCATTAGTCTTGGCCTTGACATTCAAGCAATTTTCTTTTATCTTCAGAATTTCGGATAATTTCTTCCTGATCTGAGCCTTAAAAGGGACAAGCGTCGGCTCCTGCGCGACCAGCACCGCATCAATGTTACAAATCCTGTATTTTTTACTTTTGAGTATATCCAAGACTTTTTTTAACAACTCAACGCTTGAAATACCAAGGTATTTGGGGTCTGTATCCGGGAAATGCTCTCCGATATCAGGTTCACCCATCGCGCCTAAAAGCGCATCCGAAATAGCATGTATTAACACATCGGCGTCCGAATGCCCGAGCAAGCCTTTAATATAAGGGATTTCTACACCGCCCAACAATAGGCGGCGGCCTTCTACTAAACGATGAATATCATAACCTATGCCTATCCTGTATTCCATTTTTTCCCCGCAATAGCTTTAGCCAGGACCATATCTTCAGGAGTAGTAACTTTAATATTAGAATAAGAACCGACTACTAATCTCACTTTTTTCCTCATTTTTTCAACCAGCGATGCATCATCCGTCACATCCATTTTTCCAAAACGCTTATGCGCTTTAACGATTATGCTTTTCCGGAATACCTGCGGAGTCTGTACCGCCCACAGGTTATCTCTATTTAGGGTCTTCTTTACAAATGCGCCATTTGCCATCTTAATCGTAGCCTTAACCATAACCGCGACAACTGAAGCTCCCGTATTCTGCGCCCCTTTTATCGCCGAAGAAATAAGCTTTTTGTCAATAAAGGGCCGGGCTGCGTCGTGTATTAAAACCAGCTCTGTTCGCTCATCCAGCACTTTAAGCGCACATCCTAAGGAATCCTGCCGGCGTAAACCACCTTTTACTATCCCCTTTACTTTTTTTATTCTGTAAGCTTTTATTATCCCGCTTATGCTTTTTACGTTCTCGGCATTAACCACAACGATTATCTCTTTAATAGAAGGATGCCTGTTTAATGCCTGTAATGAATAAGCTATTAACGGCTGGGAGCCTATCTTAACCAAAGCTTTAGACATAGGGGATCGGAACCTTCTGCCCTTGCCCGCGGCAAGGAGGATAGCAGTAATAAACATTGCTTATTTCTCTATGCGCGTAAAAATCATCCTGCCTGCCTGCGTCTGCAGGACGCTCGTTACCGCGACCTTTACTTCCTGCCCGATTAACTTGCGACCGTCTTCAACCACGACCATAGTCCCGTCATCAAGGTATCCGACTCCCTGATTGTATTCCTTGCCTTCCTTGATGAGCTTAATCTGCATTGCTTCGCCCGGAAACACAACGGGTTTCAGCGCGTTTGCCAGCTCGTTTATATTCAAGACTTTAATCCCTTGAATAGTGGCAACGCGGTTAAGGTTAAAATCCACGGTGAGTATCTTAGCTGCCAGTAACTTAGCCAGCTTAACTAACTTTGCATCCACTTCCCTTGTTTCCGGAAAATCCTCTTCATTTAATGCTATATCCAGCCCCGGTTCTTTCTGGATGGTTTGCAGCATCTCTAGGCCACGTCTTCCCCTCTGGCGTTTAATGGGGTCGGTAGAATCGGCAATCTGCTGGAGCTCATGTAGGACAAATTTTGGAATTATAATCTTGCCACAAAGGAATTTTGATTTACTTATGTCAACTATCCGGCCGTCAATAATCACGCTAGTGTCTAAAAGAGTGATATCTTCCGTTTGGTCCTGCCTGCGTAAGCGCACATATGGGATGATGATATTGAACTCATCTTTCCCGCGTAAGGCCATAATCATGCCAAGATAGCAGAATACGAGGTTAAGAATGAGCCTGATGTTGGCCATTATGTTTTCCTGTAAATGAGCCATACTGAAAGCATCGCCCACAAGCTTGGCCATGATAAGGCCGAGGATTAATCCAAATACGGCACTGGAAAGCCCGCTTACCGAAACACGGCGCAGGCCTATTTCAAGAGAAATTAAAACTAATGCCCCTACGCCGCCGATTATTAAGCCAAGATAACCGGGAAAAGACTGGTACCCCACAATCACGCTGCCCACAAAAAACAAAATACGGACTAACAATAAATTCATGATGAATAACCCTCCTTACTATTTAAGTATGATGTCCAGGGCTTCTTTTAAAGTTGAAACCGCAAGCAATTCTATGCCGCTTTTATTCACTTTTAAGCCCTTAAGGTTATTTCGCGGCAAAACACAATATTTAAAACCGAGCTTTTCCGCTTCATTGATGCGTAACGACACCTGAAAAACACTCCTGATTTCTCCGGCTAAACCAACTTCGCCTAAAACCACTGTTTCCGGGATTACCAGCTGTTCACGAAAAGCTGAAGCTACTGCCATTGCTACCGCCAAATCCCCTGCCGGGTCCTCTATCTTTATCCCGCCGGCAACGTTGACAAAAATATCTTCCGCCTCAAGATGCAGCCCGACTCTTTTCTCCAAAACTGCAATTAACAAAGCTAGCCGGTTAAAATCAAAACCATCTGCCCTGCGGCGGGCATAGCCGAAACTTGACTTGCTCACTAAAGCCTGAATCTCAACTAGTAACGGCCGCGAGCCTTCCAGAATAGGGACAACCACCGAACCCGAAACATCGCGGGGCCGCTGTGATAAAAATATTTCAGAAGGATTCCTTACTTCCATTAGGCCTTCCTGTCCCATCTCAAATACCCCGATTTCATTCGTTGAGCCAAAACGGTTCTTTACCGCGCGCAAAATCCTGTAAACCGAGAATCTGTCTCCTTCAAAGTAGAGCACGGTATCAACTATATGTTCCAGCACGCGCGGCCCAGCAAGTGTACCTTCTTTTGTCACGTGACCGATGATAAAAACCGAAGTGTCGGTAGTCTTAGCCAACTGCGTTAAGACACCAGCGCACTCCCTTACCTGGCTGACTGAACCCGCGCAGGACGAGATCGGGTTTTAATTTTTTAATATATTCCGTGATTAAAGACAAATCCGTCTGGTTGACGATGTAAAGCTCAGCCGATTTATGAGCGTCACCTAAGCGGTGCGCGCGCATCTTTGTTTGAGCAACAGACTCTTCGCCGCTTATATAAAGGACAGTTTTACCCTGTTTGGCCAATTGATTGGAGACCTGCAAGGATATCGTGGACTTGCCTATGCCCGGGTCGCCGCCGATTAAAACTACGGAGCCGGCAACTACGCCGCCGCCTAATACTCGGTCTAATTCATGAATATTGGTTTTAAGCCGGGCTTCTTCAGTCACCTCAACGTCCCTTAATAATACCGGCTCATCCTTGTATAGAGAAAATCGTTCTTTGTGTTTTGATGCAGGCGCGGCAAAATTTTCCTCAACGAAAGTATTCCAGTTCCCGCACTCTGGGCAGCGGCCCAGCCATTTGGGGAATTGCGCTCCGCAACTTTGACAGCTGAATATGGTTTTAGTCTTCATTTTGTTTTTATAAATAACTTCCAGGGATGCTTCCTTATATCTATGGATAAGGCTTCCAGTTCTTTGTAGATAGTATCATCATAGATAAGTTTACCCAAAGAGCCTTCCTTATTTTTGACTTTTTCCAGAATGTCGTTAATGTTGTGGGCAATGTTGTTGGCCAAATCAGTAATCTTATTCATAGGTAAGGGGTCTACTCCGGCTAATTCTTCTCCCGCACTTAAGACCCTACTGTAATCTGTGCCTGGCATTATCTCAATATATTTCTCTCCCAGAAGCCCCAGAGTATTCACCCAGACAATTGAATCAACAGGCACCCTGACTTCCCTCTTCACCCAACAGGTAATATGGACTTTTGTTTGCCCGTTTTTTCCAGAAGGAACCTCTAAATCTATCCTTTTTACCTGCCCGACATCAAGGCCGGCAAAGCGCACAGGCGCGCCGACCTTAACGCCGTTTATAAAAGAAAAAGTAAATTTAATATTATACCCCGAGCTCCAGGTTTTAAACCCTCCTATGGACAATAAAAAAATAATCAGCAATACAAGGCCGAAGAAAACGAAAACGCCGACCTTAAGTTCCATTTTTGTTTTTCCGAATATCATTTTATAACCTCCGGATTAAGAGTTATCCTCTGTCTAAAGTCTCTGTTATCGGACCCGAAGCCAAACCGTTAATAAACTGGTGCACTACGGGACTACTGCTCTTTTCTATTTCCTCCGATGTGCCCTCGGCAATAATTTTGCCCTGATACAGCATAGCTATCTTATCGGCTATTTTATATGCGCTCTTCATATCGTGCGTAACCGCAACCGAGGTTATTTCTAATTTATCATGCATGTCCTTAATGAGGTCGTTAATGCTGTCGGCGGTAATGGGATCTACTCCGGTCGTGGGCTCATCGTATAAAATAATCCTCGGTTTAAGGCATATTGCGCGCGCAAGGGCTACGCGTTTCTTCATCCCGCCGCTTAACTCCGCAGGCATAAGGTTGCCTGCGCCGCAGAGCCCGACTAAACAAAGCGCCTCCTCAATCCTTTCCAGAAGCTCTTTGCGGCTGATCAGGGAATGCTCTATCAGGCCAAAACCCACGTTCTCAGCCACGCTCAGCGAATCAAAAAGCGCACCTCCCTGAAATACAAGCGCGATTTTTAAACGGAATTCATCCAGAGCTTTTCCTGTTAATTTGTTAATTTCCTTATCATCCACAAATACGTTTCCCTTATCCGGTTTTAATATGCCGACCATATGCTTGAGCAATACGCTCTTACCGCACCCGGAGCGCCCGATAATGACGCAAGTTGAGCCGGTCTCAATTCTTAAATTCAGTCCGTCAAGAACCTTATGCTCTCCGAATCTTTTATACACCTCTTTTATTTCTATCATGGGAATATAAAATAGAACAGCGCGGTAAAGAAACAGTCTGCCGCGATAACTATGATAAATGAGGCCACCACGGATTTTGTCGTTGCCCTTCCCACGCCCTCTGCTCCGCCTTCAACATTAAAGCCTTCGTAACAGCTAACCAAAGCGATAATCATGCCAAAAAATACGGTCTTAAAGAGCCCGGTGAATAAGTCTTTGTATAAAAGCGCTTCAGAAGTGACTTTAAGATACAAACTGCTTGAGATTCCTAATTTTAGTGTGCAGATTAGATAACTGCCGAATATGCCGACGGTGTCTGCGTAAATGGTAAGCAGCGGTAAAACCACAATGAGGGCAAGAAAACGCGGGACAACCAGATATTTTACCGGGTTTGTGGCCAAGGTCTCAAGCGCGTCTATCTGTTCGGTAACCTGCATTGAGCCAAGCTCGGCGGTAATCGCAGCCCCTACCCTACCTGCCACGACTAAAGCGGTAATAACCGGGCCCAGTTCCCGTACCAGAGAAAGGGCAACAAGACTGGCAATATAAATCTCCGAGCCGATGCGCTGCATAAAATAAGCGGTCTGCAAAGCGAATATGAACCCGATGAATAATGCAACGAGCGTAACTATCGGCAGGCTGTCAAAACCGGCTTTTTTTATCTGCTCAATTACCCTGTCCTTTCTATAGGGAGGCAATAAAGACGAATACAGGGTCTGCCAGCCTAAATTAGCAAGTCCTCCCCAGAAATAAAGGAAAGAGTAACTTTTACGGCCTAATTCAATAAAAAATTCGCTAATCATGCCTCAAAAATTAATTCCTGATTTTTATTTATGACTTTAATCTTTGAACCTTCCTTGAATTTTTTAGAAATTATTTCCTGCGCAAGTGGGTCTTCAAGGAACCTCTGGATTGTCCTCTTTAGCGGCCGGGCGCCGAACACTGGGTCAAACCCCTTCTCAATGAGGAAATCCTTGGCTTCCTGCGTTACCTCAAGAGATATATTCTGTTCTTTAAGCCGTGCTGCGACATAGCCGATTTCTATGTCAATAATATTCACAAGGTCTTCTTTTAACAACTGCCTAAAGACAATTATATCGTCTATGCGGTTTAAGAACTCCGGCTTGAAAGTGCGTTTTACCTCTTCAAGTAATTTCTCTTTCATATCCTGATAAGACAATTCTTCTTTCTGGGCCTTAAAACCGAGGGAGCCGGTGCGGCGTATCAAATCCGCACCTACGTTTGAAGTCATGATGATCACCGTATTCTTGAAATCAACCTTCCTTCCGAAACTATCCGTAAGGCGACCTTCTTCAAAAACCTGTAAAAGCAGATTAAACACATCCGGGTGCGCTTTCTCTATTTCATCAAGAAGGATTACCGCGTACGGCCTGCGGCGTACTCTTTCGGTAAGTTGTCCCCCTTCTTCATACCCTACGTATCCGGGAGGAGCTCCGATTAAACGGGAGACATTAAACTTCTCCATATATTCGGACATATCCAACTGTAAGAGCGCGTCCTGATCCCCAAACATAAATTCCGCCAAAGCACGGGCAAGCAAACTTTTTCCCACGCCGGTCGGACCTAAGAAAACAAACGAACCTATGGGTCTTTTCGGGTCCTTGATGCCGGCACGGGAGCGGCGCACCGCGTGGGCTATGGCTGCAATCGCCTCATCCTGGCCGATCACGCGTTTATGCAACTCTTCTTCTATCTTCATCAATTTTTCGCTCTCTTTTTCTTCCAAGCGAAATATCGGTATGCCTGTCCATTGCGCGACAATTTTGGCGATATCTTCTTCGCTAACTTCCGGCCGCATCTTATCTTTTGCCTGCGACCAGTCCTTGTTCAAATTCTCCAGTTCCTGCCGTGCCTGTCTTTCCTGATCGCGTAAAGACGCGGCTTTCTCAAAATCCTGATGCTTGATAAAAGATTCTTTTTCTTTCCTTATATTTTCAACTTTCGCTTCAAGGGTTTTAATATCCGGAGGGATAATTAAAACGTTAAGGCGCGCGCGCGAACCTGCCTCATCAATCAAATCAATCGCTTTATCCGGCAGGAAACGGCCGGAGATATAACGGTCGGATAATTTTGCCGCAGCTTCCAAGGCATCATCGCGGAAAGTTACCCGATGGTGCGCCTCATATTTATCTCTTAAGCCTTTTAAAATATCAATGGTCTGCTCCACTGTCGGCGGCTCAACCATAATTGTCTGGAATCTGCGCTCGAGCGCTGCGTCTTTTTCAATGTATTTCCTGTATTCATCCATAGTAGTCGCGCCGATGCATTGCATTTCGCCGCGCGAAAGAGACGGCTTGAGGATATTTGAAGCGTCAATCGCACCTTCGGCAGCGCCTGCGCCCACTAAGGTATGCAGCTCATCAATAAAAATAATGACGTCCTGCGAACGTTTAATCTCCTCCATTACCGCCTTAATCCTTTCTTCAAATTGCCCACGGTATTTTGTACCGGCGACCATAGAAGCCAAATCAAGGACCACGATACGCTTGCCCCTTAAGATCTCAGGGATGTTTCCGGAAACAATCGCCTGCGCCAAGCCTTCAACAATGGCGGTCTTACCCACGCCTGCTTCGCCTAAAAGCACGGGGTTATTTTTCGTCCTGCGGCTTAATATCTGAATGACCCTTTCAATTTCATTCTTTCTGTCAATTACCGGGTCGAGTTTATCTTCTTTGGCAAGTGCGGTCAAGTCGCGACCAAAAGCATCCAGTGCCGGAGTTTTGGTTTTTGCCTGCGGCTGCTGGCCCATTCCGGGAAGGACAGAACCTAAAAGTTCCATGACTTCATTCCTTACGGAATTAAGATCCATCCCTAAATTAAGCAAAACCTGTGAAGCAATCCCTTCGCCTTCGCGGATAAGCCCGAGCAGCAAGTGTTCGGTGCCGATATAATTATGCCCCAGTGAGCGCGCTTCTTCAGCTGCCAACTCCAATGCTTTTTTTGCTCTGGGCGTAAACGGGATATCGCCTATAATCTGGGTGCTTGGCCCAGGCTGCACCAGCTTTTCGATTTCAAGGCGGATATTCTCAAGCGATACGCCCATCTTCTGTAATACCGCCGCAGCCACGCCTTCGCCTTCGCGGATTAAGCCTAAAAGGATATGCTCTGTGCCGATATAATCATGATTAAAACGGCGCGCTTCTTCTTTTGCCAGTATGATGACTTTTCTTGCCCTTTCAGTGAAACGGTTAAACATGACAACCTCCTTATATATTAAGCCTTTCTCTGATTAACTCTGCGCGTTTTATGTCGCGTTCTTCGGAAGAAATATTTTTGCCTTCTATTTTCTGCAAATGAGCCGGCTGAGTGATAATAAATAATTCGTTCAGGCTGCTCCTGTTTAAATCCTTAACCAACCCCAAGTCCTCGCCCAGCCTGACCATAGAAAGCAATTCAATTGTTTCCTGGCTGCTGATAATGCGCGCGCTCTTTAATATGCCTAGGCTCCTGTTTATCCTGTCCTCCAGCAATGCCCTGCTTTTTGACATCATTATTTCTCTTGCCTGCGCTTCCTGCTCTATAATCTGGCGGATAATGCTGTTAATGTTATCTATAATTTCTTGCTCGCTGGGGCCTAGTGACACCTGATTTGATATCTGGAAGAAATTTCCGCTTGCCTGAGTGCCTTCCCCGTAAAGCCCGCGGGTAGTAAAACTTAATTTCGCTATTGCCGCCATCACCCGGTCGATCTGCCGGCTCATCACCAGGGCCGGTAGGTGCAGCATAACCGAACCGCGCATGCCGGTGCCGGTATTTGTAGGGCAGACAGTCAAATAACCCCATTCGGGCGAAAACGCGAAGGTGAGCACTTTTGACAGGGAATCGTCTATCTGGTTGATGATATTCCAGGCTTCAAAAAGATTAAAGCCTGACTGCATTACCTGTATGCGCATATGGTCTTCTTCGTTGCACATAATGGAAACAATCTCTTCATTATCAACAACCAACGCCTTGTTCTCCGTTTTTTGCGCATGCTCCAAAGACATCAAATGCCGCTCGATTAAAAACTGTTTATCGATGCTGTCCATTTCCGCCATACGCAAAACGGTCGTGCCTTTTAAGTAATCAACCTTATTTACGGCATCAAGGATGGCATTTAAGGCCTCCTGGCCCTGCTTTTTATTTGCCCACTGCGGAAAAGGAAACTTATCCAGGTTCCTTGCCAGCCGTATACGGCTTGAGATCACAATATCGGCATTTGGGCCGGTACCCTTAAGCCATTCGCTTGTATGTTTCAATAGGTCGTTTAACTGCATATCACTCCTGTTTTTTCTCCAATTCTTTTATCTGGTCGCGAAGGCGCGCAGCATCTTCAAAAGCCTCTTCCTCTATCGCCTTCTGCAGCCGCAGGCGCAATTCTTGTATATCGGGCTTCTTTTTGCCGTTTTTAGCCGTTGTCTTTAACGGAGATTTTCCGGTATGCTGGACGGAGCCATGAATGCGCTTTAATAGCGGAGTGAGGTATTTCTTAAAAACAGTATAACACTCTCCGCATCCTAACCTGCCTATCTTCTTAAAATCGGCATAACTTAAATTACAGTTAGGGCAGTTGACATAAGGCGCCTGAGGTTCTTTTAAGCTGGGCTTACTTACCTCCGCCATGCCCGCCAATAGGTCGCTTAACCCGAACTGCTGCTCCATAGCCGCGCTCTTTTCCCGCGCGCACTCCTCGCATAGATGTAGTTCATTCATCTGATCGTCAATAATCTCTGTCAGATGCACGGTTGCCGGGTTTTTACCGCAGATATCGCATAACATATCAATACCTGATCCCTTCTTTTTTAGTCGCGGCCTTAAACTTCTTCATCAGGTTAAAAGTCAATTTACCGGGTACACCCGAACCGATGATACGACCGTCAACTTTAACCACGGGAATGATCTCCGCCGCAGTGCCGGTTAAGAAACATTCATCGGACACATAAAGTTCATGACGGGTAAACACGTGCTCATGGGTAACCAGCTTCATTTTCTTAGCGATGCCTAAAACAGTATCGCGGGTTACTCCACTTAATGCTCCCATGCATTCCGGAGGCGTATATAGCTCTTTTTTCTTGACAATAAAAATGTTATCTCCGGTGCATTCTGCCACATAACCCTGATCGTTAAGCATCAGAGCTTCCTCATACCCCGAATTCGTCGCTTCAATTTTGGCAAGGATATTGTTCAGGTAATTAAGCGACTTAATCTGCGGATTTAACGCTTCATGCGCATTACGAGTAGTTGAAACCGTGATCATCTTCATTCCTTTTTTATACAGCTTATCAGAATAAAGAGAAACGTTATCCGCGATAATGATAACCGCCGACTTTCCGTAGCATTTCCTCGGGTCAAGACCAAGATCCCCTTCGCCTCGGCTTACGATTACCCGCAGATAAGCTTCATTGAGCTTATTCTCCTTTAATGTCCTGATAATCGCCTGAATAAGCTGACTCTTAGTTAAAGGCACCTCGAGCATAATACTGTGCGCCGACTCATACAAACGGTCAATATGCTCGTTTAATTTAAAAATCAGGCGGTTATAAACGCGCACACCTTCAAATACCCCGTCCCCGTAAAGGAAACCATGGTCAAACACGGACACTTTAGCGTCTTTTTTATCATAAAATTTTCCCTTAATGTAAATTCTCATAAGCCCTCCAAAAATTAACTTAACAATATTCCGTCTTTCAATTGATAAACTGCGTTTGCCTGCCGGGTTAATTCTATATTATGCGTGACCATTATTACTGTCATGGAATTTTCCAGATTTATTTTCTTAATGAGCGAGATTATCTCTTGCCCTGTCTTTGAATCAAGATTACCCGTCGGCTCATCACACAAAAGTAAACGCGGGTTATTAATCAGCCCTCGAGCAATAGCAACTCTTTGTTTTTCCCCTCCAGAAAGCTGATTCGGAAAATGCCCTGCCCTGTCTTTAAGTCCCATCTTGTCCAAAAGCTGCCAAGCCGCGTCATGAGGGACAGAGCCTGCGATTTCAGCGGGCATCAAAACATTTTCTAAAACCGTAAACTCCGAAAGCAGGTTATAAAACTGGAAAACAAACCCTATTTCCTTGTTCCTTAAATGAGAAATTGCGCGGTCATCCAGAGCATAAATGTCTTCCTTCTCGAAAATGACTTTTCCCTGCGAGGGACAATCCAACCCGCCTAAAATATGTAAGAGTGTTGATTTACCCGCGCCCGAAGGCCCGACAATGGCAATGAACCTGCCACTTTCAACATTCAGTTCCACGCCTTTTAAGACTTCCAGGATCTTCTTACCGTTATTGTAAAATTTATGTATATTCTTTACTTCAAGCATTATTCATACCGCAGCGCTTCTACCGGCTCCAACCTGCTTGCTTTAGAAGCCGGATAAATAGTAGAAATCAAAGTAATGACAAAAGCCGCCAAGACTATCAAAGCAATGTCCGGCCAAAGCACGATTGAAACCGGAAGGTGATCAATGTAATAAATATCCTGCGGTAATTTTACAAACTGGTATTTCTTAAGTAAGGCGCATAAAACTACCCCGCCAAATGCTCCTAGCAGTGTTCCGAGCAAACCGATAATCAACCCTTGATAAATAAAAACCCTGCGTACGCCTTTAGAACTCATTCCTAATGCTTTTAATACGCCGATATCCTTGGTCTTCTCAACCACCATCACAATCAGGGTGCTAGCGATATTAAAAGCCGCGACCAGTATGATTAAAGTCAGAATAATAAACATAGTCAGTTTTTCCAGTTTGAGTGCTGCAAAAAAATTAGCGTTGGCTTCTGTCCATGTTTTTAATATATAATCAGGTCCTAAGCTTAAATAAAGACTGTCTCTTACCTGCGGCGCCAAATAAAGGTCATCCAGCTTAATGGACAAAGCGCTTATTTTATCCGGCATGCCTAATATTGCCTGCGCGCTTTTAAGGCCGGTAAACACCATATTCATGTCATAATCATACATGCCTGAACTGAAAATACCGGCGACATTCATAATATTCTGTTTGCCCGAAGGCGAAATTAAAGTAACTGTCGCTCCGGGACGCACGCCAAGGTACATTGCCAGCTCCCGGCCGATGAGCAAGCCGCCCTGCGCCAAATCATTGATGTTTCCGGCAACCATATATTTATCAATTTTGGTTGTGCGGCTTTCGCTTTTCGGGTCTATGCCTTTTATGCCGACGGCGAAAAACCTGTTTTCCTCTTTAAGCAAAACCTGTCCTTGAAGATAAGGGCTTACAGCCTCAACGTGCTTAAAAGCGGAAATCTTCTTCGCTAACTCTTTATACTCAGCTTCATTTATCCCCTTGTAAGCGGATAAGGTAATATGGGAATAATTCCCCACTATTTTATCGCGCAGGTCCCGGTCGAACCCGGTCATCACTGCCAAAACTACAATCAAGGCGGTAACGCCGATGGCAACGCCTAGGATAGAAATTACGCTGATTAAAGAGATGAATTTTTCTTTCCTCTTCGTCGCAAGGTAGCGCCAGCTTAATTTTAACTCAAGTTTCATTATTCGGCCTCAAGAGCGGGAACAAAATCACATCGCGGATTGAAGGCGAATCCGTAAACAACATCACTAACCGGTCAATACCGATACCTAAACCTCCTGCTGGAGGCATACCATGTTCAAGGGCCAGCACGTAATCATCATCCACGCTCTTCTTTTCATCGGTATTCAAATCGCCTATTTCATCCTCAAAACGCTTTTTCTGTTCAACCGGGTCATTTAACTCCGAATACGCATTACCCAATTCCATACCGGCAACAAAAAATTCAAACCTCTCAGAGATAAGCGGGTTGTCTTTTTTTGTCTTAGCCAGCGGGCTTAAAGAAGTATAGTAATCCGTAACGAAGGTAGGATTCACACTTAAATCCTCTTCCAGAATATCTTCAATAATTTTATTTACCTGCGAACGGGTAAGCCTGTTTTTATCTCTAGCAAAGCCTTTAACCTGAAGCTTCTTTAGCATCGCAACTGTTTCATCGCCGGGCTCAATATCAAATCTTTCCTTAACCATTTGCGCAAACGAGCGCTTCGCCCACGGAGTTTTTAAACTCGCAGTTTTCCCCTGATAGGTAAATTCGTCTTTCCCTAAGACTTCTTTTGCGACAAATGTAATCAACTCTTCGGTTAAAAGCATCATATCTGCATAGCCGGCGTAAGCGCGGTAAACCTCAAGCATGGTAAATTCAGGGTTATGGCGTGTAGAGACACCTTCGTTGCGGAAGGAACGGTTAATCTCATAAACCCTTTCCAACCCGCCGACGAGCAGCCGCTTTAGATAAAGTTCTGGGGCGATTCTCAAATAAAGATCCATATCGTATTCATTATGATGTGTCTTAAACGGCCTGCCCGCAGCCCCTCCGGCAATATCATGCATCATCGGGGTTTCAACTTCCAGAAAACCTTTTGCGTCAAGGAAATTTCTCACTGCTTTTATGATGCGGCTGCGCATACGGAAAACCCTTTTTACCTCGTCATTGGAAATCAGGTCAAGGTAACGCTGCCTGTAACGCAGCTCAACGTCTTTTAAGCCGTGCCATTTTTCAGGCAGGGGCCTTAAAGTCTTAGCAAGCAGGCAGAAATCCTTGACCTTAACCGTAAGTTCGCCGGTATGCGTTTTGAAAAGCTCTCCCGTAACGCTGATAAAATCAGCTATATCAAAGGAAGCAAAGATTTCCGCTTTTTCCTCTGTGATTAAATCGCGTTTAATGTAAAGCTGTATCCTGCCGCTTTCATCTTTCAGATCAAGGAAACTCGCTTTTCCGTGGGAACGCACAGCGCTGATGCGGCCGCAAAGGGTAACCGTTTGAGGTGCGGTTTGAGCTTCATTAAAACCTCCTACAGCATTTTCCACAGTGATATGCACAGGCACGGAAGCAGGGTACAAAGGGATATTTTTAGCTTTAAGCAATCTTAATTTTGCGATTCTTTGCTGAATAATCTCGTTTAGCTCCATAGTTGGATAATTATATAAGAAATTCGGGATTATGTCAACCAAGAAAAGGATACAAAAAGGGGACGGGCCCGAAATTCTGGTCCGTCCCCTTTAATTGATTCCCATATCTTGTTACGGTATAAAGGTTAAGCTTAAAAGATAAGGTTAAACCTTATAAGTAGAAAGCCTCTTTATACGCTTAAGCATATTCGGATGGGTGCTTAAAACCTCCATCGCCCTGTCCCCAAAGCTCAAATGAACGGGGGTGTTCTTAAGGGCTTCCAGCTCCGAAGAGTCAATGGTGCCGTTTTTATCCAAGTCAAGCTGGCTTAATTCCTTTATCTCTTTCATTGCCTGCGACGGGTCGTTGACAAAAAATGCCTTTAAGCCCTCAACCTCTTTCAAAAACTCCTTATTTGCCCGGGCTGAGCCATAAACCAGCTTATATAAGCTTGAAGCCAATGCCGACGGCCGGTTACCCAGCTCCACCGAACCTTTATCCGCAAAGTATTCGCGGATACGCGAAGCGTAAAGCACGAGTAGGTTGGTGATAAAATAAAAAATAAACGCGGCTATTCCAATTAATACCGTATTACCCCCTCCTCGCTCATCGCGCCTGCGGCCATAAAACAGGAAACTCCAGGCAATACGGTACATCACCATAGGGATGACCGAAAGCAGGGTTATTGTCAGAACATCATGGTTCTTCAAGTGCGTAAGCTCATGTCCCAACACTGCTTTTGTTTCTTCGTCATTCAACAGATTCAAAATCCCGCGCGTGACGCATACCCTGCCGTCGCGAACACTTCTGCCAAAAGCAAAAGCATTCGGTATATCAATTTCAGCAATGCCAATTCTTGGCACCGGTATGCCTGCGCGCATGGCGAGGCCTTCTATCATCTGGTAAAGGCGCGGGTTATCCTGCCTTTTAATATATTTAACGTGCATGGACCACTCAACGATTTTGGGCCCAAGCATATACTGGATAAACATCATCACCGCAGAAATAATAAAATAGAACCAAAAATCGCCGACGTGGAAAAATACCCTGCCGATAACTACGACAGCCGCATATATCAACGCAAAAAGTACTGTAACTAACAACCACATCCTTAATTTCAAACCAAACATGTTATCATCTCCTTGATTTAGCTAATAGTTCATAGCTAATAATTCGTGGGTTTGTTTTTACTATGAACTATTAGCCATAGGCCATGAACTACTTAACCACATTAGCCTTTATTATAAACACAATAAGTGCCTTGTCAACATTATCAGTATTAACATAAATATGCTGCTTCACTTCTCCCGAATACCCCTTAGTGTTAAATTTAACCTCTATTGTTGTGCTCTCTCCCGGGAGAAGGCTTTTCTTCCTGGCAACGGAAGCAGTACAGCCGCAGCTGGTTGAAACGTTATTTATATTCAGTGTTTTTCCGGAATCGTTCTTTAAGGCAAACTCGTGTTGCAGCACATCCCCTGCCTTGACCGTACCGAAATCCCACAGGTCAGGGCTACTCGCTTTATCATCGGCCAGGCATAAAAGCGTACACAGGAAAAAGAAAAATATTAATAGAATAATGTTTCGCATTACCCCCTCCAGATTAAAAATGCACCTAAACTAAAAAATAAAATTGCCATTAATATCTTGATTAAGGCTAACCGTTTTTTCATGAACGCGGAACAATCTACGGAAGTGGCTCCAAGTACGGCGCATAAAAATATTATTACCAACGGCATTATGAACAACAAGTTATATATTAACAAGTAAGCAAGCGCCTTAAAACTTCTGTAGGCTTTCAAAATGAAAACTATCGTCGGAAGATAAGTCTGGCCAGTGCAGACTGCTTCTAACAACGACACGAGGAAACCAGTGATAAAAAGACTAACAATCAAGCTTGAAACATTCTCATGTTTTCCTTCCTCTTTTTCTGCCGTGCTCCTTCTGTAATGTGAACTAATGATCGAATGGATTTGATTTTTGACCGCCTGAGGTAACTGTAAGGCAAGGCCTTCGCTTCGGCCGGTTTTTTTGAATTTATAGAAATCGTAAACGGCGAAAAAACCCAAAATTATGCTGAACACCCCTATTCCCAGATTAACTATCCTTGAAAGTAGAAAGAACCCTTCCAGACGGTATATAAACTGAAAGATGCCTATCCTAAGTAAAAGATAGGTGAGGAATACCGCAAAAATGAACGTGAGGCCTACGATAATCAGCACGCGCCTTCTGTATCCCTGAAAAGCAAGGAATGACATAAAAAATACTATAACGGTAAAAGCACAAGGATTAATCCCGTCAATGAGTGCAGCGCTAAAAATCACCAGCGGCCGGAAAGATTTAAAGTGTTCATACAAATCCACTATTGATTCAGGTAGCGGCCCAAGAGGCTTATTCAAAGAAGCTTCTATTATCTTGTGTAAATTTTCCGCTGACTTTAGGCCAACTAAAAAATTGCCTTCAAAATAAAAAACCGGGATGGCAACGGGGGACGTGTCTTTTTGCGCAGCTTTCAAACTCAAAAGGAATTTATAATTTTCAATATCCGTAATATCTCTGTATTCTATCTCCACCCGGCTGGCATATTGCTTTGCTATCTCCGGTATCACTGTTTTTTTAGCCTGAGCGCAGGCATGGCAGCTGGGTGAGAAGAAAACAATTAATCTGCGCATCCCTTCGGCTTTAGCAAACGAATAAACCGCAAGGAATAAAACAATAACAACACCAATGATTGCTAATCTATGCGTTTTCATGAAAAGATAATATAGCCTAAAAAATCAATAAATTCAAGCTATATATGATTTACGAATGCTGGTGGGAATGGCTATGCCAGGAGCCGTCGTGCTTATGTTTATGGATGTGCGCTAGGTTAAATTTTTCCAAAAGCGGCTGTTGGGTGAGTATTTCCTCGCAGCTGCCGCTTACGGCGATTGACTTCTCTTCGTTCAGAATGAATATTTTATCCGCCATTTCCGGGACGATATGCAAATCCTGTATTGCGGTAATGACCGTCCTGCCCTGCGCGTGGTAATCGTCAATTAAGTCAATAAGCTCCCTGCAGGTGCGCGGATCAAGCCCGGCAGTGGGTTCATCAAGAAGCAGGACTTCGGGATCAATCACCAGAACGGAGGCGATGCTCACCTTCTTTTTTTCGCCCAAGCTCAACTGATGAGGCATCCTTCTAATCAAATGTTTTATGTGGAGTTTCTCTATAATTTTATCAAAACGCGCCTCTGCCTCATCCATATCAAGGTCAAGCTGCAGGGGCCCGAAAAAAATATCTTCTTCAACCGTAGGACAAAATAGCTGCACATCAGGATTCTGAAAAACAAACCCTATTTTCCTTCTGAAATCGTGGGTAAATCCTTCGTCATTAAAATCGCGCTCATTAAGCTGCCTGCCGAATGTTTTTATAGAGCCAACTTGCGGAAAAATTAAGGCATCCAGCAAATGAAGAAGCGTGGACTTTCCTGTTCCGTTCGCGCCCAGAATGGCTATTTTTTCGCCGCTGTTAATAGTCAGGCCAATATTGCGTAAAGCCGGAAATTTTCCGGCGTGCGCAAAAGAAACGTTTTTTAATTCAAAAATTATTTTATCCATATTAGAAGTAAAAATATCGCCGAGGCCGTGAATAACCATACCCAGTCTCTCGCCTTAGCCCTGAATGTTTCTTTTGTCGCCGGCTCGCCGTTATAGCCCCTCGATAGCATTGATTTATACACGTCCTCATTTAAGCGGTAAGAGCGCTGCCAGAGAAAAGCGATATTCCAAGCTACAACACTCTGCCCCTTCTTATAATGAAGCCTGCCTCCTACCCGGCTTTTGATCGCAAGATAGGTATTTTCTATTATTTCCACAAAAAGGTAAACATATCTGTAACACATACCCACTGTCATCACAAATATCTGGGGAATCTTAAAAACGCGTAGGACTTTAAGCAGGGCAAAATGTTTGGTGGTAATGCTTAAGAGCACGGCAAAGGATACCGATGTTATTACACGCATAACGAATAATCCTGCTCCGGCTAATCCCTGACGGGTAATACTTAAGTTAATCCCGGAGATTTTCCATGTAGCCAGTATTTCGCCGGGCGAAAAAACGCTAAATATTGCAGGAACGGCAATAAAGAGCGAAAATAAGGGTATAAATACCCATGTGCGCTTTAAGAAAAATCCCAAGTTTATTCTGGAAAACAAAGCTAGAAACAAACATAAAGCATATAGGGAGGATAAGATTAGCATATTTCTTGTCAGGATAACCTGAATAATAAACAAAAGAAGGGTGAATGTTTTTATCCTCGGGTCCAAGATCTGCAGTAGCCCTTTTTTCAGGGCATACTCGTCGGCAAAAATCGATTCTTTTAAAAAAGACAGAGCGCCTAGTATCGAGCACTCTATGAAATTATTTTTCCCAAACACTAACTATCCGCCTTTCTTTACCAGCAGCCTGCCTATTATCAATACCACTATAACTATTATAAGTATGCCGGCTATGGCTGACATTATATATGCGAAACTAAGCTGAGGTAACCCTTTTCCCTCCCAACCCTTAAACGCATAATCCGGCATTGGGGCTTTCCAAAGATTTGAAAGTTTACCTAATCCCTTAGGAATATACCCTGCCAGTTTCTGCATCTTATCAACACCCCACTCTCCCCAGGCGCTCCCGGCCTTAAAATGTTTAGGAAGCATTAACCCTAATGGGGATAAAATAATTAAAACCGCAATGGCAATCCAAAATTTAGTAATAGGCTTCATTACGCCTCCTCCTCTTCCTGAAGAAACTCCGGAGACTGTTTCTGCAAATATTTAACTACCAGCGCTGTAACAATAGCTTCTACCCAGCCGAATATTAACAAATGCTCTCCTGTCATTGCCGCCACAGCAACATTAAGCCCGTAAGGGCAATACAAAGCTTGTCCGCTGGCAGAATGGTGCAATAAAGGCTGCAAGCCGAATTCAACGCCGGCTAAGAACGCAGCAGCATTAATGCCTATATATCCTCCTATAAATGCGGCGATTACTCTTCTATTAGAATCTATCGAAGCATTATAACTAATTGCTTTATAAATATAGTACCCTACAAACGGTAAAATAAAAGCCATGTTAAAACAATTGGCCCCTACCGCAGTAATGCCTCCATCTCCGAATAACAACGCTTGTATAACCAAAGCTACGGTTATGGCAATACACGCTGCCCACGGCCCTAAAAGTATCGCTACCAGCACTCCTCCTACTGCATGCCCGGTTGAACCTCCGGGGATAGGGATATTGAACATCATGATTACAAAACTAAATGCCGCGCCTATTGCCAACATCGGGACTTGCCGCGCTTTAAGCGTTTTCTTGACAATTCTTGATGCAACCGTCCATATCGGCAGCATGATTACATAAAAAAAGGTGCATGTTGCCGGGCCTAAATATCCATCAGGGATATGCATATTTACAATCGACTATTTTATACCGATAAGATTACGGAGTAAACCAAGTTTATTTTTGATGCCACATAAACGGTAAGTGCACATTATAAAATGCAAAACCGTGGGAATAAAACCCTTTAATTTAAATCCCAAAACTATGCCACAAGACTTATTATTAGCCATAGGGATAATGTAACCTAAATCCAGCGGTTTATAGGGCTTTGGCTCCTTACCTTCTATGTTTCTTAAAACATTTTCCGCAGCCAGCCTGCCTTCATAGATGGAAAATTGCACAGCCATTCTTAAAAATGAGTTTTTCGCGGAAAAATAAGCCGCGTCCCCCACAACATAACAATTATACTTTATCCTCAAATAAGGGCTAACTTTAATCCTGCCCTGAGGGTTCTTTTCCACATTTATATTCTGGATAAAAGGAGCAGTTTTTACTCCAGCAGCCCAGATAAGAAACGCATTCTCAAAAATTTTGCCACCGTAAACAAAAACACTGCCCCTGTCTACCCTTTCAACAGAACTGTTTAAAAATACTTCTATATCCAATTTCTTAAGATTATGTCGCGTGTATTCTTTTATCCATTCGGGAAGCGGCCCTAAAATAGAAGGCGCATGCTCAACAATGATAATGCGCCTGTTTTTTTTCTTAAACTTATCTAGGAATAACCTTAAATTTGTGGCAACCTCAATTCCGGTATAGCCTCCTCCGCAGACAAAATATGTGCTGAAATCTTTACTTTTGATGATATTTATGAGCTTAGTAACATCTTCTACATTATCAACCTTACAAGCATTCTGCCTTAAGTTCTCGTTTCCATAGAAATTAGTCTCGCTACCTGAAGCAATAATCAGATAATCATAGTCAAAAACCTGCAAGGCAGCCTGAATTTTCCTGTTTTCCAAATCAACTGCCGTGACTTCATCATTGATATAATCAAACTTAAATTTCGCTGCTGCGTCGGTTATATTAAAGCTTAGGAACTTCGGATTAATGCGCCTACCGATACAGTCAGGTAAAGTAGGAAGGAAATCAAAAGTCTGTTTTTTATCAATCAAAGTAACTCTAATATCTAATTTAGATTTAGAGAGCCTCTCTACCGCGCTTAACCCGGCAAAACCCGCGCCGATAATTACTATTTTCTTCATAAAAGCCTTTTATTGGAATATATTTCCATTTGCCTAAAGTTTAGGTATATGTTAACATAGGTTTATGTTTTTGAAAATAAGAAATAAAATAGAAGCCGAGTTAGCAGATTTCCTCGGCAGTATTGAAAAAACTTACCGCTTAAAATCAATCTCCCCCATTCTGTTTAAAAGTATCAATGAATTCGCCAAAAGGAGCGGCAAACGCATACGCCCCATACTTTTTGTCATCAGCTACCTCGGTTATTCCAAAAAAACCGCGAGCCTCCTTTACCGCAGCGCATCATCTTTAGAACTCCTACATGATTTTATGCTCGTTCATGATGATATAATTGACAAATCCGATACCCGAAGGGGACGACCTTCAATGCATACCGTATTCAATAAATATTTACAAGGCAGGCGCGATATCAAATTTAACGGCCAGGACCTGGCAATTATTGCCGGAGATGTTATGTACGCCATGGCGTTGCATGCCTTCCTTTCCATAAAGGAAAAACCGGAAAATAAAGAAGCTGCTTTCAGGAAACTTATCGAAGCGGCGCTTTATACGGGCACGGGTGAGTTTATCGAATTAATACTGAACTTTAAAAAAATCGGTGCAATAACGAAAAACGACATTTACAAAGTTTACGACTTAAAAACGGCTAATTATACTTTTTCTACTCCGCTGGTAATGGGAGCGACTTTAGCCGGCGCAAGTAAAAATGAGATAATCAAACTTTATAACTATGGTATTTATTTAGGCAGGGCCTTTCAAATACGGGATGATATCCTCAGCACTTTTAGCAAGGAGAAAGAAATCGGAAAATCCAATATAACCGACCTGCAGGAAGCAAAAAAGACAATCCTTATCTGGTATGCCTATAACAAATCCGGACTTAAGGATAAAACGGCTATCAAAAAAATATTGTCGGGGAAAAAAATCAGGAAGGAAGACCTTCTAAAAATGCGCGCTATTATTAAAAACTCAGGCGCGCTGGCTTACGCTAAGAATGAAATAACCACACTCCTTAAAAAAGCTGAAAACCTTAATAGAAACCTTTCCATGAAAGAAAATTACCGGCTCTGCCTTAATGCCTTCTCAAGAAAAACGCTTAGCCTTTAAATTCAATCTTTTGCAGACTCCTCCATTTTTATTGCTAAATATGCTTTTATTCAAACAAAAGTTATTATAGAATATAGTCATGCAAAACGCGCAACTGATCAGCGTAGGGTTTAAGCGCTCCAGGCATATTACCAAAAGATACGCCCGGACATTTTATTTTGCCTCTCTTTTTTTGGGAAAGGCAAAGAGGCTGGCGTGTTATTCAATTTACGCCATCTGCCGCTCAAGCGATGAAAGCGTTGACAGCGTAAAGCCCGAGGAACAGCTTAAAAGCCTGAATCAGGTAAAGCAGAATATTGACGTAGCCTATACAAACAAAAATCTTGATAACGCTATCCTTGCGGCTTTTAACGATACTGTAAACCGTTATAAAATCCCCAAGTTATATTTCGATGAACTGCTCAGCGGCATGCAGATGGATATTCATAAAAACCGCTATAAAGACTTTAGCGAACTCTGCGATTATTGCTGGCACGTCGCAGGAGTTATCGGATTAATAATGCTGAAGGTGTTTGGCTCTAAAGATAAAGAGGGTGAAAAATACGCTTCAGATTTAGGCATAGCTATGCAGCTTACCAATATTATCCGTGATATTAAAGAAGACTTCTCGCGGGGAAGAATATACCTGCCTCTTGATGAATTGCAAAGGTTCAAAGTAAGCGAAGCGGATATTGCGGGTGAGAACTGTAATGAGAATTTCAAACAGCTCTTAAGATTTCAGATCGCGCGAGCAAGGGAATATTACCGCGAGTCGGGAAAAGGGATATCTGTAATCTCTCCAAGGAGATCACGTTTTGTCGTATTGACGATGAAAGAAGTTTACGCTTCGATCTTAGACGAAGTTGAAAAACAGGATTATAACGTTTTCTTAAAACGGGATTGCGTTAACGGCCCAAAAAAAGCAGGATTACTATTAAAGATAATCGCAAAAGGAAAACATTTATGAAAGTAAACTTGGCAAAATCAGCCGGGTTTTGTTTCGGGGTCCAAAGGGCGCTGAATATCGCCCTGCGGCAGGTAAAAAGCAAAAATAATATTTTTATGCTTGGCGATATCGTACATAACGAAAATGTGGTAAGACTGATAAAGAAAACCGGAATAAAAAAGATCAGTCACCTCACCTCGGGACGGGGAAAAACCTTGCTTATACGCGCTCACGGCGCTTCCTTTGCGACATTTAAAAAAGCGAAAAGCTTAGGTTATAACATAATTGACGCAACATGCCCTATGGTCAAGGAAATTCACAAGATTGCGCAAGATGCGGAGAATGAAGGATTTGATATTATCGTGATCGGGGACAAAAAACACGATGAGGTACAGGGCATAGTCGGCCAATTGAAGAAAAAAGCCGTTATTATTGATGATAAAAATAAAATACCGGTTTCGGCGGTTAAAAAGATAAAAAGAGCGGCGGTAGTAGTGCAATCCACCCAGAATATTGAAAAAGTTTTAAAGATTTTGGGGAAATTAAGAAATTACATACCCGAACTTAAATTCTATAACACTATTTGCCGGCCTACGCGTATCAAGCAAGAGGAGATAAAATGCCTGCCTTTGAAAAATGACGCAATGGTAATTATCGGCTCTAAAAAAAGCGCTAACACAAAACGGCTTTATGAAATTTCCAAATCCCTTAATAAGCGCACCTTTTGGGTAAATTCAAGTAAAGAATTAAAACGCGGGTATTTTAAAGACCTGAAATCGGTAGGCGTTACTACCGGAGCCTCAACCCCCAAAGAGTCTATACGTAAGATAACGGAATATTTATCCGGCCTCTGAATCTATCTTCTTATTTTAACTTCTCACTAATCTCATAAAGTATCCCTCCTGCTACTTCCGGACGCGGCAGCAAATATCTTCTGGCAGAAACAAATACTTCGGTTTTATTGCCTACTTTTTTATTAACCCTCAATTCTACCTTGGCAGAATTAACTTCAGCGTTTATCATCCCCTTGTTTCTATCTTCTTTGGCAACCTTACCCATGCGCCTTAAAACCGCTAAACTAGTATTGTAAACCTTATCAAAATCAACCGCAAAATCTTGGGCCGCACTGTCTTTTCCGGTAAATGTGGCTGCCAGCGCAACAGGAAAAACCGCCACTCCCGCCAACATCGCAACCCCGTAAATTTGCGCACCCTGTATACCGGCAGCCTTCATGGGTTCTGTCAAAATAAGCGCAGTTAACTGTTGAGTGCTGGTTATATTTTTGTAACCCTTGTGCAGCTTTATATCATATACCTTGACTACAGGTTCTTTCTCTGAGCTATAATCTTTAAGGATAATCCTCCCCATGCCAAGTTTAAGCATATCAATTTGCAAGGGCATCTGCCCGGATGGTTTGCCTTGCTTATTTTTACCTTCCTCTACTACCTTTAACGCATCAACATTTAATTTGCCTTCCTTGTTTCTTACTAGATCCATTTCTTTTAATTCAACTTCTACATTGAACAAATGTAATTTCTTCCTTAATAGGGCGCTCAAATCGTAATCAACATTGATTCTCGGCAAATCTACGAGAATGCCTCTGGGGAATCCGGAAGGATTAAACATTCTGGATGCCGATATGCGTATGGAATGTTTGAATAAACCTAAAGAAAACCCGTCAATATGCACCGGGGCGCCGGTAACTTGGGTTGCGACAACAGTTACTACGGATTTAATGATCTGGTCCTTAAGGATACCTATTGTAAAGAACGCAATTATAATTACTATTAATACAACGAGGATTTTCTTCATGGTTTTCCTCCTGTTATTTATCAATAGTGCATTAACTCGGCGATTTTTTTCTCTATCAACGCCTTATGTTTTTGCTCCTCCGTAACCAATAAAGAGAGTAATTCCTTAACATTGGGATGGTTAATTAATAACCCTTTATATACCCTTATTGCGTCTTCTTCTTTTGCCAAAGTCAGTTTTAAGACCTCGATATCGATCATTTGAACACCTCCCTTTTTCTTTAGATTTTACCTTAAATAACAGTCGTCCGCAATATAATTTGGCTTAGGGTTTTAAAGGCTTTTTGCTTGACGGGGTGTTTATTTAGTGTAAAATATTTAACACTATTCCCCCTTAGCTCAGTCGGTAGAGCGAGTGGCTGTTAACCACCAGGTCCGAGGTTCGAGTCCTCGAGGGGGAGCCAATCTTTAGATGAGAGCCCTTTGACAATTAATTCGAAGGGCTTTCTGTATGTAGGATATGGAGTTGCGTCATTAAGAGAGCAGTTCGATAGTATATAATGTAGTAGTTTAGCTCT
Source organism: Candidatus Omnitrophota bacterium (assembly GCA_049517335.1). GTDB lineage: Bacteria > Omnitrophota > Gorgyraeia > Gygaellales > Profunditerraquicolaceae > JBEKSD01. The sequence continues at coordinate 12,730 of JBEKSD010000017.1, read as the reverse complement.
TTTTGTGGGTGTATTGTGTAAGTATAAGCTATTAGCACGGTTACAGAGTTCTAGAATATGGACGCCCTGAGCGAAGTAATTAGCGTTTGAGTTCTGATGTTTCTCAATCTGTCTTAATAATTCCTTTTGTTCTTCCTGCCAAGCGTCAGCCTTTTCATCATAGAAGTTCTCGCTAATCTTATTGTCTATCTTATCAATGTAAATCTGGTCTAAGCGGTGCTGAAGCTTATTGTGTTGCTCTTGGAGAATTTTCATTCGCTTATCGTGAAATTCCCGTTCTTCCTTATGGCTTAATAAGAGAGCGTTTTTAATTCTTTCTAATACATCATCACCTATTTGTATTTTGTTGACTACCTCCGTAAACTTATCCTCTAATACTTTTTCCGACACCCAAGAATTTCCGCATTTACCCTTAAATCCCGTGCAGTGATAATAAATATATTTGCCCTTTTTAATCTCCGCAGTTATAGCGCATCCACACTTACCGCATACCATAAGGCCGGTATAAGCAAAGTGCCTCTTAGTCTGTTTAGGCCTGTTTTGCGCCTCAAATGTCTCTTGCACTGCGTCAAATAGCTCTTTAGAGACAAGAGCAGGGTGTGAGCCTTGATATAGCTTGCCATACCAGATGAAAGCACCGTAATAGATGGGATTTTTTAATATCTTGTGTATTGCTGATTTATATACTTTAGTGCCTCGTTTATTACGCAATCCTTCTTCATAAGCCTGCTTGGTAAGATAAGCCAGAGAATAATCGCCTGTTGCATACATCCTAAAGACTTTTTGAAGTATTGGAGCCCTTTGCTCGTCAATTTCTAAATACTTCAAAACCTTTCCGTCATTCTTTGCTTCGCAGTTCTTATAGCCAAGCGGGGCAGCAGAAGGGTAGATGCCTTGTTCTGCTTTCTCAATCATACCTTTACGGGTTTCTTCGGAGAGATTGTCTATATAGTTTTTAGCCATTAACGCTTTAATACCAAAGATAAATTTTTCGTGAGATTTAGAATCTCGACTAATAGTAGTATTTTCTTTAACCAAAATTATATTTAAAGTCTGTTGATTAACCAAGTCGTCAAGAATAGCAATATCCCTAAAATTCCTTGAAAGCCTATCTGTTTTTTCGCAGAGAATAGCCTTAACATCCGTATTCTTCTTTAGAAACTCAATCATCAAGTTAAAGTTTTCTCTACCGGCACGCTTGGCAGTCTCTACATCTACAAATTCCTTAACTACTTTATAACCATTCTTTGAGGCGTAATCGTTTAGTAATTTTAACTGAGCCGGAATAGAGTAGCCTTCCTGTTCTTGTTCTTTACTTGATACTCTGGCGTAGATAATGGATTTCATTTTATTTTCTGGGCTTATTTTGACCTATCTCTTACTCTTACCTTCGTCATTCTGAATAATTCCCCCTTTTATTTTTGTAGTCATAAATTTCCTCTTTTCTCTCTTTATTAAATTCATCTTTTGTTATTATCCCGTATTCTAACCTCATAGCGAGAGTTTCAAGATTAGCTACTAAACAAAAATCACGGGTCAAGGTTTTTTCAACTTTATCGTGTTCTTCCTTTGTTCTAACCCCTGAATTTAAGAAATAATTATTTAGCCAAATCTCACTTGCGTATAGGTCGCTCCCGCTCCCCGTTGGCAAATTATATGCCTTTTTTATTTCTGGCAAGGCGTTTTTAATTGCGATTTCTGTTGGCTGACCTACTTTATTATAAAATGCTGTCTCTGCTTCGGGGCTGTAATCCCCATTAAGATATGCTTTGTATAACTCCCATTCTTTGTTGCTCTGTTCCTGTCTTCTATTGCTCTGCACCTGTTCAGTCATAGCCTTCAATTGAGCCATTTGAGTATTGAATATATCCATTTCCGCTTTTTGTTCTTGCCAAAATGTATCGCTATCGGCTAATGCGAGAATGGGGCAAAATGCAATAGTAAGAATAATAAATAAAAATATAATAAGTTTTTTCATATTCCCCCTCTTAAGCTTCTCTACCCCCCAATTAAAAGGGGGCGCATATTCCTACCGGCAACTTCTAAGTAAATCCGATAAGACTGCATTTCCCCCTGCCCTTACGGGCAGTGGTGCAGCTTACCTTACTTAGAAGTTAGAGGCCTTATATCCTCTTTAAGGTATAGCGATGAACCAAATTGTATATGCCTCTGGAGATTGTTCCTCTGAAGCACAGCATTATTATACTACTATTCGGAGTAAAATTTAACATTTTTTATACCCATTTTCCTCAAGAATCTTCTGGCCTCGTTCGGAATTAGAATCGATTTGCTCTATAAATTTCTTTCCTTGCATCCTCCAGATTATTATTCCTCCGCCAATATTTCCCTTACAATAATAAGCAATTCCTTTACGCTCACAGTCAGATAAAGTCTTATATCCATATATAATAAACCAGTAACTCTCGTTTTCGGATAACCCAATTTTATCTTCCATTCTTTTAAGCCTTGTTTTAAGATTACTCATTTATAAAGACCCCCTAAAATAACCCTTTCCACTTTGTCTAACCTTTCCTCAATGTCCTCAAGCTCTACGCTCTTTAGCGCATAGTCAATAATATCTTTACAAACCCATCTACGTAACTCTGGCCGAGAAGAATCTATTAGTTTAATGAGTCCTTCTGTTGCTTTCATTGTTGCGTGTTTTAGACGATTTAAACTTTCCTTAACAACTTCATCCCTTTGACGCTTTAACTCCGCTTTAAAAGCTTCATCCTTGAGCCATTTGTAGAGTGTAGGCTTACTGACTTTTGCGTTTCGGGAAACCTCTTCAATAGAAGATGCGCAAATCAGATGATTTATTACTACAAGCTGTCGGGTAGTTAATTTATATTCTGTATTCATACTAAACCCTCGAAATTCGTTAAAAATCGTTAGAAACTGTTAGAAAATATTTAATCTGGCTTATTTTCGACCTTAGATACTACCGGTTTAAAATGCCGTTCTCTAGCCTCTTTTAGCATCTCCGCAATTGATAAATTATTAACTTTATCTTCTTGTATAATTTTACTCTCAACCTTCTTTAACCTGTTTTTTATGCTCATTTTTTGTCCTTTTGTCTTGCTCAACTCAAGTTTTTCTAATTATCTATCTTGCTAATACTGTCTAAGCAGAGTTAATCAAACAAGCCCTGTTTGAGTAGTAATCTTTAGCTGAGTAGGCTCTTTTTCATCAGAATAACCTAATTTTTTAATGCCAACCCTGTTTGGATTCTTGCCGAGCCGGTAAGGAAAGAGAGGGCAATCCTCACTTTCGCAGCGCCTAACCTCCGAAGGCTGGAAACCAGAACAGTCAAGGCACTTTGCCCTGATGGCTTTAACCGGAGTCAACATCAATCACCTCTTTATTCTATATAGATAACTATTGTCTTTAGCTTATACTCTTACTCTTTATCCCTACCAAGCATACTCAATAACTAACTCCTTGAAATATATCCAAGCCCCTGAATGCTTGTATAGGTCATCGTTGACAAGAGTAAGCAGGTCAGAGCGATGAAAAAATGACAGGGGCTTGGAAAATCTCATTCTTTAATCTCTTCTATAAAATACTTAGTTTGATTTTTTTGGCCTGTTCTTTTAATTTTAATCAGTGCGCCAAAAGGAATTTCTGCCATTTGCTCTGCTAATTTATGCGAAGGCCTATCCCATAACTTTTTTACGCCATCAACCTCTAAGTGATAGCGGATAAGAGTAGTTTTACCTCCGTCAAAGTTATTAGGTGCTTTTTCAAAAGAAAGAAATCTAACCGTTTTCTCATCCCCGTCTTCGAGTTTAAAAAACATTGATCCGGATTTTGCAAAATCTCTAAGAATTTGGCGGCTCTCGTCCATTTGCGCTATCTCCTTTCGTTAAATCTTCCATAAGTTTTATGTATCTTTCAACAATTTGTTTTTGAATCGCAAGACCAGCTTCTTTTGTGATTGGATGCGCTATGCTTAATTGCGTTCCGTTTGCTGCTCGTGAAGGATAAACGAGGCGAAAGCCATCGGGGGAAGAAAGGGATGAATAGATTGCTATGTTACCAAGATACAATTGATTATTTATAACGCAAGAGGCAAAAGAAACAAGACCGTCTTTAGGTTTGACTGGAATTATCTGAATTTCCGACACTACAAGTTCGCTCATTTTCTAACTTCATCCTTTCTTCATCAGCCCATTCTTTTAAGGTTGAGAAAAATCCATTAAGGTTAAAGCATATCTCCGCAAATTCCTCCTCGGAGATTTGCCTTCCATAGAGCTTTGACCATTCTTGAATTTCCTGTTCTTTAGTTAAAATGTTCAAATAAAAAACTCCTTGTCGCTTACAACAAGGAGCTTACTATATTTATTTGAGGCTGCCAATTACAGCAAATCGCTATTTGCTGTAATATTTATTTAAGTGCTTTCGGTATCTATATTTGTAAATATTCTTTCTGAAGTTAGGAAGGTCGGTAAACTCATCTTGAGATTTCTGGAAGCCCATTATATCAACTGGTTTCTGGCCAGAATCTATCAATCTATGTTTGTAATAGTCTTTATATCTAAATAAGTGCCCTCCGTTAAATTTGTGTTTCTTTTTCTTAATGTCTTTAACATCTGGCAAAGTTTTGATTGATTCTACATACTTCCAAGCACGGACGACATCCTGTTTTTTAGTATCGCCAAATACTTCAATAAATAATCTTTTCTCTCCGCAATCGTCGTAAACTCTTATGATGCATGAAACAGAATGACTATAAATATTAGGCAATCTTCCGTATGGGATAAAAGCGTCGGCTAATGACTTTTGAAATCTTATCGGAAGATTAAACATCATCCTAATTTTTCTTATCGATTTCTGATAAGCGTCTTTTCTGCTTTTTTTCTTGATATGGAGTGCCTTCAAATCTCTATTATCATACATAAGAGATAATAAATTATTAAACTTTTCCAGATTTTTTCTTTCTTCTAATTTTGAAACTTTATCTCCAACGGACAAGAATCTTTTTATTCCGTAAGCCCGAATATTGAATTTGCCTCTAATCTTGTTTACTTCTTTTTGAAAATCCGGAGAAGAAAATAAATATTTTAGTTTTTCTGATAAATCATTATGCAATTTATCAATCTTAGTTGAATCTACAGGAATAAGGGTATCTATTTCTTTCACTTTTTCATCACCTCTTTAAAACAATTATACGCTATTTATATTGATGATTCCAGCAATTCGTGGTATAAAAACTCTTGAGGAATTGCTAATAAAGTAGTTCTAAACTCGTCCACGATGGGGAGTTTGACTTCTTAGCCCTCTGTGATAGAATATATTATAGAGGGTTTTTATTTATGGTAAATGCGAGGGAAAAGGTATAGACATGAAAAAGACATCAAGAGAAGTTAAATTAGTAGGTGCATTGCTTTTTATATATCCTTTGTTTGTTCTTGCTTGGTATCTCCTATTATCCGAAGAAAAAGTTATTTGGAGAACGGTGGAGCTATTGCGATGGGGTGGTTTTCTTGTATTATATGGGATATTGGCTTATGGAGTGCTGAGATTAAATTGGAAGATGCGGTTATCGGCAATTGTGTTCTCGGTTGCAGGAATAGCTGGCCCACTCTTGGGAATAATCTTTGTTCCTTTGGTAAATATTGATATGTTTTTGAAAGTTTTAAGAATACGCGGGGCTAATGTTGTTATCTGGGGACCACTGGCCATATTTTTTAAGACGTTTGGTCTTAGTATGTTGTATTTGGCCTTTATTACTTATGAGCTCACTCGTCCAACGATTAAAGAGCAGTTTAAGCAATAGCAGCCAGTTCTTTACATATTTCCTCGGCTTCCCCTGTCATCAGCCAGTTGCGAAATGCGTCATACAGGGGGAGAAAAATCTTTTAACTCCTTGCAGCAAAAAATGTTACAAGGAGTTTTTGTTTGGGGTAAAATAAAAGCCTGAGGATGAAATGAAGAAGGTTTTACTGTGTTTTTTAATTTGTTTTTGTGTGTCGAGTCCGAGCTATGCCGCACCGTGTTATGGTTCGAGGATGCCTGAAAAGAGCCAATTTCTTGCCAGCCTCCAGACATATTCGGTTTTTAAGCGGCAATTAGAAAAAGACTACGGAAAGATTCACAGCCTCCAGAATTTTTTTCTTTTATCATACGGGGTTTTTGATTGGCTCTCTATAGACTTAAAAGGTGGCGCGGGGAATATAAAACAGCGTTCTGGGACCGGCGGCGACATAAATTACCCCACTTTTCTAGGGGGCGGGTATGGTTTCCGAGTAAGGCTTTATAACAGCGAAAAAACAAAAGTGGTTTTTGGATTCCAGCATATCAGCGTGCATCCCTATTCCGTATCGGTCGATGGTTCAAAACATAAAGCCGTACTGGATGACTGGCAATTTTCCTGCCTTATATCGCGCGAACTTTTTATAATTACACCGTATATAGGTACGCGATGGTCGCGAATGGATAATATCCACTGGACAAATGGCACAAGAAAATTAGAAAAATCGGATTTAGGTAAAAGCGTAGGGTTGATTATCGGAGCTGATATTCCTTTAAGCAAAAAAGTATGGTTTAATATAGAAGGGCAACTTTTTGACGCAACGGCTATAGCCGGAAGCCTGAATTTTGCTTTTTAAATAATCACAGCCAGTTCTTTGTACAATTTCTCTGCCTCCTCCGTCATGCACCAGTTGCGAAATGCGTCATATAGGGAGAGCCACTAATTCTAACCCCTTGCAATAAAAAATGTTGCAAGGAGTTTTTGTTTGGGGTAAAATAAAAGAAAAGGGGGGATAAGATGGAGAAAAAAAGGTCGGTGGGAATAATAGTATTTGGAATTTTAATGATTTTAGGCTCATTAGTTCAATTACCCGTAGGAATATCTTCTTATTCAGTTCTTTTGAAGCCATTGCCAGAGTCGGTAATAATAGTAAGAGATTGTATTATGAAGCTATTATTAATATTGGGGGCTATTTCAGGCGTAGGAATATTATGGCTAAAAGATATTTTTCGTAAGATTGCCGTATTTCTATCGGTTCTTGTTATTCTTGATTATATTATACAACTACCTTTTTTTGTTTTAAAGAACATACCTGATTTTATTCACCAACAAACTATAAAAACGACGGCTATGAATCCGACAATTTCGCAACATTTTCACTCTTCACTATTGTGGACTTCAGCTATATTAGCTTGGGCTATTGATATTGGTTTTGCAATTTGCGTGATTTATTTCTTCACCCGTCCCAAAGTAAAGGATCAGTTTAAGTAACCATAGCCAGTTCTTGGCATAGTTTCTCTACCTCTTCCGTAGCATAAAAAGTTCTAAACTCGTCCATTATGGGGAGATTGACTTCCTAACCCTCTGTGATAGAATATATTGTAGAGGGTTTTTGTTTTTTATACCATTTTGAAATGGAAAGAGGTATAATTAAAAAGGGAGAGGAAAATGCGAACAACTGGTATATTTTTGATTTTATTCAGTTTTTTGGTTTTAATAAGCGTTACGATATATAAAAGTATTAAGCATACATTATTTCTTATTGGTCCAAAATCTTCAGCTGCTCTTGTAATCTGCGGAATCCTAATTGTAATAGGAATCTGGATTGTGTTGAGAAACAAAAATAAAAAATGAACGAAACAGAAAATAGTTGCTTTAAGTGATTAGCTCAAGTAGAGGAGCAGTCTAAGTAATCATAGCCAGTTCTTTACATATTCCCTCAGCCTCCCCTGTCATCAGCCAGTTGCGAAACGTGTCATATAGGGGGAGTTTGACTTTCTAATCAGTACGGAAGCTGCCCTCTTTTATGACCTTTCAAAGGAATTTGCGCTAATTCAGCTAATTTATACTAATTTGTCCTGTTGAACGAAGTTAGAACTTTTTGTGCTACGAAAAGGAGGGGGATAAACTGTATAAAGAACTGGTTATGGTTGTTTAAACTACTCCTTTAGTTTGCTAATTCTTCATCACCAAAAATCACTTGAATTTCCTTATTTAACTAGACGAGAATACTTTTTTAATTCTCTATTGTTGCCCGAGAGAAAGCTCGTTAATAAGTTTATCTGTATTTTGAACCGCCTGTTTCTCACCTAAATTCTGATACAGTTCTCTAGCTTTTTGAAAATTTCCCTTAGCTTTTTCGTATTCTTTACTTTCACGGTAAAGGAAACCAAGACTTAAGTATGCCTTAGCATAATTAGGGTTTAAAGAGATTGCTTTCGTCATATTTTCAATTGCTTTTTCATGTTCATGCAAAGAAGCATAAACTATGCCCATGCGCAGGTAAATTTCAGGTTCGCTAGGAGCCATATTGATTGCTTTTTGAAAATTAGCCAAAGCTTTTTCTTTCTCTTTCAAAAGCATATAGACGTGGCCTATGCCTACATAAGCTATGGCGTTATTCGGGTCTATCTCTGAAGCCTTTTGAAATTCTTTTAGTGCTTTTTGAGGTTGCATAGCCTTTAAATAATCTTCTGCGTAACTTAAATGCGCACCTGCATCGCTTCTAGTATGAACTTCTTTCTCTTCCATAGATGAACTCCTGATATTCCCTTTTCCGGAAGCTTTTTCTAAATCTTCAATAAATTTAGGATTTACCTTGAATCCCAACTCCCCTGCTTTATGCACATCTTCCCAGGCCTTATCGTATTCCCGCTTGTAAAAATAGGCGAGACTGCGATTGACGTAAGGCTCTGCGTGCTTAGAATCTCTTTCTATTGCCTTGTTAAATGCAGAAATAGCTCTATCTGAATCCCCCTTCCTGCCGTAAATAACTCCTATCCAGTAATAAGCTTTGGCAGATTCGGGATTAATCTCTATCACTTTATTAAAATCAGATAAGGCTTGGTCAAAGTCGCCTTTCGAAGAATAAGACATGCCTCTGCCACCCCAAGCATCGGCATAGTCAGGTTTTAATTCTATCGCTTTATTAAAGTATCCGATAGCTTGATTAAAGTTACCTGCTGTGGCATAGGTAACTCCACGATCATAGTAAGATTTAGCTTCGTTATTATTAACTCCGGAATTAACCTCAAGCGTTTTCTCTGAGGGAACATGAGTAGCTGTAGATATTTCTTTTGATGCGCTTAGTTGCTTTCCATCAATAGTATCAATCTCATTTAAAAAATAAGGCACAGATACTCCTGCTATGTCTATCTTGATGTATTTATCGGTTTTCTCAATAATTTTGCCTTCTATAGTTTTTCCTGTTTTAAGGAGAATAGTTTCGGCAAAAACAGAAGAAACGCTTAAAAATAATACTCCTATTAAAATAAACATCATTATTTTGGAACTCTGGAGTTTCATCTTTTTCTCCTCGTTTTTTATTCCAAGCAAAAAAACCTCTGCAATATATTCTATCACAGAGGGTTAGGAAGTCAATCTCTCCCTATTGGACGAGTTTAATAACTTTTTAATGAGTAAGGAAGCTATCCTCTCTTATGACCTTTCAAAGGAAATTGCGTTAATTTAGCTAAATTTACACTAATTTGCCCTATTTCCTATTGGACGAGTTTTTGAGAACCTTAATCTTTTGTTTAGCAAAATCCCGACTCTTTTTGGCGGGAAGAACTTTTTGTGCTACGGAAGAGGCGGAGAAACTGTATGGAGAATTATTTGCTCTTGACCTTTCTCACTAAATATATTCCACCTGCGATTGCCAATAAAGCCCAAATTATTTGCCCTATTGCCTGCCCTTTATTAGGAGCACCTACGAAAGTAAATATCTGCCAAGCAGCATATAAAAATAAAAGGATAGCAAAAAATATCCTCATCTCTCCTCCTTTTTGTTATATTATTTTACTCCAAACAAAAACCCTCTGCAAGATATTCTACCACAAATTCCAAAATTGTGAGTCTAAAAATTACAAAAACCTGAGTTTTAAGCAACTCCTTTTTAGTCATTTCCAACCCTGTTTTTCTCTGTCTGGAGGATTGGTGCGTTATTTTTATTAATTTTCTTTTTTTGCTTTCTTTGACTTCATCTTTGGCTTGGGTGTTGGTTTTGGGTGGAGTTTTTATTTGGGGTGATTTTTGCATCAGGTTTCCTGCGGTAGCCTTCGTCAAAGTTAAAGAAGAAATTACCGATGTTTTATTGCAAGAGGCTCGGCATGCCGCACCGCCGAGTTTTTATTTGTTGCACCTTGCCCTATTTGGTGGACAAGTGCCCCACCTCCTGTGGGGATTGCGGCATAGCGAACGAGCCTGCGCTAATTACGACTTGAAGCGAGGATGCTGGGGCTGGCGGCCGCCGTCGCCCAGCCGCCAGCCCCAAGCCGAGCCGAACCCGCACTGCATTAGTTGGAAGCCAGCGGCCAATGCATGGTGCCTTAAATCATTTGCGGACTGAAGATTTTATGTTATAGTGTGGCTTGTGAATTTCTGAAATAGCTTCGAACCTCATCGCAGAAACGGAGGGTATAATTATACCTAATATTTGCACGGGCAGGCTACAGGAAAACTCATCGATGATATCAATGTTGATAAATTAGTTGGTGCTATAAAGGCGATGGCGAAAGATATTCAAAAGTATAAAGATGCTTACATAGAACAAGCAAAGAAATTTGACACAGGAGTTTTCATAAAAAAAATCAAAGAACAGATAGAAGGTTTCTGTGGAACCTGAGCCAAAGGTTTCTGTGATTATTCCGGTCTATAATGGGGAAAAAACATTGCGGATATGTTTAAACTCCGTTTTAAACCAATCATATAAGAATTACGAAGTTATTGTCGTGGATAACAACTCCACGGATAAAACCAAGGAGATCATATACAGTTTTAAAAAAAATGAAGGGAGAGTAATATATGCTTTTGCCGAAAGACGTTCAACAGCGGTTGCTAGAAACGAAGGAGTCAGGCTAGTCCGGGGGGATATCCTTATCTTTACGGATGCGGATTGCGTCTGTCCGTATTGCTGGATCGAAGAGATTACCCGGCCTATACGGCTTGAGGGCGAGGATGCAACCGCTGGTTTCGAAGAGGACTTGGTAAAGAATTACTGGACAAAAAATATTCAGAAAAGAGACCAGCTTTATATGCAACGTTGTGGCTATGAAGAATATACCTCTACAATTGATACAAAAAATTCTGCAATAAGAGAAAAACTGATGAAAGAACTGATGTTTGACTCTGAGATTAACGTGATGGATGACCTGGACCTTGGTATAAGAATCACCATGAAAAATAGGATACGCTATCTTCCTCTTGTAAGGGTAGGGCATTTTCATCGCACGTCTCTAAAAAGCACAATAAAAACAAACTTTGTTCGGGCTTTTTGGTCTTTTCAGATCTATAGGAAATACAAAAAAAGTGGTTTTGTTAGAAACGATATTATGTTCGAGAGTATGCACCTGAAGAATTGGCTAGTATTTCCATTTTGGATGCTGTTTCAATTTATAAAAAGACCAGTAGGTGAGGCCTGTTTTATCCTTGTGTCTGAGCTTTCCTGGAGGGCGGGGTTATTATGGGCAATGGCCAAAAGATATTAAACGGAATAGAGTATTTTTAAAATGGATATTCTTTACACATGCAAGTTTTCTTTTTACGGCTTTGGCATAGAAGTAAATTGCCAAGACAGAGAGACTCTGCAAAATATACAGAGAGATTATTCGTTTTTTTTAAGCGACAGTGTGGCCGCTAAGGTATTTTTTGAAATTTCCAATGAAGCGCCTGATTATAGCCAATTTCCTCCTGTCAAGGCACATTCATACACCAATCACAATATTCGCTATAGATACAAAGACCTAACCTTTATCGATTATTTTAGCAGGGGTTTAGCTGTCATAGACCGGCGTAAAAATATTTATAAGGTATTTTGTCCTGAGCCGCATTTAAGGCATGAGATCGTCTATTTATATATTCTGGCGTTGGTTGGTCAAAACCTTGGTTTAAGAGGTCTCCACAGGGTCCATGGCCTTGGACTTGAAGTCAACAACAAAGCCATTTTAATCCTCTTACCTAGCGGCGGAGGCAAAACCACTCTTCTTTTGGACCTTATTAAAAATGGAGCTGTTAAGCTGGTATCGGAAGATTCTCCTCTGCTTGATGCTACTGGTCAGATGCTTCCTTTTCCTATCAGGATCGGTGTGCTGGCTGAGGATAGACCACAGGATATTCCGGATGAGCATTTGCATCTTGTTGAAAGAATGGGCTTTAGACCGAAGTATATGATAGATATAGATGTTTTCAAAGATAAAATTGCCCAAAAGCCCCTTGGCGTCCAGTATATATTTTGCGGCGTGAGGTGTTTAGGCAATAGATCCTTTATTAAGCCAATATCTAAATATAGCGCGTTCAAGCAATTTGTAGAAAATTGTGTTTTCGGGATAGGATTATACGAAGGAGCTGAATTTTTGATTCAAAGAGGCTTTTGGGGGTTTCTTAAAAAAAGCCCGGTCTTGTTTTCCAGGTTGAAAAACACCGTCAAGGCTGTGTCTCAATCTAGAACTTATTCCTTTGCCATTAGTTATGACCTCAAAAAAAATGCAGAGACATTTTTGAATTTCTGCCGGGAGAATACAAATTAAAAATAAACAAAACTCACCCTATATAAATATCACAAAAAGTTTTAAAAAACCACCTACGAAATGTCTGGTAGCTTGTAATGGTGATAATCTTCTTAATGGAATCACCCAATGGTCTATCGTAGCGTAAGATCTGTTGTTATTCACTAGGGGTAAGCCTAGTTTTCTTAGTCAACCTGTTTCGCAAGATCTTGTTCTCAGTTTTCAAATACTCTACTTGGCGTATCCAGTTCAC
>JBEKSD010000016.1:0-38302 GCA_049517335.1 Candidatus Omnitrophota bacterium | reverse complement strand
CTTTGGAGGTTTCCGAAGGGACGTATGATTCCGCTGTTTCCGGTATGCCTGCCTGGCCAGCAGCTAGGCTCTCGACTTTATTTTCTGTATTTTGCGTAGGTGCTTTAATTATAGTAATTGCCCTGCTTACCTGCACAGGGGAAGACAGCAGCGGGCTAGCGGCTTGCGGCTCTGATAAAACCGGGGGCCGGAGGGCTACCTTATTTTCCTCTTCAGAAGTAGGCAGGATCTTAGTGTTAACCTGAGCAAAAAACAAGCTCAAAAGCATTATCGCAATTAATACTGCCGCTAAGATAAAGAGCCATTTGATTTTCATATATTAGCGTCCTCCCATGACAATGTGACATAATCTCCCGTGGTCGGAACGAACGGAGGCGGATTATCCAAGAGCCTCTTATCATAACTATAACTCTTAGAATAGCCGCTTATCTTTGTTCCTGTTGAGCCGTTAAAGGTGCCTACGGGGCCACGTTGTTTCTGAATGATGCCTCCGAAAACGGTCAGCGTCCCCTTTGGAGAACCGCTTGCCCAGTTTTGGAGGTAGAACGATGTATTTAAGGCCATAATAGAGGCGTCTATTTCAAGATTAAAAGGCGCGCTACTGGGGATTACCACGTCCTGCTCCGCGACGATACCTAAGGTGTCGGTTGAAGTTGAGCCGGACACACGCGGGTCATTCGCATAAACAATGCTGTTCGGGATGGTAATATTACCGCTGGCTCCGACGGAAAGCCTCCCTTTCAAAGTTCCTGAAACCGTAAGGTTTCCGTTATTTACAAAAAGTGCTCCGTTTGCAGGAAGCGGCTGGTTCGTGCAGGTGCCTGAACAATTCTGTGTACACTGGCCAGAATTGTTATAAGAGATACAATAAGAACTGTTGGTAATATTCATCGTGCCGTCGGAATTTAAAACAACCGTTGAGTCGCCGTTTAACCTTAAGCCGCCGGTAGCGGTAGAGGCGCTTCTTAGGCTTAAATCCTGCGTAGGCATATTAATACTGTTGGTTCCCAAGTTTGCGCCCCCAGAAAAATTAGGGATGTCGTAAGGAGGATTACTCAACTGGTATAAATTAATATTGTTGCCGTTATTATAGTAAGTGATGTAACTGTCCACCGACTCCACTAGATCCTGAAATGTGGGGGTGCCGTATATATTGAAATGCCCGTTGGTGTGCACCGGCCCATTTAAGGTATCCTGGCTCCAGAACCATACATTGTTTCCCTGAAAATACTCACTATCGGTAAACCATATATAGCGGGCGTAATTATCGGTTTGAACGTTGTTTTCCAGCGTCCTGCTTACCGAGCCGACTGTCCCGACGGAGGTTATTTTATACCTATGTATAAAGGCTACTCCTCCCGGCGCACCTAAGTCTTGAACAGTTATGTTATATTTTCCCGCGCCTAAATATTGATCCCCCGCAGGAACCAGAATCTGGGCTCTCAGGCAGTAGATTGTCTGATCGAGGCCGGCCTCGGCAAGGTCAAATGCCTGGGCCCTTCGGATAAAAAGGTTAGCCGAAAGATTTTGAGAAGTGCTTACGTTAAAAAATACTACTAAAAAAATAAGCAGCACCACCAACGCAAGGTAAACCGCTATTAAAGCTACTCCCTTTTTGCTGCTTAGATTTTTCATGTCTTTCGCCTCTGTCAGTTCCTCATTTTTATTACTGCCTGCTCAACGTCCTGCGTCAGTTTTCCCGTGTCGTCTGTTTTCTGCGCCGTGATATCCACCTGGATAAGCCTGCTTTGCGTGTTGGTAAACTGTAAAGATGAAATATCATGAGCCATTATTGAAGTTACGCCTTCATAAGTGCGCGTCAGATTACCTGAAGCATCGCAGGAATAAGTAATGGGGTCAGACCACTCTATATTCCCGGAGACATCAACGACGCTTCCGTCGCCATTATTATCGTGGGGTATTCTAAAGGTGATGGAACTTTTAGGGGTGGCTGCAGTCAAATTCGTCTGGGCCGAAGCGGTTTCGGAAAGTTCGCGGTTTATCGTAATAAGCGCGATTATTATCTGCTGCCGCACTTCCACCGCCGTATCCCCGGTAAACCATGAACGCTGGGCCACCGACACAACAAGGAATATCCCCATGGCAATCACGGTGAAAATTAAAAGCGAAACCAGCGTCTCTATTAAGGTAAAAGCCCTCATATCTTCACCTGTTGGAAATCAAGGTTACAAGCTCTACGGGCGAATCAATGATATGATTTCCGTTTAGATCTTCGCCTGCGTCCAGCACACCGTTAAGGTTAGTGTCCTCGCCTATGACCTTATTCCCCTCTTTCCAGCATACGCTTATGGTAACCTTCAGGAGTTCCGGATTCGTATTGTCAACATAAACAACGCCCCTGTTTTGAGGCATATTATTAACGCTAAAATTAAGATTATTATAACTGGAGACAATTAAAGGAAAAGAGGTATTGCGTATTTCATCCATTAATCCTCTGGCGGCGCTGGTAGCGATACTCACATTCTTTGATGTCTTGATTAAGGTAAAACAGGTTACGTATGTCAAAAGTATGCCGCAGAGTGCAAGCGCGGCTATGGCGACTGCCACCATTACTTCCATCAGAGTAAAACCTTTTTTTGCTAGCTTAAGTCTGAGCATTGACATAAAAAAACCAGGCAAACTGTCTATCCTCTTTTTTTTGAGTGAAATTATTATGTACCTAAGCTTAAATAAGTAAACAGGCTCAATGCACTTTTTTATGACTTTTTTATACTAAAACGGAGAATGAAGATATAAAAACCAATGATACCCAAAGTATCAATTAAGACGTCCCGCATCGCGCAGCTTCTTCCCGGGACAAATGACTGATGGAATTCATCGGATAAAGCATAAAGAAACGCTAGGGCAGACGGATAAATATAGAGGCGGGAAACATTCATCTTAAATGAACCCTTGAATGCCCTGTATAAGAGAAAAGTAAGAATAGAATATTCAACGATGTGGGCGATTTTCCTCAAGATAAAATCTTCTTTAAAGCCCGTCTTTAAGTCAGGGATGCCCGAAAGAAAAAAAATGAAAGCTGCCCAGATGAAAACAGGAAGCCATAATTTTAAAAACTTCACTAAGCTGCTCCTTTACTTACTTTAGTCTTGGTATCCGGCAGAGTGGCTTCATGCCGTGCTTATGATAATAATCCTGATGGTATTCTTCTGCCGGATAAAAAACTCCTGCGGCAGTAATCTCAGTAACGATTTTATTCTTAAATTTCCCGGATTTTTCTACTTTTTGCTTTGCTGCCTCGGCCAACTTTTTTTGTTCAGGCGTATGGAAAAATATTGCCGAGCGGTACTGGGCGCCTAGATCCGGGGCCTGCTTATCTAGAGTTGTAGGGTCATGGATATTCCAGAAGAAATCAAGCAGTTGTGCGTAAGATATCTTTTGCGGGTCATAGCTAATCTCTACTGCTTCGGCATGCCCGGTTTTTCCCGAACAAACATCTTTATAGGTAGGATTTTTAAAATGGCCTCCAGTGTAACCTGAGGTCACAGAAATCACTCCCTTGCCGATTAGTTCACGAAAGGCCGCCTCAACGCCCCAAAAGCATCCGGCAGCAAAAGTCGCTTTCTCTAACTTTACCACAGCAGGTGTTGACGCCAGTTTTAATGCCACTGTATTGATACAATAGCGTTTGCCGCTTGGCTGAGGCCCATCATTAAACACATGGCCTAAGTGCGCTCCGCAGCGGGCGCAAAGAACTTCTGTCCGCTGCATGCCAAAACTCTTATCTGCTACCAGCCGGATATTTAATTCGGAAACCGGCTCCCAAAAACTCGGCCAGCCGGTTCCGGATTCAAATTTAGTTTCGTATTTAAACAAATCAGTGCCGCAGCAAACACACTGATAAATTCCCTTCTTTCCCTTAGGCGGGATAGGGCACTGTTTGCTGAACGGCTGCTCGGTACTTTTTAGCCTCGTTACCTGATATTGTTCGGGGGTGAGAATTTCCTTCCACTCCTCATCGGTCTTATATACCTTTTCTACCTCTTCAATTTTTCCGGTTGCGGCATTAAAGATTTTTATTTTCTCCGACTTAGGTATCTCTTTCATATTTCCCCCGATCAGCAACGGAAGTAGTCCCAATATAACCAACGCTTTTAGGTTAAACATTTTTCTGTTTTCGCAGGTGCCCGTTTCCCTAACCAACGGCGCGTCTACCGGCTACTTAAATTGCTCCTTTATTTTGGGACGAGTGAATAAATATATTAGGACAAGAGCTATGATAATATCAATACTGTAGCAAATTGCGGCACTTTTCCAAGCTAGTATATTGATTTTCGGTATCATGCTAACCGGGACTACTCCTTGCGCAATCCTCCAGATTAAAACCCTTTTAAAAACAACGACCGGGTGTTTCCAATAAACAGTAATAATGGTAAAAAAACTGGCGAATATAATACATTTACGGAAAATTTCCCTGCGAAATAAAATACCTATACCTGTAATAAACAAAAATATTCTTAGGGCTATAGAGAAAGCATACCTAAGCAAAATTAATTTTTCCGGTAAAGGACGAAACTCAAGGGCATAGGAATCAAAATTAAGAATTGGCATACCCTGCAATGAATATAAAATAATGATAATACTCAAAATAATTATTTCCTTGGACACCTTATCCTTAGCTACAATCCCGGCTTCAGTCATTTTCTTCCCTTTACATCCAAACATTTTTCATTAAAAAAATTAAAACGGAGAGGCTGGGATTCGAACCCAGGGACCCTTGCGAGTCACATGTTCTCCAGACATGCCCGTTCGACCGCTCCGGCACCTCTCCAAAATTTAAAAGAATCAGTTAAAGTTTGCTGATAAACCAAAAAAAATAATTTTAAGTCTATAATGGAAAGCATAATTAGAATCGGACCCGTAATCTTATTGTGAAATACTAACCAATCATTAAACCAGTTGATATTTACGCTAAACACCGGAATAATGATCCGGCCCGGAAATATCCTTTTTGCTACTATAGCTTCTATCTCCAGATATTTCGTCCTTGAAAAAGTCAATATTAAACACAAAATACAAATAGAGCCGTAAATAAAAACCGTCGCTGAAATTATTATAAGCCCGGTTGCACTAAACAAAGTAGCCTTTCCTTATTTTGTCGCAGATGAAGACACTGCACTCGCTGCCTCGCTTGTTGCGAAAAAACTACGGACCCAGTCGCATCAGACCCAAGGGATCCGCGAACGAACCAACGGTTCGAATTGGGTGCATTGGCGGAGAGTGGAGGATTTGAACCTCCGGTCACCTTACGGCGACAACGGTTTTCGAGACCGCCGCATTCAACCGCTCTGCCAACTCTCCAAAAACTTAATCGGTGGAGCTGGGATTCGAACCCAGGGAGGACTTACGCCCTCACTTGTTTTCAAGACAAGCGCTTTCGACCGCTCAGCCACCCCACCAGGAATTTATCTCAAGAATAGCTGCTTAAATACTGCGTAAAAAATATCTTTGGCCGTTGAATAGGTGGCGTTAGAAAAATACACAAAAGAAAATGCCTTAAAAATAAGATTTAGACCAAAGGCAAGAATGGATAAATTTAAAATATAAATAAACGAAAAACCAAAGATGTAATTACCTTTTAGGAAATCGCCCTTCTTAGTACGGATGGACTTGGATGAAAATACGAGATGAAGAATGATACTAAAACCGAATAAAAACATCGCAGCTTGGATAAGCCGTTCGTCTTTAATGAATGCTGATAAAATCCCGTATAGTACAAATAAAACAATAGTGTAAACCGGCAGGAGAAACGGAGCGACTTTGACTAACGGCTTAAAAAAGTTAAAAATCAGTTCGAGTATTCGGTGGCCCTTAGTATAAACCGGAAGGGGCTCCCAGATAAAAAGATAAATTATCAAGAAGGCAATTACTCCCGACCATAGGCAATTCTGTAAAGTGGTATCAATTGCTCCAAATTGCCCAGTAAAGGCAACTGACGAAGAATAAACAAACGGTAAAAGGCATACGCCTAAAATAAATTGAATTACGCCGAATAATTTACCATATAATCCGGAAAGCTTAGCCTGTATTCCCTGGCCGCCTCCTGCTTGAGGCTTAAAATCCGTTTCTTCAGTTTTTAGTTTAGAATATTCTTTCCTGGCCATCGAGATAGCTCCTTAAGGTTTCGGGTATGAGCACCGTGCTGTCTTTCTGCTGGTAATTTTCCAGTATTGCGATTACTGTGCGCGCCAAAGCAATGCCTGAGCCGTTTAATGTATGCAGGAAATCAACCTTCCTGGTATCGGTATTTCTATATTTAATGTTGGCCCGGCGGGCCTGGAAACTTTCAAAATTACTACAACTGGAGACCTCCAGCCATTTATCACTGCCAACAGCATATGCCTCTAAATCGTAGCATTTGCTTGCGGCAAAACTTAAATCCTGCGAAGCAAGCATGACCACCCTGTAAGGCAGCCCCAATAACTGCAATACTTCTTCGGCATTACCGACTAGTTTCTCCAATTCATCGTAGGAACCTTCCGGTTTTACGAACTTTACCATTTCAACCTTATCAAACTGATGCACGCGGGTCAGCCCTTTTGTATCTTTTCCGTAGGAACCCGCCTCCCTCCTGAAACACGCAGTATAAGCAGCATAATAAACAGGAAGCCTGCTTTCTTCCAAGACCTCATCACGGAAGATATTCGTTAACGGAACCTCCGCGGTCGGGATAAGGAATAAGTCATCATCTTTCAGGCGGTACATATCCTCTTCCAGTTTAGGAAGCTGGCCCGTGCCGGTCATAGAAGCACGGTTTACCAAAAAAGGAGGAAAAATTTCCGTATAGCCATGTTTTTTGGTATGCAAATCAAGCATGAAGTTAATCAGCGCCCTCTCTAATTTTGCTCCCCAGCCCTTATAGAGTATCCAGTTTGAGCCGGTAATCTTAGTTGCCCGGGGGATATCAATAATATCCAAATTCCCAGCAATTTCAATATGAGTCTTGGGCTTAAAAGCCAATTTAGGGACTTCACCCCATGAACGCACAACTTTATTCTTATTTACGTCGCCGCGGGGAATTGAGGCGTGCGGAATATTGGGGATATTAAGGGCCCTTTTATTTAATTCCGCGTCGATTTCTTTTAACTTTTCATCCAAACCCTTGATCCTATCTGAAATCTCTTTCATAGATGCGATTACGGGCTTGGCATCTTTCTTCTCTTTCAGTAAAACGCTGATCTGATCGTTAGCTTTATTTTGCCGTGAACGTAAATCCTCAACTTCGGTTAGGAGTTTACGCCGGGATTCATCCAGGCTGATAAACCCCTCCAAATCAAATTGCAGGTTACGGTCAATTAACGAGTGCTTTACTAACTCAACATTCTCTCTGATAAACTTTTTATCTAACATATATATATCTTTCTTAGGGATAAGTCCCTATTTAGCCTTTAACAACACCGACAGGCCGCATCCTGCAGACACGTTTTGAAATGCCCGCGCTATGCACGACATTTACCACATCATTCACATCTTTGTACGCTTCGGGAGCCTCCTCAACGATAGTTGAGCGTCCCGACGCTTTTATAATTATACCTTTGGATTCCAAATTCTTCAACAAAACATTTAGGTTTACGGATTTTGCCGCCGCAGTGCGGGATTTAACCCTGCCTGCGCCATGGCAGGTTGAATAAAACGTTTCAACCGCTTTTTCCGTGCCGACCAGTAAATAAGAATTTCTGCCCATATCCCCCGGAATAATTACCGGCTGGCCCGTACTTTTATACCTTTCAGGTAGCGACGGATGCCCAGGCGGAAAGGCTCGGGTCGCGCCTTTCCTATGCACGCAAAGATTCTTTTCTTCGTCGTTTATGTCATATTTTTCAATCTTGGCGATATTGTGCGCGACGTCATAAATCAGGCGCATGCCTAACTTTTGCCAGGATTTGCCCAATACCTTTTCAAAGGACAGGCGCGCAAGGTGCATCAGGCACTGGCGGTTTGCCCAGGCATAATTAGCCGCGCACCTCATTGCCCCCAAGTATTGCTTTGCCTCGGGAGAGTTTACCGGAGCGCAGGCAAGCTGCCGGTCAGGGACCTGAATATTATATTTCTGCAGACAATGCACCATTGTCCTCAAATTATCCTCGCAAACCTGATAACCGAACCCGCGCGAGCCGGAATGAATCATTATCATAACCTGACCTAAATTCAAGCCGAAGGCGTCGCAAAGCTTGACATCATAAAGCTGGTCAATTACCTGGACTTCTAAGAAATGATTCCCCGAACCAAGCGTGCCCGACTGCGCCTTTCCTCTCTCATACGCCCTTTCCGAAACCACATCAGGATCAGCCCCTGCAATGGCGCCGTTTTCTTCCGTGCATTCCAAATCCTCAGGCACGCCATAACCCTTTGCCACTGCCCATGTTGAACCTTTAACCAAAATTTCTTTTTCTTCCCTCGGGCTAACCCTGATATCGCCTTTTGAACCGACTCCTGCCGGCACATCGGAAAATAAAGCGAAAACCAATTCTTTGACTTTATCTTTTATCTCTTCAAACTGTAAATCCGTTTTTATCAGGCGCACCCCGCAGTTGATGTCAAAACCTACGCCCCCTGGAGACACAACGCCACCCGCTTCAATATCCGTTGCCGCTACCCCTCCTATACAAAAGCCGTAACCCCAGTGGATATCCGGCATAGCCAATGAGGCATTAACTACACCCGGAAGAAAAGCCACGTTCGCCACCTGCTCAAGGGCTTTATCTTTATAGATGTCTTTTAATAGCTTTTCGTCCGCATAAATGATTCCCGGCACGCGCATCCCCGCTTTATAGTCTTTAGGAATCCGCCAACGGTAATCGTCTATTTTCTCCAACAGTATTTTTCCTTCTTCAGACATCAAAAATTACCTCTGCTTCCCAACCCTTATCTCTTTTTTCTATTTTAAGGCCATGGTAAGTTGCGGCTTTTATTTCAGTATTGATTTTATAAGCAGCTACGGGAGATCCGAGGCATTCAATCTCAAGGCCGGTATTATCAAACTTGTTGATTTTGAATTCGGAGAATATAACTTCTTTTGAAGCAGAAAGAGAGAGCAGCTCGTTTAACCAATTTACAAAGAGTTCTTCAATATCTTCAGCTTCTTGGAGTATTAATGCTCTAATTTGCGGTTTATCACTGCGTATTTTATCGGCGAGAATATCGAACATTGCGTAAGCGCTATTTACAAATAAATCACTTGAACTCTTTCCAAAAACACGGATGCGGATGTCTGCCGTATGCTCTAATATCTCGTATTTTTTCACTAAAGAAAGTATATTGTGACGTTTGTGGGCCACGTAGGAGTCGAACCTACGACCTTGACATTAAGAGTGTCCTGCTCTACCAGCTGAGCTAGTGGCCCAAATTTATGAGTTGAGGGGTAATATTTTATCCTAAAAGTTACGGTAAGTCAACCACTTACGCCGGAACGTTAAAAAGTCATTTGATTTAACTGTTGGTAGTACCTGCTGATGGAGTTAATTGAATTAAGGAGCATAATTCCCAGCCAATAACTCAAAGCAATAACAATAACAGTCACCAGTATCTTGACTTTTTTATTTAAGCGGGGGTTAAACCAGACTAGGGGCAAGGCAAACGGACCTACAAGAAGGAATGCTACTATCAAAAAGGTTGTTTTAAAATACTTTTTTTCCTGCGTTTTATTATCCAGCATAACTTTCTATTTAATTTTAAACACCATATGATATTTTTTAAAAGTGAGCTTATTTTTCGGGTATAAATTTTCCGCGCCGCTGTCTTCAACGATGCCATCAATCAAGTTAATTTCAATGGAATTTTGTTCTGGCAAATATTTATAATCTCCGTTCGTTGCTTCTAATTTCCTGTTGTGCTCGGACATTTTTATGCCGAACAATTTGTTCCCTTCTACCCTGTCAATAATTACAGTGTAGGCGCCGAATTTCAGGGGCTTGCCCGCTTTAAGGAAAGTTTTTTCTACCACTTTAGCAATAATAAACCCTCTATTAATAAATAGAATAACCGATATTGTAAACAATGCCGTTATGAGTACTGTTATTAAGAAAAAAATATTCTTTTTGCCTGTTTTCCCCATGTTTTAATTATACCACTGTATCCTTAAAAGCCTAAAAAATAAAATATAGGTGAATGAAAATAAAAAACTCCATATTTTCTTACGGAGTTTTTTATTTTATTTATGCTTACGAAATAACCTTTATTTAGCTGCGAGCATTTCTTCAATAACGCGCTGGCTTACTCCCTGCCTCCTAAGGTAAGAGATATCATCCTGAGTCAAGGAATAAGTGGAATGCGTGGCTCTAATCTTCGCTATGATATTATCGCTTGCCACGCCCTGCTTGGTTAATTCAACTATCTCATTCATACTAAGCTGCGCCATAGGTTGAGTTGAACCTGCCTGTGCCGTTGTAGCTGCACCCGGTTTGTTAATCTGAGCTCCAATTGCAGCACCGCCTGCAGCACCCAATGCGCCTCCGATTAAAGCGCCTCCTACGGGGCTACCGGTCTGATTACCTATAACGCCACCTGCAATGGCGCCAAGAGCACCGCCAATGCCGGCTCCTTCAGCAACCCTCGTCTTGTTGGTTTCACAACCGAATACCGCAAACGAAAAAGCCAAAACAATTAACAAAGAAACGTATTTTTTCATAGGTATTCTCCTTTCTTCAAAATATTATCCTACTCTCTACGCGCAAAGTCAATTTCTTTTTAAGCGGCTGACGAGGCTTGCCTTGAAGCAGCATGTTGACTTATGCGAGCGAGCATAATCACCGAACGAGAATTTCTACGGTGGGAAAATTCGAGTGGTGCTACGAAAGGTAAGACTCGGCGGCCTTTTAATTACATTGCGCCTGGCTGGAGTCGAACCGGCAACGCATAGCTCCGAAGGCTATCGCTCTATCCAATTGAGCTACAGGCGCAAATTAAACTATCTCGGCGGTTGGCCCTAAAATTTTCCTAATCACTTCCAACTTTTCACTATCAACAGCCATTATCCCTGCTTCAGCTGTCGTGCGCACGGGAGAATTAATCTGTATTTTATCTGGTCTGATTTTTTCAATTGCTTCTTTTAACTTTCTTATATCAACAAGGTTATCATTTACGCCCCTAACCAGCATCACCTCAAGCCAAATTTTACCCTTAAAACCTTTTCTTAAGGAAATCAGCCCACTGATTATGTCTTTTATTTTTATCCCCGCCTGCGGGCGGTTAATCTTCTCAAAAACACCTTGCTCGACGGCATCCAAAGAAGGAACCAGCAAGTCCGCGAACTTTAAGTCCGAACGCATTTTTTCGTCGTTTAAGAGGGTGGCGTTAGTTATGACAGCCACAGAGGTGCGGCTTATCTTTTTAATTTTATCTATTAAGCGGCCGAGTTGTGAGTTTAAGGTAGGCTCTCCTGAGCCTGAAAGAGTGATGTAATTCAGCTCTTTTGCAGCTTCCGGGTTATTTTTAAGCCACTCTTTAAACTCAGCTAGAATACCTTCAATACTCACGTACTCTTTTCTCTGGCTAACGGTTTCGTTGGTTTTCCCCAGTTGACAGTAAAGACAGTCAAGATTACAGACCTTATGAGGAGTTAAACTTAAACCTAATGACAACCCCAGCCTGCGAGATTTTACCGGACCGTAAACGTATTTCACCTTTACCTTTTTGCTTAAAATTGACAGGGCGCCGGTTAAAAATCAGGCGCCCTAATTTTCTAGCTCTTTTTTATAAAAAAATTACTTTACTTCCACCGAACAATTGTGGGTTCCGAATGCGTTCGGAATACAAGAGTTACAGCTTGGGTCATTCTGCCATGCCCCATCAACAAAAAACTTATATTCATATTTTCCCGGCTTTAAATTCAACTTAACGCACCAATTACCTTTAGTGTCTTTTCTCGCCGCATTCTTCTTAGTGTTCCAGTTATTAAATGAGCCAGCGAGGAAGACTTTCTTTGCCGTAGGAGCATAAAGTTTGAACTCTTTTGACTTTGAACCTAATGCGATTGCCATATCCGCCTCCTTCTTTCTACCTTAACATACTCCACAATTTTCTGGCTGTCAACAAAAATATAGACCCCAACTTGGTCCCTAATCATTACACAGCTACGATAGAAATATTAAACTTGTTCGCAAGTTGCAATGATTTTTCTTTATCTATAAAAAGTACCTTTTCTGCTTCAATAGCAAGGCAGGCTGCATGCGCCCTAGCCAGGTTCTTAACGGTGTTATAACCTATAACCGGTATGTCAAAACGCATATCCTGCCCGGGTTTGCTTACCTTGACGACTGTTATCCCGCGCCCCGCAAGTCTGCCCGCACGCCTGATTAAATTGTCGGTGCCTTCAAAAGCTTCAACGGCAACTATTGCTTTATTCTTAACCGCAACGGTCTGCCCTATATCCAGGCCGCCGGCTGCCTTGGCTAATTCAAAACCGAAACTTATGTCTTCTTTCATTTCAGGTGACGGCTCAAGTTTGGTAAGTATACCTTTTTTGAATAAATATTCTTTGACAAAAATTGTTGAATCAAGAAGCTTGATACCTTCACTTTTTAACTTTTCGGCAATTGCGCCGAATATAGTATCGGCTTTTTTATTTTTTATCTCAAAAAGGAGATTTTTTAAAACGGGGTCTTTCCCAATTTCCCTGCTAAAGAGACGGCGGGGGCTAATTTGTCCGGCCATAATGACATTGGTTACCCCTTCACCCTTAAACACTTCAAAAAGGCGGCTAAATTCGTTAAGGCCAAGCCAGTAAATTTTATCGCTGAATTTTTTTATTTCCGGGTCTGTATCTTTTTTGATGGCGGCTGTTACGATATAACAGCCCTGTTTCTTCGCCGAGGCGGCTAAAAGGAGAGGAAACTTTCTGTTTCCGGCGATAAGACCTATTTTATCCATAATCTATTCTGCGCGGCAGGTTCGGGATAATCCGCGCTCGGACCTCTTTACGAAATTTACAAGATAATCGACTTCGGCAGAACCCTTGACTTGAGCCTCCAAATTCTCTAAAGCATGCTTTTGAGTAAGGCCACTATTGAATAATATCTTGTAGGCGCGCTTAAGGTTTTCAATTGATTCTTTGGAGAACTTTTGCCTTCTTAATCCGACTAAGTTTAAGCCGTAGACCCGCGTAGGGTGCCCATCGCAGGTAGAATATGGCGGGATATCCTGAACCACTTTTGAGCAGCCGCCGATTATTGAAAGCGTACCCACGTGCACAAATTGATGGATGGCCACAAGCCCGCCGACAACCGCCCTATCTTCGATTGTAACATGCCCAGCAAACGTGCCGCCGTTAGCAATGACGCATTCATTGCCGACGTGGCAGTCATGCGCAATATGAGAATAAGCCATCAGGAGGTTGCCGTCTCCTACGAAAGTCCTTCCCCCGTCTCCTGTGCCGGGATTCAGGGTGCAGTATTCACGGATGATGTTATTGTTACCGATTTCTAAGAAAACTTTTTCTCCCTTGAACTTCAGATCCTGCGGCCGCGAACCGACAACTGCGCCGGTAAAAATTTCGCAGTTTGTGCCTATTTTTGTATTACCGTCGATTAGACAGTGGGCGCCCACTTTTGTGCCCGGGCCGATCTCAATGCAATCGCCTATAACTGAATAGGGACCTACAGAAACATTCTCCCCCAGTTTTGCTTTCTTAGAGATTATCGCTGTCGGATGAACATGCATCCTAACCCTCAACTATGGCAAACATTAACTCTGCTTCACAAACAACCTTACCGTCAACTAGTGCCTTACCGAGGACCTGTCCGGTCTTGGACTTCATTCTACCGGCTACGACCTCTAATACTAACTGGTCGCCCGGAACAACAGTTTTCCTGAATTTAATATTATTTATGGTCATAAAGAAAGCAAGTTTACCTCTATTCTCTTCCAAAGCAAGCATCATTACCCCCCCAACCTGCGCCATGGCCTCAACCATGATTACGCCGGGCATAACCGGTCTTCCCGGAAAATGCCCTTTAAAAAAATAGTCGTTGATGGTCACATTTTTGATACCCACTGCGCGCTTACCGTGTTCAAGGTGGATTATCTTGTCCACGAATAAAAACGGCTCCCTGTGCGGAAGTATCTTCTTAATCGCTTCCACATCAAGAATCTCTCCCGAGACAGGCTGATACATTCCCGCAGGGATACCGGCAGCAGTATTTTTCTTTATTTGCTCAGAAATCTTCCGGGCAATTTTTAAGTTTAGCGAATGCCCGCTTTTTAACGCGATGATATGCGCCCTAATAGGAAAGTCAACTAAGAACAAATCCCCCATTAAATCCAATATCTTATGCCGCACAAATTCATCCTCAAAACGTAATGTATTATTTATCACTCCCTTTTCTCCGACTACAAGGGTATTGTCGTAATTTGCCCCCTGCCCAAATCCCTGCCGCTGCAGTTCCCCTGCTTCCGCCTCTAAACAAAAAGTCCGGGCAGGCGCAATCTCAGATTTAAATACTTCCGGAGTAGCCTTTAATTCTAAAAACTCGGATTTAAGCATAGAATTGTTGTAATTAAGAGTGTAGGAAATCTTGAAATCCGGGCACGGGAGGGCTACGATAGATGAAGAGCCTTCCTCGACGTAAAGCGGCTCTTTTAGAAGGAAATATTGGCGCTCTTTCTCCTGCTCAACTATCCCCGCGCTGAGGAGCGTTTCCGTAAAATCAAGGCTGCTCCCATCCATACCGGGGACTTCTTTATTATTTATCTCAATGTTTAAATTATCAATGCCGAGGCCGGACACAGCCGCCATTAAATGTTCAATCGTCTGGACTTCCAAACCTTCCTTCCCCAGCGATGTGCGGCGCGACATAGAAGAAGATAAGAATATATTGTTTATGTCTTTCCTAATTACCGGCTTATCCGCAACGTCAACGCGGATAAAATTAATCCCTGCGCCTGCTTCTGCGGGTTTAAAAGTAATTTTTGCCTTACTTGCCGTATGTAGGCCTATGCCACTTAAGGATACTTCTTTTTTAATTGTCTTTTGTTTATCCATTCTTTAATTTTGCTTCCAGTTTCTCTATTTTATTTTTTAATTCTTTTATCTCTTCGTATAATTTAGGAAGATTCTGCACACAGGCGTTCACCTTTATTGCGGTTTCATGCTTACGGGCAGGATACCCTGAAACTGTCGTATTTTCCGGGACAGACTTAGTCACTCCTGCCTGCGCCGCCAAAACCGCTCCATCTCCGATTTTAATATGCCCCACCAGCCCGGCTTGTCCGGCAATTATAACCTTATTTCCTATAATAGTGCTGCCTGAGATACCTGCCTGTGCGATGATTAAAGAATCCTCGCCTACGATCACATTATGCGCAATCTGCACCAGATTATCAATCTTTGTCCCTCTGCCGATAACTGTTTTAGCAAAACGGGCGCGGTCTATAGTCACGTTTGCTCCTATCTCAACATCATCGCCTATTTCAACGATGCCTATCTGGGGTATCTTGCGGTGTTTGCCTTCAACTGCCACAAACCCAAAACCGTCGGAGCCGATGACCGTGCCGCTGTGGATTATTACGTTTTTTCCGATTAACACGCACTCGCGGATTGAGACATTGGGATAAATAAGCGCAGAGCGGCCGATTTTAGTATGGTGGCCGATAAATACCCCCGGATAAACTACTGAATTGTCGCCTAAAGAAACTTCATCTTCAATAACCACATAGGGACCGATGGCGACATTTTTGCCCAAAGAAACGCCTTTACCGATAATGGCGCTCTTGTGTATAGAGGCAGGTTTTATCTGTTCCTGAGGAGTAAAAATTGATATAGTCTGGGCAAAAGCCAAAGAGGGATTTTTGGTGCGGATAATCGGTTTCGGCGCTAGCCTACAGCCATAATCCGTGATTATGGCGGATGCGCGCGTTGTCTTTATGAGGGGTGCATATTTTGGATTGGCTAGAAAGGTAATATCCCCTCTCTCAGCTTCCTTAATCCCGGCAACTCCCGTAATCTCCACATCAGCGTCACCGACCAGTTCCCCGCCGACTATTTCAGCAATATCCTTTAAAGTCTTTTGCATAAAGACATCTATTTCTTTTGTTTATTCAAAGCAGTCACAACCTGATCAGTGATATCAAGGCTCTTCTGCTGATAGACCAAAACCCGGTCATTAAAGACTAACGTATACCCGTCTCTTTCTGATATCGTCTTCACCACGCCCTGTATGTCTTGCATGATTTCTCTCATCCTCTCATCCTGCTCTTTGCGCAGGTCCCCTTCCTTCTGAGAGACAAACTCCTGAAAAGCTTTTACCTTTTCTTGAAAATCCGCCTGCTTTGTTTCTTTTTCCTTATCGCTTAAAAGGTTAATCTTATCTCTTAACTGTTTTAAATCATTGGCTTTCTTATCCCTCTCCGCGGTATAAGCATTTTCTTTTTCAGTCAGGATTTTATCGTAATCTTTGGTTTTCGTATATTCGCTGAATGCCTTGCTTAAGTTCACGTAAGCAAGTTTATCCGCCGCAAACGAAAGAGACATCGATAAAAATATGACAAGTACTCCGCCTAAAACAATTCCTGTGAACCTTTTCATCTTACTTCCTCCTTTTTAATTATTTAGAACCCATGGCTTGCGCTAAAGCTGAACCTTCCACCAGTGTGTCTGGTTGTTTCACCTGGAGCTTTATCTAAAGGGATACCGTAATCAAGCATTATGGGGCCGAGCGGTGTTTTAATGCGAACGCCTAAGCCAACGCCGGATTTAAACCCCCCCGAATTGATAACGCCGTTAGCATCTTTATTAGAGCCTATGTCGCTTATTTTCTCCCAAACATTTCCCATATCATAAAAAGCCGCAACCTTTAAGAAACTAAACAGCGGATACGTATATTCAATATTCCCGATTAACATTGAATTTCCGCCCAGCGGGTCGTTTGTACTGCTGTCAACGGGACCCAAGCTTCTTTCTTCATACCCCCTGATAGTATAGGCGCCGCCGGCAAAGAACCTTTCATAAACAGGAACCTCAGAAGAATCCCCGTAAGAATCGCTTAAACCTATCCTCCCTCTAACCTCTAATGAAGCATTGTATGGCATCGGGAAATAATGGGAATAACGCCCCATGAACTTCCAGAAATTCTTATCCCCGCTAAGCGGACCGCCTGCAAACTCAATAGATGAAGTAAAGAAATCACCCTTTCTCGGGTCAAACACATTATCCCGGCTGTCAAAAGTAATACTGGGAGTAATGCTGCTGATAACATTGGTACCTAGCTCATCCAGAAGGGCACTGCTGGTAACAGAGGGATCAATATTGGAAATATTTATCTGGTCAAGCCGGTACACCAAATCGCTCCTTAAATATTCGCTCAATTCCTTGCCTAAGCGTAAATCTCCTCCGGTAACTTTTTCATCATAACCATAACCGACATCGGTATCGCGCTTATGCTCGCGGTTATAACCGTCAAAACCAAAAGAAATAGGGTAATCAAACAACCACGGCTCGGTAAAACTTAATTCAAATTCATGGGTTATGGTGCCGAATGAGGCGCGGAATGTCAAATTCTGGCCCGCGCCGGTAAAATAAGGCCAGTTTTTCCAGTCAAAGTTCTTCTGCTCAATCTCAAAGAACCCGATGAGCGAATCAACGGTGCTATAGCCGCCGCCAAAACTGAAAGATCCGGTCTTGGTTTCTTTAACGTCAACGATTAAATTCTTCTTATTCTCTTCACTGGTCTCTTCCGTATCGTAGCTTATATCATCAAAAAAACCCAAATTCTGCAGCCTCTCTTTGCTGCGGCGTAATTTTTCGCCGTCAAATTTATCTCCCGGCCGGATCCTCAATTCCCGGCGGATAACAAGGTCCCTCGTCTTAACGTTGCCACGTATTTTTATTTTATCTACGCAAGAAACCTGATTTTCTGTAATGGAATAGTTTAGGTCAACGCGGCCCGTCGTGCTATTCACGGAAGTCGCATCAAGGACCTGACAGGAAATGTAGCCACGGTCAAAATACACGCTTTGGATAGCGGCAACATCTTCCTTAAGCCCGTCCTCGTCATAGACTTTTCCCGGCAGACAATACTTCAAGCTGCTTAAGATCAATTTTTCGCTGATATCTTTATTACCCTGCAAGGTAACATTACCGACGAAGTATTTCTTGCCTTCATTAACGCTTATAATTATATGCAATAAAAATTTCTTAAGCGGATCGGGTTTTACTTCATATGAGACACTAACATCGGCAAAGCCGTTCTTGCGGTAAAAAGTCTTGATACGTTCCATATCCTCTTTTAATACATCTTCTTTTAAGACCCCCGCATTAAAAAGCCATGCACTCTTGGTTTTAAGCAGCTTTCGGATGCGGTTTGAGGTGAAATTTTTATTCCCTTCTATATTAATATCCTTTATACGGACCCTGCCTCCTTCAACCACATTAAACGTTACTTCTGCTTTATTAGTCTCCTTGTCAATATTTACTTTATACTCAATTGCAGCCTGACTGAAACCCATTTTTTCATACATTTTATAGATGGTTTTGACGTCTTCGCCGAGGTTCGGGTAATCCAGATACTGCGTTTCTTTTGATTTCAGGAGCCCTTTTAATTTCTCATCCTTCATGGTAATGCGGTTGATGCCCGCAAAGCTGATTTTAGATATAATTGGCCTTTCCACTAGCGAAACGATAACTTTAAGCCCGTCCTTGTAATCTTCACTATCTATTTTAATATCGCTGAAATAACCTAAAAGATAAAGCCGCTTTAAATCATCGTTGATTACCGTTTCCTGATACGGCTCGCCGATACGGGTCTTCATTTTAGAAATAATGATATTGCTGCTTATAGCTTTATTGCCTCTCACTTCAATGGCTGTTACTGACTTTGGAGGGGTATTTGGCTTCTGTTCTTCCTGTGCGAAAGAGACTGATATGAAACCCGCTGTTGCTAAGAGTATTAACAGAAGTGAAGAAAAAGTTTTGCGCATTTTTAATATTATATAGAAAAAGTAAGCCTAAATCAACAAATTATTCGCTCAGGCGCGAGATATTCTCAAAACGGGTATATTCTTTAATGAATGCCAACTGTAAATTGCCTACTGGGCCGTTACGTTGCTTGGCAATTATAACCTCGGCTATCCCCTGATTATCCGGCGTAGGGCTATAATATTCCTCCCTCAACAAAAGCACGACTACATCGGCATCCTGCTCAATAGCCCCCGACTCCCTTAAATCGGACAACTGTGGCCTGTGGTCGGTGCGCGATTCAACCGCGCGAGAGAGCTGGCTTATACCAATTAAAGGAACATTTAATTCCCTCGCCAGCGCTTTCAGGGAACGTGAGATTTCCGATATTTCCTGCTGCCTGTTTTCAATGCCGCTTGAACCGCGCATAAGCTGCAAATAATCAAGCACTATGAGCTGGATATCATGGTGCATCTTAAGGCGCCTCGCTTTGGCGCGTAATTCCATAACTGATATCCCAGGACTATCGTCAATATATATCGGCGCCTCCGATAATTTTCCCGCGGCAGCGGTCAGGCGCGGCCAGTCGGAGGTCGAGAGGTAACCAGTGCGGACCTTATGCGCATCTACTTTCGCATGCGAACAAAGCATCCTCTGCACCAGTTGTTCTTTTGACATTTCAAGGCTGAAAATCGCTGTCGGGATTTTCTCGATAATCCCGGCGTATTCGGCTATACCCAAAGCTAAAGAGCTTTTACCCATTGAAGGCCGGCCTGCGATAATAATCAAGTCCGAAGGCTGTAACCCTGCGGTTTTAATATCAAAATCAACGAAACCCGTAGGTACGCCTGTAACATGCTGTTTCTTCTGGTAAAGCTGGTCAATAGTCTCAATACTATCCTTTACCAATTCTTTTAGCGGTATAAACCCCCCTTGTGTCTTCCTCTCGCTTACCTCAAAAATGAATTTTTCTGCGTTATCCACCACTTCATCAATATTGCCCTCGGTTTCATAGCACATGGAGACAATGCGGGTGGAATTATTAATAAGTGTCCGTAAAATGCCTTTCTCTTTGACGATGCCGGCATAATGGGCAATGTTGGCGGAGGTAGGGACTGCGTTAGCTAAAGAAGCAAGGAAGCTCGGGCCGCCTATTTCTTCCAAGGCACCCGTTCTTTTTAACTCATTGGTAAGGGTGATTAAATCTACGGCTTTGTTTACATTATATAACTCCAGTATCGCTTCAAAAATCTTCTTATGATGGTCCTTATAAAAATAACTACCATCTAATGTTTCCACGGCAATGGAAATCGCTTCTTCATCCAGAAGCATAGACCCCAAGACCGCCATTTCAGCTTCCAAATTTTGTGGCGGCACTTTATCTAAAAGTTCGTTGTTCATCTTATTTTTTAACAATCCAGATTTTTAGTTTCGCGATAACCTCGGGATGCAGTTTAACGCTAACTTCATAAATCCCCAATTTTTTAATCGGCTCAGCAAGCTCAATAAGGTTTTTATCAATATTAAAACCTTCTTCTTTTAAGGCGGAGGCGACATCATGAACGGCAACGCTCCCGTAAAGTTTCTCATCTTCCTGGCTTATTGCGGGGATAGTCAGGGATAAGCCGTTCAACCGTTCTTTTAGGTTCAATGCTTCATTTTTCAACTTCTCAGCCTGTTCAGCCTTTTTCTGTTTGTCCTGTTCCAGCTTCTTTAAATTTCCCGCGGTAACCGGCAAAGCTAGCCCTCCGGGAAAAAGAAAGTTACGGGCAAAGCCGTCCTTAACCTTGATGACCGCTCCCGCTTTACCGACTTTTTCAACGTCTTTGGTTAAAATTACTTCCATAGTTTTGCCTTTCCAAATAATCCGGAACTTACTTAACCTAACTTAGCGCGTATAAGGCAGCAAAGAGATGAACCGTGCCTTGGTAATCGCTTCGGCAATACGCCTCTGATGTTTTGCGCAGTTTCCCGAAAGCCGGCTGGAGAGAATTTTGCCTCTTTCGGTAATAAATGCTTCCAGCCTTTTTACGTCTTTATAATCAATTGATTTGACTTTATCCGTGCAGAACCTACAAAAACGTTTTCTTGTAGTTAGAGTATCCCGCCGTTTCTTAATGATTTTCTTGCCCCTGATAGGCGTTTTAACTTTGACTTTCATCAACCTGTTCCTCGCTTTCGGTTAGCCATACTGACTCTGTTGATGGTTCCTGAGATAATTCTTCCTGAACTGCTGGCGCGCTTTGCGCTTTTGCGGGAGGCGAACCTAAGAATTGCACCCGCTCAGCCCTAACTTCAATAACGCTCTTCTTCTGCCCCGAGGCGTCTTCCCATGAACGAGACTGTAGCCTTCCTTCAATAAAGACAGGACTACCTTTATGTAAATATTGATTGCAGGTTTCCGCCTGCTTATTCCAGACGACCGCGGTAATAAAACAAACCTCTTCTTTTAGCTCCCCAGTCTTAGCTTTAAACCTGCGGTTTACCGCAAGACGCAGGTTAGCCACAGCTGTCCCTTGAGGGGTATAACGCAATTCCGGGTCCTTGGTAAGATTGCCCATTAAAAAGACTCTGTTAAAACTTGCCATTATTTTCTCCTATTCTAATTTTGAAATAAGCGCCCTTAAAATATTTTCATTGAGGTTATAGGCATGCCTTATATCCTTTACCGCCAAAGGAGGCAGAGTAAAAGCCATAAGATAATAAACGCCTTCAAGGTACTTCTTTATCGGGAAGAAAAACTTTCTTTTCTCAGACCATATAGCCGCGGAACTCACCTCTCCGCCGTGTTTACTAATTGCCTCCGTTATCTGGCTAAAAAGTGCTTTCTTTTCTTCTTCTGATAATTCCGGCTTGATTATAAACATTGCTTCGTACTTATTCATTATCCTTCACTCCTTTTTGTTATAGACATTCATTGTTTCAGCTATGCCCTTCTGGACCCAAGAAAGGCAGCAATCAGATGCGGCTTTGATTATTCCCGGGATTTCTTCTTTTTCTTTTTTCGAAAATACCGTAAGAACGTAATCTGATGGTTCTCCATTTCTATGCGGCCTGCCGATACCGATCTTTAAGCGTGCGAATCTATCGCTAGCTAAAGAATTTATTACCGACTCTACTCCCTTGTGTCCGGCGGATGAGCCAAACGGCCTTAATTTCATCCTGCCGAATTTAAGGTCCATATCATCATAAACAATCAAAAGATCAGCTAAATCTATTTTATGTTTCTCGCTAAGCGCCTTAACGGCGATTCCCGATAAGTTCATGAATGTAAGCGGAAGGGCCAGGATTACAGTTTTTGGCCCGGCCTTAATTCTGGCGCTTAGTGAACTTGTGCCGTTGTCCCTTTTTAGGCTGGCTTTTTGAGAATGGGCGATTGCTTTAACCACCGCATACCCCGCGTTATGCCGGGAATCTGCGTAGAGCGTGCCGGGATTACCCAGGCCTACTATTAATTTCATCCTTCGACTCGTTTTGCTCGCTCAGGATGATGGTGAGCTTGTCGAACCATCACTTCTTCTCTTTTTCTTTGTTCTCTTCCGCCTTACCTTCTTCAGCCGGAGCTTCTTTCTTTTCCTTTATCACTTCGGGCTCCTGTTTCTCTTCACCTTCCACAGCCTCTACAGGAACCTCTTCTTTCATGGGCGCTGCGACAGAAAGGACGATGGCTGAAGGGTCGTTTAAAACTTTCACCTTCGCGGGGAATTGAATATCTTTAATATGAATGGAATCCCCGATCTTCAAATTAGTAACATCTACTTCAATCCCTTTGGGGATATCCGTAGGCAAACACTCAACTTCAACTTCCCAAAGTATATGTTCTAATGCCCCGCCTTCCTGCTTGACGCCAACAGGCTCGCCCTTAGTCGTAATGGGAATATTGACTTTAATGGCCTTGGTCAATGAGATCTCATTAAAATCAATGTGGATAATAGTGTCATGGACCGGGTCATACTGGATTTCTTTAACCAGACAGGCGCGCGGCTTCTTATCCTCTTTTATCTTTAAGCTAACAATTACGCCTTCAATCCTGTGCTGGTGGACCAGCTTTATAAGCGCACTGTTAGAAATCTTCAAAGGCATAGACTCCTTGCCCTGCGAGTAAAGTACGGCTGGCAGGTATCCTTGCTCCCTTAAATCTTTACTATTGGCCCTGCCTGTGTCCGTCCTTGATTCCGCTTCTAAAAATATCTCCTCCATCTTAAAATACGCTCCATTCTTCTTTTTTTAGTCAAATAAGCAGCTGATTGACTCTTCGTTGTGGATTCTCTTAATAGCTTCCCCCATAAGCTCGGCAATAGATAAGACCTTTAGGCGTTCATGCTGTTTCTTGCCCTCCAAAGGTATACTATCGGTAATAACCAGCTCTTTTAAGTCTTTACATTTATCAAGCCGCTCTATCGCCGGCCCCGATAAAACTCCATGCGAAATCGCCGCATAAATATTCTTTGCACCGGCCTTCTTTAATGCCTGCACCCCTTCAAACAAAGAACTCCCGGTTGCGATCAAATCATCTACCATGATCGCGTTCTTACCTTCAACCTCACCTAATATATGCATTGCCTCCGTCTTATCGGGCGACTCGCGCCTCTTATCAATTATTGCAAGGCTGGCACCGATCCTCTTGGCGTAGGCCCTTGCCATTTTAATCCCTCCGACATCAGGGGAAACAATAACCAGATCTTTTAAATTTAACTTCTTAAAATAATCATAAAATACCCCTACGGCAAAGAGATGGTCTAAGGGTATATCAAAAAAACCCTGAATCTGGCCCGCGTGCAAATCCATAGTCAGAACTCTGTTCGTCCCGGCAACAGTTAACAGGTTTGCGACAAGTTTCGCAGTAATGGGAACACGGGGCTGATCCTTGCGGTCCTGGCGCGCGTACCCGAAATAAGGGATAACCGCGGTAATCCTGCTGGCGGAAGCCCTTTTCATGGCGTCAATCATAATCAGTAACTCCATCAGATTCTCATTCGGAGGAGGGCAGGTTGGCTGGATTATAAAAACGTCTTTTCCGCGCACGTTATCGTCTATTTTTACGCGCACTTCCCCTTCGCTGAACCTATCCACCAATACATGCGATAATTCCGTTTTAAGAAATTTACAGATATTCTTAGCTAATTCCGGGTGAGCGTTACCGCTAAAAACAGCCAACTTATCCATTTTTTTTCCCCTTATTCTTTAATTGTTTTGCCGGCACACCGGCAATCACAGAGCCGGTAGGGATTTTAGAATTTTTTAACACAACCGAGCCTGCCCCGGTTACTGCATTCCTGCCCATTGTAACCGGCGCTACAAATACCGTATCCGAACCAACGGACGAGCCGTCTTTGATTACCGTCAGGCTCTTTTCGCCTTTATCAAAATTAGCGGTAACCGTGCCTGCGCCGATATTTACAGAACGGCCGATGCGGCTATCTCCAATATACCCAAAATGTTTAACTAAGGTCTTTGAGGCGATGGTGGAACGGGTGATTTCAAGAAAATTTCCCGCCAGGCAGTCGTCTTTGAGGCGCGTACCTTCCCTCAAATGAGCAAAAGGCCCGACAAAACAACGAGCACCAATTTTAACATCCTTTTCAATAACTGTAAAGGGGTAAATTACGGTATCTGGACCGATTTTCGCGTCATAACTTATAAAAGTTGAACCCGTATCTATGATGCCGACACCCTTCAACATCAGCTCTTCATTTATCCTTTTCTGCATGATGGAATTAGCCAAAGCTAGCTCAACGCGGGAGTTAACCCCGAGGGCTTCATTAATGTCGGTTATCCTGATGCCCTCAACCAGATACCCTTTTTTATAAAAAATGCCGATTAAATCGGTGAGATAATATTCTTTCTTCCTGTTATTAGGCCTGACTAAATTAATGACTGAGGATAATTTTTGCTTATTAAAACAAATAATCCCAGTGTTAACCTCTTTTATGTCCTTTTCCACCTCATCTGTGTCTTTTTCTTCAACGATCCCGGAAATAGTATTGTAGCGGTCGCGGATTACCCTGCCGTAACCTTGGGGCTTATCAGTTACAGCGGTAAGGATGGTTAAATCGGAATCACTCTGCACGTGGTATTTAAGCAGTTTCCTGATGGTATCCTTCTTTAAAAGAGGGATATCCCCGTAAAGGATCAGGGCCGTTCCTTTAAAACCCTTTAATTTGGCTAAAGCCGTTTTTACGGCATCGGCTGTACCGATAAGCTTCTTTTGGATTACGATTTTTCCTTTAGGCCTTAACTCCTTTTTTATTTCCTGCGCCTTAGACCCAAGGACTACAACCGATTCTTTAATCCCCAGTTCTTTCACCAAATCAAAAACATAGCCGATCATCGGCCGGTTACAAACCTGATGCAGGACTTTTGGGGCCCCCGATTTCATCCTGAGGCCTTTTCCCGCTGCCAGAATTATCGCCGCAACATTATCTTTCATCTTTTAGAATGTATTTTTTTAGAGAATCAACTGGGACGTGTGGATTCGAACCACAATAGCGAGACCCAAATTCTCGTGTCCTACCATTGGACGACATCCCAAATCCCGTTAGCCTTACGCCGCTTTAGACCTTGGTTTTTTCCTGCTCATAGGCGTCTAAAACTCTCTTCTGAAGATAATCCCTGAATGACTGCGTTATGGGATGGGCAATATCCTTATGTTCAGACTGAGAATTCACTCCCTGTTGTTCTGCCGTAAGAACCGTTCTTTGAGGCATAGGCAACAAGGTGCCGCACTGGTTGCAGTATTTACTGCGCAATTCGTTTTTAAAGTTGCATTTACAACAGGCTTCTTTGACTTTCCTTGAGGGCATAGCGATAAAACAGCCGGTTGTCCCCTGAATTACTTTTATATTCCTGACAACAAAGGCATTATCAAACGTCACGGTTGCGTAGGCTTTTAATTTCTTGTCAGGAGAATCTTTAAGGATTATCCTGACTTCCGTTATATCCATCCGCCCTCCTCCAGTACTCTTACTTTCAGCAGGTCCCTGCCAGAAACACTTCCCAAGACTTATGCTTACTTTCAATAGCTTTCTTTAAAAGAAGCGCTTCCTGCCTGGACCTAGCGAGCGAAAACACTGTCGGACCGCTTCCGGACATTAAGAGGGAGTTTTGGCCGAGTTCCTGAAACGAACTCCTTATCCGGCTGACCTCAGGGTATTCTTTTTCGGTTACAGCCTGCAAACTATTAAACAACCCTCCCGAGCCCAAAACTGAAGGATATTTCGCTAAGGTTGAAGTTAATATTTTAACACTGTACCTTGACCTTGTCAACCCGGAAATTCTGTCAAATTTTTTGTAAATTAAAGGGGTGGATACCTTGATTCCGGGAAAAACCAGGACATGCCAAAGTTTCAGTTTCTTTAATTTTTCCAGCGGCTTGATTTTATCGCCACGCGATGTGCCGAAGGCAAAAGGCACGTCATAAACAAAGAACGGGACATCGCAACCTATTTTCTCGGCTAAAGTTAGGAGCCTGCTTAAATTCAGATTAAGGCCCCAGAGCTTATTTAAGGCCGTTAAAACCGCCGCGGCATTGCTTGAGCCGCCTCCAAGCCCCGCGCCTACGGGTATATGTTTATTTATGGTAATGTCAACGCCCTTTTTAACCTTATATCTGTCCTGAAGCAGCTTAGCTGCGCGGAAACAGAGGTTGCTTTCATCCTTGGGCACGGTGGGGTTATTGCAATCCAGCGTAATTAAACCTCCAAGACGGACTCTTAGTGTAATCTTATCGCTAAGGTCAATCCTTTCAAAAATCGTTTTTATATTGTGGTAGTTGTCTTTTCTTTTGGAGAGGACTTCAAGGTAGAGGTTTACTTTAGCGCAGGATTTTACAATCACGACAACGATAGTGCTGTTTTTTCTATATCCGAACTGGTGAGGCCGTACTCTTTTAAGAGCTCCTCCGGCTCACCCGACTGACCAAACCTGTTTTTTATGCCCATACGCACAACTTTTACAGGCTTGTTTTCGGCTACAACTTCATCAACGCAGGATGCTAACCCGCCGATAACGGAGTGCTCTTCGCAGACAATAATGCCGCCTGTTTCTTTGGCGGCCTTAAGTATAATTTCTTTGTCAAAAGGCCGGATACTGTGTATGTTAATCAGCCGGGCATGGATTCCTTTCAGGCTTAAATTTTTTACCGCAATTTTCGCTTCATTGACCAATAAGCCGCAGGCGACGATGGTCAAATCATTGCCTTCAGCTAAGACTTGCGCTTTGCCGATTTTAAATTCGCTCTTTTTTTCCACTGTCGGCACCTTTACCCTGCCCAAGCGGATATAAAAAGGACCGTTCGTATTGGCGGCGGTAACTATTGCATCGCGCGTCTGCGGCCCGTCGCAAGGCACGATTATAGATATATTCGGAATTGCCCTCATTATTGCAATGTCTTCAAGCGCCTGATGGCTTGCGCCGTCCGGGCCGACGGTAATTCCGGCGTGGGTTGCCACAATCTTTACGTTGAGGTTACTGTAACAAACGGAATTCCTTACCTGATCCCAGGCCCGGCCTGTGGCGAAGATGGCGAATGTGGATAAAAATACCGTTTTCCCGCAGGAAGCCAACCCTGCGGCAGAAGCAACCATATTCTGTTCGGCGACCCCGAAATTAAAAAATCTCTCTGGGAACTCTTTGGCGAATAAGGCAGTGCGCGTGGAGCTGGAAAGGTCGGCGTCTAATACAACTATGCTGTTATTGGCCTTGCCCAGTTCAACTAAAGTTTTACCGTAAACATCCCGCTGATATAACATCTCGCTCATGCTAATTCCTTTAACGCCCTCTCTGCTTCTTCTACGCTAGGAGCCCTGCCGTGAAAATCACAGACATTTTCCATAAACGAAACCCCTTTGCCTTTTACGGTGTGGGCAATGATAATTACAGGCTTGCCTTTTATCCTGTTAGCTTCATCGTAAGCGTTTAGTATTTCTTCCATATTGTGCCCGTTGATTTCAATAGTATACCAGCCAAACGCCGTCCATTTGGCTACTAAAGGCTCAAGCCCCATAACATGGCAGACCTCCCCGTCAATCTGAAACCCGTTATAATCCAGTATCGCGCAGAGATTGTCGGCTTTAAAATGGGCCGCAGCCATTGCCGCTTCCCAGATATTGCCTTCCTGTATCTCGCCGTCGCCTAAAAGGACGTAAACCCGCCAGTCTTTTTTGTCAATCCGGCTGGCTAAGCTCATGCCTAAGGCAACAGAAAGCCCCTGCCCTAAAGAACCCGAAGCAACTTCTACTCCCGGGGTCCGCGGGTCGGGGTGGCCCTGCAGCATTGAACCGAGCTGGCGCAAAGTCATTAATTTTTCTTTCTCAAAATAACCCCTGTCTGCCAATATCGCATACCAGAGAGGAGCACAATGGCCCTTGGACATATGAAAACGGTCCCGGTCAGGGTCTTGAGGGTTTTTGGGGTCATGCTTTAAAACGGAGTAGAATAGCGCGGTGATTAAATCTGCGGATGACAAGCTTCCGCCGGGGTGTCCTGATCCGGCTTTCGCGATCATCCGGATGATTAAACGGCGGATTTCTTTTGCTTTTGCTTGCAGTTGCTGAATTTCCGTCTGGGATGGCATTACTTAACTTTGTTTAATTTGTCTAACTTCTCTTTTACTGAACTCTGCTGCGGGGCAAGTTCAAGGGATTTCTTCCAGCACACTTGCGCTTCTTTTACATTATTCAACTTTAAATACACGTCACCCAGATGGTCATAAACTTCCGGGTCGTCTATCAGGCTGCTTGCTTCTTCAATCTCTTTAAATGCCTCTTTGATTTTGCCCTTTTTGAAATAAACCCAACCCAGGCTGTCAATATAGGCGGCATTATGTTCGTCAAGCTTAAGCGCCCTGCGGATTAACTTTTCGGCCTGCCTAAGGTTCCGATTCTGCTGGGCATACACATAACCCAAATAATTCAATCCGCTGGCAAAATCCGGATTAATCTGGATTGCTTTTTTAAGTTCTTTTTCCGAAAGAACAAAATCCTTTAATTTATCGTAAACTACCCCGAGATAAAAATGCGTTTGGAAATCATCCGGCGAAAGCGTGAGGCTAAACTTAAAAGCAGCTTCTGCTTCCTTAAGTTTATCCTGCTCCAGGTATAAAAAACCTAATCCTTTGTAAATTACCGGATTTCCCGGCTCCTGCCTTGAGGCAATCCTTAAGGCCGCCTCATACTCGGTTTCCGCAGGATCGGTTTTATTTAAAGAGGCATAAATGATTGCCAATATTGCATGCGGCTCAATTGCCCCGGGATCCAGTTCAATGCAGGTTTTTAGCTCTTTTATCGCCTGCGCCAGGTCCCCTTTTTTTACATAAGTTGAAGCTAAGCCTAGATGTATTGCCGCAGAGCTATCGGATGCTGAAGCCTGACGGTACTCATTGAGCGCCTTATCAATATCGCCGAGGTCCTCATAATAAACACCCATGATATAGTGGCTTAATGCCCCGGGCTGTTGCCCGTCTAAGGCATAGAGTTTTGTGCTTATGGCTAAAACCGCTGCCAGGGACAGGATTGATAACCGCGCAACCTTCATTTACCGCGCCTTAACCCCAGGCTCTCTTCTTTAAATGACGAAGACGACGACGCATCTTTTTTCTCTTATGGGTGCGTATTTTTCTTCGTTTTCTTTTTTTTCCGCAAGGCATTTAACCTCGCTCCTTTCAATCAATCAGTTAGCTTCCGGTTAACTAATAAATTACTTTATTCAAGGGGTATTCTATAATCCCCTCTGCGCCTGCTTTTTTAAGTTCGGGGATTAAAGTACGGACCACTCTTTCATCAATAATAGTTTCAATGGCAAGCCAACCGCCCTCGGATAGGCCTGAAATTGTCGGCTTCTTTAATGCCGGGAGTTTCGCTAAAACCTTATTCAAATCGCCTTTCCTGACATTCATCTTCAAGCCCACTTTTTCTTCCGCAGATATTGCGCCTTTTAAGAGCAACGCAATCTCCCCTATTTTAGCTTTTTTCCAGGCGTCTTTATACGAAGTTTTATTGGCGATAAACTGCGTTGTCGATTCGCAAAGAGTGGCAATTTCAGTAAGCTTGTTCGCCCTTAATGACCTTCCCGTCTCAGTGAGTTCCACGATGGCATCAACCAGGCCGGCGCTGACCTTCACTTCCGTCGCCCCCCAGGAAAACTCAATTTCAACCTTGACTTTGTTTTTCGCAAAATAATCTTTGGTGACGTTAACCAGTTCGGTAGCTACGCGTTTGCCGTTTAACTGCTTAACCGACTTAATCCCTGAATCCTGCGGCACTGCCAGCACCCAA
The DNA here is from genome assembly GCA_049517335.1 of Candidatus Omnitrophota bacterium. Classification (GTDB taxonomy): domain Bacteria; phylum Omnitrophota; class Gorgyraeia; order Gygaellales; family Profunditerraquicolaceae; genus JBEKSD01. Next base: position 8,122 of record JBEKSD010000016.1, on the reverse strand, counting down.
CGCACCTTGTTTAAGCCCTGCTTGGCATAAATCAGGTCAGTGACCCTGACCACATCGGATTTATTCTCCAATATCCAGTCATTGCCGGTAATGCCGCAATCTAACGCGCCGTCCTGCACATAACGCGACATCTCCTGCGCACGCAGGAGCACCGGTTCAATCTCTACGTCGTCTATAGACGGAAAATATGAGCGTTCGCTGGGTAGATTAACGTTAAAACCCGCTTTTTTAAAGATTTTAAAGGTAGATTCCTGAAGGCTGCCTTTGGGCAAACCCAATTTTAAAACTTTATTTTTCATATCGTTATATCCCCTTAATTAGTTCAACTGACACGGCTTATAATTATATCCGTAGATTACCAGTTTGTAAAGAGAAAATGTTTAGGGATTTTTGGTTGCAAAGCCGCTTATTTTGACTATAATGGCTATATTACATTTAAGGAGGATTAAGATGCTTAAAGTACTGCGCAACAAGAAAACAGCTAAAAGAATATGGATAGGCCTGGCAATAATCATCATCCCGGCATTTACGCTTTGGGGATTCGGCAGCGCTTTCCGCAGCCGGGAAGAGAATGCGCCGGTGGGAAAATTGTTCGGCCGGAATATTTCCGCGCTTGAGTTCAAAGATGCCCTGGATGCGGTGAGGATACAGGCCGTGATACAGTTTGGAGAAAAATACAGCCAGATGCAGCAATACCTTAATTTTGAAGCTGAAGCCATAAACAGGCTCATATTACTCCATGAGGCAAAGATACGCAAAATCAGGGTAAGCGATAAAGAAGTAATTGAGCAGATTGAAAGTTACCCGTTCTTAATGACCAGGGGTCAATTTGACGTAAAAAATTATAACCAAACCTTAGAATACGGCCTGCATATTCAGCCGCGCGCCTTTGAAGAGCAGGTGCGCCAGAATATGATGCTTACGAAACTTTATAAACAATATACCGACGGGATCAATTTAACCGACGACCAAATCAGAGAAGAATACCGCAAGCAAAATAAGAAAATATCAGTCTATTACCTTGCGGCCCTCCCGGCTGAATTCTCAAAAGAAATTTCACCTGCCGAAAATGAGCTGATAGAATATTACAAGAATGATCCGGCTCAATTTAAAGAAAGGCTTTCCTTGAATATAGAGTACGTAGCATTGGATGACCTGCAGAAAGCCAGGGATGCGGCAGGGCTAATCAAGAAAAACCAAGGACTTGAAAAAATAGCGCAAAAGTACGGTGTAGCGATTAAAGAAACCGGCTTTTTTAGCCAAAACGACCCTATACCGGGCTTAGGCTGGTCTCCGGTAATGTCGGAAATGGTGGCTAAATTAAAAATCGGCCAGTATGCCGAACCAATGACTATGGATAACAAATATTATTTTATGCGCCTGAAAAGAAGAAAAGAACCGAATATCCCAGAATTTGAAAAAATTAAAACAAAGGTCAAAGATTCGTTCATTAAAGAGAAAAACGAAGGGCTTGCTAAAGAGAAGATAGAAGACGCCTTAAAATTGATTAAAGAAACCGCGGGCAAAGGCGACTTTAACCTTATCGCGAAAAAGACGGGATTAAAAACAGGCTCTACCGATTTATTCCAACTGAACAGTTATATTGAAGGGATAGGCGCTTCAGATAAACTCTGGCTTGAGGCGGACAAATTAAAACCGGATGCGGCAAGCGGCATAATCAACATGCCGTCCGGTTATTATATTATCAGGCTAAAACAATCAATAGAACCCGAAGCTAAGAGATTCGCCGAAGAGAAGGACGAATTCTCGCTTAAGCTAATCAGCCAGAAAAAACAAGAGGCCTTCTCGAAATTCCTAGAAGGCCTCAAAGAAAAAGCTCAATAGGTACTGGCTATTGGCTGATTTTAATCGAATTTACCGGGCAAGAGTCAGCTACTTCTTGCAGATTACAGGATACGGCATTTTGGGACTTAACATGCGCAATACCGTCGCCCTGCACTTCAAAGACTTCCGGGCAGGTCTGTTCGCATAAACCGCAACCCACGCAGGTTGAAGCATCAACTGTAATTTTCGCCATTTTTCTTTGCTCCCTTATCTTTCAAGAAGATTCTCAAATATCTCTTCGTGGTTAACTTCTTCGGCTAAGATGTGCGTTACCAGCTGATAAGTAACGTTATCTTTACCCAATGTTTTTTTGGCAATCTTGTTATAAACATCTATCGCCGCAGCTTCAGCTTCGGTAACAATACGGATAATCCTGTTTATATCCGTGGTATTCTTAGGCGGCATAAGATACGGCGCGTTGGCATTTTTTTCTAACTCCATCGGGTTAGCAATAGGAGTATCGCCTAATTTTACGATTAGATCCGCGAGCTCTCCTGCATGCTCAAGTTCCTCTTTGGCTATTTTATTCAAAAATTCCGCTATATCTTCGTATGACCTGCCGGAAACGATCTGAGCCATATACCAATAAAGGTAAAATGCCAGCCATTCGTCCGCATAAGCTTTATTCAGATCTTTTACCAGTTCTTTCAGGCTTAAATCAACTATTGCCCTTGCTTGTTTTCCCATATTAGCCTCCTTTTTAGCTAAAAAGTTTAGACCGTTTCCGCTTTCAAGCCGTACTTCTTAATATTACTATCCGCGATATCCTGAACCTTCTTCAGTTCCTCGGAGTTCTTCAGAAGGTGTTTGAACCTGCCTTGTAATTTCAGGTATTCCTCGACAGGTTTAGGGGTAATCTGGCGCCTTGCGGCTAATACGCCGTATTCATACTCAACCAAAGGATAGAGCCCGGTTTCAACCGCTAACTTTGATATCTGCACTAAGATATTCGACTCATACCTCCACCCTAACGGGCATGGCGCATGCACCTGAATGTATTTCGGCCCTTTGATTGAAAGCGCCTTTTTAACTTTACGCTGTAAGTCCTGTGCAAATCCCGAGGAAGCGGTAGCAACATAGGGTATGCCGTGCGCCACGGCAATCTCCGGCATAGGTTTCTTAGGGTGGATATTTCCGGAGGATTCTGCGCCCACAGGGCTAGTTGTAGTATTTGTATCAAAAGGAGTAAGACCGGAGCGCTGGATGCCCGTATTCATATAGGCCTCGTTATCATAACAGACATAAAGAATATCGTGGCCGCGCTCAAGCATGCCTGAGAGCGCCTGAAGGCCGATATCAGCTGTGCTGCCGTCCCCGCCCTGCGCGATTACATTTATATTATCTTTTGTGCCAAGGTATTTAAGCGCTGCTTCTACTCCGGAGGCAACCGCAGCAGCATTTTCAAATAAAGAATGAATCCAGGGCACTTCCCACGCTGACTCCGGGAACTTGGTGGAAAAAACCTCCAGGCAGCCGGTGTTATTCACCACTATCGTATTTTTTCCCGCGGCATCAATTACCAGGCGCGCGGCTAATGACTGGCCGCAGCCGGCGCATGCCGTATGGCCTACGGAAAATAAAGTATCATTCATAATTCTCCTTCAATAACTCAGGCTTTAAATCTATAAATTCACCTTCCAGCTCTTTCGTAGTAAGTAGGCGTAAAATTTCTTTGATAGAATGCTTGGTAATATCGCGTCCGCCGAGGCCGACGATAAAACTACTGATTACTTTCGGGCCTTTCTTTTTCCCGAAGAAAGCACTTTTTATATCCGCGGCAAGGGGTGCATAAGAACCTAATGATAAAGCCCTGTCTATAACGGCGACTTTTCCCGCATTCTTTAAGGCATCATATATCTCCTGCGCCGGGAAAGGCCGGTAACTGACGATTTTAAGCAACCCGAATTTTTTTCCTTTAGCCCTCAATTCATCAATTACGTCTTTAATTGTGCCGCAAACCGAACCCATTGCCACGATTACTCGCTCCGCATCCTTAAGCTGGTAGCCTTCAACTAAACTGCCGTAATTACGGCCGGATACTTTGGAAAAATCATTCATTATTTTCGGTATGAACTTGAGCGCTTCTTCGTGGGTTTTCTGTATTGCGTAACGTGTTTCCGCGTATGAATCGGGATCAACCAACGGCCCTAAAGTCACCGGGTCATTTACATCAAGCTTATATAAAGGATTATAAGGAGGCAGGAATTTATCCACCATCTCTTGAGTGGGCATATCCACGGTCTCAATTCCGTGGGTTAAAATAAATCCGTCCATGCATACCATTACCGGAAGCATCATACTCTTGTCTTCGGCAATGCGGTAAGCCATAAAGTGTAAATCCACTGCTTCCTGTATATCTTCGGCGTAAAGCTGAATCCAGCCGGCATCGCGCAGAGAAACAGTATCCTGCTGGTCATTCCAGATATTTATAGGTGCGGAGATTGCGCGGTTGGCATCAGTCATAACCAGCGGAAGGCGCAGACCGGCAATATTAAAGATGACTTCAGCCATATAGAACAGCCCCTGTGAACTTGTCGCGGTGTAGGAACGCACCCCGGTTGCCTCGGAGCCGAGGACTACGGAAGCTGCGGAGTGTTCGCTTTCAACGTTGACAAACTGGGATTTTAATTCTCCGTTTGCCACCATTTGGGCGAGGTCTTCTACAATATGGGTCTGCGGGGTTATCGGATAAGCGGAAACAACTCCAGGCTTACATAATTTTACTGCTTCAGCTACGGCGTGGGAACCTTCCAGGAATTGTTTCATATTTATTCCTCTTTAATCATTTCAATGTCTTTTTTGGGGCAGATAAACGCGCAGTTACCGCAACCCTTGCAGTAATTATAATCGCAATAATAAGTATTCTTGCCCTCGCCGTAAATACATGATTCCGGGCAGACGGAAAGGCACATCTTACAGCCGATACAATTCTTCTGCAGGAATTTAGGCCGAGTTTCAACGCGCCATGAGCCTGTCTTAGTGCCTTTGCTTGAGCCGTGCTTAACTACCAGGGGGCCGAACATCCTTATTTCTCCTTCATATCTTTAATAAAATTAAAACCCTGCTTTACCGCTTCAATATTTGCCTCTTGGGCTGCTCCGGAGAACCTCTTTTTAATCGCCTCTAAAACTGCGTCCAACTCAAGTTCGCCTGTTGCCGCGGCGAACGCCCCGATTAAAGCGGTATTGCCCAAAGGCCGCTTAATAGTCCTCATTGCAATTTCGGTGGCCGGGACCACTAAAACTTTTTGAGATACACCTGCCTTAGGCAGCTCCATGCCTTCTCTCTGGTTAACTACAACAATACCTTTATCTTTTAGCCCTGAAAGACAATTGAATCCGCGCATGAGGGTGGCATCCATTATGATAATGTAATCCGGCTCATAAATCTGGCTCCTTAAGCGCACCGGCTTTGAGTCAACACGCACAAAAGCATTCATCGGTGCTCCCATCCTCGCTGCGCCAAAATGCGGAAAGGCATAAGGATACATGCCTTTTAAAAAATAGGCGTAGCCTAAAAGCGACGCTGTAGTAATTGCGCCCTGGCCTGCGCGAGCATGAATTCTGATTTCTTTCATAAATTTATATCCCCACTCAAAAAATGTTTCAATATCATATAACTATTATTGTAAATTGTCAAATAAATTATTTTGGAGGCTTTTTTCGCAGGATTTCCGCAGTTTCGCTAAGAGTTTTGAGTATCTTCTCGGACTTACCTATATCAAGGCTACCTAAACCGCAAGCAGGACTCAGGAACATCTGATTATAGAGCAGCTCCCGGTTTAACCCCTTTTTTGAGAGCGCCTCTACCCCATTTTCTATCCTTTCAAACAGTGAATCCGGGGTTATGCTCTCAGAATACCCTTCAGTAGGCACTATCCCCCAGCAGATAAAGCCGCCTCTCTTTAAGAAATGTGCTAAGGAATCAGCATAAAGCACAAACCTGTCCCGGAATTCAAAAGCATCAAAATTTATGATGTTAATACCGGGAATATCCGTAAAAATCGACCAATCGGTATTGCCGCAGCAGTGCAGCCCTATGAGGGCAGTATCGGATTTAATGCCTGCAGCCAATTCCCCCAAGCCCCTGATAACATCATCACGGTTTACAGGGGTGAAAGCAGAGCCGAAAGCGCTTAAATAAGGTTCATCTATAAATAATATTACCGGCTTGTTAAATTCCTTAAAAAAATCAAGCTGCCAAAGGGCCTTCATCTTTAACCCCTCTTTAAAAACCTGCAAAAATACCGGGTCATTCAGGTAAATATCCCCATTTTCATTCTTGGTGCTAGCTGCGGCTGTAAACGGCCCGGTAATCTGGCATTTGATAAATTTGATATTTTTTAATAAACCGGGATTATTTTTCAGCCTGTCCTTAAAGGCGTATAAACCCGCGGCGTAATCTTTACTTATCTTAAAATATTCAATATCGCGATTAGTGATTTTCTCATAAAACTCTTCTAATCCCGTTTCCCCCTCGCTATAATACGGAATAGGGAATTTCTCAAGAAATTGTCGGACCATGCCTTCGCGTTTATTAAGCTTGGGCAGCTGCGGCCAGAAAGGCGTAGCCGGAAGGTATTTAAAAATTAAATCTACTGCTTCTTCTGCGTCTTTATGCGGCAGGCTTCCGATCGCAAGGGGTAAGCCGCTTAGTCGGGTCATTTTACTTTTGACATCTCCCTGATTACGCTTTCGCGTAAAATGTTTCCGAAGGTTTTTTCAAAATCATAAACGTTCTTAAAATCGCTAACGGAATCATCTTCGTTTTTGGAAAGGACTTTCTTCTCAATCATATTAAAAACGATGTTTCCGAAATCGTCCGTCTTGGTAATCCCCCAATGGTAAAGTAGGGTTTTCGCCATAGGGCCGTATTCCTGCGCGGCAAAATCACGGATACCCTGGAGGAGTTCCTTTCCACTCATATGGCCCTGCCGCTTTATCTTCTTCTGGGTAAAATACAAAGCCTGCATTACAAATTCGTAAGCATCGGGCTTATAGCGGGGGTCTTTACTACAGATATCTTCAATAACCTGATAAAAATCTTTTTTTTCTTTCATATTTTTAGGTAAGCCCCGGAATATTAAAACCTGCTATGTTCTTCATTTTTGAGGCGGCAATTTCATGCGAACGCTTAACTGCACTATTATAAGCGTCTTTAACGGATTTTTCAAGGTCAGCCTTATCTATCGCCCTGGATACTTATATTTTTTACTTCCTGTGCGCCGGTCATTGTCAATTTGACCAGACCGTCAGAGCTTGAAATTTCAAAATCCGTATTCTCAAGCTCCCTCTTCATCTCCTGCATCTTCTTCTGCATTTCCAGCAGTTGTTTCATTTTATCAAACATATTTTCTCCTCAGAATCCCAGATTTTTATCTACTAAAATAACCTTGAATCTACCTAAAGCGACTTCGCCTTCAATAATCAACACCTGGCAGCACATTTGCCGGGAACTATCCCAATTTAGGCGCTTGTAATTTAAAGGCGTAGCGAATTCTCTCGCCCTTTTTAATGCCTTTTCCAGGTTAAGAGTAATTTTATTTATTCCGCAAATTATGATAACGTTATTTGCGTAGGCGATACCGCTTGTCCGGTTCCCGTAAGCGCTCAAAAACACCAATTCACCGTTTTCCGAAATGGCATTGGCGCTGGCTAAGTAAAAATCCGCTCCCACTCCTTCTCGTCTAGCCTTTAAGCTCTCATCTTTACTTAATCCGTTTTTATAAGGATTAAAAGTTTGATTGCCTCTCTTTTCTAATTTCTCAACTAACCCAAGCTGCTCTAGGGTTTGCGAACCAGAGAACCCCACGCTGGCGAAAAGCGGGATTAATTCCAGCAGTTTTGCTAGCACATCGTCCTTATTGGCGCAGAAAAATGCTTCAATATTCTTCTTTTTCCAATTCTCAATTAAAGCATCAATTTTTTTATCCATAAATAATCAGTCAGGTTATTTCTTGGTAATGATTTCCTTAAAATTTTCAGGGAATTTGTTTCCTTCAAAAATAATTTTACCCTGTTTATCCACAATATAAAAAGTAGGCACCCCAAGAATATTATAAGAATTACTTACAGCCGTATCTTCATCAATCAACGTTTTCAGGTTTATTTTGCGGCTTTGCATAAAGCGCTCAACCCTGCTTTTTGATTCTCCGGTATTAATGGTGAGTACTTCAATACCGGCCTTAGCCAACTCGCCTGCCCGCTCGGATATTTTCCTTATTTCTACCTGGCAAAACGGGCACCAGGTGGTCCAAAAAAATAATAAAACAGGCTGC
>JBEKSD010000015.1:0-38306 GCA_049517335.1 Candidatus Omnitrophota bacterium | reverse complement strand
GCATTAGAGCATAAGATTGAATTACTGCAGCTAGATTCAGCTCACCGCGAAGAGAAGTTTAGCGAATTGCAGGAAGAGCGCGAAGCGTTGGCAGGAGAACTCTCCGGCCGCAGCGAAGAGCTAAGGCAAATGCAGCAAGAAATTGAAAGGCTAAAAATAGAATCAAGGCGGCAAAAGGAAGAGTATCAGCAATTAGGCATGTTTTCTGCACAGCAACAGGATAAAATTAACGGTTTAATCAGAGAAATTGAATCTGCGAAGGATGAGATAAAAATCACTAAAACTAAATTATGGCAGACTGAAGAAATAAGTAATCTTAATAAGGTCAAAGTTGAATCGCTAAGTAGCCAGGTTGAGCAGCAGCAAAAAATAATCTCTGAAAAAGAAAATTATATTCAGGCTATCCTGCATTCACGCACTTACCGTCACCTGGTAGTTCCTTTATGGCGTATAATGGATTTTGTAAAGGTGCATTTATTGGGCAGGCGAAAGGAAAAGCAAATTCTGGTGATTAAGCCATATTATGTTTCAGCAGGGGGGACAGAGCGGGCACTGCAGGATTTACGCGCGCTTTTCCCCGCAGCCAGGATTTCGCTATTTGCCAATGTTCTTAAAGCTGATTATGACCGCTTAAGAAGTAATACCAGTGTAAATGAGTTGATACTGTATGAGCCGGGCTATATCAAACTAACCAAGATGCGCTTATTCTTGGTGTGGCTAAAATTTAATATCCGCTATTTTGATGAGGCGATAGTGCTTATAGGCCCGTCAGTTTATCATGGATACAGGAAAGCCAAGATTATGGCGTGGCTTGCTAGCGCAAAATCGGCAAGGGTATATTTTGTATCCGGAAAAAACTTTGCCCCTTTGTATACCATGGGCATATTGGCTAAGATGAAGATAATATTTAAGTCGATGTATCAAAGCGTAGCCTTCTTCGGGGTAATTTTATTTTTTATATTTTTTATAGTGTTTCCGCTTAAGCTAAGAAGAATGTTTCAGAAATGAAAATTGCTTTTCTTTCCAAGGACTACCCTCCGGATCTGATCGGAGGAGTGGGGACTTACATATATGAAGTATCGCGCCTTCTGGCTAAAAAAGGCCATACTGTTTTTGTTGTTACCTGTGCTAAGGATACGCCGCTTGAATATACTGATGCGGGAGTTACGGTATTCAGAGTGAAGGCAAAACGGCTTAAAGTTCTGGACCGGTTACGCACCAAAATAGGTGGCTTGATAGAACGGCTGGAATATAGTCTGGCAGTTTCAGGGAAGATTGATGAAATTGTAAAGCATTACGGCCTTGACCTTATTGAGACCTCTGAAGCAAGAGCAGAAGGGTTCTGGTATTATTTTTTTCACAAACACCCCCCCTTGATCATAAAGTTGCATACTCCTGAGACGGTTGCTTTTGCATTAGACCATACTCCAGATACGTTGGATTACCGGCTGATAAAGTCGCTTGAAGAGCGCTGGTTACAAAAAGCATCCCGGAAAATAGGATTAAGCCGTGATGTAGTTGAATTAACCGCCCGCCATTTTAAAACACGTTTGGATAATGTGCCATTAGTACCTAATCCCGTAGATATAAATTTTTTTAAACCGTCCAGTGATGCGTTTTTAAACGATTCCCTGTATATTCTATATGTAGGCAGGTTGGAGTTTCGTAAAGGTATCCACACGTTGATTAGGGCTTTTTCTTATCTGCAAGATTGTTTGCCGCAATCGCGCTTGACGCTTATAGGGGCCGATTGCGGGATGAAAAGCTATCTTTTTGAGAAAATAGCAAAATTAAAATATCCTGATAGGGTCATATGGATTGACCAGATTCCGCGCGAAAACCTATTGGAATATTATCGCAATAGCAGCGTTTGCGTTATTCCTTCTATTTGGGAAAACTATCCTTATGTTTGCCTTGAGGCAATGGCCTGCGCAAAGCCGGTAATTGCCAGCGATATCGGGGGGCTTCATACTATGATACGCCATGGTGAGAACGGTTTACTTTTCACTCCCGGCAGTTCCCGGCAGTTAACAGAAAGATTAGCCTACCTCCTAAAAAACCCGCAATTAATGCGGCAATTCGGCCAAGCTGGGCGTAAAAGTATTGAAGAAACATATGCTCCGGAAAAGATAGCTGAAGCAACATTACAGATATACGAATCATTACTTAAACATTAAATGCGCCTTCCCTCAATAGTAGTTTTGTTTACCAGTTATCGTTGCAATGCCCACTGTATTATGTGCGGCGCTTGGAGTAAACAACATAAATATTCTGAATTATCACCCGTAGATATAAAAAAGATCTTTTCAGATAAAATCTTACACAAATCCATAAAGGTAGTTAATATTACCGGTGGAGAGCCTACTTTGCGCAAGGATTTGATAGAGGTAATAAAGACTTTAGTATGCTCTTGTGTTAACTTGGAAAGAATAGACGTTTCAACTAATGGCATTAGGAGTGAAGAGGTCATTGATGCTATTGAGCAGGCCTTGGCGTTTCTCCTACCGTATAAAATTAAACTTAGTACCTCCGTTTCTCTTGATGGGATTGGTCAAATACACGATGAAGTGCGGGGTACGCCCGGAGCATTTGAAGGAGCGGAAAGAACTATCTCGGAATTAAAAGAGATGATGGCGCTATATCCCGGGTTTTCCGTAGGGCTCAATTTTACGGTAAACCGTAATAACTCTCATGATTTGGATAACGTTTTTAAATACGGCATAGCTGTGGGCTTGGGGGTGAACTTTACGCTTGCAGCGAATTCTGAGATTGGCGTTGAGAGTCTGTCTACTCAGAGGGAATTTGCTCTTAATGATGGACAAAAGAAATCAGTAGCGGAATTTATTTCTAGGCTTAAAAATTCTGGCCATCTTAATACACGATACGCGGACTTTATTCTACATTGGTTATCAGGCGGTATGCGACGTGGCCCCTGTGTCTTTCAAAAAGGGATGAGTATTTTATGCGAACCCGAAGGGACTGCCTATGCCTGCGGAAATTTTAAGGATTTCCGTATTGGTAATTTACTGGAAAAGCCATTTTCTGAAATTATAATTCCAAAGAGAAAATTCCGCCTCAATTACAAAAAAATGTGTATCCATTGTAACAGCAATTGTTATATAGAATCAGCACGATGATATTTGAATTATGCTAAATTTGAATATTGAACCAGCTAATTTCTGTAATGCTCAATGCTGCTATTGTACCTTAGGCAAAAAATCTTTTTCACATGGCAAAAAAAATACGCTTTTGCCTTTAGCTATGCATAATGAGCTTTTTAAGGGATTGGATACATTTATGGAAGATGATTGTTGTTCTCCTTATATTGATAAAAACATATATGTACGCTATGTCGGAGTAGGGGAGCCGCTATTGAACCCGGATCTTATTGAAATGATTAAAGTCAGCTTGTTTAATTTAAAAGTGAAACAGCTGGCGATTTTAAGCAATGGAGCCTGTTGGAACCGCAATTTCATTGATTCTTTTACTGGGATTATCGCAATGGAACCGCATAAGCCGATTGAGCTTATCTTTAGTTTAGACACGCTCAACCCCGAGGTCCAATATGCAATAAAAAAAATGGATAATATAAAGACGATTAATGAGCAATTGATATACTTGCTTGAACAAAAAGCAAGGCTCTATTTAAATAACCTTCATCCTATTTTGCAGGCTATTATTCTTGATGAGAATATCGGTGAGGTGAATGAGTTTCTGGATTTTTGGATAAATATCTTTAAGGCGTATGGATTTTCTTGGAGGATAGTCGGCACACCAACTTATCCGGTTTATTTCTCTGACACGGATTGTTTTCTTTGGTTAAAAACGAAGGATACTGATAACGCTAATCAAGAAAGATTCGCGGCATTACAGCAACAAGCTTTTTCTAAGCTTAAAACGGGCTTATCTTCACATCTGAGCAGTGTTATTGAGGATGGCCGGGATAGATGTAAGGGAACGCAGGTTACTGAACAGGGGCGTTTTACTTATGTCTGTAGTATGCTATGGTATGGGATTAATATGTCGGCAAATGGCGATGTTTCGCCATGCTGCATTGATGTGGATTATTGCCTTAAATTGGGTAATATCGGAAAACAATCTATCGTCGCTATATATCATTCAGATAAAATGAAGAATTTGAGGGAATCCCATATAAAGAAGAGACTTGAAAATTATCCTTTCTGTATGAATTGTGTCCTTTCCTATAAAGGGCTAAATGTGGGTGATGAGGAAGTTTTATCTTATTTGCGATCGATAAGTTAAGCAGAAGTTAGAAATATAAAACAAAAGTTTTATACAATCAGTAATATTTGCACGAGCAGGAGAGCAATCTGGAAGATAAATGAATGCTGTGAGCGTAATGTAGAAGGGGCTGTTTAATGTATGAAGAGATTGGGCAACATTTAATACCTTGGTTGCGGGGAGGCTGGGCGCCACCGTTTAGAGTACATTTATTTCCCACAGACCGTTGTAATTTACAGTGTCACTCTTGTTGGCGGTGGGCTGTTAATCCTGAAGGCAAAATTCCTTGGGTTGAGCAGGAGTTATCAGAAGAGAGGATTCTTAAAATCATAGATGAGGCTGGGCAATTAGGAGTGAGAGAGTTTGAGATTAGCGGCGGAGGAGAACCCTTACTGCGAAAAGAAACAACCATTGCTATGGCTAAGAAAATTAAGGCATTGGGGTTAAAAGGATGCATGACAACCAACGCTACCCTATTTAATTATGATGATATAAAGCTATTTGTAGATATTGGATGGGACCAGATTATTGTTAGTCTTGATGGCCCGAATGCAGATATAAATGACTCTTTGAGGCCTCCAAAAGGAACATTCACTAAGGTAATAAATAACTTGGATCTTTTTTGTAAATATAAGAAACTCGCCCAGACTAACCTCCCAGAGATAATAATACAGTGCGTACTTTCAAAACCTAACATTAGGCATATTTTACCTATGCTTGAGTTGGGAGATACTTATGGAGCTGCTCATGTAGGTTTTGAAATATTAAAGGTGCTTTCTTATCGGGGGACGGATTTGGCATTAGATGGTACAGAAGACTTTAAAATTATAGAGAACCAGATGCCTAAGATAAAAGATTTTCTTAATCAGCATAAAGTACGTACTAATATTATTAATTTTAATCTTTATCCTCAGTTGATAGAAAAAGCAGGAAATCTTAGCCAGTTTCTTACTTCTTTTAATACTTCTAAGACAGAACAAGCGGGAGAACCACCACTACTATCTGTATGTTGTTATGAGCCGTGGTCCCGCATCCTTGTAGGCTCTATTGGTGACTGTGCCCCATGCTGTTTGGCTAAATATTCTTATGAAGATAATCTAAAAGAGAAATCTTTGCAAGAGGTGTGGCTTGGTAAAAATTTCTCAGATTTTCGAAATAAAATATTGACTAACAAGTTGCCTGCATCCTGTGCCAATTGCCATGTAACTTTGTTTGCTCATTCTCGTTCAATACAAGAAAAATTAAAAGAAGCCTGGACAAGGAAAGAAAGTAATGAGAATGGAAAGCTTTGTTCCGTAGTAGCTTTAAGAAAAAACGGTCAGAAAGTCGATAAGGTAGTTAAGTATCTTTCTATCTGTCTTGTCTCCCGCGAATACCCGCCTGATACTGCTTGGGGGGGGATAGGGACATATTCGTATAATTTAGCGCAAGGATTGGCAGCAGCCGGCCAGAACGTCCATGTTATCTGTCAGGGTTTAGATGTAGACAAGGAGTATGAAGATAATGGCGTGTATGTACATCAGGTTGCGCATAAGACAAATTTTCCTTTTAAAGGAATCTTTAGGGAATTCCTATTACGGTGGGAGTACAGCCAGAGCATATATGATAAATTAAAAGAGGTTATTAAAAAGCATCATATTGATATTATTGAGGCGCCTAATCTATCCGCAGAAGGATTCATTTATAGCCTGCACAAAAAGACGCCTTTGGTAACCCGTCTGCATACTCATTTCTCTGAAGTCATTAATTTCCTGAGTTGGGAAAAGACTATGGACAGGCGCCTGAGTTGCTGGCTAGAGAATGCTGGTATTGCACGCAGCGATTTGGTTATTTGTTCCACCAATGCGCATGCCCGGTTTGTCGCTCACGAAGTCGGCATTCCCCTAGAGAAGATTGGGATCGTTCCCTTAGGCATACCTTTACCGGATTTGAATGGTCACGTGAAGTATAACGCCGAGCCGACGGTATTATTTGTGGGACGCCTTGAAAAGAGAAAAGGTGTTCATATTTTAATACAGGCCATTCCTTATGCGGTAAATAAATTTCCCAATGCGCGCTTCATTATTGTGGGCAGAGATAGCTTTATAGATGACGCAAGTGTAAGTTTTTCAGGAGATGCGAAACATTCGTTCAAGAAGCAGCTCATAGCTATGCTTCCGGAATATTGCAGAAAAAATGTGGAATTCGTAGGATATGTTCCTCCGGAAGATTTAAGTAGGTATTACCGGGAATGTGATGTTTTTGTTGCGCCTTCGCTTTACGAATCTTTCGGCCTTATTTATGTTGAAGCAATGTCTTATGCCAAGCCGGTCATCGGGTGCGGCGTGGGGGGCGTGCCGGAAGTAATTAAGGATGGCGTAACAGGCGTATTAGTTCCTCCCGCAGACATAGAAAAACTAGCTAATGCAATTATTTACCTTTTGGAAGATAAAAGCCGGGCTGAAATAATGGGAAAATCTGCGCGCAGACACGTTGAAGACTATTTCTCTCAAGAGATTATGGTCGAAAATACGCTTGAAATGTATTCACGGAGCTTAAAGGCTTAAAAAGGATAGGAATGAGAATTTTACAGGTTGTCCATAGTTTTGTGCCCGATAATTTTGCAGGTACAGAAATATATACCTATAGGCTCAGCAAGGCGCTGCAAGAAAAAGGGCATGAGGTATCCGTTTTCTTCAGGAAAAATGAGCCCGAGAAAAAAGAATACAGTTTATCTTCCGGGGAGTATGACGGCATTCCTACATTTGCATTGAATCATACCTTGAATAAAAGCTCTTCTTTCAGGGATACATATCTTAATGGGCATATCGATAATGCATTCGGCTGCCTGCTGGATTCTTTGAAACCGGATATCGTGCATATACAACATTTACTGTTTCTTTCTCTGGGTATCATCAAACAATCACGCCAAAGAGGCATTCCGGTAGTTTTTACTATCAATGATTATTGGTTATTCTGCCCTAAGGGCCAACTCCTTACTGAACAGTTACAGGTATGCGCTGGCAGCAACCAAGGATTATGTGTATCTTGCATAAGGCCACAATTTTTCATCAGAAGACACATTATGTTTTTTTATAATTTACTCAGAAAATATAGTCCGTCTTGGCTATTACAGGTTATAAAAAAAACTTATTTTTATGATATGGAATCGCGTGCGGAAGTAAAAGAAAGTTTTCCGGACTTAATTGCGCAAAGATTATTTGCCGCAGAAGAAGCAGCCTCTAAAATCAGCCTTTTTATTGCCCCTTCGGAGTTTGCAAGAAGCGTATTTTTAAAAAAGGGCGTGCCTGTTGAAAAGATTATTACCTGTAGGCACGGCATAATCAATCCTTCTATCCCAATAGAGCACAAAGCAGACAAGCAAACAGTTCGATTCGGCTATGTGGGGACGTTACTACCGATGAAAGGAATTGATCTCTTGGTGAAGGCATTTCGTAAGCTTAGCGCTCCTCATGCCAGGTTTTTCATATATGGAAAGGCGAAGGCGTACGCGGGTTATGAATCATTTTATAAAGAATTAAAGAAAAAGGCCAAAGGCGATTCGCGTATCTGTTTGATGGGTAGTTTTGACAATGCTTATATAGGAAAAGTGCTATCCAGTATTGATGTATTAGTCGTTCCTTCAATCTGGCCTGAAAACACTCCGCTTATTATATTAGAAGCCTTAGCTTCCCATATCCCTGTAGTGGCTTCTCGCATAGGAGGCATCCCGGAATTGATTAAAGAAGGAACGAATGGGCTACTTTTTGAGCCCAACAATATTGACGACCTAAAAAGGAAACTGGAATTGTTCTTTGAAAACCCCGGGTTGCTTTCCCACCTTAAGCAAGGCGCCAAAGCCTTAAGAAGCATAGAAGAGAATGCGCAAGATATGGAAAATATATATAGGAGCTCCTTCTTGTCAACTGAGCCTGCCTGTGGTATTATTATATAAATATCTAAGGAGACTATATGGCTACAATCGAAGATTTTAAAAAGTTAGAGCTAAAAGTTGCTCAAATTAAAGAGGTTAGCGAACACCCCAATGCGGACAGACTCTATGTTATTACCCTTGATGTGGGGGATAAAACTAAACAGGTAGTTGCGGGGATCAGGGGGAGTTATCAAAAGGAAGACTTAGTCGGTAAACAGGTGGTTTTGGTGGATAACCTTGAGCCAGCGGTTTTGCGCGGCGTTGAAAGTCAGGGTATGATTTTGGCAGCTTCCGATGAGAACGGGATTTCCATAGTCATTCCTTTAAGAGAGATGAAATTAGGGAGTATAGTGAAATAATGAAACAATTTGTGCCTTCCGAGGCTTGTTTAAAATGTAAGGGATGCTGCAGGTTTAAGGATATGGACTCTGTCTGGGCTCCCTGCCTTTTGGATGAGGATATACAAAACCTGTTGGATCGCAATATTCCTCCGGCAACACTTTCAATAGAAAAGAGGATACTTCCGGTTAGCTGCGAAGGCTCAGAAACTTATCTCTGTCCTTTTTTAAACCATGCGGATAATAAATGTAAGGTCTATGATGTCCGGCCGTTTGAATGCCAGCTGTATCCTTTTCTGCTTTCCATGCGTAATAAAAAAGTAAATTTGACCGTGGATTTAAACTGCCCGTACGCGGCAGGCACGATTGATACGAAAGAATTCAAAGCCTATGCGGAGTATTTAACCAGCTATCTAAACTCTCCTGCTCAGGTAGAGTTGTTGAAGGAAAATCCCCATATCCTGCAAGCCTACGAAGACGCATTGGATGTCGCGGAATTAAAAAGCCCCGATGAGTTTTAAAAGTATCGCCTTAAAAGACAGAAAGGTTTTTGATAAATTTCTAAAATTCAATTCTTGTGAATTGTCGGCGTATGCCTTTGAGAATATCTATATCTGGAAGGCGCTCTTTGAAATCAAATGGTGCATAATTGAAGATAATCTATGTGTTGTATTTAAGGATAACACAGGGGCGTTTCTGTATCTTTCCCTGCTTGGGCAAGAGAAAAGCAAAAAGGCAGTTGAGAAGGTATTTAAAGAATTGGGTAGTTTGAATAAAAATAGGCAGGTTAGCCGCATTGAGAATATCGGCTCACTTGATACGGATTTTTATAAAAAGTGCGGGCTTAATTGTGTTTTGAAATCGCACGACTACGTATGTCTGCAAAAAGAGCTTGCTTCTTTAAGGGGGAATAAATTCAAATCGCAGCGCGCAAGCCGCAATTACTTTGTCAAACATAATGATTTTACCTGTAAAGAAATTTCTACCCCTGACTTTAAAGACTGCCTTAACCTCTATGCTTACTGGATGAATGAGCGCGCAAATGAAAATAATGACTCTTTTTATACCGGGATGATGCATGATAGTTTTAGAACTTTAAAAGTGGCGATAGATAATTACTTTAAGTTGGGTTTTCAGGGTATTGTCGTCAGGATAGATAAGGAATTGAAGGGTTTTACGTTCGGGTTTAAGCTGAATAAAGAGACTTTCTGCATTCTTTATGAAATAACTGATTTGTCGGTAAAAGGCCTTGCCCAATTTATATTTGCTGAATTCTCCAAAGCGTTAAGCAGATACAAATATATTAATATCATGGATGATTCGGGGCTGGATAATCTAAAAAAAACAAAGCTTCTTTATCATCCCGTAAAACTGGTTCCGGCATATATTGTAAAAATATGAGTGCGCATTTGGATGAGGCCGAGTTTGTAATTTTTGATACGGAAACAACCGGGCTTGAGCCTGAAGCAGGGGACAGGGTGGTTGAAATTGCCGCTTTAAGGTTTAAAGGAAATAACAGGATTTCCACTTTTCAGACTCTGCTTAACCCTAAACACCCCATTTCTCCTGCGGCGTTCGCGGTGAACAATATTTCGCAGGAGATGCTTAAAGACGCGCCCGAGGCGGAAACGATGCTGCCTGAGTTCCTGGAATTTATTAAAGGTAGCTGTCTGTGTTCATACAATGCCGGCTTTGATTTAAAGTTTTTAAACAACGAATTAAAGCTTATCAACAGGGAACCGTTAAAGGGCGTGCAGGTGGTTGATATATTGAAAATGGCGCGCCGTCTCCTCCCCGGGCAGGAGCGCTACGCGCTTTGGTTCATTGCCAGGCAGCTTGGCATTGATACCCAGCAGGCGCACCGTGCTTTTTCCGATGTTGAGTTGACTCTCGGGGTATTCAATAAATTGAAGGAGTTACTCCTCTCAAAAGGAATATTTGATTTTAAGAGTTTTAGCCACCTATTCTCTATTGACAAGAGTTTTTTAGAAGATATTCTCATCCAGAGGATAGCTGAAATTCAGGAGGCGATTAATCTAGGGGTGAATGTTAAAATTAAATATCTTTCAAGCTCGGGCGCGGAAGTGACTGAAAGAGAGGTTGTCCCTAAAGAAATCAAGCAGGAAAACGGCCGCAGTTATTTGATTGGATACTGTTGTTTAAAGCGCGAGGAGCGCACGTTCAGGATTGATGGCATATTGCACTTGGAAGCCGTATAAGTTAAATTCCCCTATTTTGGAAATTTTTAGCGCGTTTAAGGATACCGCAAATTGTTTTTTTCTTGACAGCAGCCTAAATAATAACCTGTCTTTGGGCCGCTATTCTTTCCTGGGGTACGAGCCATTCCAGATATTGTCAGGCAGCCAGGAAGCGGTATTACGGAAATTAAGAATTGAATTGGATAAATTCAAAATTCTTAAACAGGGGGCAACGCCTTTTTCCGGAGGAGCGCTGGGTTATCTGGCTTATCCTAAAAGTAAAGGCAAAGAAAGCCTCAGGGTGCCGGAAGCGCTGTTCGCTTTTTATAATACCGTTTTAATCATTGACCATTTACAAAATAACGCAAGGGTATTCAGTATCGGCTTTCCGGAAAAAAATGAACGGCTGCAAAAAGCCCTTTGCCGTAAAAATCTGGAAAGAATGGATAAATTATTGGTAGGTATTCCCGCGGCAGCTGCAAAGAGCGATAGGCAGAGCGTAAAAATACGTAATTTAAAATCAAACTTAAGCAGGTCCGCCTATGTTTCTGCGGTAAAAAAAGCAAAAAAATATATTAAAGCCGGGGACATTTATCAGGTTAATCTTTCCCAGAGGTTTGAGGCAGAATGTAATTTAAGCGCTGCGGAAATTTACGGGCGCTTACGCAGGGTGAGTCCCTCGTATTTCAGCTCATATTTTGACGCAGGACCTTTCCAGATTATCAGCTCTTCGCCGGAATGTTTTTTAAAATTAAAAAACGGCATTGTCATTACCCGGCCGATGAAAGGCACCCGGCCGCGTTCTCAGGATAGAAGAGAAGATAAAAGGCTGAAAAAAGACTTAATTAAAAGCCCAAAAGATAAGGCTGAATTGGTGATGATTGTGGACTTAGAGAGGAATGATTTAGGCCGGGTTTGCAATTATGATTCCATTAAAGTCAATTCCCTAAGGGAGATTGAGGAATACAGTACGGTATTCCAGACAATAGCCAATGTTTCAGGCAGGCTGTTTAAGGATAAGGATAGGATTGACCTGTTGGCTGCCTGTTCGCCTGGAGGCTCCATTACCGGTTGCCCCAAAATACGCGCAATGCAGATTATCGAGGAGCTGGAGCCTGATGAGCGCTCAATTTATACGGGATCCTTCGGCTATTTAAGTTTTTCGCAGGATATGCAGATGAGTATTTTAATCCGCACAATTTTAAAAAAAGGCAATAGGATTTATTTTTCATCCGGGGGAGGGATAGTCGCGGATTCAAAACCCGGCGAGGAATATAAGGAAACGCTGATTAAGGCAAGAGGGATTATGCAGGCATTGGAGGCGTGATGCGCAGGCTAGGCATTTTTGAAACAATACGCGTAAAAGAAGGCAAAATCGTATATTTTGACCAGCATTTAAGCCGGATTATAAAATCGTCTTGTTTTTTTAAGATAAAGCTTCCCTGCTCAAGAGAAAAATTAGCAGGACTCATCCTTGAAAGTGTAAAGAAGGCCGGTATTAAAGACGGGCGGTTAAAAGTAATTATCCGGCAGGGGCCTCATAGAGCGGCAGTCCAGATCCTAATACAGAAATATAAACCCTTTCCAAAGAATAAGTACCGGGAAGGTTTCAGGGTTACGGTTTCGCCTTTCAGGCAGAATGAATTAAGACTGGCGCGCCATAAAACAACGGGGCGCCTTCTCTACGATTTGAGTTTTAAACAGGCGAAGAAAGCCGGTTATGACGAAGCGCTAATTTTGAATAAATTCGGCTACCTTACCGAAGCAACGCGCAGCAATGTTTTTTTTGCGCGGTCAGGGAAGTTGTTTACGCCGGATGCAAAATGCGGCTGCCTTGAGGGAATTACGCGCCGAGCAGTAAAGGACCTTGCGCTAAAGCATAAGATAAAAGTATGTGAGGGGGAATTCAGGCTGGAAGATATCGCCAGCGCTCAAGAGGCATTCCTTACCAATTCGCTTATGGGCATTATGCCCTTTAAAGGAAAATGCGGAAAGATAACAAAATTATTAATAGAAGAATACAATTGCCTTTTAAAGTAGGCAGGCCGGTTTTAGCATTCGGCTCGCAGGCAAAAAATACCGTCTGTTTTGCTAATAAAAATTTTGCCTATTTAAGCAGGGTACATAATAATTTAAGCAACCCGCAGGATTTTTCACAATTTAAAGAAACGGTAAGATATTTTCTTAAAAAAAATCCTGAAATCTTAGCCGTTGATCTGCATCCTGAATATCAATCCAGTAAGTATGCCTTAAGCCTGTCGGCTAATGGGTATAAGTTATTAACCGTTCAGCACCACCATGCCCATATCGCCTCCTGTATGCTGGAAAACGGGCTTAAAAATCAGAAAGTAATCGGCGTGGCTTTTGACGGTACAGGTTTAGGTAAGGATAATAAAATTTGGGGGGCGGAGTTTTTAATCTGCGATTACAAAAATTTTACAAGAGCAGGGCATTTAAAAGAGATTCCACTCATCGGTGGAGAAAGGGCTGTTCTGGAGCCATGGCGTTTGGCTGCGGTGTGGCTGGAGAAAAGTAAAATTCAGCTTCCGTCCTACATAGACAGGAAGAAATGGGCCATTCTAAAGGATATCTGTTCTAAAAAAATTAATTCACCCGAGGCTTCCAGTATGGGCCGCTTATTTGACGCGGCAGCCAGCATTATTTTAAGCAGGAGCTATGCGCGTTTTGAAGCTGAGTTAGCATTAGAATTGGAAAAAATTGCCAGGAAAGAAAAAAGCAGGCCTTTAGCCTATGGTTTTAACCTCAATAAAACCGGTAAAGAATATGTGCTTGAACCGGAAAATATTTTTGGCGGAATAACCAAAGACTTAAAGCGGAAAGTTAAAAAGGAAAAAATAGCTTTCCGCTTCCATTTTACCGTTGCTGAAATGATTAAACAGGCCTGCTTAAAATTACGTACGGATACGGGAATAAGAAAAGTTGTTTTATCCGGCGGAGTATTCCAAAATAAGCTTTTACTTAGCTTGGCTTTGGATTTATTATGTAAGGAAGGCTTTAGTGCATTCACGCCCAAAGTTTTAAGCCCTAATGATTCAGGCGTATCTTTAGGGGAGGCGGTAATTGCGGGAGGTTAGTTAATCATGTGTTTAGGTATTCCAATGAAAGTAAGAAAGATAAACAAAGATTTTGCCGAGGTTGAATCCGGAAGGCTGACCCGTAATGTTAATATTCAGATGCTTAAAGCCGTCAAGGCAGGTGATTACGTTATTGTGCATGCTGGGTTTGCTATCGAGATAGTTGACCCAGAGAAAGCACAGGAGACCTTAAAATTAATAGATGACCTGCAGTTATTTTTATAGGTGAAAAAAATTGAAATACATTGATGATTTCCGCTCCCCGCGTCTGATTAGGACAATAGCAGAAAAGATCAGCCGGATTATGCCACAAAAAGAGGTAAAAATCATGGAAGTCTGCGGCACGCATACCCAGAGTTTCCGCAGGTTCGGTTTAGGGAGGCTCCTGCCTGAAAATTTGAAATTTATCTCCGGCCCCGGATGCCCGGTTTGTGTGAGTCATCAGGGTTTTATTGACTCTGCCATTGCCCTAGCTAAAAAGCAAGGAGTTATCATAGCGACATTCGGCGATATGCTTAAGGTGCCAGGGACAAGGTCGAGCCTGGAAAAAGAAAGGGCAGGTGGCGCGCATATTCAGCTCGTATATTCGCCGCTTGACGCCTTGAAGATTGCCCGGCATAATAAAGATAAGAAAGTAGTTTTTTTAGGCGTAGGTTTCGAAACTACCGCTCCGGCAGTTGCCTTAAGCATAAAAGCTACACGACGAGAAAATTTAAAGAAGCTGTCTTTTTTATGCGCGTTAAAATTAATGCCTCCGGCAATGGAATACCTGCTTAGTGATAATAGGACGGACATTTCGGGATTTTTATGCCCAGGCCACGTCTCAACCATTATCGGAACCAGGCCGTATGAATTTATACCAAAACAGTACAGAATTCCCTGTTGTGTCTCCGGCTTTGAACCGCTGGATATCCTGGAAGGGATTTATTTAATCCTTGAGCAGATTAATAAAAATAAAGCGCTGGTGGCAAATCAGTATCTGCGGGCGGTAAAGAAAGAAGGTAACCCTAAGGCAAGGAAGATTATGTATGAAGTTTTTAGACCTATAGATGTCCAGTGGCGTGGTTTAGGTAAAATTCCCGGCAGCGGCTTAAAGATAAAAGATGAATTTAGCCAGTGGGACTCGGAAAAGGTATTTTCTATAAAACCAACGACCAACGACCAACGACCAACGACCAAATGCAGGTGCGTAGATGTTTTAAAGGGATTGATTTCTCCGGATGAATGCCCGTTATTCAGGAAAATATGCACACCAAAAAATGCGCTAGGGGCCTGCATGGTCTCAATAGAAGGAGCTTGCAATGCCTATTACAAATACCGCTAAAATAAAAAGGCTGTTAACTTTTTCTTTGTTACTCGTTCTTTTATCTTCAGGCAGTATTTCCTGCACAGATTCACAATCCGCTTCGGCTCTGGCAAGCAAATCGTTAAGCCTTTATGATCGGGCCGTCAAAAAATACGAGGCTTTAATTGCCAAAGGAGCCAATCCGGATAAATTATATTATGAACTGGGCTCTCTTTATTATGAGCATGGTAAGTTCCTTCAGGCAGAGCAAGCATTAAAGAAGACGGAACGCCGCGGCGCAAAAAAGCTTTTAGCCATGTCCTATTATCATCTGGGCGATTTTCGTGATGCCCTGGAGACTTTCAGCCGTCAGGAATGCCCTGATGACGAATGCCTGTATTATTATGCGCTGACGAGCGAAAAGCTTAATCTTTTTGACAACGCGTTAAAGATCTACGCAAAGATTACAAGGGATCCTGAATTCAAGCCCCTAGCGCAAGAGCACATTGAAGCGATACAAAAAGGGACCTATTTAAACATCAAAGATTTAAGCCCTGAAATCGCCCAAATCTTAAGCCGCGCGCCGGAAGGAAAAGACTATCCCGAAGCAGGCGCAATAATTCTATATTCCGATGAAAAGATTGAAGTAACCAACCAGGGCACGCAAGTGTCAAACCTGCATTACCTGATAAAAATATTAAACGAGCGCGGAAAAGAGGAGTTTGCCGAAGCCCAAGTAGGTTACGATTCAACCTATGAAAAAGTTGAACTTGAGTTTGCCCGGGTCATAAAGCCGGACGGCGCAGTTTCAGAGGTGGGCAGTCGCCATATAAGAGACGTATCGAGATATATGGAATTTCCGCTTTACAGCAATGCCCGCGCTTTTATTATTTCTTTCCCTGAAATTACAGAAGGTTCAATTATTGAATATAAGGTCAAAGTAAGCAATAATTATCTAATCAACAAGAAAGACTTTGTCCTGGATTATCCTCTCCAGGCAGGGGAACCGATAATGTCTGCGGATTTCACCCTGAAATGCCCGAAGAATAGCCCCTTGCGCATAAAATACCTTAATGAAAATTACAATACCTTTAAAGCTGACCTTAAGGCGCAAGTTGAGGAGAAAGACGGATCTTCAATTTATAAATGGCATTTTTCAAACGTTCCCCAGATGACCCCTGAGGCGCATATGCCGCCGCAGGTAGAGATTAACCCGGCCATAATTATTTCAACATTTAATTCTTGGCAGGATGTTTACAAATGGTGGTGGCAACTTGCCAAAGATAAGATCAGCGCTGATGGCGCAATAAAGGCAGAAGTGAAAAGATTAATCGAAGGAAAGATGAGTGATAAAGACAAGGCGAGGACAATTTATAACTTTTGCGCGCAACATATCCGCTATGTTGCCGTTGAATACGGACAGGCAGGATACGAACCCCACACAGCAGCCGATATCTTCAAGAATAGATATGGCGACTGTAAAGACCAGGCGATACTGCTGGTTGCAATGTTAAGGGAAGCGGGCCTTACGGCATATCCTCTATTGATCCCGACGAAGGAAGATTACGATTTGGATAAGGATTTTCCTTCCGTGATGTTTAACCATTCTATTGCAGCAGTCTTCCTCGGGGATGAGGTTATTTTTATGGACACTACTGCCGAGACCTGTGTATTTGAAGACCTGCCCGTTGCGGATCAGGCAAGGCATGTTTTGCTCTTTCAGGATAAAGGCTTCCAGATAAAAGAAACGCCTTTATTCCCCGCAGGGCACAACTTAATAAAACAGGATGTAAAGATAAAAGTGAATGATGACCTTTCTATTACGGCTGAAAAAACCAATTATACTTACGGCGTTTATGACCAGGCCCAGCGTTATTGGCTGCTTTATACCCAGCCGGAGTTGATAAAGGAAGCATTAAAGGAAAAAATACAGGAAGTCTCCATAGGGGCAAAACTTGATAAATACAAGATTAAAAATTTAGATGACTTGAATACTCCGGTTATTTTAAGCTATAGTTTTTCCGGACCCGAATATTTTACTTCCGCAGGCAGCTTGAAATTACTGCCCCAGTTATCTGGCATCGATACTTCGTTGGTTGCTTCGGATAAACGCAAATATACAATTGATTTCGGCTTACTTGATCGTAAAGAATATCTGCTTGAAATTGATATACCGCAAGGCTACTCCGTAAAATATATGCCGGAGAGCATTAAACGGGATAGCCCTTGGATGAATTTTAAGGTTGAATATATTGCTAAGGACAATAAAATAATTTTTAAACAAAACTCGGAATTGAAGAAGAATATAATCCAGAATTCTGATTACGCTACTTTTAAGGATTTTTATGAAGAATTGGGCAGGATTCTGAAACAGAGGATAGTTCTGGAAAGGACAACATGAGGCCTGTTGACCATTTGGGAAAAGAAAGAAGAAAATACTTACGTCTTGACACCGTCTTTCCGGTGCGCTTCCGCCTTGAAAGCCCTGACGGTAAGACCACATTAAGCCCGTGGCTGCAGGGTTTTTCCAGTGACGTAGGCAAGGGCGGGATTTGTCTGTCTGTAAATAACCTTAAAGCCGATAATTTAAAAGAAATAAACGCAGGGTGCAGAATAGCGCTTGAGCTAGATTTACCTGTTTTTGCACGGGCCGTAAAAGCTTATGCCTCATCTACGTGGGTTAAAGAGCTTTCTTCCGATGAGGGCAAATACTTGTTTGGCTTGGGGTATTCATTTATAGACCCGGGAGAGAATAATAGAATAATGAATTATGCCTGGGGGAAAAAAATCTTTGTGCCTTTTACCGTAACTATAGTTGTTTTATTAGCAGCGGGATTGATTTACGGAAGTTACACTAACATCAAGCTTGAGCAGGGAAACAGGGCGCTAGTTGAAAAGTTAGTTCATATTACGCAGGAGTCTCTGGCGGCAAAAAGAAGGATTGAGAGTATAAACATAAAGAGGCAAATATTAGTAGGGAAGATTTCAGATTTGGAAAAACGTATTCAGGAAACAGGGGCCCAGATGAAGAATGCGCTTGAGAAAGAAAAAATTGAGAAGCGTGAAACAGAAAAGATCCAGAGCGATAAGACTTACAGGAAAATTACTGAACTTGATGTTTTTACAAAACAGTTGGCAAAAGACAAGGAAGCCCTTTTGGAACAATTAGGCGTTTTAAAAAACCGTGAGGATATAGCATCCTCAGAGTTTGCCAGTTTAGGTAAAGAAAGGGCGGAACTGGAAAAGGAGAATTTTGTGAAAATGTACAAATGGCTAACTATCCATCAAAATAAACATAGCGGCCTGGTTATGAGTTTTGAAGGCGACGGCGACGTGGCGAATTGGGCTTTTACTTATGATCAAGCGCTGGCCATCCAGGCATTTACCTATTTTGGCGATTTTGATCGCGCAAAAAAAGTGCTTAATTTCTTTAAAGTCTCTCCCAAATCCGGAAGGTTAGTTTTTAACGCTTATTATGCCAACGGCGGCGAACCGGCGGAGTACATCGTGCACTGCGGGCCGAATATCTGGTTAGGCATAGCTATCGTGCAGTATATGCATAAGACGCAGGATAGAAGTTATCTTAATCTTGCGGAAGATATCGCAGCCGGGATAATGGCTTTAGAGGATAATGAAGGCGGTTTACGCGGCGGGCCAGGGGTAGAATGGTATTCAACAGAACATAACCTGGATGCCTATGCTTTTTTTAACATGCTCTATAAAGTTACGGGCAAACAAATTTATGCTCTTACGCGTGATAAGATCTTGAAATGGCTCATTGAACATACGTATGATACATCCGCTATACCAGTTAAAAGAGGCAAGGGCGATGCCACTATTGCTACCGATACCTACGCCTGGTCAATTGCCGCGGTGGGGCCTGAAAAATTAGTTGAAGTAGGGATGAACCCGGATAAAATTATGCAGTTTGCGGAAGAAAACTGCGCTGTTGAAGTTACGTATCTACGCCCGGAAGGTCGAAGCATAAAGACAAAAGGTTTTGATTTTGCCGCAAAAAGAAATGTGGCAAGAGGAGGGGTGGTCTCTTCCGAATGGACCGCGCAGATGATTATTTCTTATAAAATAATGGCTGCTTTCCACGCAAAAATGGGACAAAATAAGCAGGCTGAAATTTACCGGGCTAAAGCGGATGAGTATTTGCTGCAGCTAAGCAAGATGATTATTTCGAGCCCTTCTCCTTCAGGACAGGGAGAAAGCTGCCTTCCTTATGCCACGCAGGAGTGTGTTGACACGGGGCACGGCTGGATAACCCCTAAGGGCAGCTCAACCGGTTCATTATCCGGGACCGTCTATACGATTTTTGCTTACTATAATTATAATCCTCTGGAACTTGAAAGGTGAAAGATAGGCTGGAGTTATTTTATAAGAAGCTCTATCGTGCGTTCGGGCCCCAATACTGGTGGCCGGCAAAGAGCCGTTTTGAAGTCATCATCGGAGCGATACTTACCCAGAATACCAGTTGGCAGAACGTTGAAAAGGCGATAGCGAATTTAAAAAAAGCAAAAGCGCTCTCTGCGCGGAAGCTGCGCAGGATGCCCAAAGGAGAAATTGCCCGCCTGATTAAGCCTTCCGGTTTTTTTAATATTAAAAGCAAACGCCTGAAGGAATTCCTGAGGTTCTATTTTAAAAGCTACAAAGGCGATATGAAAAGACTTATCCGGCAGAATGCGCAAGCTTTACGCAGGCAATTGCTCTCGGTGAACGGCATCGGTCCGGAAACTGCGGATTCCATACTTCTTTATGCACTGGATAAGCCTGTTTTTGTGGTAGATGCTTATACGAAAAGGATCTTTTCGCGCCACAAGTTTATCCCTAAAAACGCTTCTTATGACGAAGTGCAAAATTTGTTTAGCAAAAACCTTAAAGATGAGGTAAAATTATATAATGAATACCACGCCTTGCTCGTGCGCCTGGCAAAGGATTATTGCCTTAAGAGTAATCCAAAATGCAGCTTATGCCCGGTAAGAGGAGAGTAAACATTATTTGGGCACAAGCTGGTCGCGCGTTGATTATATCCATTGGAGCGACGGCTCAAGGAAAAAGAGTGGTGTCTGACCCGGATAAGAATGTCGGGTTAATTAGAGGTATAGATATCCCCGTAACTAAAAAAAATCTGGTTTAATGCCGAGGGGCAGTTTTTTTGACAGCTCCGCCTTCTCTTTAAGCATAAATTACAGCTTTTAAAACCAGCCCGGAAAAAGAATCATGGTAAATAAAATAAGGTTAATTAAACTCACGCAAAAATTATTATCCATTGATTCCCGTAACCCTCCGGGGGATGAATTTAAAATTGCCAATTTTGTTTCGGGGTATTTAAAAAAAATCGGTTTAAAGGTAAAAGTTTATGCGTTTAAAAGAAGACGCTTGAATGTTTTGGCGTATCTTTTAAATAAAAATTCCGCTCATTCGCTTCTGGTTACCCCGCATTTGGACACCGTGCCTGCGGGTATAGGCTGGAGCAGGAGTCCTTTAAGAGGCACGCTCTTAGGCGGCAGAATTTATGGTTTAGGCGCTACAGACTGTAAAGGAAACCTTGCCTGCGCAATGGAGGCAATCAATAGTATCATTGAAGAAAAAAAAGTTTTAGGCTACAACTTAATTTTTGCCGCTACTGCGGATGAAGAATGCGGTTCAGGCTTGGGACTGATCCCCCTTTTGGATAGAAACCTGCTTAAAGCGGATGCAGCCGTAGTGCTTGATGCTGATGATTTTAATATAATCGTTGCCCAAAAAGGGCTCATGCATTTGAAGGTAAAGATTCAAGGGGTGCGCGCACACGGGGCTTATCCCTGGCGCGGGGAAAATGCGATTGATGCCGCTATAGATATTATCAAAGAAATAAGGAGCAGAAAATTTAATTTCAGGAAAAATAAGTATTTGCACCCTCCAACGATAAACACGGGTACGATCAGGGGCGGGGATAAAGTCAATATTGTCGCCGATTGGTGTGAATTTGAGCTAGATTTCAGGTTTCTGCCCGGGATGTTCGCAAAGGCGCTATTAAGGGAATTAAAAACAGTGATTAAAAAACATACAAAAAAGTTTAAGATTGAAGTTGAAAGTATCCAGCAGCCGTATCTAATCAGGGAAACCCATCCATTGGTATTCGGTTTAAAGAAAGCCATGTGTAGCTTGAATAGAGAAGCGCATCTCTCGGGTTCGGAAGGTGCTACCGTGATAACTTTTTTCCAGCATAAGAATATCCCCGCTGTTGCAACCGGATTCGGCGTAAACGGATGCGCCCACGCAAAAGATGAATACGCACAAATAGATAATCTTTATAAAGGGGCACAAGCCCTGGAGAGGTTCTTAACAAGTTATAAAATTAAGGAGTAGCTATGGAAGGGATAAAATTTTTAAAGAAGCCGAAGCTTAAAAAACCATACCTTATCGCTGCCTGGCCGGGTATGGGAGAAGTGGCCTTCAAGGCCGCAAGTTACCTTATTGATAAATTAGGGGCAGAGGAATTTGCCCAAATATTGCCTGAGGAGTTTTTTTACCTGACAGGTAGCATGATTAAACAGGGGGTTATGGATATACCACTCTTTCCCCAAAGTAAATTCTTTTTCTGGAAAAATAAGAAAGGCAAAAATGACCTGATTATTTTCTTAAGCAATGCCCAGCCGGATTTAGGTAAAGCAGAGCATTATACGCAGAAGATAATCCATCTTGCCAAGAGTTTTAATGTCCAGATGGCCGTTAGTTTTGCTTCAATGCCTTCAGCAGTGGATCACACGCAGAGCTCCAATGTTTGGTTTGCCGCCACAGATACGGAATTATGCGTTAACTTGAAGAAGTTTAACGTTCAGATGCTTAACGAAGGCCAGATTAGCGGAATGAACGGCTTATTTTTAGGCATAGCCAAGAAGGAAGGCCTCAAGGGGTTCTGCCTCTTGGGGGCAATCCCACTTTACACGATTCAGATTGAAAACCCCAAGGCATCAAGCGCGGTTTTGGACGCTTTAGCGAAAATCTTGAATATTGAAATTAATACTTCCGGGCTTATAGAGCAGGCGCAGAATATGGAAAATGAAATAAATAAGCTTCTTGATTACCTCAAGCTTCCTAGCCAGCAGGGCCCGGGTCCAATAGGGGAAGAAGAGATTGAGAAAATCAAAAAGACCTTAAGCTCGCTTACTAAGTTACCTGTATCAGTAAAAGAGAGGATAGAGAAACTTTTTAAGGAAGCAGAGAAGGATATCCATAAAGCCGGCGAGATTAAGGTAGAGCTGGATAAATGGAATGTCTATAAAGAATACGAAGACAGGTTCCTTGACCTCTTCAGGCAAAACAAAGAAAAGGGGAATTAATGGGTAAGCGCAGCATACTTCTCGGGCACGGCTCAGGTGGCGCCCTTACGCACGATTTAATCAAAAACCTTTTTCTTAAAAAATTTAATAATCCTGTTTTAAATGAACTTTCAGACAGTGCCTTCATAAAATACAGAGAATCTCTTGCCTTTACCACGGATTCATTTGTAGTAAGCCCCTTATTTTTTCCTGGAGGGGATATCGGCAAGCTCTCGGTTTGCGGGACTATAAATGACCTGTTGATGCTCGGGGCTAGACCTGAATATATTTCCTTAGGGCTGATTATTGAAGAGGGGCTTGATTTAAAGATTTTGGAAAAGATTATTGATTCAATTTCCCAAACTGCAGAAAGAGAAGGCGTGATTGTTGCCACGGGGGATTTGAAGGTGGTTGAAAAAGGCGCGGCTGACAAGATATTTATCAACACCTCCGGCATAGGCAGGATTATAAAAAACCGCAGGCTTTCCGCTAAGAATATTTCCCCCAATGATAAGGTTATTTTGACTTCCGGCATAGGCCGGCACGGGCTGGCTATTTTGGCCAAAAGGAATGAGCTGGACTTGGGTTTTAAGATAAAAAGCGACTGTGCTGCATTATCCCGACTTTTAATCCCGCTTTTAAAAAAAGGGTGGGGAATAAAATTCATGCGTGACCCGACGCGGGGGGGAGTAGCGACGACATTAAATGAGGTTGCGCAAAGCGCTCATTTAGGCATAGAAATATGGGAAGATAAAATACCCCTGTCTCAGCAGGTTAGGGTGGCTTGTGAGCTCTTAGGATTAGACCCGTTATATATTGCCAACGAAGGATGCGCGCTTATCGTAGTGGAGGATAATGCGGCAGAAAAAATTCTCGCCCTGCTTAAAAAACAAAAGTCAGGGCGCTCTGCCCGGATTATCGGGTCAATTGTAAACGGGCACAAGGGTGAAGTTGTTTTGCATACTTCTTTTGGCACGCAGCGCATAGTTGATATGCTTTTGGCTGAGCCGCTACCGAGGATTTGTTAGAATGAAGACGGGAAGATATAAGAAGAATTTCTACCGGGGTTGGGTTAAGGCAGAGGACCTACGCCTGACCCAGATTATTGACAAGGATATGGAGCTGCAAATCCTGACCAATAAAAAAACCGATGAGGTCTTTATCCGGAAAAAAATGTGGCAGTACCGCATGGATATTGAGAACTACATTGAAAGAGACCGGGCCTTCCTTGTTAGTTTGAAGCCCATTATGGCAGCTAAAGATGCGCCGTTAATTATAAAAAATATAGCGCAGGAATCCAAAAAGGCAAATACAACAGCAATGAGCGCCGTAGCCGGAGCAATTGCCGAAAGTTTAGGGCATGAACTTCTGGAGGCGGGTTTTAAAGATGTGGTGGTGGAGAATGCGGGAAGTATTTTTCTGAAAACTACCAGGAGTATCGGCATCGGTATTTACGCCGGAAAAGCCAAACTTTGGAATAAGTTAAAGCTTAAGATTAAACCGAAAGATACGCCTTTAGGCATAGCCACTTTTTCCGGTACGCTGACTCAATCATTGAATTTCGGCTGCGCTGACAGCGTAATAGTTTTATCCAAAAGTACGCTTCTTGCCTCAAGCGTGGCAACTGCCGTAGCTAACCGCGTGAACTCCAAAGAAGACCTGCAAAAAGCGCTGGATTTTGCCAAAGATATAAAAGGAGTCATCGCCGTAATCATAGTTTTAAAAAATAATTTAGTCAGCTGGGGCAAGGTTGAATTTATAAAGTAAATAATTGTATTTCTCGTCGGTAAAACCCACTCAGGAACTATCCTTAAATCTCAAAAAAAACTTGACAATAGCCATATCTTATGATAAAAAATAGATAGAATAAAATATTTTGCAGAAACTTTTTGGGAGGTTTTTAAAAATTAAATTGAAAAAATAGGGGAAAGATTAGGGGCTCTTTAGTTCATTCAGGAGCCCTTTTTTATAAACTCATGAGAACAGTAGGATTAACTTACGACTTAAAGACGGATTACAAATTTAAAAAGGGCGACCCGGCTGATGCCAATGCCGAATTTGACCACCCTTCTACGATCGATGTTATTTCAAAAGCGATAGAAGCAAACGGTTTTAAAGTTGAACGTATCGGCAATGCTATGATGCTTCTTGAGAGGCTCACCGGCTTAAAAGTGGATCTGGTTTTTAACATTTCGGAGGGCTTAAGCGGGAGGAACCGGGAATCGCAGGTGCCCATATTACTTGAGATGGCCAAGATACCTTTTGTCGGCTCCGATGCGCTTACCCTTGGGCTTACGCTGGATAAAGTGATGGCAAAAAAAGTCTTTACTGCCGAAGGCATTCCCACCCCTAAGTTTTTTGAAGTAAGTTCCAGAGAAGAATTAATCAATTGCGACCATTGTGAATTTCCCATGATCGTTAAACCCCGCTTTGAAGGCTCATCCAAGGGTTTAAGCGAAAGTTCCCGCGTGGTCAACAGGGAAGAGTTAAAAAGGCAGGTAGATTTTATAGTCAATACTTATAAACAGCCGGCGCTGGTTGAAGAATTCATAACGGGGCAGGAATTTACTGTTGCTATAGTGGGTAATGAGAGGCCCGAAGTTTTTCCGGTAGTCCAGGTAAAAATCGACGGAAGCCTTGATCTTAATGAAAAATTTTATACCTTCGCGCGCATTACCTCCGACAGGCTTGAGTATGTCTGTCCAGCTTTGATAAGCGATAAGCTGACAAAAGAAATCCAAAAGTACGCATTAATGGCTTATAAGGGGGTTGATTCAAGGGATTTCGGAAGGGTTGATTTCCGCGTAGATAAAAACGGGAAATCTTATGTCTTAGAGATTAATCCGCTGCCTTCATTGTCAACGGAGGATGTCTTCATGCTTATATCCAAAACATTAGGCATTACCTATGAGCAGATGATTGGTAAAATAATCAACAGTGCTCTTTTGAGGTATAATTTACATAAATGAAAATCGCCCTTACTTATAATTTAAAGAAGAACGATGAAAGCAAGCCTGCGGATTATTTCTCGGAGTGCGATTCCGAAGAGACTATAAACGCGATAGTCGCAGCGCTTAAAGTGAGGGGGCATAGCGTTGAAGCTATTGATGTAGAGTACCCGCAGTTGGTTTCCTATTTTCGCAAGAACAGAGTAGATATGGTTTTTAATATCGCCGAAGGCATTAAAGGAAAATTCCGCGAATCGGAAGTCCCCGCTATACTTGATTATCTGGATATTCCTTACACCGGCTCAAACAGTTTTTCGCTGGCGCTGGCATTAAATAAATCACTCACCAAAAAAATCTTAAAAGCAGAAAATATCCCTACCCCTGATTTCCAGACTTTTATAAGAGGGGACGAAGCATTAAGCCCGAGACTGAAGTTTCCCCTCATAGTAAAGCCGAACCGCGAAGGCTCGGCTAAAGGGATAGATAAAACCAATGTCGTGCACACCCGGCCAGAGCTCTATGGAAAAATACGCGAAGTGATAAGCGTTTACCGGCAGGAAGCCCTGGTTGAGGAATTCATTGAAGGTAGGGAACTGACCGTTGGTATTTTAGAAAACGGAAAAGTTTGCATATTACCTATCCTTGAAATTGATTTTTCCAACTGCAGGAATAGCGGGGAATATTTTTATTCCTGGAAAATGAAGGAATTTCAGGGGAATGCCGAAATGGGGCTCACTCCCGTATTTCATTGTCCGGCAAAATTGTCAGCGGAGACGGAAAGAAAGGTGAGAGAGGTCGCTTTAAAGACCCACCGCTGCCTAGGCTGTTTTGATATTTCCCGCACCGATATCCGTTTGGATAACTTCAATACGCCTTATGTGTTAGAGATAAATCCTCTTCCGGGTTTAAATCCAAAAGACTCTAATTTCTCCGCAATGGCCTACGCGGCCGGAATGAAATACGAAGATCTTATTGATGCGATATTACTCAGCGCCTCGGAAAGGAAAAGGTTAAATTGAGCTCTCCCATTACGGTTGAGAACCAGAAATTACAGCAGGAAGCGGTTATTATCAGTCGTCCGGCTAAAAGGGTGCGCGATTATCAGCAGTTAAGCCTTTATAAAGACGTGAATCCTCTTGACTGGGAGGATTGGCATTGGCAGCTCAAGCACAGGATACGCAGCAAAGAAGAGCTCGCTCAAATTATAAAATTAACTCCCGAGGAGGAAAAGGGAATAGATAAGGCAAAGGGGCGTCTTTCCATGGCGATTACTCCTTATTGGGTCAGCTTAATTGACCCGGAAGACGCAAATTGCCCGATAAGGCGGCAGGCAGTCCCCGTATCGGCAGAATTTACGGTTTCTCCGCACGAGATGACCGACCCATGTGCTGAAGACAGGGATTCGCCCGCGCCGCATCTGGTGCACAGGTACCCGGACAGGGTTTTATTGCTGGCAACCGAACATTGCGCGATGTATTGCAGGCATTGTACCCGGCGCAGGCTCGTAGGCGAACAGGAAGAAGATGATAATCCCGCTACCAAGTTTGACGCGGCAATTGAGTATATTAAAAATAATAAAAAAGTGCGCGACGTGCTTATTTCCGGAGGAGACCCGTTGATTTTGGAGGATGATGTGTTGGAAAATTTAATCCAAAAGTTACGCTCCATTTCGCACGTTGAGTTTTTAAGGCTCGGCACGCGTGTCCCGGTAACTTTACCGCAGCGTATTACCGAAAACTTAGTAAATATGCTCAAAAAACATTCCCCTCTCTGGATAAGTATACATTTTAATCATCCCAAGGAGATAACCAAACGCTGCAAAAATGCCTGCGATATGCTTTCAGAGGCGGGTATACCTTTGGGAAGTCAGACGGTGTTGCTGAAAGGGATAAATGACCGGCCGTTTATTATGAAAAAATTAGTGCATGAGCTTTTACAGATAAGAGTCAGGCCATATTACATCTATCAGTGCGACCCGGTGCGCGGAACCCAGCATTTCCGCACTCCCGTTGCCGTCGGCATTAATATTATTGAAAAACTCCGGGGGCACACTTCCGGTTACGCTGTGCCGACTTACGTCATTGACGGCCCGGGCGGCGGCGGGAAAATACCTATCGGACCCAATTATATCCTTTCGCAGGCAAAAGGTAAATACGTC
This sequence comes from Candidatus Omnitrophota bacterium, assembly GCA_049517335.1. Classification (GTDB taxonomy): domain Bacteria; phylum Omnitrophota; class Gorgyraeia; order Gygaellales; family Profunditerraquicolaceae; genus JBEKSD01. Next base: position 10,819 of record JBEKSD010000015.1, on the reverse strand, counting down.
CTACGCAACTACAAAGGTAAGATATACACGTACCTCGAATAACCTTTCTTTATAAGCTAAAGAAGGAATCTGCACGATATGGATGTTAAGAATAAACGTAATTTTATCCTCTTAGGGCACGCCCAGGCGGGAAAAACTACCCTTGCCGAAAGCATCCTTTATTTCTGTAAGGCCACAACCAGAAAAGGTAGGACAGAAGACGGCACTACGGTCAGCGATTACAGTTTTGACGAGATTGAAAGGAAAAGTTCCATAAATTTAAGCCTGCTCTTTTGCGAATATAAAGGCGTGCGTATCCAGATTTTAGACACGCCCGGTTATGCGGATTTCTTCGGCGAAGTCCTTTCAGGCGTGCGTGCAGTAGACGGGGCGGTAATTGTCGTAGACGCTTCCAGCGGGGTTGAAGTCGGCACAGAGCGCACCTGGCAGATTGTTGAAGAAGCGGGCTTACCGTGCGTTATTTTCTTAAATAAAATAGATAAAGAAGACGTTGACCGGGATAAGGTTTTGTCGGAATTAAAGATCAGGCTTTCCAAGAATTGCGTTGTGATTAAATCGCTTGAGGACCCGGATTTAATGGAAGCGGTTGCCGAAAGTAGCGATTCGCTCCTTGAAAAATATTTGGAAGTTATGAAACTTTCTCAGGATGAGATTAAAGCGGGGCTCTTGGAGGCGGTGATTAAGCGTAAACTTTTTCCCGTGGTAGAAGGTTCTGCGTTAACTGACAAAGGCGTTCAGGATTTATTGGATGAGGTACTCCAATACCTTCCGGATCCGGCACAGCGGTTGGCTATTAAAGGGCTGGCTTTCTCTGATTCCGCGCCTTTCTCCGCTTTCGTTTTTAAAAATATCTCTGATCCTTACGTCGGGCAGCTTACTTTGCTTAGGGTATTTTCCGGCACGCTCGCTTCCGGCAGCAGCTTTTACAATGCCTCTAAAAAGGTAAAAGAGAGGATCGGTTCGCTTTATCTTTTGGAAGGCAAAGAGCAAAGGGCAATTGATACGGCAGGTTGCGGGGATATTATCGCCATTGCGAAGCTTAAAGATACGGCTGTTTCCGATTCCCTTTTAACGGAGAAAGAGCAGTTTTTATTTGAGCCGATAAATTTTCCCGAAGCCGCAATATCCGCTTCAGTTAAGCCGAAATCGCGGGAAGACGAAGAGAAAATTTCCGATGCCCTGCATAAGCTTGCCTTGGAAGACCCGACTTTCAAGGTTTCGCACGACCCGCAAACGAAAGAATTAATCATATCCGGGCTTGGCGATTTGCATTTGGCGGTTATGATCGGTAGGTTAAAGAAAAGGTTCAATGTTGCCGTTGATCTGGGGAAACCGAAAGTTTCTTACAAAGAAACGATCACTAAAAACGTTAAATGCCAGGGTAAATTCAAGAGACAGTCAGGCGGCCGGGGGCAGTACGGCGATGTCTGGATAGAAGTCTCTCCGCTTGAAAGAGGCAAGGGGGTTGAATTCGTAGATAAGGTTTTCGGAGGGGCAATCCCGAGGAACTTCATTCCTTCGGCAGAAAAAGGCATCAGGCAGGCTTGTGCCGAAGGGGCGGTTGCCGGATACCCCATAGAAGATATCCGCGTGATGCTTTACGACGGTTCCTATCACGATGTTGATTCTTCTGATATGGCTTTTCAAATAGCCGGGGCAATGGCCTTAAGGAAAGCCGTCAATGATGCAGGGCCGGTTTTACTGGAGCCGATAATGGATGTGGAGGTAACTTTGCCGGAAGAATTTTTAGGTGCAATATCTGGGGATATTAATTCCCGCCGCGGACGCGTAATGGGTATGGACGTAAAGGGAAGGATGCAAGTTATGAAAGCCCAGATACCCCTCGCCGAAATGTTTAAATATGCCAATGACCTGCGTTCCATAACTGGAGGAAGAGGAAGCTATGTTATGCGTTTTTCCCATTATGAGGAAGTCCCGCATAAAATTGCCCAGCCGATTATAACCCAATATCAGACCAGTAAAAAACAGGAAGAACAATAATTCAAAATGAAAATCAGCGTAATTAATATTTCCGGGATTAACCCGGGGAAGTATAACATTAAAGATGCACGTTTAGACCAGGTGGATAGCATTACCAAGGCAAAGAAGAAGACTTATCTGCAGGTTGAAGTGGTTTCTCAAGACGCGGCGCTTGATGCCGACGCCATCGTTACTTTAAAAGATTCCAAGACCGACCTTGTCTTAAACGACCTTGAATTTGTGGAAACGCGCCTTGCCCGGGCAACTGACGATGCTGAAAAAACCCTGCTCAATAAATTTAAGGATGTTTTAGAGAAAGACGAACTTATTTCAACTATGCCACTGAGCGATGAAGAGAAAAGAATAATCTCCGGCTACGGTTTATATACTCTAAAATCAGTTACCCTTGCAGAAAAGTCAGAACCCGAAGATATAAATGCGCTCCTTGTACAGGCATTGCGGGAAAGCGGCTACATCAGTTTTTTTACTACCGGAGAAAAAGAAACACGTGCCTGGTTAATCAAAAAAGGGATAAGCGCATGGGAAGCCGCAGGCGCCATACATTCCGATATCCAGAAAGGCTTCATCCGGGCTGAGATTATCAGTTTTGATGATTTTATGAATTGCGGCGGAGAAACAGGCGCGAAACAGGCGGGCAAGCTGCGTTTAGAGATGAAAGATTATCTAATGCAGGATGCGGATCTGGTGAATTTCAGGTTTAATAAATAATATTTTAGGAGGCAACAATGGTTAGAATCAAACGGGCATTAATCAGTGTTTCGGATAAAGCGGGGATTTTAGATTTCGCCAAGGAGTTAAAGAAGTTTGACGTGGAAATACTCTCCACTGGAGGTACAGCTAAGCTTTTGCGTGAAAACGGAGTAGAGGTGCGGGAAGTTTCCGAATATACCGGCTTTCCTGAAATGCTCGACGGACGGGTTAAAACGTTACATCCGAAAATTCACGCCGGGCTACTGGCAGTAAGGGCGAATGTTGAGCATATGCAGACTTTGCAAAAAAACGGGATCGGCCTTATAGATATGGTAGTCGTTAATTTGTACCCTTTTGAAAAAACTATCCAAAAACCAGAGGTGAAGATTGAAGAGGTTATTGAAAATATAGATATCGGCGGGCCGTCCATGCTGCGTTCCGCTGCCAAGAATCATCAGTCAGTCGCCGTGATTTGCAATCCCGAACGTTATGCTCAGGTGATTGAAGAGTTAAAGAAGAATAACGGTTCTCTGGGAGAAGATTTAATGCGCGAATTAGGCATTGAAGTTTATGGCCGTACCAGCCAGTATGATGCGGCTATACACAATTATCTGAGTAATTATTTTAAAAGGGCTCCGGCTACAGCTTCAACTGTTTTCCCGCAGAACTTAAGCCTTAACTTTGAAAAAATAGAGGATTTACGTTATGGAGAAAACCCGCACCAAAAGGGAGCTTTCTATAAAGAAAAAGGGAAAAGCAGGGGGTTGATTAATTTAAAACAACTGCAGGGAAAAGAACTATCTTTTAATAATATTCTTGATTTAAACGCCGCGTTTGAATTGGTAAAAGAGTTTTCCAATCCCGCGGCAGTAATCGTTAAGCACAATAACCCCTGCGGCGTAGCCGAAGATAAGGCTCTGGATAAAGCTTACCTTGCGGCGTGGTCGTGCGATAAGCTTTCCGCCTTCGGCGGCATAGTTGCCTTAAACAGGAAGATGGATTTAGCCACGGCAAAGGTTGTGGCGAAAAGCGGATTTCTAGAGTGCATTATTGCTCCGGGCTTTGATAAGGAAGCGCTGGGATTATTTAAAGACAAAAAGAATCTGCGCCTCTTAGAGTTAGCGGACCTCAGCGCCACGGATGATATGGATTTAAAGCGCGTCAGTGGAGGACTGTTATTGCAGGATAAAGACCTGCTCATGCTTAATTTAAACAATTTGAAAGTTGTTACTAAAAAGAAACCCAGTAAAAAGGAAATGGAAAGTCTGGTTTTCGGCTGGAAAGTAGCCAAGCACCTGAAATCTAACGCGATTGTGCTCACCAAGGGAACCCGCACCATCGGCATCGGGGCAGGACAGATGTCTCGTGTTGATTCCGTATTCATCGCCACAAAGAAGGCAGGGAAGCTGACCAGTGGCTGTGTTTTGTCTTCGGATGCCTTCTTCCCCAAAGAGGATGCCGTAGAGCTCGCCGCTAAATATAAAATAAAGGCCATAATACAACCGGGCGGCTCCATCGCCGACGAGCAAATTATCAAAACTGCGGACAAGCGCAAAATCGCCATGGTATTTACAAGCATAAGGCACTTCAGGCATTAATATGCATGATTTACTCCCAAGCAGTCCGGTATTTAGAATCGCGCGTTAACTACGAAAAAATTTCCAATCGTCCTTACAAGGGGTCCTTAAAATTAAAACGCATTAAGGACTTCCTAAAGACGATTAATTCTCCGCAGGACTCCTTAAAGTGTATTCATGTTGCCGGCTCTAAAGGCAAAGGCTCAACCTGTATTTTTATTGCTTCCATATTGCGCGAAGCAGGATATAAAGTTGGCCTTTATACCTCACCGCACCTGACTGATTTTAGAGAAAGAATAAGGATTTTAACCCCAAGGCCAGCCCTTACTGGTTTAAGGAAAAAAAATCCTTTTGAAGGCAAGATTCCCAAGAAGGAACTATTGCGTTTAGTTTCTTATCTCAAAGGGCGTATAGACAGTTTTAATAAACATTCAAAATACGGACCGCTTACTTTTTTTGAAATTTTTACGATTTTGGCCTTTCTCTATTTTAAAAAGAATAATGTTGATTTTGCTGTATTAGAAACTGGGCTTGGCGGCAGGCTGGATGCCACTAATGTAATAAAGCCGCTTGCCTGTGTGATTACGCCGATAAGTTATGAACATACCCGTCTCCTCGGTAAAACCCTGACAAAAATAGCCAAGGAGAAGTCTGGGATAATAAAAAGGGATAGCGTAGTAATCAGCGCTCCGCAGGAAGAGGCTCCAAGAAAGGTGATCAGGCAGATATGCAGAGAAGTAAATGCCGGTTTATACGAAGTAAAAAACAGCACGGCCTACCGCGTAAATTTGCTTGGTGCTCATCAGTTGATAAACGCCGCGGTTGCGCAAGAAGCGATTGAAGCATTAAATTTAGGCCTTAGCGTAGACTACGTTAAGAAGGGCCTAAAAAATGCGGTTTGGCCGGGCAGGTGTGAAATAGTTGGTCGTTCTCCTTATATTGTCCTTGACGGCGCGCAGAATAAAGCTTCTGCCAAGGCCATAAAAAAAGCAATAAAAGATAATTTTAACTATAAAAAGCTCATTTTAGTGTTGGGAATATCAAATGATAAGGATATTAAGGGGATTTGTAAAGAATTGTCTTCCCTCGCGGATAAAATAGTCCTTACAAAGGCAGGCAGTATCCGCGCAACTGCTCCCGGTATTTTAGCCCGGCAATTTAAAAATAAAGAGAAATATTTAACCGCTAGCGTTAAAGAAGCCGGAGTATTGGCGAAGTCTTTGGCAAAGAGGGAAGACTTAATTTTAGTTACCGGTTCCTTATTTGTGGTAGGAGAATTCAGGCATGCTTAAGCATAACTTAACCGACACAATCGCGGCAATCTCAACGCCCGTGGGGGAAGGGGGGATTGGTATTGTGCGTTTAAGCGGTAAAGATGCGCTGAAAATTGCCGATAAGGTTTTTGTTTCCAAGGACGGCAAAAATCCTTCCGGCTTCCTAACTCATACTGTCCACTATGGCTGGATTGTTGCCAGTCACCAGTCACCCTTCGGTTACGCTCAGGGCAGGCCAGTCAGCACTCAAAATGTTGGAGAGGAGATAGGAATAATTGATGAAGTATTATTGACCGTTATGCGCTCACCCCGTTCTTTTACAAAAGAAGACATTGTTGAGATTAATTGCCACGGCGGAGTCATCGCGACACGCGCGGTGCTTGAACGTGTATTGGAAGAGGGCTGTCGTCTCGCAGAGCCGGGTGAGTTCACAAAACGGGCATTCTTAAACGGCAGGATTGACCTTGCTCAGGCAGAGGCGGTACTTGATATTATCCGCGCCAAAACCGACTCTGCGTTAAAATTGGGCATTGAGCAGCTGAAGGGCGGGTTATCAAAAGGGATAAATAAAGTTCGTTCTTACCTCTTGGATGCGCTTTCAGCGTTGGAAGCGGATATTGATTTTCCCGAAGAAGGTTCCTTTAGTTTAGAGATATCAAAGATTTATGGAAAATTAAAATCTGCGCAGAATGATTGTAAAAAGATACTTGAAAACGCAAGGCACGGACAGGTATTCCGCGAAGGGATACATGTAGTAATCTGCGGTAGGCCAAATGTTGGCAAGTCTTCTTTATTGAACGCCCTGCTTAAAACAGAGCGTTCCATTGTTACGCCTGTTGCTGGCACGACGCGCGATACAATAGAAGAGATAATTGATATAAAAGGCATACCTGTGAGGATCGTGGATACAGCGGGTATTTTAGAACCGAGGGATCTGGTTGAGAAAAAGGCGGTGGAGCGCTCAAAAAAGCATATTGAAGCGGCAGACTTGGTGATTTTAATGTTTGACGCGAGCAAGCAGCTTGTAAAAGACGACTTAAAGTTAATAAAAAAATTAAGCAGGAAGAACTGCATTGCGGTTATAAATAAAATTGACCTTGCTAATAAGATAAAGAGGGAAAAAATTAGCGGAATATTCAGGCAGACGGTAGCTTTAAGCGCAAAAAAAAATAAAAATATCAATTTATTGGAAGATGCAATTGCGGATCTGGTTTATAAAGGAGGGGTCTTCAAAGCTGAATATTCCATGGTGAGTAATTTACGGCACATAACCGCTCTGCGCCAGGCGCAAAAACTTATTGCAGAAGCGCTGAATTCATTAGATAATAAACTACCTTTGGAGTTCATTTCGCAGGATATCAAAGAAGCAGCGTCTTTTATTGATGATATACTGGGGAAGGAATTCAGGGAAGATTTATTGGATAAAATATTCTCAGATTTCTGTATAGGAAAGTAGGATTTAATGGATAGAAAAAAGATTGAGAAAGCAGTCAGGGATATCCTTGTAGGGATAGGAGAGAACCCGCAAAAGAAAGACCTTTTGCAGACGCCCGCACGGGTGGCTGAAATGTACGAAGAAATTTTTTCCGGCATAAAACAGAACCCGGAAAAAGAACTTGAGGTAATCTTAGACCAGAAACATAATGAGATAATTTTGTTAAAGGGCATACCTTTATATAGTATATGTGAGCATCACCTTCTGCCTTTCGCGGGGAGAGCACATATCGTCTATATTCCTAAAAACGGCCGTGTCACCGGGTTAAGCAAGCTTGCGCGCGTGGTGGATATTTTATCGCACAGGCCGCAGGTGCAGGAGCGCCTTACTACCCAGATTGCCGAGATCATTATGTCAAAACTTAAGCCGCTGGGAGTAATGGTAGTTATTGAGGCGGAGCACTTTTGTATGTCCATGAGGGGTGTAAAAAAACCCGGAACTTTAACGGTGACCTCGGCAGTAAGGGGGATATTCAAAGAGAACGAAAAAACCCGTTCTGAGGCGCTGGCTTTAATGAAGCAATAAAAAGGAGCGAGAAAGGTGAAGAAAATAATATTTTTGCTGGTCGCGGCATTTATTTTATCCGGTTGCGCAACCTATAAATTCCAGAAAGGCGTCAAGCCGCCTTTTGACAAAGGCTACGTGGCTACTTATGATGGCGATCTTATTCCGGAATACACAGTCGGAAAAAACAATTCTGTACCCGCGGATCTTTCGCTTGCCAAGGAGAGGTTCAAGAGGCGCAGACTGGTAGTTGAGAAATATTATAAAGATATGGGTTACATTGAAAACCACGTTAAGGAAGTCTTTTTAGATCCGCCGGTTATGATTGCACATATTATTATCGGTATTTTTAAACTTCCTTCTATCGCGTACTCGGAGTATAAATTTAACAATGACCCTAAATACAGGGAAAAGATAATAAAGATAGAGGAGGATGAATACGAAAGGGAAAAGACGCGCATAAAGGCGCTAAAAGAGGAGCTAAATAATTATATTCAAAAGGACCTTACTCGAGAAAGAAATGTGGAGCCGGCTGAGCAGAAACAAAAAGAAGAGACAGTAACGCCTAAAGAAGAAATAAAACCTAAACTACCCGAGGCTCAGGAGGTCGTGCCTGAGAATAAAATAGAGACGCCAAAGGTTCCGGAAAAAGAGAAAGCTACGGCAGTTGAACAAAAAGAAGAGACAGTAACGCCTAAAGAAGAAATAAAACCTAAACTACCCGAGGCTCAGGAGGTCGTGCCTAAGCAGGAAATTAAAGCTGTTACATCCGGAGTGAGCACCCCGATAGCAGTAATTATTGCCCGTCCCACGCAAGGTTTCTCGCCGCTCAAGGTTGATTTTTATGGAACAAAATCACATTCTCCTAACGGTAAAATCGTTTCTTATGAATGGGATTTTGGAGACGGGGATACTTCTAATAAGCCCAAAGCAGTGAATACTTATTGGAGCACTACATATGGAACGAGGTCTTTTACTGTTACCCTGACAGTGAAAGATGCTAAAGGCGCCACTGCCACAGCAACCCAAGAAATAGACATTATAAATAAGTAGGAGCTTGCTGCTTGACCCCAGATACGCCCGTAAATAAAATACCAAATTATATTTTTTTATTGTTTTTCTTCATCGTTTGCTTAGCATTATATTTTAATGCCTTGCACCATTCGTTTATATTCGATGATAATTATTTGATAGTTGATAATCAACATGTCAAATATTTCTCAATTTCTAAAATCTTTTCCAACGATATCTTTTATTTTAGTTCAAAAGCAGGTTATGACTTTAATGACAAATATTACCGTCCGCTACTGATACTAAGCTATGCTTTTGAATATCCTCTCTGGAAGCTAAATCCTGCCGGTTACCGATTCGTCAATATTATTCTACAGAGCCTTAACGGATTTCTTTTGTTTTTGATTATTTATTTAATTTTTAAGAATAAAATATTAGCGTTATTGAGCAGTATATTTTTCTGTATCCATCCGGCACAAGTATGCGTGGTTACTTTCATATCCGGCAGATCAAACCTCCTTGAAACTTTCCTGATGCTTTCTTCTCTGGCAGCTTTTATTTACTGGTTAACTTCGAAAAAGACCGCATATTATTCTTTTTCATTGTTGTTTTTTATAGGCGCGTTGTTAGCCAGGGAGGGAGCTTTGTTACTCCCGCTGTATCTTTTTATTTCTGCGGCGTTCTTGAAGGTAGATAAGAAGAAAATATTTCTGTCTTTATTGCCATACCTTATGATTGCTTCTGTGTACATTATCTTGCGCAATATATTTATGCCTTGTGGAAAATTTAATATTGCGTATTTAATATCCCTGCGTACGGCAGGAGAGTTTTTGCTCTATTCGCAGAGTTTCTTCTGGCAACTGGTGCTTCCGTTGAGTGTAAAGGTCTCATTCCTAGGAAGTAATTTTATCTTTAAGCTTATTATTTATCTTTGTTCGTTTCTATTCTTTGTATATTTACTGGCCCGGGCTGTAGTTAAAAAGAACATGGTCATTATTTACGGATTAGCGGTATATTCTATAGGTTTATTACCGATTATCAGTCTGACTGAAATTCTGAAATATTTTGGACCGGTCCTCAGTGAACATTATGTTTATAACTCATCCATCGGCTTTTGCCTGCTTCTGGCCTATTCCATTCTAGCCCTGCATTTCCGTTTCCCCGGATTCTCAAAAGCCTTGTTTATTGCCGTATGTTTTTACTTTTCCATTTTAACGGTATTAGTCAATTATAATTATAAAAATGAAATAAGTTTTTATAAATATGTCTTGAGTATTGATAAAAATAACATAATCGCCCGCGTGAATTTGGGGAATGCTTATTATAAAAATAACGATTATGATTCAGTAATCAGAGAGGCGGGAAAAACATTACAGTTTAAGCCCGGTGTTTGGGATTTTTATTTCCTATTGGGCAATGCTTTTGCGGCTAAGAAAGAATTTAACAAGGCCCTGGAGTCATATCATATGGCGCTTACATTAAACCCCAAATCTTACTTAATATATAATAATTTAGGCTGCGTTTATAATGCACAAGGTAAATATAGCGCAGCATTAGAAGCTTTTAATAAGGCTGATGAAATCAACCCCGAGTCTTCCGTTGTGCTGATAAATATCATTAAGTTATTCATTAGAAATAAAGAATACGATAAGGCATTGGCTACCTGTGAAAAGTTACTTAGCATAAGTCCGGATAAAGTTAAAGAATTAATTGGTATCGGTATTTATTGGAGCGAAGCAGGTTATTCCAGAGAGGGGGAAACGTTATTCAAGGAAGCCCTGCGCTTAGATTCGCGCGCTTATGAAGCTATGAAGAGCTTGGCTGCACTTTATAGCAATAGAGGCGACTTTGATAACTCCATATTTTACATTAAAAAAGCGCTTGAAGTCAGGCCTCAAGATAAAGAGTTAAAGGAATCGCTGGATAAATTGTACAAACTTAAAGCAGCGAGCGCTAAATAGATAAATTAAATGTGTTCACTACCACTAATAGAATAACAAATTTCAGCATCCCGCTCTGCCTCATTCTAATCCTGATCATTGTCTTTGGGGCTTTTTATCCCTGCCTTAAGAATAGCTTTGTTAACTGGGATGATGAAGATTATGTCGTTAACAATCCCACTATCTCCTCAGTCTCATTAGCGAGCCTAAAAGATACCTTTACCTCCTTCTCTGTAGGCCACTACCAGCCTTTAACCATCCTTTCCTACCTCTTTGATTACCAGTTCTTTAAGCTTAAACCCTTCGGCTACCACTTAACCAACCTCA
>JBEKSD010000014.1:0-39921 GCA_049517335.1 Candidatus Omnitrophota bacterium | reverse complement strand
TATCCACAAGAATCCTTCCTGCTCTCCTTCTAGGAGAACCGGTAATAATAAAGGGGCCGCTTAAGTTCTTCTGCGCTTCTTTATATTCGGGAATGCCCAAAAGAATTTCCACGATATCTTCCACCATTTTCGGCTTCTCTTTATTCATCAGGCCTATAAGGTATGAATAAACGTGATTATCCGCGGGCGTGTGTAGGCACATAAAAGGCAAATCCAGTAAAACTGCGGCGTCAACCGGCCGGGTATGATTCTGAGGCATAATCTTTCTTTCTACCTCAAACATCCTTTCTTCAAGCAGTTTGCGCGCCACCGCTTCTTTAATCCCGGCCTTTCTTAACACGTCTATCTGCAGCCGCATAACCTTGTAAAGAGAAGCATATGCTACTCCTTCCGGATGATGTGAAAGCACTAAATCCAGTCCTTGCCTTTGGCGCAGTTTATCCGCAAGCAGCAAGTCGGCAACCTCAATATCTATACCGACGATGATTTTTTTTACTTCCGTATTGGGTGAGCCGTAAAGAATACGGGAATCTTCAAAAGATTTAAACTTATTCCCCGCTCGCACATCGCAATCTTTGCCGAACTTGACGGCTAGTTCATAAAAACGCGAAAGCTTCATATTTTTTTATCCGGTTTCCAAAACGGTATTATTAAATTTTTCCTGCGGAATAAATTTTGAAGTTAAATTATTCCATATCCATGAATAGGTTGCGGGTGCAACTTTTGAAAGGCGGCTTCCGATGTAAGATTTATTCCCGCTGTCTTTAAGGTAGCTGACTGTGGAAATTGAAAAAGCAAAAATAATCAGGCCAGTTAAGAAGACACTCCTGCATAAACCTGTGATAAACCCTCCCCATTTACTTAAAGCCGGGACAGCTTTCAGCTCCATAAAGCGGTAGAGCACACTGCGAAGGAGAAAAAATAAGAAGTAACCCAATAGCGTCAAAGCAAAAAAACACAGGAAATCAAAGTAATTTGCAGGGACTGCTGAAGCGTAGGAATTTCCCTGTAATCGGACGCCAAGAACCATATAATAATGCAGGGAAAGATAAATTGCGCAAATGGTGCCGGATAACTTAAATATTTCTACTATAAATCCACTTTTAACAGAGATGTAACAAACTCTGACTACAAGGATTACGATTACGATATCAACCCAGTTGAGTTGGAGCAAAATATCAAGCATATCCGCCCTTTCTAGTTTTAAATTTTTAAAAGTATAACATATAGGTAAGCAGTTGTCAAGGAAAGCGCTTTCTAACTATTTGAGGAGCTTTTAGTTATGTTGAACCAGCCAATAGTTTTCTTAAGGCCTGTCTCCAAGCTGACTTTGGGCTGCCACTTAAGGAGTTTTTTGGCTTTTGAAATATCCGGGCAACGCTGACGGGGGTCATCTTGAGGAAGTTCCTTATAAATAATGCTGTTTTTTCCGCCGGTTAACTTAATAACAAGATTGGCTAATTCTAAAATGGTAAACTCATCGGGGTTACCCAGATTAACAGGATAATTTTCTTTTACGCGTAAAAGCCTGCTTATCCCTTCAATTAAATCCACAATATAGCAAAAACTTCTTGTTTGCCTACCCTTTCCGTACACCGTAAGGGGTTTTCCGTTTAACGCCTGATAAATAAAATTAGGCACGACTCTTCCGTCGTTTATTCTCATTCGCTCTCCGTAAGTATTAAAAATCCGGATTATCCGGGTATCCAGTTTGTGGAAACGGTAATAGGCCATGGCTATTGCTTCGGCAAAACGCTTGGTTTCATCATAACATCCGCGCACGCCTATCGGATTCACATGGCCCCAGTAAGTTTCCGCTTGAGGATGCATAAGCGGATCGCCGTAAACCTCGGAAGTTGAAGCAAGTATAAACTTTGCTTTCTTATTCTTGGCAAGACCCAATGCGTTATGGGTCCCCAATGAGCCAGCTTTTAACGTAGGTATCGGGTACATAAGATAATCTTCCGGAGAAGCGCACGAGGCAAAATGCAGAACAAAGTTAACTTTTCCCCGAATGCTGATATAGTTGGAAACGTCGTGCTTAATGAATTTAAAATTTTTATTCTTCGCCAAATGGCTAATGTTGTCAAGGCTACCGGTGATAAGATTATCAAGGCAGATAACCCTAAAACCTTCATTAATCAGACGGTCGCACAAATGCGAGCCGATAAAGCCAGCTCCGCCCGTTATCACTACTATTTTTTTACGCATTTTGCTTAAAATATTCAACGGTCTTTTCCAAACCTTGAACAAAATTTACCCGGGGTTTAAACCCGAGGTAACTTTTCGCATTTGAAATATCCGCCAAGGTCCTGAAAACGTCGCCTTTCCTCTTATCAAGGAATTCGAGAGCAATGTTTTTCTTTAATATTTTATTCAGGATTTCGGTTAAATTAAGAATGGTGTAATCTTTTCCCGAAGCTATATTAAAAATCTTTCCTCCTGAAACTTTGACGCTTGCCGCCAGAATGTTGGCATTTACAACATTATCCACAAAAGTAAAATCGCGCGACTGTCTTCCGTTTCCGTAAACAGGGACGGGCTCATCGTGTAGCATGCAGTGAATGAACTTCGGGATAACTACAGCGTATTCATCATCCAAAGCCTGCCGGGGCCCGAAAACATTAAAATAACGTAAACTTACGGTTTCCACCCCATAATAAAGGGCAAAAATATTGCAGTAATACTCTCCCGTTAATTTGGTTAAAGCGTAAGGTGAAATCGGCTGGGGGAAGAAACTTTCTTTTTCCGGGAATTTTTTTACTTCGCCGTAAACCGAGCTACTTGACGCAAAAACAAAACGTTTTACCCCGTTCTTTCGGCAGGCTTCAAGCATATTAAGCGTGCCGGAAATATTAACTTCGTTGTAAATAGTAGGGTCGTCCATAGACTTAGGCACGCTCCGTAAAGCCGCCTGATGCAAAACAAAATCTACTCCCTCTGTCGCCTTATCGCAGTTATCAAATGAGCAGATATCGCCTTTAATTAGCTCAATCTTATCAAGGGTACCTTCAAGGTTGAACATTTTACCGCTTGAAAAATTATCCAGGACCCTCACTTCATGGTTATCCCTGACTAATCTATGCACGATATGTGAACCAATGAAACCTGCACCGCCAGTCACAAGGAATTTACTCATAACAAAACTACCTTTCTCACTTTTATATGTCCATAAACATTAGACGTATCAAATATAAGAGAAGAATTTTTCAGGATAAATTCATAATCAAGGCAGGAGTGAGCCGTGGCAATTATGACGCAATCAAATCTTGATAATACGCCGTGTTTTAAGTCTATGGATTTAAGCTTTAAATGCTCGAAGTCAAGGTACGGTATCAGGGGATCGTAATAATGGACGTTGATCTTTCGCTTTTTTAAGGCATTTATTATATCAAGGCTTGGGGACTTTCTCAAGTCCTTGATATTTTTTTTATAAGTTAATCCGATTACCAGAATTTTTGCATTTTTAAATCTAATCTTCCTTTCTTCCAGCGTTTTCTTAACCCGTTCTATAACATATTCGGGCATATACGAAATGATTTCAGAAGCCAGTTTTATAAAACAGGATTTAAAACCAAAATGTTTTGCTTTCCAGTAAAGATAAAGTGGATCTTTAGGGATACAATGCCCGCCTACCCCGGGCCCTGGATAAAAAGGCATAAAACCAAACGGCTTGGTTGAAGCCGCTTGGATTACTTCCCAGATGTCTATATTCATCTTGTGCGCCATCATCGCTAGTTCATCAATCATTCCGATGTTAACTAAGCGGAATGTATTTTCAAGTAACTTGGTCAATTCTGCGGCCCTTGCTGATGAAACAACGACAACCTTATTGATTATCTTTTTATAAACTAAAACCGCCAGTTCCGCGGCTTCCCTGCTTAAACCTCCAACGATCTTGGGAATCTTATAAAGCGGATACCGCCTGTTCCCCGGGTCTATTCTTTCGGGAGAAAAACATAAATAAAAATCCTTTCCATGTTTCTTCCCGTCACTTTCAAGTAAGGGTAGAATAATTTCTTCCGTAGTGCCCGGGTAAGTCGTACTTTCTAAAATCACAAGGCTCCCTTTTCTGATATATTTAGAGATAGAGATAACCGCATCGCGAATATAAGAAATATCCGGGTAATATTTTCCTTTTAACGGCGTAGGCACGCAGATAATAATTACATCCGTTTCTTTTAAAATCTTAAAATCAGCGCAGGCTGAAAAATAACCGGAATTTAAAACTCTGCCTAACTCTTCTGAAGAAACATCGGTAATATAAGATTCTTTTTTGCGGATATGCTTAAGCCGGCCTTTATCAATTTCAATACCGGTAACCTTAATTCTTTTTTTTGCAAATTCAATCGCTAAAGGTAGGCCTACGTAACCAAGTCCTACAATGGCAATACTGAATTTCTTTTTTTCTAATTTTTGCTCAATTTTTCGGAATAAGCTATCCACTCTATTTTCTTCCCATTCCCAGATAAATAAAACCCGACTTCTTCATAGAAACAGGGTCGTAAATGTTGCGGCCGTCAATAACCAGCGGCCTGTTCATCAGTTTTTTTATTCTTTTAAAATCCAGCTCTTTAAATTCAGGCCATTCGGTAATTATTAAAAGGCAATCCGAAGCCCGGCAGGCATCATATGGATCTTTGCAGAATTTTACCCCCGCCACCAGAATACTCTTTGCATTACCCATGGCAACAGGGTCAAAAACTCTTAATTTAGCCCCTTCTTCTTTAAGGGCTATAATAATATCCAAGGAGGGAGCACTGCGAATATCATCGGTATCCGGCTTAAAAGAAAGCCCCAATACCGCGATAGTCTTATCCTTGATAATCCATAAGGAATCTTTTATTTTTTGCAAAAATACTTTCTTCTGGCCTTCATTAATATGCTTTATCGATTTTAACAACTCAAAATTATAGCCTAACTTTTGCGAAATGTCCAGAAAAGCGTCCAAATCTTTAGGAAAACATGACCCCCCATACCCGATGCCTGCATTTAAGAATGTCCCGCCGATTCTTTTATCCAAACCCATGCCTCTGGCTACTTCCACCACATCTGCCCCGACTTTATCGCATATACGCGAGACGGCATTAATAAAAGAAATCTTTACGGCAAGGAAAGAATTTGAAGCGTGCTTAATCAATTCAGCGGATTTTATATCGGTAATGACGAAAGGCGCGTTTAACGGCTTGTATAAACTGGTAAGTAATTTTTGCGCCTTCTTTGATTCTACCCCTAAAACAATCCTATCCGGATGCATAAAATCTTCAATGGCCGAGCCCTCTCTTAAGAACTCCGGGTTTGAGGCAACGTCAAATTTTATATTTTTTTTAACGTATGTCAAAATAGTACACTTGACCCACGAGCCCGTTTCAACCGGGACAGTAGATTTTTCAACAATAAGACGGTAGCCGTCCATATTAAGAGCAATATTACGCGCAACATTGTCTACACCCCTTAAATCCGCTTCTCCGTTACCCTGAGAAGGAGTACCCACGGTAATAAAAATAATTTCCGACTTTCTTACTGCGTCCCTAATCTTTGAGGTAAATTTGAGCCTATCGGCGTTGGTGTTGCGCTTAATTAACTCTTTTAAACCCGGCTCAAAAATAGGGACGATGCCTTTTTTTAAAGCAGCTATCTTTTTGGCGTCATTATCCGCGCAAATGACATTATTGCCCAGCTGGGCAAGACAGGACCCGGTAACCAACCCTACGTAACCTGAGCCGATGATTGAAATGTTCATATTTTAAGTATCCCCAGAATTATTGTTCTCATCATGCTGACGTAGTCGGTTTATGGTATGACTGGTTCATGTTGAAATTAAGTTCAGGAAAGGCCTTTAAACGAAAAAGAAGAAAAACACTAGCTCCCTGCCCGCTACTTTTATTATAAGTAAGACTTACATCCCAACAATGTAAATTGCGTGTAACAGTGTACTCTTCTTCAACCAGCCCTTTTTCTAGAGTTGGATCACTTCCGTTCTCCAACCTCTCATAAAGAGAAAAAGACCACTTAGGGTTTAGGCGCCAATTAAAATTATACACCAAACTGTTTCCACCTTTTCTTAAATAATTTTGCCCGAACCCAAATGAACGTCCATTCCCTAAAGTAAAATTGGCATCCAGATCAAAATTAGAAAAAGAATTATAATTAGGATTCTGCCAACTCAACCCCGAATGGTTATAAGTCGTATCGGCGTCAATTCTTACCCAAGAGTAAGGTATAAAAATAAGCCTACAGAGGTAATCTGAAAATTTACCCTCCCCTTGGCCCTTAGGTTTATAACTATAGGAACTACTTACTAAGAAATCGACAAAGTCTACGCTTGCTCCATTACGTTTAGTCTGTAACTTATTAGATAAAGTAAACGCTGTGGTATTACTGCTGGTAAGAATTGCATCTACATCATCTATCTGTTTTAAACTAGTCTGTAACACTGTAGGAGTATGACTATAATTATAATCAATAGATGGCGTTATTACATGCCTTAAGCCATTAATATCCATGCCAAGAAAATTATTCTTTACATCAAAAATACGGAAGAATTTCGTACTCATACTAGTACCGGAAGAAAAAATAGTCCGCGGTGAAATAGAGCTACCATTCAGGCCTTCACTGTAAAAAGTCTGCCTGCTTGAAACAAAAGGCGCCAATTGAATGAATGCTATTTTCTCCGGTATAGAAAATTTATTAGTTGTATCCATGCGGTTAACATGCACATTAGGAGTACTTGTTGTGCCGGGCGTACTGCTTGAGTTTACCAGGTTATATGTTCCGCCGGTAGATTCATTTTCAAAATAAAACGGGGTATCACCGATTTTATAAGATGGCATGCTGAATTTTAATTCCGGTAGTCTTTCAAGATAACCCGGATCATACCAGCTGTTGGTTTTCTGCTGCATCAGGAAATCAAGGCTTGCATAATGAAAAGCATGGTGTACCTGGACATAACTAGGCGGCTGGGCATCTTTTTCAAACTCACGGGAGAAGTAATCTTTTAAAAAACTATAATCTGAACCTAACTCTACGCGCTTTTCGTCTTTAATATCATAATATTCCGCTACTAAGTTGGTATTATTATCGATATCCCATTTATGGCGCCAACGTACTAAATATCTCTGGAATTCAGTGTCTGTCGTGCCTGCTGGGACATTGGTAGCGGATTCTTTAGTGTAATAAAACTTGAAGCTACCTTTACCAAAATAAGTGTTTGAATAATTGGTTCCGAAACCTTCGGCAAGACCAAGCTTGGAACGTGCATCAAAATAAATTTGACCAGTCACATTTTCCGCCAAATTTACTCTCCATGCGGAAAGCATGTAATAACCCCAATTCTTATTATGACCGGGAGACACCTGCACGTGCATAAGCGGGTCTTGAAAACTCTGATTAAAATAAGGAATGGAGGCGACAGGCACATCGCCGAATAAAAATGTATCTGATTTAGTCTGGACTTTGTTTCCGGGAAACACGTCTATCCGCTTAGACTTAATGCGGTAGTGGGGGTGGTCAAAACTGCACGTTGTGGTATAGCCCCCAAATGCGATAAACTGGGATTCATTTACCTTTTCAATATTTCGCGCCTTGCCGAAATAAGGGTATGCCCTAAAAACGGCGTTCTTTAAAAAACCGTTACTGCCCTGAAAGTTATAATGCAGACCTTCCCCTTCAATAACTCCGGAATCGCTTTCAAGGCGGACATTACCTTCGGCAAAGCCTTCTTTGTTTTCAGTATTGACCGTTAATTTCCGACAGGTCAGTTTGGTTCCTTGATAAAGAACTTCCACATTACCTGTAGCAGTCACGTTTTTGGTATCCGTGCCGTACTCTACATTATCGGCGTTAATGGTTAAAGGGGAACTGCTGTTTTTAACCCCGGTTTCCTTCGCATAAAGTGGGCCACTAAACAGGACTGCCACAAAAAGAATAATCTTTGCCGCGGGTTTAAATATATCCTGTTTCATCCTTAACGAGAATAGCTGCGCCGATTATTCCGGCATCATTACCCAATTTAGCTTTCAAAATCCTTACCCTGTGAGCCTGCACGCTCATCGCCCTTCTGTGTATTGTATCTTTTACCACGTCAAATAAAATCTTTCCTACACCGGCTAATCCACCGCCGATAACAACGGCATCAAGATTTAAAACCGTGACCAAGCCGGAAAGGGCAGTTCCAAGGTGAGCAGCCGCAGAAGACCAGATTCCAGATGCAGTTTTATTCCCCTTTGCAGCTAATATGCTTAATTCTTCAAGGGAGATTTCTTTTTTGAATATCTTTCTCGCATTATTTATAATTCTACGGTTGCCAATATACGCTTCAAGGCAGGCTGTTTTACCACAGTTACAACGCGGCCCTTTTTCATTAACGAGAAGGTGCCCGATTTCGCCGGCTGTATTATCCTCGCCCCGGTAAAGCTTAGAGCCTATAATTATTCCGCCTCCCACACCAGTGCCTAAAGTCAGGCACAATACATTTTTATACTTGTGTGCATTTCCGGATTTATATTCCGCTAAAGCCATCAGTTTAGCATCGTTATCAACAAAAACAGGGATTTTTAACCGCTTTTCCAGTATTTTCTTAAGCCTAACCTCCCGCCATCCGGGAATATTGGGTAAAAAATGCACAATCCCTTTTTGATGGTCCGTTGGCCCCGGAACGCCAAGACCGAGCCCGAGAATTTGGTTTTTCTTTAAATTTTTATCGCTAATGAGCCGCTCTACCGCGGAAATAATCGCCGAAATCAATCCTTCTTTTCCGGCAAACTTTTTAGTGTTTAAAATCGTTTTACTTATTATTTTGCAGTTTTTGCCAAGAAGGGCGATTTTTAGGTTAGTGCCGCCTAAGTCTATGCCTATTATAAATTTAGTGCTCATATATTGAGGTGTATTCTATCTTAATTCAAATATAAATGCAAGAAAAAAAGGGGTCAGAGCTCAAAGACTCTGACCCCTTTTTGGGGGTATTACCTCTATTAACATACTCTGTTCCTGCCCTGTTGTTTAGCTGAATATAATGCTTTGTCCGCTTTATCAATAATGCTTTTTACTTCTAAAGCATCATCAGGAAAAGAAGAAATGCCTATGCTTACGGTTGCCCGTAAATTTTCGTCATAAACATGGATTGATTCGGAATCTACCGCCGCACGTATTCTTTCAGCGGCAATCCGTGCCTGTTCTTTATCGGTATCAGTCAGGACAATTGACAATTCTTCTCCGCCGTAACGACCCATGAAATCTACCTGTCGGATATTGTCTTTAATTGACCGGGAAACTTCCCGCAGGATAGCATCTCCCACAAGGTGGCCGTAACGGTCGTTATATTCTTTAAAACGGTCTATATCTATCATCAGGAAAGACAATTCAAGCTTGAACCTTTTAGAGCGTTTTAACTCCTCCTCAAATCTGTCCATAAAATATCTGCGACTAAAAATCTGCGTAAGGCCGTCTGTAATAGCCAGTTCCTGTACCCTTTGGTATAAAAGGCTTCTTTTTATCCCTACGAGGAACTGCTGGGCGAGAATATGAATTTCTCACTATCTTCCTCTCTTACGTTTTTAGCCGCAAGATAACCTATCCTGATTTTATCTATCTTGAGCTCCAAAGCCGTATCGTGGCTGTAGTTTTCCAACTCTTCTTCGGATTTTATGAATTTACAGGCATCAACCTTAATATATTTACTCATCCTCTCTTGTAATATGTTAAACATTTCCTTCTCGTCTAGAGTTTTACAAATATCCTTGGTAATGTCGTAAAGCGCGATGGTTTCCTGGACTGATTTTTCGAGGTATTCATTCTGGGTTTTTAACTCTTCATTGTCCTTCAACAATTTCTCAAAAGAGGCATTTAGCTTTGAAAGACTGCTTTTCTCCTTTAATGAGAGGCCGTAAAAGAGCTTATTTAGCGTAAAGGTTATAAAGAAACTTATTATAATTAATAAGATTATACACAACATACTTGATTTCTTCCTCTTTGCTTGGCTTCATACATTGCTTTATCGGCTTTGGCAACAAGCTCATCCTCTGCCGCCGCATCCACGGGAAAACCGGCAACCCCGATGGATACCGTTATGCTCGCTTCCTGCCTGCGTAAATGGATCTTTTGTTTTTCTATATACCTGCAAAATTTATCCGCAATCTTAAATCCGCTGGCCTTATCCATGTCGGGCAGTATCACGCAAAATTCTTCTCCCCCGAAACGGCTGATTACAGGATTGTAATCCTTCAAAAACTGCTCCATATTGTGGCTTAACAATTTTAAGACAGCATCTCCCGCAGTATGCCCAAATTTATCATTATAGATTTTAAAAAAATCTATGTCAATCATAAATAAAGAAAGGGACGTTTTATGTCGCAGCGTATGACGGAATTCTTCCTTCAACTGATTAAGGAAATAACCTTTTGTATACAAAGAAGTAAGGCTGTCATGAATGGCTAAATCCTGCATCTTTTGGAATAATTCAGAGCTTTCAATGGCAACCGCGCCTAAATCACAGATAGTCATTAAGAACCTTAAGTCATCCTGCGAAAATGCATTAGTCAGAGGGCTGTCTAATCTTAAAGTACCCAAAAAACCGTGGCTGGTAATAAAGGGAGAGCTTACCAGCGAAGAAACCGGCCGCTTATCCTGTAAAATAAGTTTATCTATGTCAAAACGGAAATCATTCTTTATATCCTCAATGTGCAAAGGCGTTGAATGACGCATAACCCATATATCAAATATATCCCCGCCTTTAGCCTTAATTATTAGTTTCTCGTCTTCTTTCCTACTCTTAAAGAGGTATAATTTCTGAGTCTGGGGGTCAACAAGATAAAGCAGGCAGACCCCCTTATTATTCGCAATAAGGGAAAACGCCATGGTAACCAGCTCTTCGCAAACGGAATCCAGATTCAGGTCCTGATTAATATTCTCGATGATTTTCTTAAATCTATTGTAGCGCTCTTTTTTCAAAAGCCAGGCAGAATTATTTTTACTGTGCTTCTTCATCTCTTCGTTCAATACATTAATGCGCTCCTTGAGCTTGTCAATCTTGTAACGCAGCGAGAATTTTTCATTATATTTTTTGTTAAAAACAAGGAATAATACCGTGATATTGAAGGAGTAAAATAGAAAAAGTAATAATAAAGGATGTGTGCATAAATGCAGGATGAAGATAGCGGGGGCGAAGAAAAGGATAACTATTGCAAGGATTCTTACTGCCGGCTTAACCTGCATAAAAGCCTTACCTGACTTTAAATTATTGTTTCTTCGGTATCTTTATCGAAAAAGTGCACTTTGCTCATGTCAAAAACAAGGTCCATATCCTGATTTACCTTAGGCTTGTCATGCGCGCCTACCCGGGCGATAAAAGTATGTTTGCCGGTATTAAGATAAAGGTAAACTTCGGACCCCATCGGCTCATAGACTTCGCAGTTCACTCTCACGATATTTTCAGGAGGTGCTTCCGAAACGAAGAGCTTATCGTAAATGTCTTCGGAGCGTATGCCGAAAAAAACCTCTTTACCTGTATAAGGAGTCATTACGGTGAGCATATCTTCAACAAGCTTAACCGTAATCCTGCCTTCGTCAAAATACAGCTTATTATTTTTCTTGATAATCCTACCGAGCATAAAATTCATCGGAGGAGAACCGATAAAACCTGCGACAAATTTATTTTTAGGCCGGTCGTAAACACCGATGGGGTCGGCTACCTGCTGGAGGATGCCGTCCTTCATTACGGCAATCCTGTCCCCCATAGTCATCGCTTCTACCTGATCATGGGTAACGTAAATAATGGTAGTCTGGAGGCGGATGTGCAGTTTATGGATTTCAGTACGCATCTGGACGCGCATTTTGGCATCCAGATTGCTTAAGGGTTCGTCAAATAAAAAAACCAGGGGCTTTCTGACAATGGCCCTACCTACAGCCACGCGCTGCCTCTCTCCTCCGGAAAGCTCTTTGGGACGGCGACTCAGCAGGCGTTTAATCCCCAGTATTTCCGCCGCTTCGTTTACCCGCTGGATAATTTCTTTTTTAGGAATATGCCTCAGGCGCAACCCAAAAGACATATTCTCAAAAACAGTCATATGTGGATAAAGCGCGTAATTCTGAAAAACCATCGCGATGTCGCGGTCTTTTGCTGGGACATCGTTAACAAGTTTATTGCTGATATAGATTTCACCTTCGCTTATCTCTTCCAAGCCAGCAATCATCCTTAGCGTCGTTGATTTACCGCATCCGCTGGGGCCGACTAAGACCATAAACTCTTTATTTTCTATGCCCAAACTTATTTTATCAACCGCCCTGACATTACCGGGGTATATCTTGGAAACACTCCTTAAACTTACCTGTGCCATTATTTAACTCTCCAGTTAGCCATATAAAAATAATCTTATACCTAATTATTCTAGATAGTCAAGCAATCGGCTTAAAGTTGATTTAAGGTCTTTGCGCTGTATGATCATATCTATGAGGCCGTGTTCAAGCAAGAACTCCGAACGCTGGAAACCCGAAGGAAGCTTCTGCCTTATAGTTTGTTCAATAACCCGTGGTCCGGTAAACCCGATTAGCGCTTTCGGTTCGGCAATGATTATATCGCCCACTCCGGCAAAAGAAGCCATAACTCCGGCCATAGTGGGGTTGGTCAAGACTGAGATATACGGAAGCCTTGCTTCCTTATGATACGCAAGGGCAGCGCACGTCTTTGCCATCTGCATCAGGCTGAACATTCCTTCATACATCCTTGCCCCTCCACCGGAACCGGAAACTATTACCATAGGTAACTTATCCTTGGTTGCTTTCTCAATCGCACGGGTAATCTTTTCTCCGACCACCGACCCCATGGAACCCATAATAAAACGCGAATCCGTAACAGCTATTATCGTCTTTTCCCCGGTCAACAGACCCTGTCCAGAAATAACCGCATCTTTTAACCCGGTTGCCGCTTGATCTTGAGCAAGTTTATCCTTGTAAGTCTTGGGTCCTTTGAAATCCAAAGGGTCACTGGAAACCATATCTTTATCAAACTCGGTAAATGTCCCTTCATCAATAAGGAGGTTTATTCTTTCGTGGGCAGTTAAAAGGAAATGGTGGTTACATTTTGGGCAAACTTTAAAATTTTCATCAAGGGTTTTATTAAAAAGCGTTTCAGAACATTCATCGCATTTGGTCCAAAGACCTTCCGGAATATCTTTTTTCTTAAGCCTGACAATGGTATATTTTGGTTTACCGAATAATGCCATAGTATTAGTCTTTAAATTTATTGATAAGCAAGCCGGATAAAACCTTAGGATAAAAATAAGTTGATTTGGGAGGCATCTTGTCTCGTACCGTGGCCACGGCTATTACCTGTTCAATTTTAACCGGATTCAAAAAGAATGCAATAAAAGTACTATCAGCTTCCGTGGCCGATATAAATTCTTCCGCATTCTGATTGTAACTAATAATACCTTTTTCTTCCGGGTCAAACCCCAAAATATGCTTAAAGATAATCGTATTTAGAATAGCGGCGTCCAGCGATCTGTATTCTTTAGGCCGTCCGGGGATCATTCTGTCTAGAATCTTAATGTTCTTTAAACGCAGGAGCCAGTATTTTGCGTTTTTAGATATACCTATCACGTGTTCGCTGCGGCTACACTTTTCAAGGAATAAGAAAAATTTAATTTTGTCTTTAATTTCTTCAACCTCAAAATATTCATTCAGTTTATCCTTAAATTCTTCAAAATTAAAAGCTGTATTCAATTTAAGCAGTCGATGGGTCGGTAATATTGAAAGCCCGCGGGCGTCGGTATTGGTAAAGTAAGTCATGATATAGTTAAAATCTTCCTCTCCCGTAAGTGAACCGAGTTTGCTACGCATAAGCTCGCGGTAATTACAAGCTACTTCAAAACGGTGGTGGCCGTCAGCAATAAATATGTTTTCTTTTTCCAGCGCTTTTTCCAGTGCACTTATAAGTTCAGGTGAATCAATCTTCCAGAGTTTATGGATGGTCTTTTCATTATCAGTAACTTTGATTAAAGGGGTAGTCTCATCTATATTTTTCTGGAATATCCTCTGGATAATACGTTTCTTGTCCTGAAAGATGACAAAGATGGGGCTTAAATTTGCTTTAACTTGTTTTATAAGGTTAAAACGGTCATCTTTCGGCGCCTGGCGGGTATTCTCATGGGCAAAGGCAGCGCACCCGTTTTCGCCCAAATGCAGGAGCGAGATAAAACCTAAACGTGTCTTTTTTTCTCCGCGGATGCTGTATTGCTGGCTATAGAAATATACGGCGGGTTTTTCTTCCTCTTTCAGGACGCCTTCCTTAATCCAGCTTTTCAAAATCTCCGCCGCATGCTGATATTTATCCTTCCCATTTCCGAATTCCGGCAGGAGCACGTGTATTAAATTCTGTTCCGAACGCCCATAATACGCCGCTTTCTCCGCTTCGGATATTACATCATATGGTGGACAAACTACGTCCGCATAATCTTTAATCTTATCGCTATCATAAACTAACGCCTTAAACGGCTTTATGTTAGCCACTTAATTATTGCGCTCCAGAACACCCGGCGCAGCCTTCGTTTGCTTTAGGGCAACTTTTTGCTGGTTCACTGGCGCCTTTCTTGCGGTAATCAGTAGCGTAAAAGCCAGAACCTTTAAATATTATCCCGCTTCCTACGCCGATTAATCTTTTCAGTTTTTTATTACACTTCGGGCATTTTTCCAAAACTTTATCGTTTATCTGCTGAAAAACTTCAAAGGCATTACCGCAATGCGTGCATTCATAATCATAAGTTGGCATATATAAACCCCTCTTTCTATTTAAAAGTTCTCCTTATTTTATCTGTAAAGGTTTCCTCGTCAACAGTTTCTCCTGACAGGGAGGCAAATTCTTCAATGAGCTTACGCTGCGTAGGAGTCAAATTAACCGGAATTTCCACATTAACCCTGGCTAACTCATCCCCTATTGACCTACCGTGAACGTCGGGAATCCCTTTTTCTTTTAAGCGGAAAATCTTGCCGCTCTGCGTGCCGGCCGGAATCTTCATTCTTACATGACCTGTCAACGTCGGGACTTCTATCTCGGCACCGAGAATAGCCTTACTCAAACTTATATTAATTTCAATAAGCAGGTCATTTCCATGCCTTTTGAAAACAGGGTGCTGCTTTACTTCAATAATCACATAAAGGTCGCCCCTTGCGGATGTCCCTGATTCGCCTTCGCTTCTAACCCTTAGATTAGAACCCGTATCTACTCCCGCGGGTATATTTACTTTAATCTTGCGCGTTACCTTCATTTTTCCTTCACCACGGCAATTAGGGCAAGGGGACTGGATGATTGCGCCTTCTCCACTGCAACGCGGACAAGTCTGGGCGAGTTGAAAATAGCCGCTAGATACCACTGTGCGGCCGGAACCGCGGCATTGCGGGCAGGTTATTTTTTTGCTTCCCGGTTTTGCCCCGCTTCCGGAACAAGTGGAACATACTTCATAACGCGGAACGGTAATGGTTTTTTCTACCCCCTGCGCTGCTTCCTCAAGGGATATCTCTACGGAAATTTGAAGGTCTCTGCCTCTGCGACGAGACCCTGAAACCCTGCCTCTTGACCCAAAAATATCAAAGCCGAGATCGCTGAATATTTCCTCAAATATTCCCCCGCCAAGTCCGAAATCACCCATTCCCTGAAACACGCTTGAAAAATCCGCCCCCTTGAATATATCTTCTTCAGCATACCTTTGGTCTATTCCGGCGTGGCCGTATTGGTCATAAAGCGCGCGCTTACTTGAATCAGAAAGCACTGCGTAAGCCTCGGAGATTTCTTTAAATTTTTCTTCAGCCTCTTTCTTCTGCTCATGAGGAACCCTGTCCGGATGAAAACGTAAAGCCAGTTCCCGGTATGTTTTCTTTATTTCATCAAGGGTAGCATTCTTCTTTACTCCCAGAATCTCATAGTAGTCGCGTTTAGTAGTCATTCTTTACTTATTTTTCTTCCTTGAAGTCGGCGTCAATTATATCGTCGCCCTTTTTCTTTTCTTCACCCTGCTCTTCGCTCTTTTCCTGCTCTGCTGCTCCTTGAGCTTTTGGTCCCTGTTGTTGTTTTGCCGAGGCCTGTTTATAAATTTCTTCAGCTAACTTATGCGAGGCCTTAGTCAACTCATCCATACTCCGCTTAATCCTGTCCACATTTTTGTCTTTGATTGCGGTTTTTAAATCATTAAGTTTTGTTTCAATATCGGCGCGCTCAGCTTGGCTGACCTTATCACCGTAATCTTTTAAAGATTTCTCAGTGGCATAAGCTAAATTATCCGCCTGATTTATTATTTCAACTTCTTCTTTTCTCTTGGTATCTTCGGCTGCAAATTTCTCGGCATCTTTAACCATCTTATCAATTTCTTCCTTGGAAAGTTTTTTAGGCGCGCTGATGCGTATTGACTGCTCTTTACCCGTGCCTAAATCCTTAGCTGAAACATGGACAATGCCGTTAGCGTCAATATCAAAGGCAACTTCAATCTGAGGGACTCCGCGGGGAGCTGCGGGGATACCGACTAAATCAAACCTGCCCAGCTCTACATTATCGTCCGCCATCGGCCGCTCGCCCTGTAGTACCCGGATGGTAACCGCGGTTTGGTTATCCGCGGCAGTTGAAAAAACCTGTGATTTTTTTGTCGGAATAGTGGTATTTCTCTCAATAAGCTTAGTACTTACCCCTCCCAGCGTTTCTATACCCAAAGAAAGAGGGGTAACGTCCAACAGAAGGACGTCTTTGACTTCTCCCTTGATAATTGCCGCCTGAATCGCAGCACCCAGCGCCACGCATTCCATCGGGTCAACCCCGCGCTCGATTTTTTTTCCGACATAATCTTCAACGAACTTTTGAACTATGGGCATTCTCGTTGGGCCGCCGACCATAATTATCTTATCAATACCTGTGCCTGTTAATTTTGCGTCGCTAATGGCCTGCTCCATCGGATGCCTGCACCGTTCAATGATCGGCCCGACCAATTCTTCTAGCTTTGCCCGGTTAATAGACATAGTCAGGTGTTTTGGTCCCGTAGCATCAGCTGTAATAAAAGGCAGGTTAATATCAGTGGTTAACGTACTAGAAAGCTCAACCTTGGCTTTTTCAGCAGCTTCACGCAGGCGCTGCATAGCCATTTTGTCTCCTTTTAAATCAATCCCTGTTTCGCGCTTAAATTGATTGGCAATATAATCAATTAGGATGTTATCCATATCGGTGCCGCCGAGCTGGGTATCTCCAGAGGTAGATTTAACCTCAAATACGCCCTGAGCCATTTCCATAACGGTAACATCCAGGGTCCCGCCTCCTAAATCAAACACCATTATCCTCTGTTCTTTCTGCGATTTTTCCAACCCGTAAGCAAGGCATGCTGCCGTAGGCTCGTTGATAACCCTTAAGACCTTTAAACCGGCGATCTCTCCGGCGTCCTTTGTCGCGGTCCTCTGGTTATCATCAAAATATGCCGGGCAGGTTATTACCGCTTCCTCAATCTTATCGCCAAGATAGGCTTCGGAATCCTGTTTTATTTTTTGCAAAATGAACGCGGATATTTGTTGAGGGGTATACTCCTTCCCGTAAACCTTAAATTTATAATCAGTCCCCATCTTGCGCTTTGCGGCCTGAATTGTGCCTTCGGCATTAATTGCCGCTTGCCTTCTTGCCGGCTCGCCGACTAAGCGCTGGCCGTCTTTGGTAAATGCGACAAAAGAAGGGAATGCTTTCCCTGAAGCAACGCCCGCACCTTCTGCCGAAGGGATGATTACCGGCCTGCCGCCTTCCATTGCCGCAGCCGCTGAATTAGAAGTACCCAAGTCTATGCCTATTACCTTTGCCATGATTTCCTCCTTCTTATTTCTTTGAAACTTTTACTTTTGCCGTCCGGATTACTCGGTCGTTCAATAAATAACCTTTTTGCAGCTCTTCTACCACCGTGTGTTCAGGTAGGTCTTTATTTTCAACCTGCATAAGCGCTTCATGAAAATTCGGGTCAAACAATTTCCCCTCTGCTTCAACGGACTTTACCCCATGCTCTTTGAGCATTTCATAAATATGGGCTAAAATCATCTCAACGCCCTTTAAAAATGCCGGCATATCCTCATTTTTTAACTCAGCCGAATTAACTACGCGTTCAAGATCGTCTAAAATATTCAGGAGCTCAAGTATCAGGCCTTCATTGGCGAATTTTATAAAATCCTGTTTCTCGCGTTCAAGGCGTTTACGCGTATTTTCAAAATCAGCCTGCATCCTTAAAAGTTTATCCCAGCTTTCTTTCCCTTTTTCAGCCTCCCCCTTTAGTTTAAGATATTCCTGTTCTTTCAGGGTAATTAATTTTTCTTCTTTTTCCGGAGCTGTGTGGTTATTTTTATCGTTTCCCATATTATTTAAATATTATCCAGGACATCGGTCAGGACCATAGAGATATACTCTAAAGTCGGGATGATGTGATTATACTCCATTCGCGCCGGCCCTAAAACTGCCAGCTTGCCGGATGGTTTGTTCCTGTGGCGGTAGTTTGAGACAACAAGAGAACAATTATCAATTTCAGAAAAACCCGTTTCCTCCCCGATATATACTTTAACTTTATCCGAGAAATCCCTATTGATTATCTCAAGGATATTTTGTTTCTCTTCAAGGAGTTTTATTAACGTGCGCATTTTTTCAAAATTACGGAATTCCGGCTGCTCTAAGATACGGCTTACGCCCTTATAAAAGTATTTATCCTGCCACTCCTGAAAGTAAACAATGCCCGTACAATGCGTAAGCGAAGCGATTACTTCAGTAGCATTCTCCAACGCTTTATCCAGCTCTTTGACCTCTCGCTTGAACTGTAGGGAAATCTGTTCTTTTTCACCTGTAAGCAGCTCCATCTGGAAGAGAAGAAAATCCACGTAATAACGATACCCTTTGTCGGTAGGTATGCGGCCCCCCGAAGTATAGGGATGAGTAAGATAACCAGAATGTTCCAGCTCGACGAATATATTCCTGATGGTTGCCGGACTTAAATCAAAATAAGAAGCAATATCGTCAGAGGCAACGGGTATTGCCTCGCGAATATATTGATTTATAGTGGCACCAAGAACAGACTTCTTTCTGGACTCATAATCTACGTGCCTTACCATAATTAAATCTCCATTAGCACTCTTACCTTAAGACTGCTAAAGGATTATTTTAACATATTTAATCTCTTTGTCAACCCTCCCTAATGGTTATTTGCTTAGAGCTCACTAATTTCTGAGCGAGGATTTTTGGCAATGAAAGCTTAACCCTAATTCCTTCCTGCGCGTATTGTATATCCCTGACTTTACCTTCCCGGTAAAATAAATCAACTAAATCCATCCTTGAATGGGGCACTAAAACACTGAGGTCAGCCATCCGGCCTGAGAAATTCTTTTGTATTTCATCTAACAATTGCCCCAAATTGTCTTTTAATTTTGCCGAAATCAACACGGGATTATTGAAATCTGCTTTTAATCGCTCTAACTTTGCGGGCTCATCAATAAGGTCAATTTTATTTAAGGCAGTAATTATCGGTTTCTGGTGCGCGCCAAGTTCTTTTAACACAGTAAATACTGCAGCGGCGTGCTCATAAAGCCGACTATGACTTACGTCCAGAACATGAATTAGCAGGTCTGCTTCGACAACCTCTTCTAATGTCGCCTTAAATGCTTCTATTAAATGGTGAGGCAAATCGTTTAAAAAACCTACCGTATCGGAAAGGATAATGTTTTCCCCGTTAGGCAACTGCAGCGCTTTGGAAGCCGTATCAAGCGTAGTAAACAAACTGTCTGCAACTAACTGGCTTCCTTGAGTCAGCGTGTTTAACAGGGTTGATTTCCCGGCGTTGGTATAACCGACAAGCGCAACCGTCGGAATCGTATTCTCCTGCCTTTTTTTTCTCATAGTCTTGCGATGTAGGGAATAATGTTTTAAATCTTCCTTCAGGCCGTCAATCCTCTTACGAATTCTGCGCCGGTCAACTTCCAGCCTTGTCTCGCCCGGGCCGCTGGTTCCGATGCCGCCGCCTGTGCGGGATAAAATCAGGCCTTTTCCTATAAGACGGGGTAATAGGTACTGAAGCTGGGCAAGTTCAACTTGCATTTTCCCTTCCGGGCTGCGGGCATGTTTGGCGAATATATCAAGTATGAGTTGGGTGCGATCCACAACCTTCCTGCCGATTACATCTTCTAAATTTCTTTGCTGGGTACCGGTAAGGTCGGAGCTGAAAATTACGCTATCAATCTTTTCTTCCTGACAAATCAAACTGATTTCCTCCGCCTTTCCCTTTCCGATAAATAAATTCGCGGTAGTCTTCTCAAGCAGGCAGGTTATATTATCAAACATCTCAGCGCCCGCAGTAGCAGTCAACTCTTCTAACTCCTGCGCAATGTCTTCAAAACTCCAGTTTTCTTTTTTGTTTTTAAATTTAACCGTTACGAGAAGCGCTTTTTCCATTAATTCCTTTCCATATCCTTTCGGTTATTTTTGCAGGTGTATCGTTCTGCGCTACATTAATCCATTGAATCCTTTTATCTTTCCTGAACCAAGTGAGCTGTTTTTTTGCGTATTGGCGGGTATTGCGCTTCATAAGCTCTTTTGTTTCCTGAAGCCCGTAAGAACCCTCTAAATAACCCTTAACTTCCTTTAAGCCTATGGCAGCCGAAGCAGTTCTACTTAATTTCATATTCAGTAGTCTTTTAGCTTCTTTAATTAAGCCTTTTTTAAACATTTTCTCCACACGGCTGTCAATCCTGTTATAGAGCTTACCCCTCTCCATATCTAAACAAAATATTTTTACGCCATATTCATCCCAAAGCCCATGCCTGTTTTTCTGCAGCATAGATATCGGCTTACCGGTAACTTCATATACTTCAAGCGCCCGGATAATCCGTTTCAAATCGTTAGGGTGAATTTTAGCCGCCGCATCGGGGTCAATTTTCTGAAGTTTTTTATGTAAATAAGCGCTTCCGGACTTTTCTGCCTGCTTATAAAGGCGTTCCCTCATTTTTTGGCTTTTAACTTTCAGATTAAAAATACCATCGAGCAATATAGTCATATAAAGCCCTGTTCCTCCGACAAAAAGAGGAACCTTGCCCCTTTTAATGATTTTCTTTATCGCTCTAAGGGCGTCTAATCTGTATTTTGAAACATTATACTCATTTTCCGGAGAAACTACCCCTATTAAATGATGACGGGTTTTTTTCAACACGCATCCTACGGGCTTTGAAGTCATAATATCCATATCTTTATAAATCTGCATAGAGTCGCACGACACAATTTCCGAGTTTAACTTTTCAGCTAAATAGACGGCTGTGTCGGTCTTGCCTGCTGCAGTCGGACCCATAAGAAAAACTATCTCTGGCCTTAAATTTTGCGATTTACGGTATGCCATTACGGAGTGATTCTTGTGGGATAACCTTCTTGGATAAGCTTGTCATTAATTATGATTGCCTCTTGCCTCTTGCTGAACTTGCCGACTTTAACGCGGTAAATCTTGTCATTACCCTTAGATGGGCCTTCTTCAACAAAAGCAGAGTATCCTTTCTTGTTTAAAATGGAACTGAGATTACCAGCATTAGCGCTGCTGGAAAATGAACCGACCTGCACTGAATAGAACACACCTGTCGTCTTTGCCGCTTGGAGGAAAATATCATTATTCACAAGGGCCTCCGGGCTTAAAGGAAACTCTAAAGCCAGTTTATCCGCGTAGGCCTTACCTGAAGCAGTATCGCCTTTTTTAAAAGCTATCTTGCTTAAACGAAAGTAAAGCTGGGCTTTTAGTTTAATGTGCGGGTTATTTTTTAAGAGGTCTGAATAATAATTACCGGCTTTATCCCAATCTCCCTGTAAAAAATAAGTATCTCCCAGCCCAAGCGCAGAGTCATCCTTAAAAGGGCTCTGCTTAAATTCGTTGATTACGATCGCAAATATATCGGAAGCCCGTAAATAATTTCCTTCTTTTAAATAACTTAGTCCCAAAAAATAATACAACTCATCGGAATGCTGTTTATCTATATTATTGCCTAGGGCTTTTTCGCCCTCAATTATAGCGCAATGGTAATCGCCTTCTAGAAAACAAGCCTTGAGCCTGTCAATCTCTTGCGCAAAAGAGAAAGTAAAAAAGAAATTTACAAGGACAATAATTAAGAATAATATTAATTTACGTTTTACCATCTGTATTTTTTTGAATTTTTCCTCTGTATTTCCAATAATATCTTGTGCCTTTTTTCTTTCTCCTCACGCGCCACATCATCGGGCATTTTGGCTGCTACCGTATATGGTCGGGGTGAATATTTAAATAAATACGCGCCGGCAAATTCTATTTTTTTGAAAAGCTTAAATGTATCGTTAAAATCACCATCGGTTTCAGTGGGAAAACCCACTATTATATCCGTAGTTAATATACCATTTTTAACCGTTTTCCGGTACTCTTTAATTAAATTCAGATATGATTCCCCGGTATAATGTCGATTCATCAGTTTCAATATTCTGTTTGAACCTGATTGAAGCGGAAGATGTAGAAATTTCTTCAGCTTATCCAAGTTTGCTATTGCCTTAAAAAGTTCTGCGGAAGTATCCTTGGGATGGCTAGTCATAAAGGTAAACTCTTTCAAACCTTTGACTGAATTGACCAGTTCAAGTAACTTGGTAAAATTCACGGAGCCGTCAACATAAGCGTTTACATTCTGGCCAAGCAGTGTGATTTTGGTAATACCCTCGGCTAACGCCCGGTTTATTTCGTCTAAAATATCTTCATGTTTACGGTGTCGTATACTTCCGCGCACAAAAGGAACAACGCAATAGGAACAAAAGTTCGAGCAACCTTCGGAGATAACCACATTGGCATGTTTTTTATCCTGATAAAAATCTGTATGGTAAATTTCTTCAGGCCGGCCATTATTATCCGTTTCCCAGATTCTTCTTTCATATAAAGCTTGAAGATTGTCTCCACTTTTTGGGGACTGTCTCCGGTCTTCTAAAAGCATCTTTATAATATTCGGAATCTTAGCGATATCTCCCGGCCCAATCACGAAGCTTAAGACCGGCGCCCTGTCAAATGCATTTTCTTTATGGCTCTGCGCCATACACCCGATTAAGCCGATTATGGGGACTGTCCTCCCCTTCGGAGAGAATTTAGTATAGCTGCCTATCTCGCTCCAAACCCTATCTTCCGCATGCTGCCGCACTGCACAGGTATTTATAATAATTACATCTGCCTTCCTACTATCATCGGTAAACTTATGTCCCTCCTTCTCAAGCAGCCCGCGGACAATTTCGGAATCGCGCATATTCATTTGGCATCCAAAAGTCCGGATGTAGATTTTTTTATTGCTGATGTGCTTTTTCAGTGTCATTTCTTATTAAGGTGTTTTTATATTGAATGAAAAGCCTGCCTTGCTTTATTTTTTAAAGTTATATACGCCCATAATTCTACAGCTTCAGATTACGCAACCTGAGGGAATTTCCGATTACCGAGACCGAACTGAAACTCATAGCTGCACCTGCAATCATCGGGTTTAAAAATAGGCCTGTGAATGGATAAAGTATGCCGGCAGCAATAGGGATACCTAGCGCGTTGTAAATAAAAGCGAAAAAGAGGTTTTGTCGGATGTTGCGCATAACCGCCCGGCTAAGGCGCAGTGCTTTGACAATCCCGTTAAGGTCGCCTTTAACCAGAGTAATTCCCGCACTCTCAATAGCCACGTCCGTTCCCGTAGCCATAGCAACGCCGACTTGGGCTTCTGCCAATGCTGGAGCATCGTTGATGCCGTCACCGGCTACCATCACATTCACCCCACTATCCTTTATCTTTTTTACAATTTCTTGCTTACTCTTTGGCTCAAGTCCGGCATAAACCTCTTCAATGCCTAATTCCCCGGCGATTGAGCGCGCAGTTTTTTCATTGTCACCCGTAAGCATAATAATCTTAAGCCCCATTTTATGTAAAGTACAGATAGCATCGGGGGTTGTCTTTTTTATAGGGTCCGATATACCGAAAATTCCCGCTATTTCTTTCTCCACTGCCAACCAGATAACTGTCCGGGTTTTATCCTGAAGTTCATCAGCTTTACTCTTTAGCTCCGAGGAAATGTTAATTCCGGCATTTTCAATAAATTTCTGTTTTCCAAGTAAAACTGGTTTTCCATTGACATTACCCTGAACGCCTTCACCTGCTATAGAATGAAAATCCTTCGTTGGTAAAAATCCTGCACCTTTATTTTTTGCGTAATCAACCAATGCGCGCGCTAAGGGATGCTCGCTGTTTTGCTCTATGGAAGCTGTAATATCCAGCAATGCCCGCTCTTCCTTGCTGTTTATTACCAGCATATCGGTTACCTCCGGCTTACCGGCAGTTAATGTTCCTGTTTTGTCTATCAAAAGATGGGTGATTTTTTCAGACCGTTCAATCACCTCTGCATTTTTTATCAAAATACCCGACTGAGCTCCCTTGCCTATACCCACCATAATTGACATCGGCGTGGCAAGGCCTAAAGCGCAGGGACAAGCAATAATCAATACCGATATAGCGCTTACCAAGGCATAGGCTAAAGTGTGAGCAGGGGCGAATACGGACCAAAAAATAAAAGCGGCTACTGCGCAGGCCACAACACTAGGGACAAAATAACCGGAAACCCTGTCGGCAAGTTTTTGAATCGGGGCCCGGCTGCGCTGAGCACCAGCTACCATTTTTACTATTCGGGCAAGAAAAGTTTCAGAGCCGACTTTTTCCGCCCGCATCACAAAGGCGCCTGCCTGATTAATGGTTGCGCCGATAACACTCTCTCCTTCTTTTCTGTCAACCGGAATAGCTTCTCCGGAAATCATTGATTCGTCTATGCTGCTTTTACCTTCAATGATGATGCCATCTACGGGAACTTTTTCTCCGGGCCTGACCCGCAGTAAATCGCCTGTTTGAATATTATCAACGGGAACGGCTTCTTCCTCGCCATTGCGGATGCGGTGGGCTTCTTTAGCGGCAAGGCCGAATAACGCTTTGATTGCCTTACCTGTATTGTTGCGTGCTTTTGCTTCAATGACCTGCCCCATAAGCACAAGGGTTGTAATAACGCTGGCTGTTTCAAAATATAATCCGGGCCGCCTTATGGTTTCCGAGAAGATTCCGGGGAAAAGGACGGCTATTGCGCTAAAGCCATAAGCTGCAGCTACCCCCATCGCAATCAAAGTGAACATATTGGGGCTCTTATTCAAAAATGACTTCCATGCTTTTACGAAGAAAATATTTCCTGCCCATAAGACGACCGGTGTAGCGAGGATAAGTTGTAACCATCCTAACATGTCTTTTGTGGCAAGGAAGATAACAGGCACGGAAAATATCAAAGCAATCAGGAACTTATGCGTCAAATCCTGCGCTACCATATCTTCGCCGCCTGATTCAACAGAAACTGCCCTTGGCTCAAGGTGCATGCCGCATTTTGGGCAGTCACCGAAGCTATCCTGCTCAACTTCAGGGTGCATTGGACAAGTATATGTCATTATTATCCGGAAAAAAGATTGGTTATAGGCATTCGTCTGTCTTTTCCGAACGCCTTGGGGGTGATTTTTACGCCTGGGGACGCCTGACGGCGTTTATATTCATTCCTGTCTATCATAGAAATAACTTTAACTGCAATACTCCTGTCAATACCTCTTTTAACTATTCTTTCAAGGCTCATGTCTTTTTCTATGTAGAGGTCAATAATCTTATCCAGGAGCGGATAAGGCGGCAAAGTATCCTGATCTTTTTGATTCCTCTTAAGCTCTGCTGTGGGGGCACGATTAATTACGCTTTCGGGAATCATTTCCTTTTTGCCGCACTTATTCCTAAAACACGACAAATCATAAACTAAACCCTTAGGCACATCTTTTAAAACTGAAAACCCTCCGGCCATATCTCCGTAAAGCGTGCAATAACCCGTGCTGATTTCGCTTTTATTACCAGTAGTCAAAACTAGCCAGCCGAACTTATTGGAAAAAGCCATTAACAGATTACCCCTGATGCGTGCTTGTATGTTTTCTTCAGTGGTATTAAGTTTATAATCTCTAAAATGGCCCCTTAAGGAAGACAGGTATTCTTTATATATACTTTCAATAGGCACAGTTATAAGTTTGATACCCAGCTGCTTGGCGATAACCCTTGCGTCTTTTCTGGTTTCAGGGGCAGAAAATTTTGAAGGCATACTTAAAACAACTACATTATTACTACCCAACGCATCCACTGCCAATACTGCGGTAAGGGCGGAATCAATACCTCCGCTTAAGCCTAAAACAACTTTCCTAAAATTGTTCTTTAGGACATAATCTTTTATCCCTAAGAGCAGGGCTGAATAAATTTCATCCAAAAATTCCAGCTTCTTTTCAATTCTATTTTCAGTTGAAGTCCATTCTTTTTCTTTCACCTCAGGTAAAAATTTAAACCTAAGGCTTGCAGCAGGCAAACAGAAGTGAACCTTCCTTTTTAAGGTGACAGGCGGCCTTAAATCAGCTAAATTTAAATCAACGCAAATCAAGTCTTCCTCAAATTGTTTCCCTCTGGCTAATAACTTACCTTTATCATCAAAAACAAGGCTTCCACCGTCAAAAATCAGCTCATCCTGGCCGCCGGCTAAATTACAATAGAATATGTAGGCATTATTTTCTTTAGCCCTTTTCTTTAACGCTTCTTCCCGCTCTTCTATTTTTTTTGTATGATACGGTGAAGCGGATATATTAATTAGTACCTTTGCTCCTCCCAATAAGACCTGCGTGCGCTGCGGGCCGTCCGCATGCCAGATATCCTCGCAAATATTAACACCGATCTTTACTTTCTTGCCGAATGCGACAATATTACAAATTTTCCCCTGAGAAAAATACCTCTTTTCGTCAAAAACTCCGTAATTTGGAAGAAAAACTTTTCTGTAGATATCTACAAGTCTGCTGTTATAAATAAGGGCGGCGGCGTTACAGAGCTTGTCTCTATCTAAACAAGGGTATCCTACAATTGAAAAGATTAACTTGGAGGCTTTAGCGATCCTCCTAATTGCATTTTCGTTATCTTTTATGAAATGGGGCTTGAGCAATAAATCTTCAGGGGGATACCCTGAAAGGCTCAACTCTGGGAATACGACAATATCAGCCTGCCGGGTCCTCGCTTCTTCAATAAAGGCGATTATCTTCTTTGAATTTCCCGGGATATCCCCTACGGTAGGATTAATCTGGGCTAAACAAACTCTCAAGATTTTCATCGTGAATGAATAAAACACCCCGCACCTTCACTAAGGAAAGTGCGGGGCTGTTGGCTTTAGATTCACAAAAACATTATTTCTTTTTCAGCTTGTCAATCAGCTCAGCGGCATATTTTCCGGCAATATCTTTACACCCTAAACCAAAAGCTAACGCAAGGGCTAAGCCGACGGTGCCCAATACTATGCTTAAGGTCAATTCGGTAATGCGTATTCCTATATTTAACTGTTCTAAAGCTACGAATATGGCAAATACCATTACAATGACCTCAACGGCTTTACTTAATAACTTTACCTGCGAAACACCGGCGTTGCTAGCTGCAGTCTGGATTATATTCTTTAACAATGTTGCGATAAACATACCCAGAATCAGGATAAATATCGCGGCAATTATGTTGGGTATGTACAGGACTATCTTATTCAGTAGTTCCGCGGCTATGGTCAGGCCGATAGAATTAACCGCCACCATAAAGGTAACCAGGAGCGCTAACCAATAGCAAATTACCCCCAATAGTTCTGAAAGCGAATAAGTAATTCCGCCTTTTTCGAGCACGGCATCCAACTCAATACGGTCAGAGAGTTCATCAAGCTTAATTGCCCGCAGACCCTTAGTTACGATGGCTCTGATAGCTTTAGAGATGAGCCAGCCCACAATGAGGATAATAAGCACGAGCAAAATACTAACCAAAAACTGACCAATCTGACCTAAAACTGTCCTAGCCGGTTCCAATAAGACTACTTGCCAACTGCTCATTCGCACCTCCTTATAGATTAGTCACTCCCCTAACAACCTCTGCTAAGGGTACCTTATTTCCTCTAACATTATCATAAATAGAGAGTTATGTCAAGAATTTTTACAACACCGTTTACTCTTTTAGCCAGATTCTTTTTAGTTCTTGATTTATAACGTGTTTTTGTGTAAAGGTGAGCTCTAGTTCTGCTTCTTCTCTTTTTCTCCTAGGCGCCTTTTCTGCAGGCGAAATAAAATCCTCAACCCCCAAGACTTTAACTCCCAAAGAACGGGCTAAAAACCTCAGTTCTCTGTCATCGGAAACAACAATTGTATCTTTGCGCCGCCCGGACTTTTCAAGCAGTTTAATGATTTTCTCATCTGCTGAAATATCTCCGGAAAAAACAACTTCATCATTACCCTCTAAAGAAGTATCGGGGTAACCGTCAAAAATAATTTTAATGCTATTTTTCGGGCTTCCGGTAAGGTGTTTATTCTTTATGAAAGGCAGCAGCGCGCTCCTCAAGCTAGGGCAGGCTTTAATGTTACGGCTGAATACCCTGTGTTTGGTGATGTTGTGCCCGTCTATGACGTACTGTAAGGACATAGATTATCCCTCCCATAATTCCGGAAATAAGGATAAAAATAGAATTTAAGAAACCCATGGCTGCTGCGGAATTCCCAGCTACGCCTGCTTTAGCGAAAAAAATGACTGCTGTATTCTCGCGCAATCCGAATCCTCCCAGAGATATGGGCAAAAGGGTTATCGCGCCGATAATAGGGACAAAAATAAAAAAATAAACGGGGTTTGTCGCAGGCATGCCAATCGCCAAAGCAAGGATATAAAAAACCACCGGGCTTAAAACCTGAATTAAAACAGAAATAAGGATATTGTAAAATAGAACTTTTTTATGCTCGCGGAAATAATGAATTTCGTAAAAAAGTCTCTTTAGCGTCGTACGGATTTTTCCGGCATTAGGCAGATGCAGTATTTTATTAATCTGGCGGTATAGAAATTTGTTGAACAGGATAAACAACGCAACAACCAGTATCCCAGTAATCAAACCTACGCTGATTAAAACCACAATATCCCCACCTATCATTTTCCAGCCCGCTAATACGGCAAATAATATCACGATAACCAAACCAACGTAGCCGCTCAGACGATCCAGTAAAACAGTGGCGACTATTTCTTTTGGTTTCTGGGTGTACCGAGCTAAATCAATGCTGCGCGCTACGTCTCCTCCCACAGTTGAAGGAAGAAATAAACTAAAAAAGAGACCTCCGGCGCAGGATGTAATTACTCTTTTCAGAGGTAGATTCACTTTAACAGCTCTAAGCAACATCTGCCACCTTAAGAAACCGAGGAAATACGTGAGAGAAAAAATGAAAAATGCCAGCAGTAAAAGCGCTTTATCCGAACTCCTTATCTCGTAGATAAGACCGTGTATGTCGACTTGCTTGAAACAAAACAAAACGACAAGTAGTATGACGCTTATACAGACCCGCAACAGAAAGCCTAAGACCTTTTTTAGGTTTTTCACTTAAGTTTAAGCTCCTTGCCGACCAGTTTTTTATAAACGTCTAGGTATTTTTCACTGGTTTTCCTGATAATATCTTCAGGTAGCTTTGGCGCAGGAGGATTCTTATCCCAATCCAAAGTCTCAAGATAATCTCTGACAAACTGCTTATCAAAACTGGGTTGGGCATGACCCGGCCTGTAATGTTCTTTAGGCCAGAAACGCGAAGAATCGGGGGTTAAAACTTCGTCAATAAGGATTAACTCGCTATTATATATGCCGAATTCAAATTTCGTATCGGCAATAATAATCCCCTTTTTTAAGGCGTATTCGCTGGCTAGGCTGTAAATCTTTATACTTAAGTAGGAAATCTTATCGCTGAGTTCTTTGCCGATTTGCATTTCCACGTATTTCTGATCTACGTTAATATCGTGGCCCTTATCTTCTTTAGTGGAAGGGGTAAAAATGATACTCGGAAGTTTATCGGATTCTTTTAAACCCTCGGGCAACTTAATCCCGCATACAGACTCCTTTTCTTTGTATTCTTTCCATCCTGAACCGGATAAATACCCCCTTACAACGCATTCAACCGGAAGCGGTTTGGTTTTTGAAACCAGCATTGAGCGACCCCGTAGTTCTTTCTTGTGTTTTTTAACTTCTTCGGGGTACTTATTCATATCAGAACTGATGAGATGATGCGGAACCACTCCTTTAAGGAAATCAAACCAGAATAAAGACAGGCCGGTGAGGACTTCGCCTTTATGAGGGATACCGTCGGGTAAAACCACGTCAAAACAGGATATCCTGTCGGTAGAGACAATTAAAAACTTATCCCCTAAATCATAAATATCTCGCACTTTTCCCCTCCGGAAAAGTTTTAAATCCTTATAATCCGTAGCCAGCAAAATATTTTCTTCCATAACCTTATTTCAGCCTTTTTGATAAAGCGTCAAATTCTTCCCATAATTCTTTAGGCAGCGATTTTCCGAATAACTTGAAGAAATTTTTAATGCTTTTTAATTCTTCAAGCCAACCACTCTTCGGGACTTCCAGCAATTCTTCTAAAACGCTTGGGATCAACTCAAGTCCGGTCAAATCTATGTCTCCCGGATAAGGCAGGTAACCGATAGGGGTTTTTATCGCGCCTATCTTGTTATCGCAACGGTCCAATATCCATTCAAGGACTCGTAAATTCTCGGCATAACCCGGCCAGAGGAATTCTCCGTCCTTATCCGTCTTAAACCAGTTTACGTGGAAAATTTTCGGCGGTTTAGCCATGGTCTTGCCCATTGCCAGCCAATGCTTGAAATAATCTCCCATATTGTATCCGCAAAAAGGAAGCATAGCCATAGGATCCCTGCGCACCTCGCCAATTTTTCCTACTTGGGCTGCGGTGCGCTCAGAAGCCATTGTCGCGCCCACAAAAACCCCGTGCTGCCAGTTAAATGACTCAAACACCAAAGGAGCTAAGTGTTCTCTTCTGCCGCCGAATACAATGGCAGAAATCGGAACACCATGATGCTGATCAATCCTGAAAGAAGCTGAAGGACAATTTACGAGCGGAGCGGTAAACCGACTGTTGGGATGAGCGCCCTCCTGTCCCGGCTTCCATGGCCGGCCCTGCCAGTCAATGCCTTCGGAAGGAACCTCTCCGTCAGTTCCTTCCCACCATACCATCCCGTCATTCTTAAGCAGCACGTTGGTATAAATAGTGTTCTTTTGGATAGTTGCCACCATATTCGGATTTGTTTTAGAATTTGTTCCGCGCGCCACTCCGAAAAATCCTGTCTCAGGGTTAATCGCCCACAAAGAACCATCGGTATCAACGCGCATCCAGGCAATATCATCCCCCACCGTCCAGATACGGTATCCCTTGATCTTTAATCCCTCCGGAGGGACAAGCATAGCAAGGTTTGTCTTTCCGCAGGCTGAAGGAAAAGCCGCGGCAATATATTCAATATGCCCACTCGGCTCTTCAATGCCCATAATAAGCATATGTTCTGCCAGCCATTTTTCTTTTCTTGCGATGTAACTTGCGATACGCAGGGACAGACATTTCTTCCCCAAAAGGACATTTCCGCCGTAACCTGAACCCACGCTCCAGATAGTATTAT
The DNA here is from genome assembly GCA_049517335.1 of Candidatus Omnitrophota bacterium. Taxonomy (GTDB): domain Bacteria; phylum Omnitrophota; class Gorgyraeia; order Gygaellales; family Profunditerraquicolaceae; genus JBEKSD01. Next base: position 8,362 of record JBEKSD010000014.1, on the reverse strand, counting down.
CCTCGGGAAAATGCAAAATTAACCTTTTCTTAATGTCAAGATCAGCCTTGGAGTGTAGGCATTTAGTAAAATCACCGCCCTTTTCAAGCTGGCGCAGGACTATTTCACCTGCGCGAGTCATAATAAGCATATTTAAGACTACGTAACGAGAATCAGTGAGCTCAATTCCGATTTTACTAAAGGTTGAACCGACCGGCCCCATTGAAAAAGGAATAACGTACATTGTCCGGCCCTTCATGGCACCTTTAAAAATAGCCGTTGCCTTCCTGTAAGCATTAGCCGGAGACATCCAGTTATTCGTCACTCCAGCGTCACTTTTCTTTTTCGTACAGATAAAAGTCAAGTGTTCAGTGCGGGCAACGTCATCAACAGCAGTCCTGTGCAAAAAACAACCGGGCAGCTTCTCTTTATTAAGCTGGATAAGTTCTCCCGAAGACATCGCCTCCAATTCAAGCCGTTTACGCTGTTCGTCTGAGCCGTCAATCCAGACAATATTATCCGGCTGGCAGAGTTTGGCCATTTTGTTAACCCAGTCTTTTACTTTTTTCATTTTGCCTTCCTTGCGATATATTTATAAGCGCTCTCCGCGGCAATTGCCCCATCACTACAAGAAGTAATTACCTGATATAAAGGCTTCCTGCGGCAGTCTCCGCAGGCAAAAATTCCTTCTTCGGAAGTCTGCATTGCCTCATCCGTGACTATAAAACCCGACTCGTCCAACTTTATCCTGCATTTTATAAAACTGGTATCCGGGTCATACCCGATATAAATGAATACCCCTTCACAGTCAACAAAGGTTTCAGTTCCCGAATCCACGTTTATTAATTTTATGGAATCAACTGAATTGTTACCCCTGATTTCTTCAACAACATTGTTTAAGATAAAATTAATCTTTTTATTTTCTTTTAACTGTTCCTGTAAAATTGCCGAAGCCCGCATTTCATTCCGGCGGTGGATTATAGTAACTTTTTTTGCAAAACGTGAAAGGTAGATTGCTTCTTCGGCAACCGTATTCCCGCCTCCTATCACGACTACGTTTTTTTCCTTGAAGAACGGCGCATCGCAGGTAGCGCAATAGGAAACGCCCCTGCCGGTTAACCTGTCTTCACCTATGGCTCCGAGTTTGCGCGGCTTGGCTCCTGTAGAAATAATAACAGCTTGCGCGCTATAGTGAGTGCCGTCAACTTTGACGGTCTTGGTTTTACAATCCAAATCCAAAACCTCACCCGGTTTTATATGTATATCCAGCGCTTTTACCTGCTCTTCCATTCTTTGCATTAACTCGTGAGTAGCTATTGAAATAAAACCCGGGTAATTTTCAATCTTTTCACTTGTCAAAATCCTCCCGCCCACAGCCATTTTTTCCAAAAGCAGGGTTTTAACCCGTGAGCGGCCGGCATAAAGGGCGGCCGTCAGTCCCGCAGGACCGGCTCCGATAATGATTAAATCATACATCTTTTAGCCTCCTGAAAAACCTCTTGCGCCTTATAAGAACTGCGGGCAAGAGGTAGGGATAAAACGGTTTTAAAACCCAATCTGACTCCGAACGAACGATATTCATCAAATTGAGCATGATTTACAAATTCCCTTACCGGATAATGTTCGCTGGACGGCGCCAAATACTGACCCAATGTTAATATATCGCAATTATTATTCCTTAGGTCTTTCATCGCATTAATTATCTCTTCTTTTGTCTCGCCAAGCCCGAGCATTATTGAAGACTTAGTAAGTATATTTTTATTCAATTCTTTGGACTTGTTTAATAATTCAAGGGAACGCTTATAATCTGCTTCCGGCCTTAAACAGCTATATAACCGCTTGACAGTTTCAATATTATGCGCAAAAACATCAGGCTTGGCAGCTAAAACTTTTTTAATACTTTCGAGGTCGCCGCTAAAATCCGGAACCAAAACTTCAATACCGGTATTTATATCGAGCGATTTAATTGACTTTATCGTTTCAGCAAATACCGAACTGCCTCCGTCGCTAAGGTCATCCCGCGCAACAGATGTCACTACAACATATTTAATGCCAAGTGCTTTTGCTGCATTCGCTATTCTGCTCGGTTCGCCAAAATCAAGCGGCCTGCCTATGCCGTTTGATTTCCTGACTGCGCAGAAACGGCAGGTTCGCGTGCAGGTGTCCCCTAAAATCATGAAGGCCGCTTCACGGGCACTAAAGCACCCCGAGATATTAGGGCAGTAGGCTTCTTGGCAGACTGTACGCACCCCGAACCCGGAAAGCGTATCCCTGATTTTCAAAGTTCCCTGTTCAGGAATTTCCTGTTTAAACCAGACTGGTAATTTTTTTCCGTTAGAGCTGCACCTGACAGGTTCCAGCTTGAGCATCTTGCGTTAATTCAATTTTAGATCTTTGCCTTAATTGCCCTAATTTATTTTTTATTTTCAGCTTCTCAAAAAAAGAAGCATAATCCACGACCATCTTTCCTTTTAAATGGTCTATTTCATGCTGAAAAACGCAGGCAAGCAGGTCTTCGGCTTCAATATCAACGGGTTTGCCTGTTTCATCCAACCCCCGGACCCTGACCTGTTTTGCCCTCCTGACTTTAACGCAAATTCCCGGGATACTTAAACATCCTTCGCTTAATGCCTGCGTGCCTTTCTCTTCAACCACTTTGGGATTGATTACTTTGTAAAGGCCGCTACCGACATCAACTACTATCATCGCGTCAGTAAATCCCGCCTGAAGCGACGCCAGGCCGATACCTGAGCCTTTATACATAAGCTGGGCCATTATACTCAAAGCCTGCCTGTGTTCATCGATAACTTTGTGCACCGGTTTAGCGCGTTTCCTTAATAGCGGGTCACCGAATAACCTTATTCTTGATGCGGTTTCTTTCATCTACTTTGATTATTTTAGGTTTAACCTTTGCTGCGTCCTTATCTTCTACATATGCGTAAGAAGCGATAATCACTGAATCGCCTTTACACGCACCGCGGGCAGCTGGACCGTTAAGGCAAATTGTGCCTGAGCCGGTTTTTCCTTTAATGGCGTATGTCTCAAGACGGTGCCCGTTGTTAAGATTCAGGACCTCGACCTTTTCATACTCAATAATGCCGGAAGCATCCATTAACTTACTATCAATGGTAATGCTCCCTTCATAATAAAGGTTTGATTCGGTTACCGTTGCCCTGTGGATTTTTGACTTTAATATTATCCTCATCATATTATCTCCTTAAACTAAAAGCGCTTATCAAGCCGTATGTCTGGCGTGCAATCATTAACTCTTCATTGGTAGGAATGACTAAAACGCACGGCGACTTTTTTAAAAATAAACTCATTCCCCGGCAAATCCTTTCTCTGATATTTTTTTGGTTCTCTCCGATACCTCCGGTAAAAACCAGAACATCGCATCCCTGCATGGCCGAACAATACGCACCGATATATTTTCTTATGCGGTAGACAAACATTTCCAGCGCCAAACGCGCCCGCTTATTCCCATTCTTTTCTTTTTTTTCCAGAGCGCGCATATCATTGCTGATCCCGGAAATCCCTTTTAACCCGCTTTCTTTGTTTAAAAGAAAATCCAACTGATGCGTATCCAGTTTTTTCCTGCGCATTATGTAAGTTACCAACGCAGGGTCAATATCTCCGCAACGGGTGCCCATAATTAAACCTTCCAACGGCGTAAACCCCATGCTCGTATCAACGGATTTACCTTTATCTACGGCAGTAATACTGCAACCATTGCCCAAGTGGCAGGTTATGATTCTTAACTTACTTAAGGGCTTCTTTAAAATGCGCGCAGCTTCATGAGCTACGTATTCGTGGCTCGTGCCGTGAAAACCATATTTTCTTATGCCGAATTTCCTGTAATACTCGTAGGGAAGCCCGTAGATATAAGCAAAATCGGGGATTGTTTGGTGAAATGCCGTATCAAAAACAGCAACCTGTTTTTTTCCCGCAAGCAGTTTTGAGCAGGCGAGTATCCCGTCAAGATTCGCCGGGTTATGTAAGGGGGCAATTGAGCAACATTGCCTTATTTTTTTAATCACGGTTTTATTGATAATAACCGGTTTCTTGAATTTTTCAGCTCCGTGCACGACCCTATGGCCGACCGCATCAACAGCGCTGACTTTTGAGAGCACGATTTTCAACCCCTCATAATGGCTGCTGACCTTGGAGCCTTTCTCGCCTATATGCTCAATTATCCCTTTTGCAATGAGCCTGTCTTTAGGCATCTGGAAAAGCTTATATTTTATTGACGAACTCCCTGAATTTATGACTAATATTTTCATCCTATTGCGCCCTTATCGCTGTTACCGCGGCACAGTCAACTATATCCTCAACAAGGCAGCCGCGGGAAAGGTCACTTGCCGGTTTATTCAGGCCTAAAAGTAGTGGCCCCAGCGCCCGTGCCCTACTTAGCCGTTGGACCAGTTTATATCCGATATTCCCCGCTTCAAGATTCGGGAATATTAAAACATTAGCCCTGCCGCCTATGGGGCTGTCCGGATATTTTATCTTTGCCACTTCTGGGACAATTGCGGCATCCACCTGCATTTCCCCGTCAGCCAATAAATCCGGTGACATTTCCTTTAAAGCAGACATCGCTTCGGCGATTTTCTCGGCTGACTTTGTCTTTGCCGAACCTTTTGTGGAGTAACTTAAAAACGCGATGCGCGGCTCTAAATCTAAAACCTTAGCCGCTAATTCCGAAGCGGTTAAAGCGATACAGGCAAGCTGCCGGGAATTCGGCTCAGGAATAATTCCACAATCGGCGAAAACAAACGTCCCGTTTTCCCCGTAAGGGCAGTCCGGTACCGCCATAATGAAACAACTCGAAACGATAGTTACCCTCTCATTCACGCCTAAGCAGCGTATTGAAGCGCGCGCCATGTCGGGAGTAGTATGCGAAGCACCGGCAACAAGACCGTCAACTTTTCCTTCTCGGGTCATCATTGCGGCATAATAAAGCGTATCTTCAAATAATTTTCTTACCTGCTCTAAATCAACGTCTTTTCCCTTATGCTCTTCATAATATTCCTGAATATATCTTTCTTTGACTTTTAAGTCTATTTTATCGGGGGTTAAGAGGAAAACCTTGGCTATCTCCTCTTGCTGAATAATTTTTGCCGCTTCTACGACTCTTTTGTCATAGTACTCCGGCAATACAATTGTTCCTTGTTTAAACCTCGCTCTCTGGCGAATTTTGGATATTATATCCATATCACATCTCCTTATAAATTCTGTCCAAATCAACGCGTTCTTTGATTAGATTAATCACCGCGTTAATTTTTTCCTTATCCTGCACCCTCAGCTTCACCGTCATATCATGGATGCTTGTTGCCACATCATAAGTATCGGATTTAGCAACCAGTACAGGGATATCTGCTTTCATCAAAAGGTTCGTAATCGGCGTCTCCGGCGTAATCCCTCCGGATAATATTATTCCAGAAATTTTAAGTTTTTTCTTCTCTGTGTCGCGGAAAAAACTTAAAGCCGTCATAATCATATCCTCCCTGTCCCCGGGCGTAATTATCAGGCTATCTTCTGTGATGTATTTTACGGCGTCATGGGGCTCCATTGCCCCGACCATAACCTGCGATACGGAACGCTCTAAATAATCCTTCCCGCAAAAAAGCTCAAAATCCGTTTCCTCTAAAATCTGCTCTATTGTCGGCCGGGCAAGCATAGGGTTAAAGGGAAGGACGCCTAAAACCTTAATCCCTTTTCTTTCTAAGCCTAACCTGACAAACCTGTTAATCTTGTCAAATTTTTCAGGTAAAACTTTATTTACTATTACCCCTAGAACTTTAACGCCTTCTTTTTCAAAAAGCGCTTTATTCAGGACGATTTCGTCAATAGGCCGACCTACCCCACCGGAAGAAATAATAATGACATTAGCTCCCAGTAGTTTTGCTACGTAAGCGTTAGAGTGGTCAAAAACCGAGCCTACTCCAGCATGCCCTGTCCCTTCCACTATAACCAAGTCTTGATTCTTGGAAACCCTGCGGAATGAATCCTTAATCCGGTTTGAAATAGAGCGTTTATCGGGATTAGCTATATACTTCTCGGTAAAGCCTCTTTCAACCGCTATCGGGCTCATGTCTTTGAGCCCGCATTTTATACCGCAAACTTCCTCTATCAGGATTGAATCTTCGTCTATCCTCAGGCCTTCCTCTTCAAGGTACCTTTGGCCGATAGGCTTGATAAAACCGACTTTCCTGAATCTCTTCTGAAAATTACTGATTAGCCCTAAAGAAACGGTGGTTTTTCCGTCGTTCTGTTTAGTGGCGGCGATGAAAACCTTCTTCATTATTATTTGATATGCGCTTCTATTTTACGCTTTAAATCCGCCTTGCTTAACGCGCCCACCACCTGCTCCAGGACTTGCCCTTTCTTGAAAAACATCAGGGTAGGTATAGACATTATACCGTAGTGCGAGGCGATTTTGGAATTACCGTCAACGTCGAATTTACCGATTTTCATTTTACCCGCATACTCTTTAGCCAGTTCTTCTATGGCAGAAGTGACCATTTTACAGGGACCGCACCAGGCCGCCCAAAAATCAACCAAAACCGGCAGTTCGGATTCCACGACTTCTTTCTTAAAATTACCGTCTGTAAAATGCTGTATACTCATATCTTACCTCATGTATAATAGTTTAATAGAATGGTTAAGGTAAATAAATTATCACAAATAAAATATAATTGCAAGAGAAAAACCAAAAAAGGACTAGAGCCAAATGGCTCTGACCTCTACTTTCTACTTTTTTTCTTATTTGTAATTAATTAGCAAGCGGCAGCTCTAAGGTAAATCGAGTGCCTACTTTGTATTCAGAATCAAATGCGATTTTGCCATGGTGAGACTCAATAATGATGCGCCGGATAACATAAAGCCCGAGGCCGGTTCCTTTGCGGGAGGAGATTTTAGTGGTAAAGAAAGGGGTAAAAATCTTCTTATTATTATCAGTTTTAATGCCCATTCCGTTATCCTGAAAAATGATTTGAAGATAGCCATCAATAGGTTTGGCGGAAATCGTAATTTTCCCTCTATAGCCGGGCTCTTTTAAGGTAATGCGGCGCTCTACAATGGCATCATAAGCATTATCAATGAAATTAAAGAATGCCTCATTCAACTGAGTCATATTGCCCTTAATTTTAGGCAGGTCATCGGGAAAGTCGCGGATTAAATCAATTTCGGAAAGCTTGACTTTAAACTGCACCATTTCAAGGGTATTATCAATAATATCATTCAATTTTAACGGCTCTAAGCCTTCATCCCCTTTTCGCGAATATTTAAGCAGCCCGCGTACAACCTCCCCGCCTTGAATTACGTTTGACTGGATGCGGCCGAGGGCGTAATTTATGTTATCAATCATCGCTTTTACCTCAGGCGTGCATTTTGAGGTATCGGTTAGCTTAATGGTATCAATTGAATCTCCAGCGATTAAAGATAATGCATAAAAACGGTTATTAATCTGGTGTGAAAGTCCATCAGCCATTGTCCCTATGGTAGCCATCTTATCCGCCTGCGCAATCTGCTCATTCATTTCTTTCACTTCTTCATAGAACTGGGCGTTTTCAATTGCCAATGCCGCCTGGCTGGCTAAAACTTGGAACACATTTAAATCATCAAGCGTATAAATCTGCCCGGATCTCTTATCGCCAAGCACAAAGAACCCCATGAATTTATTCTCTAAGAAACTGGGAATAATTACCGAGGCGCCGAGAGCGCGCATATTTTCTTCTAATCCCCGATAAGTATCTTCCTTGCTATCCTCTAATCTTCTTTTAACCTCTTCATAAATAAGCGGTTCCTGTTCAAGAGTCAGCCATTTAATAAGCGGATTATCTACGGGAAAACTTGGAATAGAAACTTTTCCTTTTACCCGGCTTACCTGTAAAATATACTCATTGCTATGTCTATCGTAAAGATAGATTGCGGCATAAGAGATGTGCACGGTCTTAGTAACAATGTGGGCAATTAAATCAAGAAGCCTTCTTAAATCGCGGATACGCGTCATCCCTACGGATGCCTGCTTTAAAGTTGACTGATACCGTTTTTGCTCTCTAAGAAGCTTATCTTCGGCTTTACGCTGCGCGTAAATATAGAAAAAGGGGCCTATTGTAGCCAACATAGCCATAAGCGCTAAAGGAGCTACCCACCATTGAACACCTAATTTATCAATTAACCATCCTTTAAATATCCCGGCAACGGCAAAAGGAATACCTAAAACTAACGTATAAACGGTGATAAAAATTCCGGCCCGGGTCAAGGCGATATTGACATCTACTAATCTATATTTAAGAATCGTATAAGTAGTTATAAAAGGATACAGGGCCACTAAAATCAGTAAGGAAGGATTAGCGGGAATATAATAGACGGGGAAAAAGGC
>JBEKSD010000013.1:0-52569 GCA_049517335.1 Candidatus Omnitrophota bacterium | reverse complement strand
TTCCTACATTCGGAGAACCTACTATCGCAATTTTACGCATTTATCCGCATCGCTCCTTAATCTCATCCTGCATTTCTTACATATTCCGAATATTTCAAGGGTGTGCCTTAGAGAAATAAAATTATACTTTTTGACCATCCGCTCCTGAAGCTTCTCAATTTCAGGATCCAAAGCTTCTATTAATCCTCCACACTTTATGCAAATTAAATGATCATGGTGATTGTGCCCGAACTTATGCTCAAACCTTGACACCCCGTCCCCGAAATCGGCCCTGTCGCAGAGCCCGGTTTCGGAACACAGTTTCATAGTCCGGTAAACCGTAGTATAACCTATATCCGGATGCTTCTTCCTGACCAGCCTGTAAAGCTCTTCAACGGAGATATGTTTTTCCGTAGCCAAAAATATAGCCAGCACCTTCTCCCTCTGCGAGGTGCGCCTTAAGCCCTTTTCCCTGATATAACTGTCTAAAACCTCTAATTCTTTTTTCATCGCATTCTTGTTGAAAATCATTTTCAATTGTAACTTAAATAACTGCTTTTGTCAAGTTTTCTAAACAGATTACCCATTAACCTATTTTATTGATTAACGGTAAGCAGAGGAAGCTAGTTAAGGAAGAGAGAATTATTAACCACTTTAGTCCCACAACAGGAAGCAGGAACGCGCCGGATAAGTTACTCGTTACTAAGGCTAAATTGCTGATAGAGCATAACAAGGCAAAAGAAGTTGCTTCTAGCCCGTTTATAGAACTACGCGCCATAAAATCCATAAGCATCAGAAAAATAAACATACCTACCAGGCTAAAAACAATTTCGTAAATTACCGCAGTGAAGGGAGTGTAATAGAGATAAAATAATGTAGTGGCGGCGCCGAGGAAAACGGAAAAAAAATAACCATTTTTTTATATTGATTCTCGTACTAAACTTATAATATAGTAAAGAGCCGATAATCGCAAAGACGGTGCTTATAGTAGCCAAGGCACCTATCCAGATTTTACTCCAGCCGAAGACGTCTCTTTGGATAAAAAATAACGGAGTGCCGAATGACGGCGAGTATTTATAGAGAAAAATAAACAAGCCTACAACGAGGAGTTTCTTATGGGAGAATAATTTCTTTAAGTCCGAAGCTAGACTGGAACGCGGCCCGATTACGGGAGCATCTGCTTCTTTATAAAAAATAGCTGGGATTGCCACGAGAATATAAACTGGCATTAAACAAAGAAATGCCGCCTTATAGCCGAAAAACTGGGCGATATAGCCCCCTAATATACCGGTAAGCAATCCGGCTATAGATATAGATATCCATTGCACGCTTTGAATACGGCCGGTGGCATTATAATTCTTGCCCTCAACACATATAATCCCGTCAACCGCAACATCCCGGAACGCAGCATCGGTGGAATTCATAATTAAGAACATTATCAACAGTGCAAGCGGAAGCGAGAGTAATCCTAATGCCAAAACCAGAACAATGTCAAGAAAGAGGGAAATATAAATCCAGACCTTTTTATTCAGGAAATTATCAATTAAGTAGCCGATTAGCGGTTTAACTAGCCAAGCAAAAGTGGTGATGCTGGAAATCACCATTATTTTTTCAGGGGAAAAATGAAGGGTATCTTTTAGGTAATAGAATAAGCCCTGGGAAGGGAGAGCTTCTATGCCTTGGGTAAAATAAACGGCGCTGCTTAAAGCAAAAACCCAGAATATGTTAAATTTTTTTGCCAATTATTTTTGCGGAAGCTGCTGCTCTTGGGCTTTAGGCGTTTCACTGGCTGCCTGCTTTTGCGGTTCCGCAGGCTGGACTGGGACCGTAGTGGTATTTACTTTAACTGTGCTTAGCAAAGACTTGCTTTGCTTAACCGATAAAAAAGCAAGGCTTAAACAGGTAAAAAAGAACACTATTGAAAGGACTGTCGTTGAGCGGGTTAAAAAGGTATTGGTCTTGGTACCAAACATAGACTCAACCCCCTGAAAACTCTCTACCAGCCCACCGCCTCTTCCTCTTTGAATTAACACAAGGGCAATTAAAGCTATACAAACAATCACATGAATAACAATTATGAACATCATCATTTTGATACCTCGCTTGCTTTCTTTACGATTTCCGTAAATGACTCAACCTTAAGACTTGCTCCTCCCACAAGGGCGCCGTCAACATCAGGCTGTTTCATTAACTCTAAAGTATTCTCCGGTTTAACGCTTCCGCCGTATTGAATGCGGATAATGTTAGCCAAATCTTCACTATATAATTTTTTAATGAGGGCCCGGATGTATTTATGCGCTTCCTGCGCCTGTTCCGGGGTCGCGGTCTTTCCTGTGCCAATTGCCCAGACCGGCTCATAAGCGACAATGACCTTTTCAGCTTCTTCTTCGCTTAAATCCCTGAACGCGCCTTTCATATGGTCCTCTAAAACTACGAAAGTCTTCCCCGTTTCCCTTTCCGCCAGCATTTCTCCGACGCAGACAATGGGAGTTAATTCATATTTAAGCGCGGCTTTTATTTTTTTATTTACCGTTTCATTGGTCTCATTAAAAAACTGCCTGCGTTCAGAGTGACCTATGATTACGTACTTACATCCTGCATCCTTAAGCATCTTACCCGATACCTCTCCGGTAAATGCACCTTCATCCTGCCAATAAAGATCCTGTCCTCCCAAACCGATATCCGTATCTGAGATAATTTCCGATACTTCACTTAAAGCTGTAGCCGGCGGACAAAGTACAACATCAACCTTTAAATTATCTAGCAACTCGCGTTTTAGGCCATTAGCAAGTTCAATAGCTTCGGGAATAGTTTTATACATCTTCCAGTTTCCGGTAATGATGATTTTCCTCATTCTATTTCTCCGTCAAAGCAGCTACACCGGGAAGCGTTTTTCCCTCCAGATATTCAAGGCTGGCGCCGCCACCGGTAGAAATATGCGTCATCTTGTCTTCTAAGTTGAATTTAGCCGCTGCCGCAGCAGTATCCCCGCCGCCTAAAATTGTTACAGCTTTCAGATTAGATAGAAATTTTGCTATCTCTTGAGTTCCGCGGCTGAATGCATCCATCTCAAAAATACCCAAAGGCCCGTTCCAGACAACGGTTTTAGCTTTTGCCAATCTGTCTTCAAATAATTTAATCGTCTTTGGCCCGATATCAACGGCAATCTTACCCTCGGGGATATCAACGCCAGTAACCTCCGTCTTAGCCTTCGCGTCAATATTATCAACCACTATGTGGTCAACCGGAAGGAGTATCTCCTTCTTTAAGGCTACAGCTTTCGTAAGTATGGATTCTGCCAGGGCTATCTTATCTTTTTCTAACTTTGAATTTCCAATTTGTTTTCCTTGAGCTTTAAGAAAAGTATAACTCATTCCGCCGCCGATAATAATGCAATCGCATTTCGGAAGCAGGTTGTCAATCACGCCGATCTTATCCGATACCTTAGCGCCGCCCAAAATAACCATAAACGGCTTCTGCGGGTTACTGACCACATCCCCTAAGTATTTAATTTCTTTCTCCAGAAGAAAACCTGCTGCCGACTTAAGGTAATGGGTTACCCCTTCGGTTGATGCGTGCGCGCGGTGCGCGGTCCCGAATGCATCATTGACAAAAATATCGGCAAGCGAAGCAAGCTGCTTGGAAAAATTAGCATCATTCGCCTCTTCTTCCGCATGGAACCTTAAGTTTTCTAACAAAACAACGCGTTCTTTCGCCGAATTAATTTCTTTCTTAATGGCTTCGCCTACGCAATCATCAAGGAACTTTACCGGCTCTCCCAGTAACTTAGATAAATGCTCTGCTATGGGCTTTAAACTGTATTTATCTACACGCTTGCCCTCAGGCCTTCCTAAATGACTCATCAAAATTATTCTCTTGGAGCCGTGTTCCAGAATATATTTTATGGTAGGTAATGTTGCACGAATCCTCGTATCATCGGTAATATTGAGGTTTGCGTCCTGCGGGACGTTAAAATCCGCGCGTACCAATACGGTCTTATTTTTCAGATCAATATCTTTTAAGGTTAGCTTCGCCATTCTTCTTTCCTACAGGCCTTTCTTAGCCATATACTCTGCCAAATCAACCACGCGATTGGAATAACCCCACTCATTGTCATACCACGAAAGTACTTTGACAAAATCATTCTGAATAACCTTGGTGCTCTTCGCATCTATGATTGAACTAAGCGTGCAATGGTTGAAGTCAACGGATACGACGGGATCCTCAGTATAACCAAGGATACCTTTAAGCTTACCTTCAGATGCTTCTTTTAACGCCGCGTTTACTTCTTCAACAGTCACCTTCTTTGATAATGTAAACGTAAAATCCACTACTGAAACATTGGGCGTAGGGACACGAATCGCAAAACCGTCAAGTTTCCCCTTTAATTCCGGAATTACCAGTGATATTGCTTTTGCCGCGCCGGTAGATGTCGGAATCATAGATACCGCAGCAGCCCGGGAACGGCGCAGGTCAGAATGAGCCATATCCTGCAGCCTCTGGTCGTTTGTATAAGCGTGAATCGTAGTCATCAAGCCCTTGACAATACCCCACTTGTCATTAATCACCTTTGCCAGCGGAGCAAGGCAGTTAGTAGTGCAGGAGGCGTTGGAGACAACAGAATGGTTATTCGGGTCATACTTATCTTCGTTAACGCCCATAACAACGGTAATATCCTCGCCCTCTGCCGGAGCAGAAATGATGACTTTCTTGGCGCCCCCCTTAGTGATGTGATTTTCCGCGCCCTTGACTTCCTTGCCTTTTTTATTCACGCCGTCTTTTTTAATGGTAAATAAGCCAGTTGACTCAATAACTATATCAACCCCCAGTTCTTTCCAAGGTAGCTCTGAGGGGTCTTTCTTGCTCAAGACCTTGATAAGCTTACCGTTTACGGAAATAGAATCATCCCCCGCCACTTTGACCTCCCCGGGGAAACGGCCGTGTACGGAATCGTATTTGAATAAATAAGCGTTGGATTTAGCGTCGGTTAAATCATTCACTGCCACCAGCTCTAAGTTTGAATTTTTTTTCTCAAGCGCTGCGCGGGCTACAAGCCGGCCGATTCTACCAAAACCGTTAATACCAATTTTTACTGCCATTTTACTGCCTCCTTTTGATTATTGTATTTTAATAAATTATGTTTTTCTTAAACGTTCTGCGGCTAATTCAGGTGGAGTGGCTACAACGTAGAAACCCGAACCCCATTCAAACCCTGCAACCCGGGTTAATTTGGGCATAAATTCAATGTGCCAATGATAACCTTCTAAACCGCCGTCACTGTTAATCGGTAAACTATGTATTATATAATTATAAGAAAGGTTTGGAAAGATATTTTTTAACCGGGTAATGGTTTCTTTTAGAATCGAACCGAGAGATTTTATTTCATCTGGCGAAATAGAGCAAAAATGGCCGTTGTGCTTCTTGGGCATAATCCAGATTTCAAAAGGAAAACGCGAGACAAACGGGCAAAACGATAAAAAATCCTGATTCTCAAGGACCAACCGTTCTTTCTCCTGGCTCTCCTGCCGGATAATGTCACAAAAGAGGCAGCGTTCGCGGTATTCAAAATAACTATGCGCGCCCTTAATTTCTTCCGTGACGTTCTTCGGCACCATAGGAAGCGCTATAAGCTGCGTATGCGGATGTTCAAGCGAAGCTCCGGCTGGCGCCCCAAAGTTTTTAAAAATCATTATATATTTAAAACGTTTATCTTTTGCTAAATCAAGCGATCTCCGGCAATATATACTTATGAAATCTACGATTTCCTGATCCGTCAATTCATATATATCTTTATTATGGTACGGCGTCTCAACAATAACTTCATGGGCGCCCACGCCTCCCGATATATCATACATGCCTATCCCGCGCCTGTCCAAGTCCCCTTCTATCTGTAATGCCGGGAACTTATTGGCAACAACGCGCACCTGCCATCCGGGAGTATTGGGATATGTTCCGTTTTCGCGGATTACGTCAATTTCCGGCGGCGTCATAGCCTCATTTCCGTAACAGAAAGGACAGACCTCATTCTTATATATATGGGGCTCGAAGTCGTAATCTTCCGGCGCGCTCGGATGGTCAGTCTCAACTATTACCCACCTTCCGCCGATAGGATCCCTTCTTAATTCAGACATGCTAAGCTTCCACCTCTCTTAAAAATTTAGCTGCGTCTTCCGGAGACAGGGGGCAAATATAAAATCCCGTACCCCATTCAAAACCTGCCACCCGCGTTAAGCGCGGCATAATTTCTATATGCCAGTGATAATCGTAATCTATGCTTCTCCAATACCCTGCTTTTTGCCTCCTGAAAGGAGCTGTGTGTAGAACATAATTATAAGCCGGGTCATTCAGGCCCTTCTTTAATTTCGCCAATACCCGCTTCATCACCGCGGCTAAACTTAAGCGGCTTACCGAGTCTAAAGCGGTAAAATCACAGGAGTGTTTTTTAGGAAGCACCCAAATCTCAAAAGGAAACCTTGAGGCAAACGGCGTTATCGCCACATAACCGTCAATATCAAGGACAACCCGTGACTTGGTTTCCAGCTCCTGCAGGATTATATCGCAAAAAACGCACCTTTCATGGTAATCATAATAGTGCTTTGCGCCAACAAGCTCTTCTTTAACCCTCTTGGGGTTGACTGGAGTGGCAATAAGCTGGGAACGGGAATGCTTAATCGTCCCTGCGCCGGCAGCCCAGCTGTAATTCTTGAATAACAATGCGTATTTGAACCTTTTGTCTTTTTCAAGGTCGGTTATCCTGTCGCTGTAGCAGGCAAAAACTTTAGAGATTTGCTCTTCGCTTAAATCGCTCATGTTGGCAATATGCTGATTTGTCTCAATTATGATCTCATGCGCTCCCACGCCGTTCATAAGGTCATAAACTCCCTTTCCCCGACGGTCAAGTTCGCCTTCAATCCTTAAAAACGGGGAGATACTAGGAACGACCCTTAAATCCCAACCGGGAGCGTTTTTAGGGGTATTCCTGTTGCGAATAGCGTATATCTCCGGAGGGGTCTGCGATTCATTCCCTTCGCAAAAAGGGCATGCCTTTTCCTTCGGCTCTTGCGGTTGTACGCTGAACTGGTCCGGCCTGCGGGCACGCTCAGTGGCAATTATAACCCACCTTCCTATGACTGGATCTTTTCTTAGCTCTGGCATAGACTAAAATTATAACAAATTAATATTATTATGCAATTACTTTTTACCCAAGGTTCGTCAATATCCACTCTTCTTTTTTCTGAAAGAATTGTAATAGCCTGATAACTTGACCTTAAAACCCATTGGCTGGTTTAAATTAAAGAATGAAAAATAGGGGTCAGATTCTCTAATCGAGACCCTGTTTAACGCATAAACATCCGCGTTAGTTCCGTCAATGCCGCGGTTGGTTGTGCAGGCTCCTTTGTAGCCTGCTTTTTCCACGAGCATTTTAACTTCTTCCGTAAATCCTCCTGTGGGATAACAAAAATAATCAACGCGTATACCCACCTGCTTTTCAATAATCTCTTTACAACCGTATATTTCATTCCATAAAATATCCTTTTTTTCTATCAAAGGTAGATAAACGTGATTCCTTGTGTGAGCACCAAAAGAGATATTATCCTTGGACATCTCTTTTACCTCATTCCAATTTAAATAATCTTTTCTAACTCCTACTCTATCGGAAACTAAAAATACAGTTGCGGGGAAGCCGTATTTCTTCAAAACAGGATAAGCGTAAGTAAAAATACTTTTATGTCCGTCATCTATGGTAATCACAACTGTATTGTGAGGAAATCCCTTTCCTTTTTTTATGCCCCCTACCAGCGCTTCTAAGGAAATAACCCTATAACCTTTATCTTTAAGATAACGCATCTGTTTTTCAAAATTATCAGGCCTAACAAAAAGTAAAGGCAAGTCCCTCCCGTCAATTACGCTATCATAACCAAAATAGTGATAGGTAAGGATAGGAAGCTCATACCGGGGAGAAAGCCAGAAGAAATAAAAAGCGGCTGTTGATACGGTTAGAAATATCAGCAGCCCTATGATTGCCTTGGCCATTATTTTAAAAACCTTATTCTTTTTGTTAAACATCGTTATTCTACTCTTTGTTTAAATTCCTGGATCCGCTCCCGGAATTTCTGCCTGTCGGCAGATAGAAATTTCAGCCCCGGATTAAAATGTCGCCAGCTTTGATTTTATGGCCTAATGCAAACTCTTCTATCTTCATGAGCCTTTTACCTTCTATTTGCAGCTCTTGAATTACTAGATTTCCGGTTCCCGCAGCTACAACTATGCCTTCTTTTGAAACATCAATAACTTCACCCGGAACTCGCGGACTCAACCATTCACGAACCCGCGAACCAATCCGTGCTTTGTATATTTTCAGTAGTTTTCCCTTATAATAGGTAAATGCACCCGGCCAGCCGAAGCATCCTCTAATCAGGTTAAAAATTTCTTTAGCGCTTACGCCCCAGTCAATTAACCCGTCTTCTTTTTTCATCTTGGAGGCAAAGGTGGCATCTGGTTCAATTTGCGGGGTTAATTTAAATTTATTATTTTCAATTAGTTTAATTGTATCTATTAATAACTCGGAGCCTATCTTAGAAAGTTTTTCCCCTAAAGACTGAGCTGTATCAGCATCGCTGATTAAGGCTTTCTTTTGCGAAATAACCGCCCCCGTATCCATGGAACTATCCATTTTAATTACCGTAACACCTGTTGTTTTCTCGCCCCTGATAATAGCCCAATTAATAGGTGCTGCTCCGCGGTATTTAGGTAATAAAGATGCGTGTACATTTATGCTAAAAAATTTTGGTATATCAAGGATATCCTGAGGCAGGATCCGACCATAAGCAATCACCACGAATAAATCTGCGCTTAAGTTTCTAAGGTAACTCTCAACCTCAGCCGCTCTGATATCTCCGGGTTGATAAACTTCTAACCCAAGCTGTCTTGCGGTATCCTTAACCGGAGTAACCGATAAATGCAACCCCCGGCCGCTTTTCTTATCCGCCTGAGTTATAACGTAGGGGATTTCATGATGAGCCTCAATTAAAGCTCTTAACGATGGGACGGCAAATTCTGAACTACCAAAAAATACTATTTTCATATACTTTACCTTGCTTTACACCGGATCAATATCAACAGCTACTATTATACCCGAATGGCGAAAATCTTTTAATTTATTTTTAATAAATCTGGCTGATTTTTTTGCCTCAGATGACCTTAACAGAACCTGCCAATAAAAATTGCCTCTTAATTTCGGCACAACTCCCGCACTAACCGAAATTACCTCTATTCCCTTTACCTGCGCGCTTTTTAATTTTTCAAATAAAGACCCAGCACAGACTCTTGCTTTATCCTCTTTCTTCGAGCGTACACTGATTAATGCCAAATGCTTATACGGAGGCAGCTTAAGCTGCCTCCTCTGTTTTAACTCATCCTTATAAAAAATATCCGGTTCATTTTTCTGCAGTGAGGTAAATACCGGGTTTACCGAAAAGCCGGTCTGAATAATCAATTTCTTTTCTGTTATGGCTTTTAGTTTTAATAATAAATCAAATGCTTTCTCGGTTGAGCGGAAATCAAGCCGGGAGAGCGAATTGTCAATATTCAAAACACACACAAGTGAAAATTTTACACCTTTCTGTTTAAAAATTACGCTGGTGGAAATAAAAATATCCTGTCCTATCACAGCTTGGGGAAATAACCTTGCTATTTCACTCTCTAATTTTTCCGTTCCTGCGCCCTTAAACTTAATGTATCCGGCGTTGCACTTCGGGCAAATCTCCGGCACGGGTATTTTAAAATTGCAATGGTTACAGGATAAAATGTTCTCCTCAAAATAATATACCAAACTCACATTACAGCGCGGGCAAACTACAGGGGCCTTGCAGTTATGACAGAATGAATAAGTGGCAAAACCTTTACGGTTTAAAAACAAAAGCACCTTCTCTTTTGCGCTTAAGCTACTGTTTATTGAATCAATCAGGTATTTTGATAAACCTAAGCTTTTATTACCAGCTCTGCGGAATTCAAATTTCATATTAATCGTCCTTACCTCAGGCTCAGGCAATCCTGAGGAAATATCTTTGAATATAAGTTCCTTTCTATCCATCTTAAGACGGCATTCGAAGGACGGGGTAACTCCTCCCAGAACCAATCTTGCATTATCAATTTTCGCGCGCATAAAAGCAACTTCCCTTGCGTGGTAATGAGGGGACTGCTCCTGTTTAAGATTAGGATTATTTTCTTCATCCATTATAATCAGGCCCAGGTCGGAAAATGGGGCAAAAATCACTGCCCGCGTGCCTACTGCCAGCTTACTTGCCCCTGATTTAAGCTTCAGCCATTCATCTATCTCTTCCGGTTCATTCCTGTGTAATACGGATACAGGGGCTTTTAGCTCATTTTCCGCCAATTCCTTGAGTTCCATAACTGAATTTGTGTCAGGCAAGACTACAATCGTACTTTTACCTGCCTCAAGCTCCTTGCGAATCTCAGAGATATACCTGTCATACCTGTATTGCGGCTGGGGAGCTTGCAGGAAAAGCGGCTCCGAAGCAAACTCATTACGGATGCGGGCTCCGGCATTAATTTGAGGTAATTTTCTGCCTTTCCTGATTGCAAAGGGCAAGGCAGCATCTATTGCTTCACCCCATGAACAACAGTAATAATCCGAAACTTCTTTAGTAAGCGAAAACATATTCTCATTCAGGATAGGAACATAATCAATAACCTCTAATATAGGCTTAAGTTTTTTTATCTTTGTTCTTGCGGATACACCTACAACGTAGCCGGTTATTTTCTTAAAACCGAAACTTACGCGCACCCTTACTCCAGTTTTAACTTTGTCTTTCAAGGGCTGCGGGATGATATAATCAAACGGACCTTCAAGCGGCAGGCCCGATTGGCTTTTAAATCTAAAACAATATCCCGTATTTCTTTAGTATTTTTGGGCAGGTACCCTATCCCGAATTTGGAAAGCACGGAAATATTTTTCTTCTCCTGCCCCGGTATGGATGAAATAAAAACTGGAGCAAGCCCTATATTCAAAATTTCAGATATGCTTAAACCTCCGGGTTTTGTGATGACTAAATCCGAAACTGCCATTAATTCATCGGAATTGTCAACAAACGCGTACACTTTAACATTAGGAAAGCTTTTTCTGCTTAAATCCTCATAAAGCTTTTTATTTAAGGCGCAGACAACCAACAATTGCGCATCCTGATACAAAAGTTCAACGATTTCTTTTATTGGCCCTATTCCAAATGAGCCGGTCATAATAAGCACGGTGAATTTATCCGCGTCAATACCTAACTTAGCGCAAAGAGAGGACCTATCATGTTTTTTAAGAAAACCTACCTTTACCGGGATACCGGATTCTTTTATCCTCTCCTCAGACACGCCTTCCGATACTAGGTCCTGCTTTGTGACTCCCGACGCAACTACATAAAGGTCTGTCCCGTTATTAATCCAGAAAGGATGCACGCCAAAATCAGTAATTACCGTAACCAGTTTTGAGGTGATTATTTTACGGTTTTTAAGGACAGTGGCGATTTCCGAGGGAAGGAAATGGGTTGAGATAATGTAATCCGGGTTCTCCTGAATCAGAAACTGGCTGAATAAGTTTGTATGTAGTAAATTTGAAATCTTTACCCAGCGGCGGGTCAAAAAACGTAACGGCTTAAAATAAGTAACCCGGAATGCTGCCCACCACAACCAAACTAAATGCCTGATTAAATAAGTGTATCCTGCCTTATAGGCGAATTTATAAATGAAATCAGCCTTGTCCAAAACATCGATTAATCTGCATTCTGCATCCAGACAGTTAGTTTTAAGGTAATCGTATATTGCTTCGGCGGCTTTTTTGTGCCCTGCACCTGCCGAAGCGTAAGTTATGAATACTTTCATCTAAAGTTTTTTTGTTTTAGTATAAAGTGTGCAGCTTCAAAAAGGTCGGCGAATATAAAATCAGGCTCCGTTTCCCAGTTGCTGCGGTTAACCAGGCTTTCTTTGCCTGAAAGTATAAGGACAGCCCGGCATCCTGCGGATTTAGCTGTTTTTATATCAAGTATACTATCACCTATAAAGAATGCGCCTTTAACTTCCAGCGAGTGCTCCTGTCTTGCCAAATCAACAAGTCCGGTCTTGGGCTTGCGGCAAGGACAGTCTTGTTCAGGCGGGTGAGTGCAATAATAAACTCCGTCAATATGCCCGCCGGCTGCCTTGATTTCCTTTAACATATTCCCTGTTATTACGTCCAATGCTTCTTGAGTATAGAGCCCCTTGCCTACCCCGGCCTGATTGGAAACCAGATAAATTTTAACTCCCCCCTTATGGAGGCTTGCGATTGCTTCTTTTGCTTTCGGTAGGAAACTAAACTCCTCCCACGAGGTGACATAATTTTTGTCTCCCGGGTAGGCATTAATTACCCCGTCACGGTCAAGAAATACTATCGTCATTATATTTTACTTCTCTACCTTATTCTTTATCTCCCAATATTTCGCATAGGTCATTAACTGGTACGCTCCGGAAGCCAAGGCCATCATAAACCCGATAAACCCGTCCTTCCTGCCTTTTTTAACAAAATAAAACTTGATGAACCTTGAAATGGCCTTAACCATGCATAGAGAGAAACTCATCTTGCGTTTATCCCTGAGCCACTTCTTGGCCTCAAAATCGGTCTGGTGATTAAGCTTTGAGAAAAGATTCCTGAAATCCCTGTAAGCATAATGAATTATATCTAACTTTAAGGTATAACTTGGGCCATCTAAAAATGCGCGCGGGTGGTACTCTGCTTCCTCCTCATACTTAAAACTTTTCTTTGCATACATCTTTAATTTGGCATTAGGGTACCAGCCACCGTATTTAATCCAATAATCGCCGATAAAATTCCTGTGCGCTATGTTGTAGCCGACATACTTCGGTCCCTCTTTAAATATTTTTACGATTTCATCCCTTAGTTCAGGAGTCACCCGTTCGTCGGAATCAAGGCTCAATATGTAATCAAATTTAGCCAGCGAATAGGCGAAATTCCTGTGTGCGCCTTCTCTTTCCCATTTCTTACTATAAACTCTGTCCGTATATTTCCTTACGATATCCAGCGTCTTATCCGTGCTCATATCATCAACAATCACGATCTCGCCTGCCCAGTCACATACGCTCTTCAAGCAGTCTTCAATGATCCCTTCGCTGTTCTTGGTCAACGTTACTACGCTCAAGTTTATTTTATCCACTTATCATCCCCTTTAGAGTTTGAATAATATATTCTCTTTCCTTACTGTTTAGTTCCGGGTAGATTGGCAAAGTAAATATCTGTTTAGCCGCCTTCTCTGCCGCTGGGAAATCTCCTGCCTTATATCCCAAATATTTAAAACATTTTTGTAAATGTAGCGGAATCGGATAAAATACGCGCGAATCAATTCCTTTTACCTGCAAGCGGCTTATGAATCGCTTATTTGAAACAGGCGCCCTTAAAACATACTGATGATAAATATGCGTGGTATAACCGGGCACAAACGGAGTCTTAATATTAAACCCGGATAAGCTACGGTTATAATATTCTGCTAGCTCCTGCCTTTTCCTGTTCCACTCATCCAGATATTTTAACTTAACATCCAACACTACTGCCTGAATCGTATCCAAGCGGTTATTACGCCCTAAAACTGAATGGTAATACTTATTCTTATTTCCCTGATTACGCAAAATGCGTAATCTCCTCGCAAGAGCTTTATTACTGGTCAAAATCATGCCGGCATCCCCAAAAGCTCCAAGATTCTTACCCGGATAAAAACTTACCGCCCCGCAGTCTCCGAGTGTCCCGGCTTTCCTACCTTTATATTCTGCGCCAAATGCCTGAGCAGTATCTTCAACTACTCTGATTTTATATTTCTTGGCTAATTTAAGGATTACATCCATATCCGCGCACTGGCCGTAAAGGTGCACCGGAATAACCGCTTTAATTTTAAGTTTATTCTTAGCGCTTAAAACCTTTTCAAGGCTTTCAGGAGAAATGTTGTAAGTATCTTTATCAATATCGGCAAAAACAGGCACAGCCCCGATATTCGCCACCGCGCCGGCAGTGGCATAATAGGTAAAAGCGGGACAAACCACGCCCTCGCCGTTTTTAATCCCCAAAGCAAGCAAGGCCAAGGATAGCGCATCCGTCCCGTTTGAAACACCTACGGAATATTTTACCTTACAATATTTAGCCGCATTTTCTTCAAACTTAGCGACTCTGGCTCCCAATATAAAGGCGCTATTGTCAATCGCCTCTTTTATCCTTGCATCCAGTTCCCTGCGGATAGGAGCAATTTGTTTCTTAAGGTCCAATGCGTTTATCCTCATTTAGTCATTCCTTGATTTAAAAGTTTCTCGGCTACCGCGAATACCTCATCCGCGCTTATTGAATTTAGGCATTCCTTATCTTTATCGCAGGATGGTAAACGAAAATTATTATAACATGGCCGGCATTCTATCTTACTTTTTATTACCAGATGATCCTCACTCGGAGGATAAGGACCGTAAACTAAATCATCAACGGGGCCGAAAATTGCCACAGTTTTAACTCCTTGAGCCACGGCCATATGCATCGGCCCTCCGTCATTAGAAATTAGTAAATTCAGTTTTCTAATGACCGCCGCTAAACTACTTAAGCTCGTCTTGCCCGCTAAATTTATGGGTTTATTTTTACAAACATTAATTATTGCCTCAGTCAGCTGCGTCTCGCTATTATCCCCGAAGAGCAAAACCTTTGCCTTAAAATCCAAGGCCAACTTATCCGCGACTTCGGAGAATCTTAAAACAGGCCAATGTTTGTATATGGCATCCTTACCCCAGCTTCCTCCTGCGCCGGGCGCAATACCAACTAATAAATCAGTATCTTTAACACCTGATAACCAGAGCAATTCTTCTGCTTCGCCTTCAGCTTGTGCGGAAACCGTTAATTCCATACTCTTGTCAGTTACCGGGACCCCGATTGCCTTTAAAAGGTCAGAATGGTATTCAATTACATGCTTCCCAAGGTAACCGCTTAAAGGCGTTTTCTTTGTCAGGAACCTTCCGCGATTTTTATAATCATACCCTATTCGCTCTTTTATCCCGGCAAACTTTGAAATAAAACCGTAGTAGCAATCGAACGAAAAATCAAATGAAATATCAAATTTCCATTTGCTGATTTCAAAAAATAGCTTTAATAAATGACTAAAGCCTAAAAACCAGGATTTTTTATATAGCTTTTTAATATCTCCTTTTGATAAAGCAAAGATTATATCAATATTCTTATTGTTTTCCAAGATGCTCTGTACCCGTTCATTGCACCAGTATCCTATAAAACAATCCGGATATTTATCTTTTAGGGCCCGAAGAATAGGCGTGCTAAAAAGTACATCACCTATACCAAAAGGATTAATAATCAGGATTCTTTTAGCCTGCCGGGCGACATTCTTTTTTATAATCATCTTCAAATCTTTCAATATCATCTTCTTCCAGATACCCACCGGTCTGCACTTCTACTATCCTCACCGGCTGTCCTGTGCAATTTTCCAAACGGTGTCTTGTTGCTTTGGCTATATAAATACTCTCGTTACTATGTACCAAAATAACTTTTGAACCGCTGGTAACCTTAGCGAGGCCTGAAACTACCACCCAATGCTCAGCGCGCTTTTTATGCCTCTGCAAACTTAATCTTTTGTGCGCGGCTATCTCAATTAATTTAATCTTAAAACCAAAACCTTGCTGCAGGACTGTAAACGAACCCCAGGGTCTGCGCTCAGTTAAATGCACCTGATGTTCTTTACGTTTAAGCGACTTTAGCTTCTCAACCAGTTGCTTAACATCCTGTGTCTTATTCCTGTCGCAAACCAGCAAAGCATCCGGAGTATCAACAATAATCGTATCCTTAACCCCGATAGTTGAAATCAACCTATTGCCTTTTGTGAATACACATACGCCTTGGCTAGCTAAATTTAAAGTATCGTTGTTAACGACATTGCCCAATTTATCTTTTGGGAAGATTTCCGCAAGTGCCTCCCAGCTGCCTAGGTCTGTCCAGTAAAAATCAGACGGAATGAGCGCGATACGCTTTGAGCGCTCCATGATCCCATAGTCAATAGATATGGCCTTAATTCCCGGCCAGTATTTAGGAATATCTTTAACAGAATTAATCTGCCGCAGATTGGCATACAATTTAGGTAAATATTTCTTGACTTCTCCTAAAAAAACCGAAGCCTTCCAAACGAACATGCCGCTATTCCAATAATAATTTTTCTTTTTAAAATAATTTTTCGCCTTCTCAAGATTTGGTTTCTCAAGAAACTTTTCAACCTGAAAATACATTGCCCCTTTTTTTGCCTTTATATAGCCGTACCCTGTAGACGGCGTAACCGGTTTAATCCCTATCGTAATCAGAAAATCATTTTTAGCACAAGTAATTGCTTTTTTGAGCGTCCGCTTAAAATTCTCCACATTTTTAATGTAATGATCCGAAGGCAAAATCAGGAGTACGGCATCTTTATCAACCCGACTGATTAATCTTGCGCACAGCCCGGCTGCAGGTGCGGTATTTTTTCCTTCCGGTTCAAGGATGATGTTTTTATCAGGGATCCCAAATTTGACAACCTGTGCTTTTACTTCGTAGAAATAAATATTATTCGTAATAATGTAAATACGTGCCGGTTCCACTACCCCTTTTAAACGCCGAATCGTTGCCTGCAACAGGCTCTCTTCGCCGATAATCTTCATGAATTGTTTTGGCTCCAATTCCCGCGAAAACGGCCAAAACCTACTTCCTACTCCGCCTGCCAAAATTACCGCATAAGTCATTTTGCACCTCACATACCCAACTAAAATATTACCGGGTAATCGCAATAAATACAGTTAGCTAACAATTTTATTAACTATGCTTAATCTCTTTAATCTTAGTCAAAACTTCATCTACAGTTATATCATTTAAATTTTTTTTCTCAATCACAATGTGCCCCTCTCCCCACGGCCCCCAGCGCTTAGAAGTCTTGCCCTGCAGGTCATTCCTGAATAACGCTATTACCGGTGTTCCCACTGAAACAGCCAGATGCACCGGGCCGCTATCGCAGGAAACAAACAGTCGGCAGTTTTTAAGAATTTGCGCCAATTCTATCAATGAGGTCTTATTAATAAGATTGGTAATATTGCGGCTTAAATTATCAAAATATTCCTTACCTCTACCTATATCTTTATCCTCTTCTTTACCGATAATCAACACTCCGGTTACGAGCTCAGCGGCTAACCGTTGGGCTAATTGCTGGAACCTCTCTATCGGCCACTGCTTCAGTGGGTCACTGGTAAAGGGATGAATTGCCACAATTTTCTGTCCTGTAAATTCAGGAAAAGCTTTATCTTTGGTCTTAATTGAAAGCGACTTATCCTCTGTTTTTGCTCCAACAAGGCCCACTAATTCCAAATTACATTCCACCTCATGCCTGTTACCAAGGTATTTTGTATCTTTCAATTTATGCGTAAGCAGAAAACCCCATTTTCTGTCATACCCCACCCGTATAGGGATTCCGGATAGAAAACAATACCAATGTGCTTCTTTGGTAGGGTTCAAAACTACGCAAAGGTCAAATTTATGTTTTTTTATTGCTTTGCGGAATTGCTTATCCCAAACTACCACTTGATCTGCGTATTCAACAGCTTCAGCCAGTTCTTTTACGGCAGCATTTACAGCTAAAACTAAATTGGCTTTCGGATAAGCATCTTTCAGTGCCCGCAAAGCCGGGATATTAAGTAAAAATTCTCCAAACCGGTCATTACGCACCACTAAAATTTTATTCGTATTTTTCATCTTTATTGGGCTAATCCCATCCTCTTAAGTTCACCTTGTGCTCTCTAAGTTGAGTCTACTGCCTTCTGGTTTTACGACCATTCAAAAAGCATCTTCATCCCTTTTTCAAATCCTATCTTAGGCATAAACCCTAATCTTAAATTTATCTTTTTGATATCGGCGTAACAATGCCTTATATCACCCGCCCTGTATTTATTTAACACACTGGGGCAAATATTCTTGTTATATAATTTAACGACCTTCTGCGCAATCTCCAGTATTGAATGCGGCTTTCCCGTGCCGACATTAAAAAAATCATAATCTGCTTGCCTCTTTTTCATAGCTAATATATTCGTTTCCACAATATCGCCGACATAAATGAAATCCCTTGATTGCAGATCGTCTTCAAATATTAACGGCTGGTGGTTATTTTTTACCCTAGAAAGAAATATTGCGCAAACTCCTGTATAGGGATTATTTAAAGATTGCCTCGGACCATAAACATTAAAATAACGCAAAGCCACAACCTCCGGTAACTAAAATCTTCACTTTTTTTATCCTGCTTCAATTTAAGACTAAATCTATCTATTACAGTCCCTAAATATAATTTAAGATAACTAGGGATCAATTTAAATATCTTAAAACTTGATCTACCTTTCTGCCTTTCCCTCCACACAGTAGGACTTCTGTTATTTTGAAACCCGCATAATAAGCCTTTAGGGTAAGCTCCATTGAAATCTCAAAACTACTCGCTTCAATATCAATACTATCTATGACTTTTTTTCTATACATTTTAAAAGCATTAGCAATGTCATGCGTAGGTATACCTGATAAATAATATAAGGACCATCCGGCAAATGACGATAAGAATCCCTTTAGCTTAGAGCCGCCAATCCTAGCACCTCCTTTTATGTAACGGCTAGCGCAAACTACATCGTAGCCTTCATTAATTTTTTTAACCATTTCTTTAAGGGTATTTAAATCATCACAAAGGTCGGCCATAATCGGTACAACCAATTCGCCCTGGGCATGGAGAAAGCCGAATTTAACGGCACTGGCAAACCCTTTGTCGCTTGTATTATCCAGCGGCCTAAGGTTAGAATATCTAGGGGATAATTCTTTTAATATTAAAGGAGTGCGGTCAAAAGAATGGTCATTGACTACGATTAATTCATGACCAATACCAATTGAGTCCTCGATTTTCTCGATGACGTTTGCGATATTTTCTTCTTCATTAAATGCCAGGACAACTATTGAAAGCACTGAAATCTTACCCTCTCCGCCTTGTTAAAATTAACCAGCCATAGGATGAAATAATTGCTAGGCACGGTACTATCGGCACCCTAAATCTCTCCCCGGCATCTACGCCAAGGTTTAAAATTGCAACCCCAAGGAAATACAAAATAACCAACACCAGAAACTGAAAATAGATATCCTTCTTTATCCTGAAGATGCCGGCTAAAAATCCAAGCATCCAAAAAATTACCAGAAGGTACCCGAACACTTTTCCGGCAATCGCCAAAGGCTTTAAGTGAAAATATTTCAATGTCCCCGGCCGGGTCATAAGAGATAAAGATGAACGCCATAATTCATAGGTATAATTAAGTCCCTGCCTAATCTTAACCATGACGGCATTTCCGCTATCTTTCAGAGGTTCCTTAACTAATCCGTATATCCTAAAGTTAGAACTGGTAATGGAAGTAAATGCTTTTTCCCCGCAGCACTTATAGTTCCTAACCTGCCAAACCCCCAAGAGACTGTAAATTATAATCAGGAAAATAAATGCCTGAGCGAATGCGGCTTTAAAATTCTTAGGGATATTTGCATAAAGGATAAAGGCCGCAAGGACCGCTCCCAGATAATAACTTATCGGCCGGACATAGGTGGCTGTAACTAATAACAAAGATGATAAAAATATAAATTTAAACCTTCCCGTTTTTAAGTACCTAACGAATATGTAAATAAAAATCGTAATGAGTAACAGGAACAACGCCTCTGTCATGATTTTTAAGGAATAGACCGAAACCGGAAGGTCATAGAGCATAATCACTGCGCTTAAAACGGCAAGGCGCTTGTCTATCTGAATTGCTGTTTTATACAAAATAAATGCGGCTAAGATTGTCAGTAATACCTGCAAGAAAATCACTCCGCTAAGCGGCAGCTTCATCAGGTTGTGCACGATAGCGATAAAAACAGGATAACCTGGCGTCCTGAGTACATGCGGCTTTAATAAACCATTGCTGTCTTGCGAAGCAAAGGTAAGATTTGAATACAGCATCGATGCCGTATTCAAATAGTCAACTGAATCCGGGTCAAATTTACTATCAGGCACCCGCATTGTGCCCACGGCGAATAAACCGAATTTTATTAAGATCGCGAAAGCTATGAGAGCAATTAAATATTTATTATTTTTCATTGTATTATTTTTTAGCCAAAAAACTTCACCTTTAAGATTGCTAATACTGCGGGGATTATATCAAAGGCTCTTATCGTCTTGCCTTCTTTATGCGTTCTTGGTTTATACCATACTGGTATTTCGCCTATTTTGAACCCAGCCTTACAAAGCCTGCTGACTAATTCAAATTCAAAAGCCTGATTATTCGCTTTGCAACCCAATCGTTTTAAGATATCTGTCTTTATTAATTTCGTAGCTATAATATCTGTAAAATTTCTGCCATATAACAGATTTATTAATGATGTGGCAATAATACTACCCAGCCAATACGGCCTTTCTTTAATTAACTCTATCTTTGAGACCCTTTTTTTATCCAAAAGTCTCGAACCAAAAACAACGTCAAGATTTTCACTTTCCATTTTATCTATCATTTTATAGACATCTTCCATTTTATATTCTAAATCAGCCCCCGGGCCATAAAAATAATCGCCCTGAGCAAGGCTTATCCCCTCACAGGCAGAATATCCGGCCCCCATATTCTTAGGATGAAAAATTATCTTCAGCTCCTTATCGTTGCTTAAATCATCTAATATTTCTTTTGTGTCATCAGTTGAGCAATTATCTATAACTATAATTTCTTTATCAATATTTAACGCTTTAGCCTCTTCAATAGCCTTAAGAATAGTTGGTTTTTCGTTAAAGCAGCCTATAAGAATAGTTAATTTCATTTAGCTCTTCGGTTATAGTCTATCGCTGCATTATCTGGAAAGTGATTTAATTTACTCAATAATCTTTTTTATCAATTATACTTATCAACTTTAATAAATCTTTAGTTTTATCTAAAATATAATCTGGCCTATTTTCTTTTATAGCATTTTCCTGCCCGTAGCCGCTTAAAATGGCAATGCTTATCAATCCATTATCTTGAGCAGCGTGAATATCTTCAATCGAATCGCCTACCATGACAGTTGAACTTCTATCTAAATCCTTCTTATTCATTAAATATGAGATCATTGCGCCCTTACTTTTATTATTGGCAATTTCCGTAAAACTATCGATACAGACGATTTCATCAAAACAACAAATCCCCAGATTATTAATAATTCCGCGCGTCGGCTTATCAGTCTTATTAGTCACAATAAACAGATTCTTATTACTATTTTTAAGTTGAATTAACAATTCGCTTAATCCATCATAAAGGAAAGTCCGCGGAAATCCGCAATTGTCATAACATTTTCTAAAACAATTAATCAATAGCTCTTCTTCCTCGCGGCTGACAGAAGGAGAGATTAAACGTAGTACTTTCTTTAATGGGGGCCCTATAACTTTTCTATCGATTTGAACGTTATATTTAATCCCGGTAAGGCTATAAGCTGATTTTAAACAATCAATTATATCTTCTGCTGAATCAACTAAAGTCCCATCAAAGTCAAATATTATATTCTTAATCATATATTTATTAAATAGGCTGTTCACGTGTACGGGTCGCTAGCTAGCGTTAAATTAGAGTCCTCTCTCATAAATTAGTTTTTTTAATGTTTCATTATTTGCGTATGGAGAATCTATCACATCAATCATAATTGGCGAATCTTTCTTACAGGAACACAAGAGGACTTCCCCAGTCATTAATTCTCTACAGGAAATCTGTCCTTTCTGCAGCGGAATTGCAAGGTATACATCATCAATCGTCAGCTTATGTTCTTTTGGCAAATCCTTTTTAGCATAGACACCCCGGACTAATAAATCGAGATATTTAATCTCTTTTTCTGAAGGGATTCTTTTTGTATCTGCGGAAAGGCCGCACATCGTCTTGGCTTTATGAAATGCCTTAAACCAAGCATCAATTTCTTCAGGTAAGGAGCAATAAGGCGATACTGGTACGGAATCTAATTCAATATCAATATGCCTTTCAAAAGTCCTCGCCCCTTTTGCATAAGCAATCATAATTGAAGTTGTCCAATCGCCATGCTCATGAGAAGAAAAACCGATGGTATGTCCTGGGTATCTTTTTTTAAGAAAATCAATCTGATTTAGTTCAAGTTCTGCATAATCATTAGGATACGTAGAAACGCAATGATTAAGAGCAAGTTGTAAATTACGATTTTCAAAAAAAGTTACTAAATCATCCAAATCCTTTAAGGACGAGCCTCCTGTAGAAGCTATAACGGGTTTTTTGGTTTTTGAAATCCTTTCAATCAAAGGCCAGTCATTAATATCTGAACTGGCTATTTTTATAAGCGGCAGGCGCAATTCTTCACAGAAATCCACCGATGTCTCGTCAAACGGCGTAGCCATAGGAATACAATTATTCTTTTTGATCACATCAACAAGCATAATAAAATCTTTCTTTGGCATCTGGGTATCTAAAGTTTTTTTAATATACCTCATATCGGTTTTCTGCAGAAAATCTTTGTGTATAAAATTATTTACATCTCGGAGTTGAAGTTTTATTGCACACCTGACATTATTAAACCGAGCGATCTTCGAAAAGTCTTCAACAATCTTCAAGCCTCTCTTTACATTTCCCCAGTGGTTATTGGCTAATTCCAAAACAAATAACTCTTCAAAAATGTCACGATTCATTGTATAACTCCTCTCTAGTCACAAATAGAAATAATCTATCCATGATTACTCCTTTTAGTCTTCTTCACCTATCAGCATATTTTCCCTGAACTCATCTCTATCCAAAAAGGGAAACATATCTTCAAGTGGCTTTGAAATTATTCTACCATCATCAAGCTTCTCGGAAGATGAACGAGGGATAAATTTATAGTTAGATTCAAGCAAAACATCACACAAAACCGGCCCTTTATATCTAAAGACGTTATTAATCTTGCCCCTTAAACCCTTATGCCCAATAATCCTTTCTCTTTTTAAACCATAAGCTTTGGCGATCTTGGTAAAATTAGGAAAACTGACTCCCGAAGCCTTATCACAACCTACATAAGGCAAAGCAAAGAAATTCTCCTGTGTTTGTTTAATAGAAATATAACCTTTATTATTTAATACGAATATTTTAATAGGTAGTTGATGATGAACCATGGTCTGTAATTCCTGCAGATTCATCTGGATACTGCCGTCACCCGTAATGCAAATAGTATTTTTTTTGTTATTTGCCAAACAAGCACCTATGGCTGCCGGTAAATCATAGCCCATAGAAGCACACCCAGAATTCCAAAGAACCCTCTGGTTTTTCTTGACGGCACCAGCTTGAAACAAAATAACGGAAGCTGACGCATTCCCGGCAACAATAACATTATGTGCATCAACCAACTCGGTGAATTTCTGCATAAAATAATAAGGATTAACCATGTGAGATTTCCTGTATTCCGGCAAAACAATTGGATACTTATTCTTCCTTTCTTTGCACCACTCTAACCACGAGCTCCAATCAGGTAAAGCTTTGGTCCTTTCTAACAACTGTTTTAAAAAATATTTCGCATCACAGTTTATTGCGGTATCCGGTTTCAAAGTTGGTTTTTTTAATTCCGCTAAGTCAATATCCACAACAATTTTTTTAGCCGCCCGGGCAAACGATTTCCAATTATAACTTATCTGTCTTATATTATTTCTTGTGCCAATAGATAAAATAAGGTCAGAATTTTGCAATGCGAAATTTCCTGCCCTACTTCCCAAAGTACCAATTCTCCCAATAAAAAATTGATTGTTAGAAGGAACTAAATCAAAACCATTAAAAGTAGTTAAAACAGGCAGCCTCAGCTTCTGGATCAGGGATAACAGTAATTCTTGTGCGCGGGCAATACGAATACCATGTCCCGCAATTAAAACCGGCCTTTGGGAGTTTTTCAGAAGAGCCAGAGCTTGAGATATTTTTAAATCGACTTCTTCTATATCAAAAGTAACTTTATCCTGTCTTTCATCATATTCAGGCATATCAGCTTCTTCTACTCGCGCTCCCTGGACATTTAAAGGAATATCTAACCATACCGGTCCAGGACGGCCATTTACGGCAATATGAATCGCTTTAGCTAAAAGCAGTTTTACATCTTTAGGGTCTCTTATTGATATGGCAAATTTAGTAATGGGTTTAACAATGCTGACTATATCTACTTCCTGATCGCCTAATTGCCTGAGAGCTATATCAGGACAGGAATTTATCGTAGTTTCTAATTTAACCTGGCCGGAGATATAAAGGACGGGTACAGAATCAGTCCACTGCCCCATTACTCCGGTCAAAGTATTCAACCCTCCCGGACCAGAAGTAACATTGACAACAGCAAGTTTTCCTGTTATCCGAGCATATCCCTCCGCAGCGATGGCGCAAGCCTGCTCATGGTGGTTAAAAACACACTTAATCCCTTTTGTGCGGCCGAAAGAATTGTTTAAATGCATGGCTCCGCCTCCGGTAACCATAAACACATGTTTAATACCGTATTCAGAGAGCCGTTTAGCTATATAATCAGCAACTGTTAACTTAGACATATTCCCCTTTATTCAAAGATAATATTGTCATTACTAAACCTACTTCAAACCAAAAAAAGCACGACTATTTTAGGATAATAAAGATTGGTTCAGTGAACCCATAGATAAAAAATGCAACAATACCCATAATCGCGCCTATTAATATAGAGTCTTAAAGAATCCCCGAAGAACTTTTGCAACATATGAAAGTTGCTCTTTTTTAAGCCCCGGATAAACTCCTATCCAAAAAAGATTATTCATCACCAAATCAGTATTTTTTAAACTTGCGGCTATACGATATTTTACGCTTTTATAAGCTGATTGTTTAATAAGATTACCTCCGAAAAGCATTCTTGTGGCGATTTTATTCTTTTCAAGATGACTTACGATATCAGCCCGAGTAAACGAAGCACCCTCTCTTACTAACAGCGGGAATCCAAACCAGCTCGGAACAGAATTCTTATTCCATTCAGGCAAAAATAAATATTTACCATAACATTTAAGCCGGTTATAGAAATAATTAAAGTTCTTTTTTCTCGCTTCTATGAAACTGGGTAACTTTTTTAATTGGGCACAACCTATTGCTGCCTGTATATCGGTTATTTTAAGGTTATAACCGATATGTGAATACACATATTTATGGTCATAACCAAAAGGCAACCTCCCAAACTTCTGCGTAAATCTTCTGCCACAGGCATTGTCATGGCCTGTCTCACAACAACAATCCTTCCCCCAATCA
Source organism: Candidatus Omnitrophota bacterium (assembly GCA_049517335.1). Lineage (GTDB taxonomy): Bacteria > Omnitrophota > Gorgyraeia > Gygaellales > Profunditerraquicolaceae > JBEKSD01. The sequence goes on along the minus strand of JBEKSD010000013.1, from coordinate 27,255 downwards.
CGGAAGGAAAGTAGAATTTTACGCAATAGGGGGCTATTTGTTAATACGGCCCCTCCCTCCCCCATTGTGATGTGATGTGGTGGATAAAAACTACAAGTTGATATGTCACCAAAAGACCCCGAGAACTTTCCTCTATATTTTGAGCCAAGCGCGTCACAGTTATCTTCAATCCACCAAAGGTTATATTTTTTTGCGATTTTCTTAACGCTATCTATATCCACCGGGTTACCTAAAGTATGCGTGGTAAATATGGCTTTTGTCTTCTTAGTGATAGCTTTTTCTATATTTTTTGCCTGTATATTGTATGTGCCAAGCTCAACATCTATAAATACGGGCAGTAAATTATTCTGAATAATCGGGTTGAGGGTCGTAGGAAATCCGCACGCTGTAGTAATTATTTCATCTTTGGGCTTTAACTGCCTTTCTTTTAATAACGGCGAAGTCAACGCTGATACCGCCAGAAGATTCGCTGATGAGCCTGAATTTACAGGAATGCAATATTCTACTCAGACAAAAGAAGCCAATTTAGAATTAAACTCTTTTACGAACCTGCCTTCTGTCAGCCAAAAATCAAGACATGCATCCACCGCATTGATCAATTCTTTTTCATCATATACACGCCCGGCATACGGAACATTAGTCTTCCCGGGAATAAACTTATCCTTACTTTTAGATCTATAGAAATCAGCTACTTTATTAAATATCTCTTTTCTTATATCTTTTTTCATATAAAACTTATTCCCGGGATAACAAAAGTTCGGATTCTAATTTCACGGCTTCAATTGATGAGAATCTTGGCTTGTATCCAATTTTAGCCGCGGCGCGCGAATTAGGACTATAAACGTTTTTCCTCCCTATAGGGTAGCTAAATTTAATTTTATTATCGATAATGTAACGAAGCGCGTATTTTTTGACAAAGAATTCGAGAAGCTCAAATTTGCTAACCGGTCTCCTGCTATAAGCATCCAAAGGGCCGTTAAAAGGCTCATGTTTGATGATTAATTTTACGAGATTAAATAAATCTGCCGGACCCAGGTAATCCCTGACAAAATCAGATGAATCTGTCACTAATTCTTTATTTTCCTTTACGCTTTTTACTATTTCTGATAGAAAATAACCTGAATCAAGGTCTATAAAACGACTGAAATACGAAAAAACCCTTATATCAATTATATTCAAATCCTGCCGGGCGCGGTGCTTGGCTTCTGAATTAATTTTAGCAATACAATAATAATCCTGCGCTTTTATATTGTTTATATCGATTTTAGATAATCTATCTTCCCTTATTTTACTGTTAAAGCTATTTCCATATACCGCGCCACTACTAAAATTAATACAACGGCTCAGGGGATGCTTATCGAGATAAGAAAGTAGCATACTATCGAACTCTTCATTTAATTGGAAGACTAAACCCAGACTATCTTTAATTTTATTCGGAACCCCAAGACCGACACAATTAATTATTACGTCATATTCATGGGAATGGAAATCCTTAAAACCCTCAACAAAAATACCCCCTTTTAAGCTATTCTTTCTTAAAAAGTTCCCTACACGCTTGGAAGAACGGGCGAATAAGAACATTTTATTGCTACCCGATATAACGAAATTATAGATCAAGCCTTTAGCGATATGACTAGTTGCCCCTAATATTGCTATTTTTTTATTCATTTTTCATCAACAATTAGATTTCTATACAATTTCAACCGCACCGTCTCTAGCTGCTTTTGAATTCTTAAAAATCTTTTTTGCGTATGCTTCAGCCAATGCCCTTTCTTTGAATGTCGGATAGATCGATGCGTCAAAATGTAAGAGCATAAGCTTCCTTACCTTAGCCTTTTTCGCAATTCTAGCACTACTCTCAGGATTAAGATGAGGCCAAGTGTCACTTTTTTGCCCTCTTTTATAAGAACATTCGGTAATTAAAAGGTCCGCGTTCCTTGCCAAATAAAATAGATTATCGCAAATTCCAGTGTCAGTACAATAGGCAATTGTTTTATCTTCTGAACAAAACCTGTATCCATAACAAAGCGCAGAATGCTTAAGAAGAGCATAGCTTATACCTGAAGGAAGAATGGTGCCCTTAGAAATCTCGTGTAACCGTAGCCTCATAGGCAAATCGGATAAAGGAATTGTGTATGGCTTATTAATGACTTTCTTAAAAAGCATCCTTAAGCCAAGAGGACCATATATATCAATCCCTTGCTTAAAATGGAATTTATTCAACATATGCAGGCCAATTACATGATCCAGATGATAATGGCTTAAAAATAAATACACCGGTTTATTGCATATAATGTACCTATCTAGTTTATAAAAACCATTACCGGCATCAAAAATTATATATTCTTTCTTTGTCTCTACAAGCACACAAACAGTATTGCCTGTTTCGCTGTCATACCAACCGTTTGTACCTAAAAATAATATTTTCATTTATCTAGCAGTAGTTCTTTATACCAAAGGATTGTCTTACTTAGTCCTTCTCCAAAGCTAGTCCGCGGCTTCCAGCATAGAATCTTTCGTGCCTTACGCGAAGTTAAATACTGGTGTAATATTTCATATTTAACTTGATTAAGTATTTTATAATTTTCTTTTACCCCTGCGGCTTTATATATTTTTTTAACTAGACTTACCACGCTAATCGGATTCTCATCGCTAAAATTAAACGCCTCTCCCTTAAGCTTTAGTGCTTGCAGCTTTTCTGCCAGCATAATATAAGCGTTTACAATATCGTCCACATAAACATAATCGCGTATAAATTTACCATCACTACGTATCAAGAGCGTTTTTCCGGTAAGCGCGCACCTAATAGCATCCGGGACTATTCGGGAAAAATTAAAATCTCCCGGCCCATAGATATTGCCGCATCTAGTGACTGCTACCGGTAAATTATAAGTATGGGCATAAGTATTGGCTATCAAATCAGCGCAACTTTTAGACACATCATAAGGATGCCTGCCGATTAATGGCGTATCTTCTCTATAAGGCAATTTTTTATGGCTACCGTAAGCTTTATCGCTTGAGGCTATAATGATCGCCTGAATACTTTCTGAATTTCTGCATGTTTCCAAGATATTCCAAGTGCCTTCAATGTTCGCAGAGAAAGTACCTAAGGGATTATTGTGGCATTTCCCTACGATGGCTTCTGCAGCAAGATGGAACAGGACATTAATTTTGTTTCTAACTATAATATCTTTGAGTAACTTAAAGTTAGTTACGCTACCTTTAATCACTGTTAACTTTTTATAATCAGGTACAGTCAGAATAGTATCTTTCCGGTTAACCCTGATATCCAACCCGAAAATCTTGGCTCCGGAGGAGATCATTACTTTGCTGAGATTAGAACCCAAAAAGCCCTCAAAGCCCGTAATTAATACTGACTTGTTTTTCCAGAATCGCTTATTCATAATATTTTCTTATGCTTTCCAAGTTTTCCAGGGAGCCTTACCCAGATTCCATAACTGGTCCAATTCTATTTTATCCCGTAAAGTATCCATACATTTCCAGAATCCCCTGTGTTTATAGGCGTTTAACTGGTTATTTTTAGCGAGCTTTTCCAGAGGCTTATCTTCCCAGATTACCGAGTCATCTTTTATAAAAGTGAATATTCCCGGCTCTAAGATAAAGAATCCGCCGTTAATCCAAGCTCCATCACCTTTTGGTTTTTCAAAAAATAACCTGACATTGCCGGAACTCGCTATATCTAAAGCGCCAAACCTGCCTGCCTGTTGCACTGCGGTAATTGTTGCTAATTTACCGTGCTTTTTATGAAATATTAAAGATTCTTTAATATTGACGTCGCCTATGCCATCCCCATAGGTAAGCATAAAAGTATGATTGCCTACATACTCTTTAATTCTTTTTATCCTGCCGCCGGTCATTGTATCAAGCCCGGTATCAATAAGAGTGACCTTCCAAGGCTCTGCTTTTGAACCCAGCACTTCCATTTTATTTTTAGCTAAATCAAGCGCTATATCCGCTGAATGAAGGAAATAGTTCGCAAAATACTCTTTAATAATATATCCTTTGTAGCCTAAACAAACTATAAAATCATTAAAACCATAATGGGAATATGTCTTCATAACATGCCAAAGGATGGGCCTACCTCCTATTTCCACCATAGGCTTAGGGATATTGGTAGTTTCTTCGGTTAAGCGTGTCCCCCTACCGCCACACAGAATTACAACTTTAATCTTTTTGTTTTTCATGATCACCTATCTGTAGTTTAATAATCGCTAACAATAGACCGATTTGAAACCAAAAGAATGACGCAATTTTAGAATAATAGAGGTTTGTTTCAGCCATGCCGTTAATAAGGAATGCGATAAGCCCGGCAACAATACCTAGGCTACAGGTTTTAAGGAATTCGTCCTCAGCAGCCCTGCAGTAAAAATAGGCCCAGTGTTTAAAAACCCTGAACAATAACCAAATAAACACTAATAACGCGATTAAACCTGTCTCTCCTGCCATATGCAGATAAATATTATGCGCATAATACTGGGTATCACCTGTAAAACCTTTTGTTTCTTTCAGCTTATATTTTTGGAAATTAATGCTAAACGTATTCACGCCTACCCCAATTATCGGATGATGTTTAATCATATTTAAAGACGCGCGGTAAATATTGACTCTTGTATCATCCAAAATAATCTCCCGCACCGTCGTTTGATTGCCTACCAAATTTGTTACAATCCGCGCAGAGAATATTGACAAGAGGATAATTAAAAAAAGATTCAGGAAAAGGGTAATCTTATCTTTCTTTACGGCTGCCATAAAAATTATGGCTGCCCAAGTTCCGAAAATGGCGCTTCGCGAAAGAGTATTAATCAACGCATAAATAACATACGCCGAAACTATAATTAATAACATTTTCTTGCGGCCTTTTAAATAATACAGGGCCAATGATATTGGAAGGGCCGAAAGAAGCGTTAAATACCCGCCTAAAATATTTGTGGAAGGAAAAGCAGCCCTAATCCGCGATAGCCCAAGCATAAATTGAGGGGGATCTGCGTTAAATAAGTCCTTACCGAAAATAAGCGAGTAGAACCCGTCTGAACAGGACAAAAATAAACCGGAAATAATAGCTGTGATTATCCACTTCACGTGTTTCCGATCCCTAATTTCAGAAGCCATAATCAGGAATAGAAAACCGTATTTCAGTAGCTTTTCAATACCCTGTATGCTGGCTTTTATGCTTATTGAATTTATAAACGAAATTAAGGCAACCGTAAGGAGACAGAAAAATGGGAAATTTAGGGGCGTCTTGGCTAATGAGCAATCGCGTAAGGCGATTTTCTTAACCAGGAACCCTGCAACCACGAGCCCTATAAAGACATTCACTGCGGCTGCTGAGAAACTCACTACAAAAGGTATGAAAATTATACCCCAGTAAATAACCCTCTCGTTCCACGTTACGACTTTTGCGCGTATATTCATAGCTTAGAAATCCTTTCCTTCAAATTTTAAATACTTTCCCCTCTTAACTTACCGGAATTCTTGGCTTTCTCCCAAATCTTAAGCCATTTTACCTGAGGGCCGATAACACTTAATATACACCACGCCAATCCATATATCCCATCTCTGTAACCTTTCTTCCTAATATAAAACTTCCAGAATAATTTCAAAGATTTCCAAGTAAGCCGGTATTTAATTTCTTTTATATCCACCTTATCATTCTCTTTCAAGAAAATATCCGATTCTGCCTCAGAAAAAAAATTACATTTTGCTATATATTGCGCTATGGAATTAACAGAATAGTGGCAGATATCAATATCAATATCTCCTACAGGGCCATCCACCTTTAATGTTTCATGCAAATTATTACCAACGTAAGATGCTTTCTCTTTTCTTGATATTCTCACCAAGTGGTCACGAGAACCAGCATATCGTAAAGGATAACCCAAGAAGTAATTTATTCTAAAAACTCTAAATGCTACGTAACCTTGCGGATTTTCTATAGCCTTACGGATTTTATCTACCGCATCAGGCGGAAATACTTCATCAGATTCTGTCTGCAGGATCCAATCTCCTGTCGCATTCTCTATGCCGATATTACGCTGTTTATCCATATTGAATCCTTCTAGTTCATGAGTAATAACTTTTGCTCCATATTTTTTGCAAACTTCTACGGTTCCATCAATGCCTAGGCTATCAACAACTACTATTTCATCAACAAAACCACGCAAAGAATCCAAGCATTTTTCTATTTTACCCTTTTCATTCTTTACTGGTATTACTACGCTTAACTTAACCATTTTTTATGGCCTCTGTTCCTTAACTAATGTAAAATATTATAAAAATCATCATTTCTTCCTAAAAGACCTGAACAACTTACTTAGTATTGATAAATCATAGGGCTTCATTGATAAAGCTTTCAGAAGATATTTTCGTGATTTAGCCTTATTAATAGATAGTGCATCCTTGCCTAGCGCTTTATAAAACCTAAAGAGATATTCTTTATCTTTTTTCATGAAATCATAATTCTTCTTAAGGAATAATTCCTTTCCTGCAATTAAATTACTACTCATCCTATTAACATGTTCTCTGCTTGCATGCCAAATTACTAAATTCTCGTTTAAGAAATAAATATCATACTGATAGGCTATCCTAGCCCAATAATCACCATCATCCCAATTATACATTCGTTCATCAAAGAGACCTATATCATCAGCAATTTTTCGGGTAATCATCCATGCTGTAGGAGGAGGCACTAACACGTTTAAAGGATAAAAATTGTCTCTTCTTGGACTATAAACTATTCCTGAAGAGATATCTCGGATAAAAATACATTTTTCAGCTTCATTATATCCGTTAACAAAAACAAGACCAATATTTAAGCTCTGGTTGCTTAAAGCCTCAAATATTTCTACCTGCTTTGAAACCTTATCTTTTAACCACTCATCATCTGAATCAAGAAAAGATATAAATTCACCAGTAGCATTACGCAAGCCGGTATTTCTAGCTGCACCCGGACCCATGTTATTACTGTGCAGGAGATATTTAACTCTTGAATCTTTGAAGTTTTTAACTATATGGACTGTCTCATCCGAAGAATTATCATCTATAATCAATATTTCTATTTCGCTATAGGTCTGGCAAAGACAGCTCTCTATTGCCCTATAAATAGTCTTTGCCCTATTATAAGTTGGAATTATTACGCTTACTAACGGCTTTTCACTCATATTTATTGCTCAGCCACTAGTCTACTATTCGCATTACCGACTCTTCGAGCGAGATCATTTCTGAATTTATTAAATTTTTTGCTATTTTATAGTTAATTTCCTATATAAACTTTAATTTCCTTGCTGAAAACAACACCATTCTTAAAAGGATAAAGCCGTGCTTCCAGCGATTTATATTAGTGGTTCCGTAGGTTCTTTCGCAGTATCTTACGGGTATCTCTCGGATTTTAAGGCAAAGGCGGGAAGCGCCCAAAATCAAATCAAAATCGCCAAAAGGATCAAAATCCCCGAAAAAATTCCTATTTAAAACAATTTTTTCGTAATTTTCCTGGGAAATAGCCTTGGTCCCGCACAAAGTATCCTTAAATCTTTGCCCCACAAGAAAAGAAAAGACTGACGCGAAAAACTTATTTCCTACCATATTGCAAAACCGCATAGCCTTACTTTCGTGGGGATAGATTAGCCTGCTTCCGTTTAAAAACTCAGCTTTATCTTCAAGAATAGCTTTATAAAAATCAGGCAGGGCTTCCGGGGAAACGGATAAATCGGCATCCAAGACCATAAATACCTCTTTTGAGGCATAGCTAAAACCCTTTCTTACGGCATCTGCTTTTCCTATTCCCTCCTGCTTAACGCATTTTATTTTTAGGACTTTTCTATACTTATCATTTACCTTTTGGATTTCCTGCCAGGTGGCGTCCTTAGAATGCCCTTCAACAAAAATTATTTCGTCATCAGGCCCCATTTTAGGCAGCCTCTTAACTAAATTCTCAATATTTCCCGCTTCGTTCCTTGCAGGTACAATAACGGATACGGATAAATCCTTCTTTTCAGGTTCTATGAGCGGCCTTGCCACTAAAATATTCAGCAGGCAGAAATGACGGATTAACGGAAGCGGAGCTAAATAACGGTTAATGAAATTACTCAAGACAGGAAAATAAAAAGGCATAAGAATCTTCCTCTCGCAAAGCACAGCCTCAAAATCAGCTAAAAAGAGGATATTTTCCATATCTTTATGCTCAATCCAATTCTGCTCAGCTGTTTTATTACGCATGCCTAAAAAAGTAGCAAGCCGTACTAAAGGCTTCCATAAACTGCTGTAATATAAAATAACGATTCTTGTTTTGCGGCTGCAGGAATTATGTAACTGCTTAAAAAAGGCTAAAACATTCTTTTCGTAATGGACGGTGCCGTTCAAGATTAAATAATCCGGGTTGTCTTTTGATAATTTGGAATTCTCAAATAAATTACTAATCGGGAATGACTGCGGGTTTATCTCGTCTAAGGAATTCTCAAGCCGGATATAAACCGACAGATAGCGAAAAATCAACTTATAGAAATACCCTTTTATGCCTAAGTTTGCTTGTGTCAAATTTCTCATAACTTAATCAAAATCATAGACTTTAGTGCTTTCTAACGATAAATTAACCGAATAAATAGTATACTTCTTTTTAAGCACAACTTCAATTATTTATTTTCCGCTTTTTAGTTATCCAGGGCCGTTTACGCTAGGATATCCGAATGCGGCGGTATTTTTTAGCTATCTAATTTAATCACGGCAACCGTAAGTCCAAGCATGAACCAGAATAAAACTACGAGCTGCAGGGAATAAAGATGGGTATCAAAAAAGGCGTGCACCAGGAATGCTAAAATGCCGGACAAAAGGCCTAATATCAGATAATCCTTAGTCTTCTTGAAATATCTAAACCCCGCCCTAAAGAAACTGAATAAAAACCAGAAAAAGGCAAACAATCCCAATAAGCCTGTTTCCGCTGCCATATGAAGGTAAGAATTATGCGGGTATCCTCCACCAAACCAGAAACTTTGGTAATTCCTAGCAACTTTTGAATAAGTATTCAATCCGCACCCAGTCAAAGGATACTCCCGGATTATCCTTAAGGATTCTTTCCAAAGATTAAATCTAATCGGTGTTGAACCTTCCTCTGTCTTTAATGTTGATTTTATACGTACGTTTACTGTTTCACTAGACCTGAATTTAACCCTACCGATAGCCTTAACCTTATCCTGTATAGGCTGAGGCAAAATTAAAAATATAGCTAATAAGCCTGCACTGAGAAATAAACATAATATTTTTATCTTTAATTTAAAATTCTTAAAAACATACCCAGCCATTAAAGAAAAACCTATTATAAACCCTAACCATCCTCCACGCGCATAAGTCATCAGTAAACAAATTAACAACGCCCCAAGCAATGGATAAAGAATGAATTTTACTCTTTTGCTTATAATCTTAGGCGCAAACAATAATCCTAAAAATAAGGGTATTATTACAATTAACCAGGCGGCAAAACCATTGGCGGTAGTAAAAGACGCGGTGAGCCTTGCCCAGGCGTGGCCCCTTAAGAAATCTTTCCCGCTGTAATACTGCACCGCAGAATCAACTATTAACAAAATTATGGAAGCAACTATTGTGCTTAAAAGAGCTTTTAACCGTCTTCTACTATTAACACATTCAACAAGCATAAAAAATATAATAATGAATTTCAGCTCTTTGCCAAGGAACCCCCTTAAGGATAGGCCAAAATGAGTGCTAAAAATTACTGATATTAAATTAGCCAAAACAAATATTCCTAAAACATTATTTAATTTAGTTTCTGGCAGCATTCTCCCTATCGCTTGAGCCCTATATCCCAATATTCTTTTTAACAACCAGAAGAAAATAGCCACCCATGTAAAAGTTTCGCTTCCGGCTTTCGCGAAAGGCAGGCAAAAAATTAAGAGGCACAAGCAAGCCAATATTATTCGGTCAAAATATAAAAACATCTTCTCTTTATTCAACATCATTATTTTCCAATTATTTCCTTCATTTGCCTGACGACTTTTTCTTCATCCGTAGAATTAACATACCCTTCAAGTTCCTTCATTTGCTTTCTTAAAGAAACAAGGTCAAAATTATCAGCTTGGCTTATATATATCTTATCATGCTTTGTGGTCTTATCTTTATCCTTATCCAGCAGGAGTTCTTCCCTGATTTTTTCACCCGGCCGTAATCCTACATATTCAAGCATAATATCTTTACCCAATTCTAATCCTGATAACGCCACTAAATCCCGGGCTAAATCCACAATCTTTATCTGCTCTCCCATATCTAAAATAAATATTTCTCCTCCAACCCCTATTGCCCCTGCTTGAAGTACTAATAATACCGCCTCTTTAATGCTCATAAAGTACCGGGTTGTATCCGGATGCGTTATGGTTATAGGCCCACCTGACTCTATCTGTTTTTTAAATAAAGGCACGACGCTGCCGTCGGAACCTAAAACATTGCCAAAACGGACTGCCATAAATTTCGTCTTGCTGCGTTTTGCTTTAGCCTGAAGCATAATCTCTGCCAGCCTCTTGCTTAGCCCCATAGTATTTATAGGATTAACAGCCTTATCGGTTGAAATCAAGACAAGGCGGTCTACTTTATAATGATGTGCTGCATAAATAATATTCCTGCTGCCAAAAACATTATTCTTCACTGCCGCTAGCGGATTATCCTCCATCAAAGGCACATGCTTATAAGCTGCAGCATGAAAGACCACCTGCGGTTTACATTTGGAGAAAACTGCCTTTAATAAACCGATATCATTAATATCCCCAATCACTGTTTTTATATTTAGATGCTTAAACTTATCCTTAAGTTCCAGGGTTAAAAAATAAAGATTGTTCTCATTGTGGTCTATGAGAATAACTTCTGCCGGAGAAAAATTTGCCAACTGTCTGCATAATTCCGAACCAATAGAACCCGCAGCACCGGTAATGAGAACCTTTTTATCTTTCAGGTATTTCGTAATTTCACATGCATCAATAGTTACCGTCTCCCTGCCCAAGAGATCTTCAGGTCTTACTTCCCTTAAATCTATCTTTACCTCGCCGCTTATGATTTTGCTTAAGCCCGGAACAATCTTTAGTTTAACATCAGGTACTTGGCAACAGGCAACTAAATCCCTTATCACCTCTCCTTTAGCTGAAGGAATGGCTAAAATAATCTCTTTCACATCGTAAGTTTGGACAACCTTAGGAATAGCATGCCTATTTCCTAAGATTTTAAACCCCTGAATGGTTTCATTATGCTTAGCTTTATCATCATCGATAAAACCAACCACCTCTCCCAACGTAGGGTTATGCCTGTATTCTTTTAAAAGCAATATCCCCGCCTCTCCGGCTCCCACAATAAGCACATTTACCTGCTTATTTATGAGAAGCGGGCCACGGTATCTTTCCCTGATGATGCGTGTCAAAAATCTGATTCCTCCGATAAAAGATGTACAAATGATAAAATCATTCAAAAGAATAGACCTAGGGATAATATGCGCGCCGCGTATAAAAATGTTTGCAAGGATAAATAAAGCTGTAGCGACCAGGTTAGCTTTTATTATCTGCCATAAGTCGTATATGCTTACATATCTCCACAGCCCGCGGAATAAACTAAAATAATAAAAAACCAAAAGTTTGACAATAATTAAAAACGGTAAAGTTTTAAAAAAGAGTGCAGAATAATCTTTAGAAAGGTTATAATCAAAACGCAATATAAAAGCTAGGTAATAAGACAAAGACACTAAAAAAAGATTAGTGGCTAAAATAAGCACCTTACGGTATTTCAATATGAATAGCTTGTAGGCTTCTTTCATAATTTTTTAATGGCTAACCCCTTCTTTTTTTATAACTTTTAACAGTGTGATTAATATAATCCGCGCATCCAGTAATAAACTTTTATTTTTCAGGTAATATTCATCAAACTCAACCTTTACTGGAATAGGAAGCTCATCCCTTCCGTTAACCTGAGCCCAACCGGTTACTCCGGGGATTAACTTATGAATATTCTTGGAGGTCCTTAATTCAATTAAATCATGCTGGTTAAAGAGTGCCGGGCGCGGCCCGACAAAACTCATTTCCCCTCTTAAAATGTTAAATAGTTGCGGCAATTCATCTAAACTGTATTTGCGCAAAAACCCTCCTACGGGAATCAAATAATCTTCAGGATTTTCCATTAAGTGAGTGGCTAGCTGGGGCGTATTTAATTTCATTGTCCTGAATTTAGCCATCTTAAAAATGCGGTTATTTTTACCCACGCGGTTCGTCCAGAAAATAACCGGCTCCTTGGACATTAATTTAATCAATACGGCAATAACCAGCATTGGTAGGCTAAATAAAACTACCAAAATTGCAGCTAAAATTAAATCAAAAACTCGTTTTAGCATATCCCTTTAAGCGTCTCTATAATCCCTTCTTTAATAGTGAACGGTGGCTTCCAACCAAACAGGTGCCTGATTTTACTATTGTCAACAAGGAAGGATCCGGTTAATTTTTCCAGCTCTTCTCTCTTTCCTGTAATTTTATCCATTCGTTATCCTTTTTAAAAGCTCGTTAGAAAATCTCCTAATCCGAAGTCCAAATAAAGATTATAATTCAACCACTCTAATAAATCCTATTATAGCAAAGATCAGCAAAAAGAATACAAGAATTACATTCACTTAAAATGTCTCTAGGGGAAAGCGCTAAAGCGTTTAAGATAAGTAAAAGAACTGTCTTTAAGGCACTTAAATATCTGAATAATTGGTAGTAGCAAGCTGTCATTTTTGTCATATATTTAACTCTTCAATTTATCGTAACTCCTTCATCCACAAATGGTTGAAGATTATTGGACTGAGGAGGTATGACATTCGACAATCCAAGGCTTCCCCTCAATGTGCCGTCCGGGTCGTAAAGTCCTTTTTTCCTATTATCCGCAATGTAGCATTGGATCATCACCGCAATCTTGCGCATATCGCATTGTGGATCCGCTTTTAATAAATCTATAATCTCTCCTCTTTGTGACGGGAGCAATTTGTCCACCCTCGAGAGTACTGGGTCATCTGGAGCAAACAGTTCCGATTCATTATCTGGGCCGTTGCTTTTTTCTTCTAAAAACTCCTTACCCAAATATCCAAGCCGGTCAAGGATGTTCACCATTTCTTTCTGAACCTTAGACGCGGCATAAATAGCCCTGACTTTTCCACTATCATCGAGGTTCGCGGAATGGGACAGCCGAATCAATCTCGCATATTCTGCCCTAAAATTATTGAGCACCTCCCCGACAAGCTCCCGTTGAAATTCAGTACTTGTAGTAAGCGCATTCTCCTTACGTACTTTCTCCAAATATCGAAACACACTCCTGGAAGACATGTACAGGATACTTGAAATTTCCATAACTGAGTATCCTTTCAATCTTAAGAAACGGATACACTCCTTCTTAGTTCCTTTGCTTAATTCTCTCGGGTTAATCGTCCCCTCTTCTAATCCAGTAATCACCTCAAGCAAAGGTTTTCTTTCAGAAATAGCTGATCTCATAGTCACCTCCAATATTGATTACCTCCAACCAATCGGCGAAGATGAAAAATATCTCCCATCGCATTCTCCATACCGAACGAGTTTATCTTTATTTACTCGCTGCGCACTTCTGCCCATCACGGAATCAGGATCGATCCCCTGCGCTCGAAGGGCCTTGCGTTGGGCCGCAATTTCCTCCATTCCTGTAAATGAGAAATTATTAGGATTACTTACGCACATAAACACAGCCCCTGCTACAGCGTCAGAGACATCTTTTGATCCATGAGGAGGATGGTCAATTTTTTTCCCCTCAATAAATTCGAGCTGTTTTACCTCTTTAATAAAAGGCTCGAAGTAATACGTTTTGATTTTTTTAGAGTAAAGGAGATCTTTTAGCGTATCGTACGCTTTCATATCACGGTCAACGCTCAACACATCTGCACTTATTCCCTGGTCCCTCAATATCTGAATACTATCCTGGGATTGCCATCCATCAAAGGTCACGCCATGAATATCGAAATGCCTCTTGCTTAAATCAAAAATTATATCCCGTATTGTAGAGAAATTAATCTCGCCATTCGGCGGGGCTTTGATTTGCATCATAAGATCTATGTAGATAACGCCCTCCTCACTATGAGCCATTACAAGCCCTGTCGCATCTTTTCGCAACGAAAGATCCACATGGATACGATATCCATGACCCTGCCCCATAAACCAAGATTTGAAATTACCATTTTCATCAATAGGAGATTCCATTTTCGGATCAATGGCTGCATCAATTAAATCATATTGGGTAAAATATGGGTCGATTACTCCTGATGGAATCGCCATGTAATCACGTTTAAACTTCCCTGGATTACGCTGAGCGATTTCTTCCAACTCCTTAGGTATCTTGTAGCCACGGAAATCAACCCATCCCTTGGTGTATGTTTCCGGAGGCTTAGCCTCCCAGAGAGTTCGCCGGACAGCAAAAATTCTTTTGTTATACGCCGCCTCCTTCATTTTCATTTCAACAAAATCATTTTCATGCTTAGGAGAACTTATAATCACCAGCGGACCGGCCTGATCGCCAAAACGACTGACCATGCGCGACTTTAAAACATTATAAATCTCTTCGGCAGCATCATGGAATGGCGTTGAAATGAAGAATGACGCCTCATCCATGATGGCAGCGAAAATGTTATAACCAAGAACTCCAGTCTCGCTTGAGCTCCCAGGGAAAATTGAAATGTTTTTTGGGAAAAGAAGTTGCGTCTGTACCCTGGGGTCCGGAGGATTATACTTCATAAACCATGGACTATTCATGATCATGGCCTTAGTCTCTCCAAAGACCACCTTTCGGCTCTGCTCCGCGTTAACGGATACATTAACGATAAAAACTGGACTGTCCTTAGAGAGGCCAAAATACTCCTGTGGATTCTTCAAGCATAGCAATTTATACAATTCGTAACTTAACATTATTGATGACTTAAACCCTTTACCCGATCCAATACCATGAACAAAGACCGCTTCACAATAATTTCCGGAATAATACTTCCCCGTATCCTCCAAAACAGATGGCCAACAGTAAGACGCTAAATTCAAATAGTTGAGGCTTACGATGAATTCATCAATTTTAACTACTCTACGTTCATATTCTGGATGTTCTATAAGCCAAATACGATCCCTCTCTAATTCATATCTTTTCATATATTCTCCTTTTACAAATGTTTATTATCAAGCTTAATCCGATCCTCACCGACTGAAGATACATTACTAGATACATTAATGGACAAAAAAAATCGTCTTAACTTAAATCTGGAAGAATACCTTTTTCCTGTAACAACTTAATCATAACTGGACTCGGCTGGCTCTGACCATTTTCCCAGCGCAATACTTGGAGCCTTTTTACTCCCAGCTCCTTAGCTAACTGCTCCTGTGTTATTTGCTTCTGCGCTCGATGCAGTTTCACGCGAGCACTGATTAGATATTTTAACTTAATATCTTGCTTTTTCTGGTTCAGTCTTTCGTATGTTTCGATCAACTCAACAATCTTCTTATGAACTTCCTCTTTATTCTCCACAATTACAAATTGTATCATGCAAAAGTATCTTTGTCAAGATATTTATTAGGACAAGATGACCTGCCTCCATAAACCGTACCAGTTCTTAAGAGCCAGTCGTTTAGTCTCTAAGACATTGACCCAGTGATATACGGAAACTGGATCACTCTCTTGTTCATTCATCACATGTGCCCAACCGGATAAATGAACCACAAAATCTATATTTTTACACAGCTTTAAACATTTTTAGGCAACCTTTCTGTACTTTCCCATGTCATCTTTTGACTTCCCGTTACTGCTTTTAAAAAACCTAAAAGGAGGGCAAGATTAAGATTACAAAAGTAGAAAGGTACATACATAAAGATTGGCAGTTTTTTGGTTTTTACATAAATCAATCCAACAACTGCCAATAGATAAAATCCCATATGTATAATGAATAAAAATAAGTAAAATAAGTTATTCGATAAAAGCATGTTCAAAAAAAATAACACTATCAGGACAAACGGTGCTGCCCATCGTAATAACCTGTGTGACCAGTAAATAAATGATCTTAATCCCAAAAACGGGTTCAGTAGGCCAAGTAGATGATATACAGCAATATAATGACCTGCACCATCTCTCATATGCCGCCGGAATTCACTTTTCATGTTTGGTGCAACATATTCATATGCAATAGCATTTTCATCATACATACTTTTAAAACCCTTTTGCACTATTCTCATCGAAATCGTAAAATCATCATTAATCGTTCCTGCTGGTAAAAGCTCAAATAGCTCTCTTCTTATCGCATAAATAGCGCCATTTGCGCCAGCCACATATCCAAGCCTACTCTCCATCTTCTTCAATGCAGTCTCATATCGCCAATAAAAACTTTCTCCTTTGCCGCTGACGACCTCTCCCGGATTCCTGTAAATAAGCCTTCCACATACACATCCCACCTTTTCATCCGAGAAATGCTTTATTAAATTTTTTAATGCGTCACGCATATATTCCGTATTTGCATCTGAAAAAACCACTATCTCGCTTTTCAGGCAAGCCATCGCCTTATTTAAAACACCTGACTTACCGGTTCGAGGAAATTCCAATAAATGGATCCTTTTTTCCTTTTCAGCGTATCCCTTGACAATATCGTTGGTATTATCAGAAGAACCATCAGATGCAATGTAGATTTGTAAAAGTTCAGCAGGATAATCAAGAGCCAGACAATTCTTTAACTTATCTCCTATTACTTTTTCCTCATTATATGCAGCAATAAGAATACTGACGACTGGCCGCCTCTCAGATTCTTTCTCACTCAAAGACTTAGGAGGCAGCATTTTATTTGCAACTATAAGAAGTAAAGGATAACCCAGATAGGTATAAAATAGTAAAAATAACCCACTCCAGAATATTACTTCCAATAGAATCATATTATATCTTCTTTCATCAGCGGAATAGATACTTTGTAAATGTTTTAGCTGACTTAAGTGTCTTTATCATTTCCTTTGGATTAAATAATACTTGCCTGAATTTATATGTTAGATATTTTGGGCTTAAATAATAGCTTCTTCTTGCATAGTCACAAAAATCCACCAAATCTTTTGCGCTCAGTTCCAGTGTGCTGACTACACAATTGTGGAGACCATCCTCAGTAAGCCAGTTTCTAAAATCTGTCGTCGTTAGATAATTATTAACCTTTGCCCATTCATAAGCCTCCGTACCTGGATAAACCATCAAGGGAAAAAACTGGCAGGTATCAGCATTCATCTCTTTAGCAAATTTTAGAGATTTCATTAATGTCTCCTTTGTTTCTCCTTTATTCCCGGCCATAAAACAGGCATGTATCATAATACCTGCCTTTTTTGCATCAGAAACAAACTGTCTCAATCTCTCAACTGATAGACCTTTTTTAATGTTTTTCAATATCTGATTGTCAGCACTCTCAAATCCTACAACTATAAGTCTGCAACCCGCCTTTTTCATCATTACCATCGTCTCATATTTCAGGTTTGCACGACATTCAACAGTCCATGGAAGTTTAATATTTTTTTGTATCATAAGTTCACAAAATTTCATAGTATGCTCTGGATTAAAAGAAAATGTATCATCATCAATAAGAACCTCTTTAACCTGCGGCAATTCCCTCTCAATATATTCAAATTCAGCAACAATATTTTCAGGGCTTCTTTGCCTCTGCCTTCTACCAAACATTTGTTCGGGATAGATACAATAATTACATTGTGCATTGCATCCGCGACTTGTAAATATCGATATCACCGGATACCTGCAATGGGCATAAAAATAATTTTCTATTTTCAGGTGTCTCTTATAAACGTTTGAGACAAAAGGGATAGAATCTAAGTCATTTATCAGTTCCCTGTCGGGGTTCGACTTTATATCATTCCCGACCCTCAGAGTAAGCCCCGCCACATTGCTTATATCTTCCTTATTATCCAGTTTTTGGGCAATCTCAACAAGAGTCATGTCGTACTCACGGCGGGCTATTGCATCAATTCTCTTATCAATCTCTAAAGATTCCTTTGGCAATGCAGAAACATGCGGACCAGTCAGAACAATAAAACAATCGGGAAGCAATTCTTTTATATTACCACCGATCTCGACATCGTTATAAATGCTCGGTGTTGAAGTGTATAAAACAACCATACCAGGATTAAATTCCTTAGCAATGCGATAGCATTCATCGCGGTCAAGCCCGTCAGCAGGGGCATCTACAAGATTGACTTTATGACCATTCTTCTCCAGCATCCCAGTTGCATAAGCATGCCATAAAGGATAATAAATAGTCCCACTCTTCGTCACGGCAGGACTCCGGGAAAATCTCGAGTACTTTGGTAAAAAAGGCGGATTAAGCATTAATATTTTCATTATTTTATCCAATATCTGAAGTATATTTTTCTAACAAGAATAAATATTTTATTAGGTACAAGAAAGATCGGTACTATTTTAAACCAAAACGAATTATAGTTATTATATTTACTATAATATAGCCTAAACAGGCTAAATTGGATTTTATAACTTATATCCTGGGATTTCAAATTTGCTAACGCACGAGGTAATCTATCTGCCATTTTCTTAAAGAATATTAGATATTCTTCACTTTTAGTGTCATAATGCCGACCCAATATTTTTTCAAAACTATTATGCTCAATTTTTTGACGCTCTATTATCCCTTTTACATTCAACAAAGAGTCGTTTCCAGTCCTTTGTTTTACTAATGGTCTATCTATATATAACCACTTAAACTTGTTGTCCATTATTCTGCCAATTATATGTACCATTAAATAGTAAGAATTATATAAATCTCCAAAATCTCCGTCCTCTACGACTTTTTGCCATTCGGATCTCTTGACAACCTGCGATGATATAAATCCGAAGTCCATGCCGATAAATTGGAAGCACTCGGACTTATCTGTAAATACGCGGTTTTTTTTCATTATTTTACCGGGCCATCCCTTTACCTCTGCCACTTTCTTTTCCAGCCGAAAGTCATAGGGAATTCTGTTACAAAAACAACCTGTCAAATTCTCCTCTTTCTTCAATGTATCTACTAAGTGACTGATCGCTCCCGTTGTCAGTCTATCATCATCACTGAACAACCAACAATACTTTCCGTCAGCTAATTCGACACATTTTAAAATATCCCTATCAATCCCTTCCTTTTTATCTCGTCTAAAATACTTCAGCCTCCTCTTAGCCCGCAGTTCCTCAATGATTTCGAAGGTATTATCTTCTGACTTACCATCTACAACTAATATCTGTATATCCTCATCATTCCCATATTTATCTATTTCCGAAAAAATGTTTTCGATTAATCCCTTCAGGAAAAAGAACCTATTGTAAGTTGGAATGCATATTGTCAGTAAATATTTTTCCATAATTATTGTCCTGGGGGCCTATGAGTAAAACCCTCGCCTTCAAGCGAAGACTTTAGTAAGCTTACGGCGTGGAGAATACACCGGTAAACTCTACTCCGTTAAAGATTTAATCTATTGAACAAGCTTAATTTGTAGCTATTTTTTTTTCAAACGCACCTTGTTCATCTAAAAGTATTTTAATCATATGCTTAAAGTCTGTGGCTGGCTTCCATCCGGAGATTGACATCAATTTTCTATAATCTCCAACTCGACAAATGGGTTTTTTTGTCAATATATTTCCATTTTCTTCAACATAATGTTTCCATTCTAAGCCAAGGTATTTGAATGCACTCTCTACAAATTCAGAAACCTTATGTTTTTTTCCCGTTGCTATGATAAAATCATCTGAATATTTTAATTTTAATATTTTATACATTGCGGCTATATAATCTGGAGCAAATCCCCAGTCAACTTCAGCATTTAAATCCCCCAACACTAATTTCTCTTGCTTCTTATTCTTAATGTTTATTGCGGCCTTAATAATCTTTTTCGAGATAAAATTGTCGCTTCTGAAGGAAGACTCGTGATTATAGAGAATACCGCATGAGGCGAATATTGAATATTCTTTTCTATAATACCGACAGGCGAATAAACCAGCAGCTTTCGTTATTCCATAAACGGATGAGGGATCAATATTCGACTCTTCATTATCGATAACGGAATTGGCCTCTCCGAATATATGAGAAGATGCTGCATAGAATAGTCGTGTTTTAAGAGAATATTTTAAGATTGCTTCAAGAAAATAAATTAATGAAAAGGTATTTATTTCGAAACTCTTTTGGAACAAATCCACATTATTTTGTTGGATTTTATCCTCAGCCGAATGATGAACAGCCGCCAAATAATAGACCTGATTTGGTTTTAAAGAACGGATAATTTTACTTACATCATTTCTATTTGTAACGTCTATTGGTTCTTTTTGATATCCAAAAGAAGCCTTCAAGTAATTTATGTCAATACCAATTACCTGATATTGTTTTTTTATCAAATAATCATATAGCAATCTTCCATCTTGTCCTTGGCACCCAACTATAATGGCTCTTTTCATAATGTGTTAAATGACTTCTATTAAAGGTAAAGGGAAAAGAAGTTTTCCGCCGGAGTTTAAATATCCTTTTTCTCTATAAATAATACTGTCTCGAAAATGCCAGGGAAGAACCAGTAAAAAAGCTGGGTTCATTGCTTTTGCTTCTTTTTCAGAAACAATTGGGATACAAGTTCCCGGTGTAAAAGACCCGAACTTGTCCTCATTTATTTCAGCAATATATGGGATATTCTCAACAGTGAAATTACAAAATTGCAGAATTACATTCCCTTTTGTAGATGCACCATAACCTAAAATAAGTTGTTTCTTTTTGTTCCTTTTGTGGATAAATTCAATTAACTTTTCTCTATGATCAAATACGTTATATTCAAAATCTTGATATATCTTTTCATCCTCTAAATGCTTTTCCCGGTTCATGACTTTCAATATATTTCTTTCCTTCGGAGTATAAGATGAATTAGATTTGGCTAGTATTATCAAAAAACTCCCGCCATTTACATTATTCTCTTCTGCGTCGATGATTTTTAAGCTGACTTTATCGCAGATCCATTTTATCTGTCTTAAAGAATAGTATTCCAGATGCTCATGACAAACGGTGTCATATGCATTTTTTTCTATCATGGCAGGCAAGTAGCTTTGTTCTAAGACCCATATACCATCGTCTGACAAAATATCGGAAACTTGTCGAGCAAAATCTACGGGAGAATCTAAATCATAGAACATTGCAATAGACGTTACAATCTTAGCTTTTTGATTGCCGAAATATCTAACTACTATGTCATTGGAAAAAAAATCAGGGACTAAATTTATATGCGGCGGATAATATTTTTTGAATTTATTACCAGTTGGATCAATTCCAACTAAATTATAACCTTTATCGCCGTATGCCTGCAGTAAAGTGCTATCGTTACTCCCGATATCAATTATCAAATCGCCTTTTTTTAAACTTGCAATATTTAATATATTATTTGCTATTCCATCCAAATGCTTCACCATGGAATTATTTAAACCTGACCTATAGCCATAATTATCACTATACATTTCTGCCAAATCAAAAGAGTGCTTCAATTGGACTAGGCCACATGTTCTATTTTTATCTCCTACACATCGGACAAGTTCCAAAGGGCCAGAGCTTATTTGTTGATTCTTATTTCTAGGGAAAACCCCGGTTAAAACTTGAGTGCCTAAATTCAATACCGGCACAAGCTCTTTATTCCCACAAATTCTGCATTGTTTAATTTCCTGATACACTTTCTCTCCTTAGATTTTTGCACAGCGATATTATTTTATCATTTGAAGTTGCGCAACACAACTTTATAGAATTTTAAGTTGCCACTCATATATTTCTCAGCAAACTTTTTTGAAAGAACCATATTTAATCCATCCTTGTAAACGTGCTTTATTTTTCATTAAGTAAAACTGCGCAATTTTGAAGTTTCCACGGAGCGCCCAGAACAATGCTCTCATGAAAGATCTTAATAATAAATATAAAAACACTAAAAAAACAATTATTCGCTTTTTATCCGAAAAAGACCATTTCTTGAACAGCGCACCCCAAGATTCCTCATAACCCAACTGTTTCTTAAGATTACTTAATATATAGTTATCTTGGCGATGCCAAATTTTAATATCGGGATAATATAAGATTGCACCTTTTTTTTCAATTATTTTCAATATAAAATCTGTTTCTTCACCTCCTTCAAAAATACCACTTCCAAGTCCGAAATTTTCATCGTAACCGTTAACGTTCTTAACCACATCCGCACGCAAGAAAATTGTCAGGTTGGTAATCGAAGTCCACGAATTGAAATTATTAGCATATTTGTTCTTGTTGCCGCCCATAACCAAGTTGCCGGTTAAACTATCCATCCAACTACCAGAAATACCTGCGATATCCGGATGAAGATTTAATACTTCCAAGACTTTCTCAATTACATCAGTATTGTAAAAACAATCATCATCTGGGAATCCTAATATTGGCATTTGCGCATGCTTAATCCCAATGTTCCTATTAAAGGAATTGCCCTTACGCCTTGAATGCAAATATTTTAAGTTCTTATAACTAGAGACAACAGATGCGGCCTTTTTGTCATCACTTTGATCAATCACTATGCACTCATATTTATCACATGACTGTTTTTCCAGAGAATCTAGGAGCGGACGTATGTCATGTTCACCTAACGTAGCAACAATCAAGGATATGCCACCGATTGCGTTATCTAACGGCGTCATGCGCCTCCCTTTTTTTTGAAAAAATATAGTGTCCTGTTGATGTCAAAAAAACGGGCCCATTTAAGAACCTAAAATTATATCTTGTAGTTTAGATAGGTAATTCATCACTAATCAAAGATGATTCTAAAAGTCTGTTGTAGAGACTCTTACATGACCTCATTACTCATCATTATATGATTTTGGTCTTCTCGCTCTTCGAGGTTTCCGCTATACCTATATCACTTCAAACTATATTTATTTTCCATGGAAAAACAAACTCCTATAATCAGCCACATGATATAGGTATCATACATATGAAAGAGTGGACCATGCGAAA
Organism: Candidatus Omnitrophota bacterium; assembly: GCA_049517335.1. GTDB lineage: Bacteria > Omnitrophota > Gorgyraeia > Gygaellales > Profunditerraquicolaceae > JBEKSD01. The sequence continues at coordinate 4,214 of JBEKSD010000013.1, read as the reverse complement.
GAAATTGAGCAAATCGAACACATAAATAAATAAAACATCCACTTGCGTAATTATATCGTTTGAAATTTTTCCACGCCAAAAACATTGCAAAAAAATAAACAAATAAAAAAGATACTAATAACAAAAGACCACCCTTCAATATTAAATGTAACGGACCAAAATGAACCATATGCCAATTAGTTCCATACATATTTGAGTCCCATGTCCCCCCAAAACCTCTCCCAAAAATCCAATCAGATAACGTGCTATTATCTATAAACTCTGTCGCTTCTCTACCTCGTATAAAATCTATTTCAGTCTTTACTGTCCCAATAACATTAGAATATTGTATACCCTTTTCAGGATAACCAGAAAACCTATGTAGGGTTTGTTTAAATGCTATTTCTAATTGCGAATCTCTATTTAAATAACTATAAATAATAGGAAAAGTAATTACTACAATAAGAAATCCTATCACTAAACCTTTCAACCTTTTTTGGCAAAAAAGAACACCTTTCTTTTTATAAAACGCAAGTAGGGTGAAAAAGGGAACAAAAACAAAAAGTAAAAAAGTATCCGTCTTTGATTGATAGCATATATTCAAGATACATAACACAACATAGGCGAAAATAACAAATATTTTCCTAATAGAATTCAGATATACAAGGCTTGGCAATAGAAGTACGACTGGTAAAAGGAGACTTGAATCCAGGAAATACGAGGTAAAAAAGCCAATTCGATTAATAACCGGATGCGTATTTAACAAATATATCCCAAGAATTGCGGCAATAAAAACCTGGTCGGCGAAAGTATCAAGGTAACTCTGAAAAACATCTTTCTTTTCTACACCTAATAACGCTATGGCGCACCCAAGAAATGGTAGAAAGTCAATGAATATTCTTCGACAATCTAGTTCATCATTCATTACAAACCCTGTTACAAAACAGAATATTACGATAAAAAGCAGCCATAAAAGAATATTTAATCTTCCTGAGTAGTTATCCCATTTTTTCTTTAGATATTTAAACTTAATGAGAATATCCAATAATATTAAGAAAAAGAAAACGTAGGATAGGTAATTAAATATAAGATAAAGTCCTGAGGGTGTATCGAATTCATTTTTTGGTGCTATAGGTGCAGCTGCAATATAGGACAAAAATAGTAACCACCATAAAATTGGTCTCCGTGTCTTAGCGTTGGTCAATTTATATCTCCGTGAGCATATAGGTAAGGATTTTCAGTCGAAGATATTCTTCATCCCTTAAGCCCTAAGCCCGGTTTTCCTGCATTACCAAGCAATTGATGGTTCATAAAGATCATCGGAGCGGAACAAACGCAAATAGTCTCCATGTCCCTGTGAAAGAATATAATTCCAATTGGCAAATCCGCCGATGTATTTGGGCATCCTTGCTACCCAACCTTGACTACCCTCTGAATGATAAACACAACGGACACCGTGATTTACATATTCTCGAGCAATTGACAATGTTTCAGCTACCATACTTTCCGTATTATATGCCGGAATGCATATGCTGACTAGCGACATTTTTTGATTGTTAAAATACACCAAATACAACCTCACGGTACATCAGATATACATTTGCAGAACCACTAATAATTTGCCACAGGGCAGTGTCTCATGCTTGAGATGTTATCTTATTCATTACTAAGTTATACAAAATCATCGTCGCTCTTTTTTCTGATTCACCAAATACTCCAACGATGAAACCCACTTTAATGTAAATCACTAACAATCCTATACCAACTGCGCCAAAGCCGATCCAAGATATAGCAAATGGGCGACAAAGGAAAGTCAGGGCTGCAAAGGCCACTCCAAGCAAGACAGGTTTAAGATAGGCTTTCTGCAGAAGCAAGGACGGTGAGATTTGAATATAGCGACGTAAAAAGATAACAAAATAGATCACATCTACACTGCACGTGAACAAAAGCGCCCAGCCAGCACCTTCAATTCCCAGTGGACGAATAAAGATGAAGCAGAATGCCGCTAAGGCCACCGCACGGATTGTTGCGTAAATCGTAAATTGCCGCATTTTACCAAGCCCCACCATCATATTATTGGGTAAGGTTGTTGTCAGAGTCCCAATATAGCCTGCCAACGCCAACAATTGCAAAACTCCTGCTGCTTTTGCCGAGATTGTCGGCGTCCAGAGTGTTAAAAATAGATCTCCGAGAACAAACAGGGGTATGAAAACTAATCCTGCCAGTGCCACAATAAATTGCGACGAACGAATGAAAATATCACGCAACCTGTCTATTTGTCCTAAACTTTGTAACTCACTCGCCATTGGAAAGATAAAACCAAGCATATAGGCAAGTATATAGCCCAACGAAGTCATAAGCATAAAGGGTACGGAGTAGATACCTGCCGCTGCCACACCCACCCAAACGCCAAGCAGTGTTTGATCAAGGCGGCTTACAAGACTGCTTGTAATTCGATTGAATGTTCCATAGCCGACATAACCACGCACCCGCCGAAGCGTCGCACAATCCACCCCAAGGACAAAACGAAAACTCGGCAGAAGATGACGGGTAAGGATAAAATAGATTGGGCCAGCCAGTGCGGTAAAGATGACGCGAATTAAAACATAACCGACCACACCATAGCCCGCATACACAACTCCCAAACCAATTAGCGTGCCGGCTGTGCTGAGCACAACTGAAACTGAATAACTTAAATCAAACCGTTGCACCCCCATCGCAGCCGCGCGCCCCCAGGACATCCCCACGCTGCCCAAAAACCCGATACCCGCCAGACGAAATACTATCACAGCCTGACCGACCAGATCATCAGGCACTTTGAACACTGACCGCGCAAACCAGTCCGCCAAGAGCATAATGACAACCATACCGGCCAGTCCAATGCCGGCATACAACTGCAAAGTGGTGCTCAACAGACGATTTTCAGACTTTGCGTCCTGGCGAGCGCGATCCTCGGCAAGGAATTTAATGATGGGTAGATCAAGGCCCATATCCATAAACATCAGGTAACCGACAATGACAGCGACCAGGCTTTGCAAACCGAAAGCGGCTTCTCCAAGCGCGCGCAGTAACAAAGGCGTGGTGATAAAACTAACCAACATCGGCACGGAATAACCCGCAACGCTAGATAACATATTAACCGATGAACGTTGCAGGCGATTCATACTAACAACCTAATCCAAATAGGCTGCATGATTGTTTTAATCTCGCACATATTTAGTCAAAAATGCAATGTTTCTAAAAACACAATCCATTTGAGTAAGCATGAGTGAAGTATCTTTCGCATGATATAAGTCAAATATATTCACAAGCCGAAATCCTAAAGCATTCAATAATGAAAATATATCGAACAGAGCTTGATGTTCAAGGGAGGAATCGCGCATTAATGAAATTTCGATGATGATGGTTTCTGCACAGTTGCTGAGGAAGTTTGCGCCGCCTTTTAGAACATTTAGCTCATGTCCTTCAACATCAATTTTTACAATTTCTACCTTCTTTGCAGGGAGTAATTGTGCAATTTCGTCAAGCCTAGCTGTTTGAACAGTCTCTGTTTTGATCTCATAGACAGCAGGGTTTAATTTTTTATGAAAATCAGATTGGTGTTCCAAAGAGTTGGCGCCATTAAAAGAGGTTATATTGATCGTCTCAAATCCATTTTTACCATTGCGATCAGATAGTGCCATATTGTAATAGTAAACCCTACTACCATATGCACTAAGATTACCTTGTAACTTTTCAAAGGTTCTTTTTACTGGCTCAAAACAAATTACGCTACTTTTAGGATAACTATCTAAAGCTGCTTTTGCAACCCACCCCTCATTAGCCCCAATATCGATAACCCACCTTACGTCAATATTCTGAGGGCAATTAGTGAAGGGGGGAATTCTCTTGTCATCACCAAAGTAATAGCGTAATTTATTCTTTACTTTCTTAAAGATGGGCGGAATGAAATCACGTATATAGAGCCTGCTTCTAAGGATATTCATGGATGCTTAACTTCCCTCGTTAATTTTTTTAAATTCCTGCTCAAAAAGATCCAGGATTTCCTTGACGAAATAGTCCACAGTAAACTTGCACATTTTTATCTAGTGCACTTTGGATAAAATGGCTACCTGATGCCTTGATTAAGGCTTTTTCGTATTGACATTAGTGTCCCGGGTTACTACGTACATCTATTTACTATTTCTTAGATAAATAGCTACGTATTAAACGCCATAATGAAGTTTTAGAAATTT
>JBEKSD010000012.1:0-58377 GCA_049517335.1 Candidatus Omnitrophota bacterium | reverse complement strand
CCACAGTTAGGCTCCTCAATGTGCGCGAGAGCGGCAACACGCAATTCTTTCTGGCAAAATCCTGCGGGATTAATTTATCCAGTCCCTGATCAACCGCCGGCTTAAGCATGCCGGTGCCAAGTGAGAAATAAGGAATATTGAGTTGTTTGGCCAGTATTGCAACCATCTGTTCGTCTTTAACCATACCTAAACGTACCAATATCTCACCCAAATGGCCGCCTTCCTGCCTCTGCACGGCTACCGCTTTCTCAAGCTGGGCTAAATTAATGAGCCCCTCTTTCATAAGGAGTTCACCTACCCTTAAGTATTTTTCTTTAGCCATTATCTGTTCTTTTTCTCAAAGGCGTTGAGAGTATTGATAACTGCCATGTTCCGCATTGAGCCGGCTGTAAAATCTTGCTCTCTCTCAGGAAGAACTACTTTCTTGGGCTGGATAACCTTCATTTCCTTTGTTTCCCTGACTATATGCGGAGTAATGAAAATCAGGAGTTCTCGCTGCTTATTTTGATCGGGGTTGTTCGCAGTGCCGCCTTTATGCCTAAACAACGCCCCTATAATCGGAATATCGCCTAAAAAGGGAAGCTTCGTTTCTTGAATGGTGCGGTCATCCCGGATTAAACCTCCGATAACTACGGTATCACCATCCTTTATCCTGACCATGGATTTCGTAGAGCGCTCTTCAGGGTCGCGGTAGGTGACCGTTGGAGGAGTAGCACCGGGAACATTAAAAGTGGCTCCTTGAGTCGCTACTGCAACTTTAGGATAGGCATATATCGTAACCTCCCCTGTCTCCATATTAACTTGAGGGGTTATCCTTAAGACTACTCCAGTTTGGGTTCTTTCCGCTTCTATAGTGGAACTTGTAAGCGAACCGCCGGAGGACTGGTTCTGATTTATGCCTATTGCTTCATTGGTTGAAATCATAATCTCCGCGGTCTCATTACTCAAAGTTAAAATTTTAGGGCGGGCTAGAAACCTTGCGTCTGTCTGGGTCCTTAAGAAATCCATGGTAACGGTATATGCGGTTGAGCCGTCTGCGGCATTATTAACATTGAGGCTTCCCTGGGTCCCCTGTGTGAACAATTTACCCCAGCTATGGAAAGGAAAACCTGTTGCCGCAGTAGCACCGCTTAAAGTGGCTGTAAAAGGAGTTGATCCGTAATTAAAACCCATCTGGTCCAAAATGCTTTTACTTACATCCACCATTTCAACTTCCAATACAACCTGCGGCACAGGGACGTCCAGCGAAACAATTACCTGAGAGATGACTGCCATACGATTAGGCGTATCCGTAATAATCAAAACATTAGTGCGGGCATCTTCTACAATAGTTCCGGAAGCTGAAAGAAGCTTAGATATGACTTTAGTAATGCCTGTATCTCCTCCTGCGCTGCCTCCGCCTCCGCCTCCGCCAGCAGCACCACCCACTTTAGATGCCTGTGCCCCTCCAGAGGCCTTTTCCTGCAATATAGCAGAAGAAGATACAGATGCATATTTAAGATAAAATATTTTTGTCACAGTTTCGGCTTGGAGCTTACCCCAATCTTTAACCACAAATATCTTCGCATCTTTATCCAGTTCATAAGAAAGATTATTTGCCCTAAAAATCTGATCCATTGCTTTGCTCAAAGGCACGTTATCAAGATAAAGAGTGATTTTCCTGTCCTGGACGCCTTCCGAGGCAATGAAGTTCAGGCCGGCCTGCATGGAAAGGATCTTTAAAACATCTTTCAGGTTAGCATCCTGAAAGTCCATAGAGATCATAGGTTCAGCGCTGCCTGCGCTTTGCGGCAGGCTGTTCTCAGCTGCTGGAAGCTTTGCATAAAATAAAAACATACTCAAAATAAATACGCTTAACGCTAAAATTTTTTTCATTTCATCCCTCCGTTATCATCTTTTCTTTGCGGCAGGCACTGCTGCCGACATCTTTAAAATATATTTTTTCCCTCCGGAAGTAAAAGTAATTCCGTTCTTATCTATATTTGAAATAAACAACCCCTGTATGCTGTCCCCTGTTTTATATACTTTGTTATTTATGATTGCCTGCGGAAAACTGCCTCCCCAGATTATCCCCTGAATGGAAAATGAATCAACCAGCGACCTGGCTGCGCTCTCGTCTTCGTCGTTGCTCCGGACCCTTTCCATGTCTTTTTCTTTTTTGATAATAGCCGTTGTAAAAGGGTCTCTCTTTGAGCTGTCATACACCATATTAGGCCGGGTTATCATTTCAGGCAGCTTTTCAGTCAGGCCTTGCTCATACTCCTGAACAGCAGTCGAAGTACGGCCAAATATTGATGTGCCCTTTGGCTGCTCGGCAAACACAGGAACGATGAATAACAGACTAAATATAATTACTAATGAGTTTAGCATCATTAATCGGCGACTTTAATTACGCTTACTCTGAAATTAAGCACCAGCCCTTTTGCCTGGCTATCACGGTTAATCTTGAACGAATCAACGCTAAAAAAAGCGCGGTCGTTCTCCAGCCTGCTCATAAATTCACCTATCTGATTATAACTCTTAGCACTGATCACCGCTGATACCGAAAACCTCACATAATCCTCTCCTCCAGATTCGCCCATCGGACGGATGGAATCTATCTTGAATCCCGCGTTTTTTGCAATTTTGCTTACGCTATTCATTACTTCCCCCGTGCTCTTTATTTTAAGAGACCTCTTATAAACATTAATCTTATCGTCCAAGAGGGTCAAATTTTTGAATATCTCATTGCTCTTAGCCTCGTTCTGCGCCTGTTTCTTTAAATTCGCTATCTCTCTCTCCTGCCCCTGATAAATTCTAAGGGAGACATATATAGCTAAAATTATTACCGCTATGCTTAGAACCATATTTTTATTTTTTTGGATCACTGCAAAGATGTCCATAATTAGCCCTTTGATTTACAGGAGATTGAAAATCTTACAATGGAGATATTTTCAATCTGGCTGCGCTCCATGGAATTTATGTTTACTTCGGAAAAATATTTGTTGAACTTCTGGTCGCTCATCAGGTTATTGGCGAACTTGTTAACCGAATCAAAATCATTGGTTGAATTGCCCGACAAATCTAATGACTGGCCGTCAGATGACTTGGCAAAAGAAATATCGTCAATCCAGACGCCGTCAGGCAACTGGTTAGAAATTATATTAAGCAGGGTAGTCGCAAATAACTGGTTCTTTACGGCTTTATCCAGATTATTCAGCTTCTTCCTGTATCTGGCTTCAGTCTGGCTTAACTGTTCTATTGTTGCAGTGGGACTGATGCCGGCAACCTGTGAGCGCATCCTTACAACCGTATCAATTACCTTTTGCAAGGGGTGCATCCTGTAAAAACCATAGCCATAAGTTACCAGACAGATAAATAGACCCGTAAAAACGATTTTTGGATCAATCTTTAACCCCTCAAGCAGGGAAAACTGGAGTTTATCTTTAGGGACAGCTTTAAGCTTTTCCTGAGCTAAGAGAAGGTCGATTTTTAAGATTTTTTTGTATTCTTCGGCCAAAGCCGCGCTGTAGCCCTTAAGCATACTTAAGGAATACGCAGTAGGCTTGTTCATAATCTTGGATATTTTTGGGAACTCTATTGCTTTCACGGAAAAATTCATCTCAGACAAATAAACGGACAGTTCGGAAGTAAGTTCAGGGTCGGATATAAAAACGACCCTCTTAATCTCTTTGTTTAAAAATTTACGCTGGTAATAATCAAACGAGAAGCGGATTTCATTCTTTAGTTTATCTATTAGTTTGGTAATATCATGAGTCTGCGGCCTGCCCAGCTCTTCTAGCCCACCGCTTAGGGAGAAATCGCGGCTGAAGAGCGGGAATCCATTCTCAAAAACAGAAAAATTCGCTTCATCGTCTTCTTTTAAATCCACGCCCAATACCGCGACTATGCCTTTTTCCTCCGCGCCTGTCAGTTTTACCGCGCGTAACAGGCTAAAAGCGGAATACTCAAGGTCAACAATTTTAATGTTAAGTTGCCGGGCCAAAGAAACGTACTTATCTATGGTTTCCTTCTTTATACCCACAAAAAGCACTGAATTCTTGCGGGTTATCCGGTCAACCTGTATTTGGTAATCAAAAATTAATTCTTCTACTTTAAAGGGTATGTATTTCTTGGCTTCAAAACTGACGGCTGCCGCCGCCTCTTCGTGGGGCATCATCGGCATCTCAAAAGTCCTGATAATCAGGTCTTTTCCGGATAAGCAAAATACGGCTTTATTAACCTCTATCTTATTTCTTCTTAATTCGTCCTTAAAGACAGCGGTTAACTTCACCTCAGGCGGAACCTGCTCTTCTAGGCCACGGGGAGATATGACAGATTGGGGGATCTGAATGTTATTAAGGAGTTTTTCTTTCTTAGTTTCAACTATATTTATAAATTTTGGGCCAAAATATATGCCTAATGAATTCATCGGTTCTCTCCGGATAGAGCGTCCTTGCTAAGGCGCCTTTTACTCTTTAGCCATAAATCTACTTCCCTGCGGTCAAACCTCCAGACCCCGCCTACTTTAATGCCGGAAATTTTACCCTGATGTAGCCAGTTATAAAGAGTCTGTTTTTGAAGTTTAAGATACTCAGCCAACTCATCAATGTCGATAAGCCTTGCCATGCAATTTAGCCTCTCTTCTTAACTAAACATAGTGAATTTAATTAAAACATAACAATCTTATTTTGTCAAGTGTTTTTTTATATATACTTACTTAGACTTACTTATAGAAGTACAAGGATATAAACTAAGCATAATAACTTTATAATAAACTTACTTAGATTGGTTCTCTTGCATTTAAGTTGACAAGATAGCCCTTTTTTGCTATGCTTTTCCTATCTAAAAGAAGGGAAACAGAGCAAAGGAGGGAAAACATGGATATTAGAGACTGGTGTTCTTGGGTTAAGGAGATGCTTGGTATGTTAATACATGAATTTTGGTCAGAGTTAATTCTTTTTATTATTGCTATTTATAGTTTATTTAAGCAAACTGCACTTCCAAAATTTGTTTCTTGGTTATTCGTGATTTTAAGTGGATTTTGTTTAATATTTATTATGCCTTATAAAAAAGGTAAAAAAGATAGAGATGAATTAAAAAAATTGAAGCAGGATACGGATGAATTAAAAAACAGGCTTAACGAATTGCAACCTTTGGTAGACCTTGAAAAACAAAAACAAGAAATTATACCACTTAAGAAAGAACTTCAAATCATTGTAGATAAATTTTCTGGTTATATAATTCCCAATAGAGGTAATAATTATAACTTTGAAAAGTTTATAAATTCAATTAAATTTGAAGCTCCATTGTCAAAAGATTGTTTAAATGCGAAAAGTAATTTTATTGAAAAATGGTATAAGCATTATAGTGTGGGTTTTGAAGAATCTTTTAATTTACCTATGCTTATGAATGAATTAAATGAGTTTGGGTTCATTATACAAGACATTTTTGAATATTTAAAAGATAATAAAAATAGCATTAAAGATTTTGATAAACAACAATATTCCGCTTTTAAAGATATATATACTTTAGTTAAAAATGGATACTTAGCACTACGAGAAAAAATTCCAGATAAAATTAAAAAAAATATAAATATTATAAGTTTTGTTGATTTACCTAATTTTGAAAACTAATAATGAGACATCTAACCTCAAATCCCGATAAACGCACCCACTTCAAGCACCTCTGCCGCACCACCGATATGAAGTGCAAATTCTGCGGCTCTGACAATGTCGTCCGCTACGGTATCCAGAACGGCATACAGCAGTATTTCTGCTATACCTGCAAGCGTAAATTCGGCGGAAAGGACACCCTTGAGGGCAAACACACCCCCACCGCCCAAATCGGTGCGGCGTTAAGCATGTTCTTTGACGGACTATCCCCGACTAAAATCAGCGAGCAATTACAGGGCATATACTCCGATAATGTCAACCCCTCCACCATATACCGTTGGATTATGGAATACTCCCAAAAGGCAACGGAACTCTTAAAGGGATACAAGCTCAATGTAGGCAATACTTGGGTGGTGGATGAGACGGGCATAGACATAAACGGCAGAAATATGTGGTTTTGGGACATTATAGATGAAAGGACACGCTTCCTTCTGGCTTCCCATATATCATCAGCAAGAACTATTGAGGATGTCGCTATCGTGCTAAAAAAGGCATGGGATAGGGCGGGCAAATACCCCGATTTTATCCTTTCTGATAAGTGGTTAGCCTATAACAAGGGGTTTAAAAGGGTATTCGGCTCTCATGCCATACATATCAAATCGCAGGGTTTTACGGCAGAGATAAATACAAATCTCATAGAGCGTTTTCACGGCACGCTGAAGGAAAGGACAAAGGTGCTTCGTGCCTTCAAGTCTGTGGATACCGCTAAGATAATATTAGACGGTTTTGTCATAAATTATAACTTTTTCAGACCGCACATGACTTTAAAGAATACCACGCCAGCACAGGAGGCAGGGACTAAACTACCCTTTAAAACTTGGGAAGGGCTTTTGAGGGAGTTGCAGCATCATCTTACATAGCATAACAACTAAGATGCAAGAGAACCCTTAGATTATAATACTTTTAAGATAGTTATTAAGGAGTATAATCGGGAGTGTAATTGACGGTCGCGGTAATTTTACGGGTATTGTTGATGCCTGAACCCATTCCCCAAACGGTAATATCAACTTTATTGACTGACCCGGGCAAAGTCGTATCAAGAATATCATTTGTCTGCGGATAACCTGCACAAGTAGTAGCAGAACGGCATATCCTGCCGGCAACCGTGGCAGTGCTGATATCAGGGGTGGGTATCCAAGTGCTTACATTTGTCCTCAGCATTTCATCAGCATATCTTATGCCGGCAAGGCCGGCATAATAAGCCTGAATACGGCTGACTTTATGGTGGGTAAAGCGGTTTTGCCCGAACATAAGGCCCAAAATAATATTGCCTAAGATTATGACTAAAATCACAGTCATCAAAACGATAAAAAGGACAATACCCTTATTCCCTGCCTTAAGCATTTTTCCTTAAGGAAATCCTGTAATCGTTTACAACTTGAGTTACCAGCACGTGGCCCTCTCTGGCAAGCCAACCTAAACTCATCAGTACGTTATCGCGCGGTCTATCTATGCCCCTGACTAATGCGCTTAGAGCCACTTCCCCGTGTTGATCCAGAAAATGCCAGATATCTCCAGCAACTATTCCGATTTCAGTTATCATATTCCCCTCCAGGATTATTATATTTCTTTATTTATATCTACAGTGCCATTATATGCTTAAGGAATATACAGGTCAACTTATTTCTTATTATAACTCCCGCATCTGGGGCAGGTGGTAATATTAAACTCCTTGGTATTAATATAGGTATAAGTACAGATAGAACAAAACCAGATAAACTTAGGGTCAAGGAACAAATCCTTATCCTTAACCTTACCTCTAAAAACCCATAAGAACAGAATTACGCATAAGCAAAGGCAGATATAAAATGTTATCGCGTATGAGAAATCAATATTAATCATTTCTTTCCGAGAGGTCAATCTTCACCGTCTGCCAGCTCGCCGGCTTAAACTTCAGGCGTTCGATAAACAGGTGCCTCTGAATATAACGCATGGTCAAAAGGTCAACTTCAAGGTTACCGGAGGAAATGCTCCTCTTTATCTTGATATAACTAGGGTTATCAGTGTCGTCAATACTGAACTTCAATTCAACATGAGCTACCTGCCGGTCATTAAAATAAAGCGGGAAGCCATAAGGCAGGACAGGATGAAAAATTATTTCCGGTGGTTTCCTTTTTGGCGCAACAGCAGCCAAGTTGAAGCTACCCGGCAGACTTTCTTTTTCAGTCAGGAAGCCGGAGGCTAGCGCAGGCCTATAGTATGGCGGTGCCGGCAATAAAGGCTCCGGGGAAATGGTGTGGAAAAAGGAACTCTTGGGTTTGACTAGTTTAAAATTTGATTGTATTATAAGCGAACCTGGGGTAAAAAGCCTGCCGAAGAAATAAAAAGAAGTGTAGTCAAAATTTGTAATCCTTCCTTTTAAGGAAAAACTGAATAAGCTAAAGAGGGTAAAATGGAATAATAATGACAAGCCCAGTATTCTTTTAAAAGCAGTACCAGTCATTAATCAGTCCCTATATTAACCGCTCTTATCCCTGAGAGCCGTGCATAATCACAAACCTCGGCTATTTTGCTTAAAGGCGCAGAGCTCTCCGCCTTGATTAAAACCCCTATACGCCTTTTGGCCGCCTCTTTAAAAACAGGCTTCAACTCCTCCGTAGAGATTACATTCCTGTTCAGGTAAATTGTTGAATCAGCCTTAATAATTACTTCGAGTTCTTCAAACCCGGCTATGCTGCCTGAAACCGAAACCGGTAGATTGAATTTTAAGCCTGGCCGTAAAATGAAGCCTCCGGTAAGCGCAAAAATAAACACGAGAAGGATAATGATATCTAAAAAGGGGACGAAAATTATCTGCTTAAACCCCTCTTCCAATTTAAACTTAGTCTTAAAACGCATAGCCTTATATTTATTCAGTTAAAAAGTTTACCAGCTCAGTTGAAGCTTTTTCCATGTCCGAAATATAATTATTGATCCGGACCGCAAGATAATTATAGGCAAGAAAAGCAGGTATTGCCACAACCAAACCGGCTATGGTAGTCAATAATGCCTCCCAAATGCCTCCTGCCAAATCGCCTAACAATACCGCCTGATATAGTTGTGCCTTTGCCTGAATGGCCTGAAAACAAACTACCAAGCCCAGAACCGTTCCCAGCAGGCCCAAAAGCACAGCGGTGTTTGCTAAAACATTCAAAACAGGAAGATTTTTCTCTAAATAGGGGACCTCGTATTGAGAGGCGTCTAAAATAGCCTGAATAATCTGTTCTTTGGGGCGGTCATATTTCAGAATCCCTGCTTTTAAAATATTTGCTACTGGGCTTTTAACCGAATCACAAATCCCCAAAGCCTCTTTAATCTCATGGCGCTTCATTTTTTCCAAGATTTTATTTAAGAATCCCTGAATATCAATTCCGGCTCTATTTAAATACAATATTTTCTCAAAGAAAATTGCCGAAGCAATTACAGAACATAGCAGTATAGGCCACATCACCGGCCCGCCCGCAAGGAAAACCTGCCAGAAACTCATTTTATAAATACCCATCATCCCTCTCTCCCATTCTATTTTACCTGCTGTTTAATCAAGTTAATTCTTTCTTCGGCAAATTTACTTTCTTCTACGTTCATGGAAATGATTTTCTTATACACATTAATCGCATCAGGAAAGTTCTTTCTTTCTTCATAAATTTGGGCGATCCTCAGCAGTGCCTTTATTACCTGTGAATTATCGGTTTGAGAAAAATATGTTACTTTAAGGTACTCCTCTATAGCTTCATCGCTCCTACCTTGCGCTTCCAGCGCCTCTCCGATCTTAAAGTGAATCTCAGGCACAGAGCGGATGGGGAGTAAATCCAGTGACTTACGGAAATAATTGACCGCTTCGGCGTAATCGGATTTCCTGAAATAAATATCGCCAATCTTAGGATAAGTTAAACCGGCGAGATTAGGGTAATTATCTGCGGTTTCCCGGTATGCCTTAAGCGCTTCTTCCGTATTCCCTTCCTGTAGATAAATGTCCGCGATGGCTACTGCTGCCTGCGCAGCCAAATCCGATTTTCCCGACTTTAATACCTTCTGAAAATTATCCAAAGCCTCCCCGTGCTTACCCTCCTCTTCGTAACTTGAGCCTAGGGCATAATAAGCATCGGCTACGAGGTTACTTTTAGGGAAATCCTGAATCAAAGACATGAAATAACGCCTGGCGAGGGTAAGATCATTATGGCGGTAGTAATATTCTCCCAGCCACCAGATAATTTCGGCGGTTAAACTTGAATCAGGATATTTTGAGCGCAGGGCCTTAAACCTGTTCATTGCTTCCGATTCATTCCCCATCTGATAATAACAGTCTGCGATTTCATATTCGGCTTTCTGCGCAAGCTGTTTATCCTGCCCGTATAAACGGATTAAATTCTTGAAAACTTCTATCGCCTCATCGAATTTACCCAAATTAAAAAGGTTCGTGCCCAAAAGATACATCGCCTGCTGCTTTAAGGCAGTGTCTTTAAACTCATTAAACCCGCCGAAAATCTGCCTGCTTGACTCATAGTCCTGTTTTTGAAAATAAGCCAGCCCCAGAGCGTAGCTGGCATTATCAAATAATTTTGAAGCAGGGTAGTTTTTCCTAAAATTCAATAAGCTCAATATCGCGCCGCTATAATTTGAAGCTTTAAGGAAGGTAAGCCCAAGCTGGTATTGCACATAATCGCTATAGAAACTGTCGGGATAATCTTTTAAAATAGCGTCATAAGTGCTTATTGCCTTTGCGTAATCGCCTGAATCCTGATAAGCATCGCCGATCTGGCACAATGCGCTGACCTTGAATGTTTTATCGTCGCTTTCCTTGACTATATCCTGAAACTCATTAATTGCCGCCTTAAATTCGCCTTGTTTCAAATACGCCCAGGCGAGGCTATGGTGCAATTTATCAATTATCTCCGAAGGGATATTTTCTGAGCTTGCTTTATCCAAGGCCTCTTTATAAATCTTAATCGCTTCCTCGTATCTGGCGAGATTATACAACGCCTCGCCCCTGCCCATATATGCCTGGATTAAGACGGCAGGTTCAGGATAAGTCTTTATCAACTCGTCATAAACAGAAGCTGCTTCATTTATCCTGTTAGTCTCAGTCATTAAAACCGCTTTGCCTAAAAATAAAACATCAGCTGCTTTCTTCTCAAGATCCCCTGTATTGATATCCGAGAATGTGCCTTCAGCATCACTGTAGCGTTTAAGCTTCAAGTAAGACCAACCCAGCCCCAATTTTGCAAGGGAAACGAGTTTAGGATCATTTGCTTCCTTAATAACCTTGGCGTAATTCTCTGCTGCCTGATTAAAGTTATCAAGGTAGAAATTTGCCTCCGCTTCATAGAAAGAAAGATAAGGGATCCGGGAAGTGTCTTTGGGATAAGCTTTTAAATAATCCCTCACCCTTTCTTTTAAAACGGGGTAATCTTTTAAGTTATAAAAACATTCAATTACCTTGAATGCGGCATCTCTTACCTGCGATTCTTTGGGAAATTTTGAGCTTAAGGCGTTAAACTCATCAATGGCCCCGCGGTATTGGCGCTGTTCAAAAAACGAATAGCCGAGTGAATAATAAGCGGCTGGCGCGTAATAGGATTTAGGAAAATCATCAATAACCATTTTATAGTAACTTGCGGCTTTCTCAAAATTATTGCCTTTAAAATGCACCTCTCCAATCCAATAGAGAACAGCGTCTTTTATATCCTGGGCTTTAGGGTCATTGAGAAGAGCCTCAAATTTAGCAAGCGCGTCAAGAAAACGGCTTTGATGGAAATAACATTCGCCGATTAAAAGGTTAGCTTCCGCGTTCTTAGCTGAATCAGGGTATTCTTTAAGGAAACGCTCAAAAAGCCCGAGGCTAACTTCATAAAATCCGTCTTCAAAGGCTTTCTTGGCGACAAAGAGAGTCTCTTCTTCTTTGGAAGTTTGTTGGGCAAAACTAAGCGGAGTTATACAGCTTGCGAAGATTACAAAGGCTACAAAGAAGACTCTTAAGTTATTTAAATAAGGAATTTTCATTATTCGCAATATAGCACCTCTTCTTCACCTCTTCAATACCTTTCTTAAAAAGTGCGCCGTGTATGATACATTATTTTTAACCAGTTCTTCGGGGCTGCAGGAAGCCAGCAGGTACCCCCCCTTATCCCCGCCTTCAGGCCCCAAATCTATGATATAATCAGCGCATTTAATCACGTCCAAATTGTGCTCAATAACAATAACGGTATTCCCCTTATCAATAAGCCTCTCTAAAACTAATATCAGCTTCTCCACGTCCGCAAAATGCAGGCCCGTAGTCGGCTCATCAAGAATATATAACGTGTTGCCGGTTGAGCGTTTACTTAGCTCCGCGGAAAGCTTGACGCGCTGCGCCTCCCCGCCCGACAAGGTAGTGGCGGCCTGTCCTAGCTGGATATAACCTAAGCCGACATCGTAAAGGTAACCTAAAATATTCTTAATCGCCGGGATATTCCCGAATAATTCAAGCGCTTCTTCAACCGTCATTTCAAGGACTTCGGATATTGACTTGCCTTTATATTTTACCTCTAACGTAGCCTCATTGAACCGCAGGCCTTTGCATACATCGCATTTTACATAAACATCGGGCAGAAAATGCATTTCTATTTTTTTGATGCCGTCGCCCATACATGCTTCGCACCTTCCGCCTTTTACGTTAAATGAGAACCGCCCTGGCTTATAACCCCGGGCCCTGGCTTCGGGAAGCCTATTGAAGATATCCCGGATATGCGTATAAACTCCCGTATAAGTTACCGGATTGGACCGCGGAGTGCGCCCGATAGGAGACTGGTCAACTTCAATAATCTTATCAATATGTTCGGCGCCGTTTACCTTCTTATGGGAACCAGGTTTGTCTTTAGAGCTATACAGTTTCTGCGCAATTGCCTTATAAAGTATCTCGTCAATTAAAGTGGATTTCCCTGAACCGGAAACCCCGGTTACGCATATAAAAATACCCAGGGGGAATTTCACATTAATATTTTTCAGATTGTGCTCCCGCGCTCCTTTTATCTCCAAAACCTTCCTTCGTGAATAATCCCTACGGGATTTAGGCAAAGCAATCTCAAGCTCGCCCCGCAGGTATTTGGCGGTAAGCGATTTTTTATCATTCATCAACTTATCTCGCTCACCGGAAAAAATTACCTCTCCCCCGTGCCTGCCTGCTCCGGGCCCCAAGTCAACGACATAATCCGAAGCAAGGATTGTTGCTTCGTCATGTTCAACCACGATTAATGTATTTCCTAAATCACGCAGGTTCTTCAAAGTTTCAAGGAGCTTATCATTGTCCCGCTGGTGCAGGCCTATACTTGGCTCATCTAGAACATAAAGCACTCCGACTAAACCTGAGCCCACCTGAGTTGCAAGCCGTATCCTCTGCGCTTCGCCTCCGGAAAGAGTCGAGCTCTTCCTGTCCAAAGTCAGATAATCCAACCCGACATTAATGCAGAACTCGAGTTTTTGAATTATCTCTTTGAGTACCTGTTTGGAAATAAGCCTTTGGCGCTCGGTCAATTCAAGACGGGTAAAAAAATTATGCGCATCCGCGATAGACATCTGCGTTACTTCCCAGATGTTCTTTGTATTTATCTTAACGCTTAACGACTCTTTCTTAAGCCGCGCCCCCTTGCAAACAGGACAGGACAAACTGGACATAAACTTGGAGATTTCTTCTTTTAAATAATCGCTGTCGGTTTGACGGAATAATCTTTCCAAATGCGGGATAACCCCTTCAAAAGGCTTGCCTCCGACATATTCTTGCGTGCCGTAAAGAATGGCCTTCTGCACATCTTTGCTTAAGTTCTTAAACGGGGTGTCTAAGCTAAAACTTAAAACGTGGGATAACTCTCGGATAAGCCAACGGTAATAGAGGATGTAACCCCTTCCGCCCCTCTTCCAGGCAGCGATAGCCCCTTCATTTATGGATTTATTTTTATCCGGAATGACCAGTTCCGGGTCAAATTCAAGTTTAATCCCTAAGCCGTTACATTCTATGCAGGCACCGAACGGAGAATTAAACGAAAAAATACGCGGCTCTACCTCACTATAGCTTATGCCGCAATTTAAACAGGCATACTGCTCGCTAAAAACTAAATCAGTTCCCGGGTTCGCGGGCTCATGAATTCTTGCGTTCGCAGGTTTACCTGCGAACGAAATAATAACTAAGCCCTTGCCTACCTTAAGCGCTGTTTCTACCGAATCAGTAAGCCTCTTTTTAACGTCAGGACTGACAGTAAGCCTGTCTACCACAACTTCAATATTATGCCTCTTGTATTTAGCTAACTTAAGCTTTACAGGTAACTCATAGATTTTCCCGTCAACCCGGCACCTGACGAACCCGGATTTCTGAATAGAGGCAAAGACTTCACGATACTCTCCTTTCCTTCCGCGTATTACAGGGGCTAAAACTTGTATTTGCGAACCCGCATTAAGTTGCATGATCTTCTGAATTATTTCCTGCGAACTCTGCTTCTCTATCAGCTGTCCGCACTGATAGCAGTGCACTTCTCCGATACGCGCGAATAGCAGTCTTAAATAATCATAAATTTCCGTTTGGGTGGCAACGGTTGAGCGGGGATTGCCTCCAGCTGTCCTCTGTTCAATGGCGATTGTCGGAGAGAGACCCGAGATATACTCTACATCCGGCTTCTGCAGCTGTTCAAGGAACTGGCGGGCGTAACTGGAAAGGCTTTCCACAAACCTACGCTGGCCTTCGGCGTAGAGCGTGTCAAAAGCAAGGCTGGACTTACCCGAACCGGATAAGCCGGTAACGACGATTAATTTATTGCGCGGCAGCTCTAAATTTATGTTCTTTAGGTTATGTTCCTTTGCCCCACGGATGATTATGGAATCAGAAGGCATTTCCTAATTCCTCAAGTAAAACTCTGTTTGGTTCATAATAAGGGTTTAAATTAAACGAAGCCCGGGCAAAGCTGCGGGCCTTATCAAGTTGATTGAGCATTTTATAACAAGCAGCGGAGCGGTAAAGGGTAAGGAAACTTTTTACCAGTACCTTATTATAACACTCTATCGCCTTTTGCGCATCTTTTGTAAAAAAATAATAATTGCCCCGCTCGATTATAACAAGCAGATTATCCTCTCCGTAATATGCGGAAAACTTATTTATTTCCGAGAGTGCCTTATTGTAAAACCCGCTATCAAGATAATCATCAATTAATATGCGCCTGAACGGGCTGTCATCGGGAAGGTATTTGAGGGTATTCTTATCAAAACTAACGGCATCCTTCCAGAGAGAATTATTGTAAACAGTTAAAACCGCAAAGTACAAAATCAGAACCCCGCAAATTAACAAGCCTGCCTTCTTAAGCTTCAGCAGGCATAAACTGAGTATCAGGAAAAATCCCGCCGAGGCCTGATATACCCAGCTTTCCGCCATGAGCGCCTGATTAAATTTCATAAACCCGTCAAACATCAAGAATACCGGAATAAGCCCGGACAAAAACCAGAAGAAACCAAAAACAAGAATTTTGTTTTTTCTGAATTTCCAGACCAAAAATAACACGAAGAAACTCATAAAAATAATGAATATTGCTTTCAAATTAAGTAACCCGACAATGAACGGAGTTGTCCTGAAAAAATGCAGGTTAAAAGGAAATAATAAAAGCGAGATATATTTAAGGGTAATGTTCGCGCAATTCAATAAAGACCACGATAAAACCATACCCTGCCCATGCACAGCCAGCCCGCTAAATCCAAAGAGAAAAAAACGAAAACCCACGTACAACAAACCCAGTGAAATGAAGGGCAAAAGTAAAATATAGTTTTTCTTTTCCTTCTTTTGAACCATAATAATCAATGCGATAAATAAAAATAGGGTAAGGGCGTTTTCCCGCGACAAAAGAGCAAAGACTGCGGATAATAAACTTAAGGCGTAAAGGTCTTTTAAAAAGAGCAACGCGCTTAAAAACATGAATAATAGACTCAATGAATCCGCCCTTCCCGAAATATAGCTTACTACCGGAAGATTCAAGGGATGTGCAATAAATAAAGCGGCCGTAATAGCAGAGAGACGGACATCAGAGAATAATTTCAATAAGACTAAATAGAGCAGGATTCCGTTTAACAAATACAGGATTAAATTCGTAAGGCGGAACCCGAAAGGATTAAACCCCCAGATTTTATAATCCAGCCAATAAGTCAAAATCTGTACCGGCCTGTACATCAGGCTATAGCGCGCTTTGCCTATCCAATGGCCGAATATGTCTTTTTTAAAAGTTTCCACAGGTAAGTTTGAAGATTGGATAAAGGGGTTATTCAGGATGAGCGCTTTATCGTCAAAGATGAAACCGTTATTCAGACTGTTAAAGTAAACGCTCAAACTTAACAGACATAATGCGGCAATCACTAATTTATTCATTTATATAGCCGTTCGCTGTTACCAAACTGGCGGAAAACGCATACGCCGTTTGCGTGTAAAATATATTTCAAAATAGTCTTAAATACCCCTAAGCCGTAAAAAACAGAAGGTAGGAATTTTATGGTTGACGCTTCGTCAAAATAGCGCGTCCGGATAGGTATCTCTTCTATCTTTAAACAGTGGTAAATACCTTGCACGACCATTTCATTGTCAAAAATATACGTGCCTAAAGCTATATTTTCTATGGCGGTAAGGAGAATATTAATATTATGCTTCCAAAGAGGCATGCCTCCTTCCAATGCTCCCCCTTTCATCATCCTTGAACCGAAGACCGCATCCGCCGTGCCCTTTTGGATAGGCTTAATCAGATTCGGTATTATGGTAGGGTCATACTGGTAATCCGGATGCACCATTACGATTATTTCTGCCCCCATCTCCAGGGCTTTTCTATAGCAGGTTTTCTGGTTTGCCCCGTAACCCATAGTCTTAGGATGAAGGAAAACTTTTAAGCCTAAACCTTTGGCTAACTCAACGGTATTATCTTTGCTGGCATCATCAACCAAAATTATAGCGTCTACTAAATCCCTAGGGATATCCTTCAGCGTAAATTCAAGGGTTTTCGCGGCATTATAAGCAGGGAGCACGACAACCGTCTTCTTTCTTGCGGCGGAAGGGTAAACTTTATGTTCATCTTCGGCAATAAACGATAAGGAACGCTTCCTCTCTGCGATTAAGGCTATCTGGTCATGGAAATTTATCTTTATTAACATTTTTTTTAGGCGGGAATTTAATAACGGGTTGAAGATTGAATAAAATATTTTATTGTATCCCTTAAGCCGCATTATCCAATAAGTAAGGCTGAAAACTCTTGGATAGGAGCCATACTGCCTAACCCGGAAACCCGAAGCATCAAGCAGGCGCTTGAGGGTATTGCGGGAAAAATAATATAAATGAGCATGCTGTATCCCCCACCACCTTGCTTTTAATGCCCTGCTTAATAAACTATCTATATCCGGCGTCGAAATATAAAGGAGCCCGTCGGGCTTAAGTATCCTTCTGATTTCCTCCATTAAGCCTCTTGGGTCTGAAACATGTTCAATAGTATCCGTCAGGACAATCGCGTCAAAGTATTTTGCGGGAAAATTCGCTTCATTTAAAGTACCACCCGATACATTTAAGCCTAGTTTCGTTCTGGCGAAATTAACTGCCCACTTCGACAACTCAACGCCCTGCGTTTCCCAGCCCTGCTTTCCTGCTTCGTCCAGCAGAAAACCGGCAGCACACCCTATGTCCAGAAATTTCCCCTTTCTGCGGTATCTGGAAATCTGTTTTAAGATAAGCCTGGCGGTAATCCTGCGCCCTTTTTCTTCGCAAAGATAAAGTTCATCTTCAAGTTTAGAGTACTGGGAAAAAATCCTGCTCATTTCATCGCGGGGATTCACATATTTAAGACCGCAACTCAAACAACTGACGATGCGCAATTCTACCCCTTCAGCCTTATCTCCTGTTATCTTATAAGAAAAACCTTCTGCCCCTGCTTTTATATCCGTATCAGCAGGGACATTAATATAGTAGGCGCTTTCATAAAACGGAGAACCGCATAGATTACATTTGACTTGTTCCATAGATCTACCTTTCAGCGAAATCCCGCCCGCCTGTAGTTTTAAGGATGAAACCTGAACTATTGTCAAAAAATGTTATCTTAAAACTGTATCCTCCGGGTATAAGCGGCACCTTAAACCTCATCCTTTCCTCAAAGATATCATCCGCTTTCCAACTGTTAGTAGGAAAAATCCGGTAGCATACGGGCCTTACTTTACGCGCCAACAATGTGCCCTGGTCCGAATAAATATCAAGCAGGTAACCTATATCGCGCCCCGTGGATTTAAGGGACCTCCAGAAAAAGACCATATCCAGCTCACCCTTTTCCTGCCTCTTCAGGGTGTAGCCTGCCAACTCAATGGAATCATCTACCGTTATACCCAGCTTCCTGCCCACTGTATACGTAGAGCCATTGATTTTACGGCAAATATAATTGCCGCTATCGGCATCTTTTCTAAAAAGTACTATTGTTTCGGCGAAATCATCTACGGCCCAATTTCCGCTGTTTAAGAAGCGTAGGTTTTTATACCCCTGCTTTGAATAAAAATTACCAAAAGTCAAAGGGTCATTAAAATCAATTAGGACAAATTCAACGTTATCCGGCAATTCATAACGTTTATTAGACAAGGTATAAAACCCCATATAGACATGATGCAGGGAATACAGATACTTGCGGTGCGTCAGGTGAGGAAGGAATTCAAAGCTGCTGATAACTCCGGAAGAGGCGGGAATTTTAGCCAATAAATCATTTTTAATTTTAACGAGATAATTTCTATGGCCGGTACCGAATAACATCTGCGGTATTTTAAAATAAGGCCCGAAATAAAGGTTACCGAGAACCACAGCTGACAATAAAGTTATTTTCAGGAATACCGGCCTGATAATCCGCGCTCTTTTTGATAAGAACCTTATTCCGTAAACAAGTCCGGCAAAAATAAAAGGAATCATCTCGGCCGTGTAGTGGTAATAAATAGTAAGTTCTGCTAACCTGATGGAAAGGATATGTTGCATTAGAAACGGTAAAATAGGCAGCAATATTACGGGTCCGAATAAAGGGATAAAGAAAAGTGGTAAGAATAACTGCACGATATAAAACATACATTGCTGCCTTGCTAGCATGGGAATAACTAAATCCGGCCTGCTGAATATATTTAAGGCAATTTCTCCCCGCGTAGCTCCTAAGGCCTTATATAAAGAAAAAAACTGGATTGTATCCTGATTAAAATATGACATGAGCTTCAAAGCCAGGACAAAATAAACTCCCCCCATTAATATGGGAACAATTATCCAGCGCAAAGTTTTTCTCTCCAGCGCCGCTACTATTCCAAAGGTGATCACAGCAAAAGGTATATTCTCCTGGCAAAACATAGCTAGGAAAACGAATATCATGAAATTTTTAAAAGACCCGGCCGCGTAATAATAAACGCACATAAAAAGAAAGAAGACGGCAAGGCTGCCCGGATGGAACTCAAATAAATTGGTATAGGCAAGCGCGGGATAAAAAAGATAGGTAACGGCAATAATGAGAGCCCATTTTTCATCTAAGAGGCGGCGGCTAAAGAAATATAACGGAAACGCCGAGGCGCCTAAAGCGATTGTTTGCATAAAAAGGAGAGTAAGTGGATACTGCATTAAGGCATAAAACGGCGCAATAAGGAATAAAATAACGTTCATATGGTTGCCTAAAAAAGGAATACCGAGGATAGAGTTATACACCGAACCGTGCACGATATTCCACATGGATAAATCATGCACCGCTAAATCAAAGTCGTAGAAACCGAAAAAGAAGAATTTCTTCGCGCTTATTATACTAAAACAGGACACGTATAAGATAACCGACAGAAACAGCAATAAATTATTGATCTTTATTTTCATAATGGAATAAAACCCCTCGTCAAGCCTTTATCCTGCACCAAAACACTGGTACCCTTCTCATTCATTCCCTTCTTTAGAGACGGGGCTTTCTGTGATGCTGGCTAAACTAAAAGATACCCCGCCTTTCATTAACCGTTTAAAATGAAAGGCGGGGGTATCTTATTTGACTCAATCCACTTTTTTATCTCTTTTTCTTCTTACCGCCCCTTTTCATCTTAGCGCAGGAAACATCACCCTGCTTGTCTAAGAAATAAAGGTAACCTTCTTTTCTCTTGATGCCGCATTTCGCAACCTTTTTCGGGTTGCCGCCTTTCTTATTACCCCTGGCCATCTTAGCACAGGAAACATCACCCTGCTTGTCGATGAAATAGAGGTAACCTTTTTCTCTCTTTATTCCTACTTTCGTTACTTTTTCTGCCATATTGTCAACTCACCTCCTTCTTTTCGTTATTTTTATTACGTGCCGATTCTCACGGGCTCTAAAATCTGCCCTAAAGCTGCTATTGCCGACAAAACCGCAAGGTAACTTGTCTTTGGGTTATCCGGATGTAAAACATTCTCAGTACGGGTTGTAATCTTGCCTGAACTACTTTCAATTCTAATTTCATGGATATTTTTTGTTACCAAGGAAGATGCCACGATCTTGACAGCGGTCTTTTTAGCACCCATGCCCGCTAAGCTTAAAACCGCGGCGACATTTATGTTCTGAGGAAAATTCTTCACAGCTTTATCCGCTCTGCCGGAAAACAGGACCCTCTCACCCTTAATGCTACCTAGGTTAATGCCCTTTTTCCTGACGTATTCTACCCCCATAAATGATTTCGGATGTTTTGTAGTCGTAAGGGTCACTTTCTTAATCTGAGCGAATTTTGCCGCTTTTAATGCATCTATCCCGCAGATTGCCCCGCTTGGAATATAAACTTTAGCGCTATTTTTTATGGCTAGGGATTTTAAACGGCTAAGTTTATCCACTATCCCTCCCACGCTCATTATCATAATATCTTTACCGAACCCGAGAACCTCTTTGGCAACTTTATAAGAGACTTTGGCAGATGCCGCCTCAACCACCAGATCGGATTTCTCAATTAATTGTAATAAACTCACTGCACAGATATCTTTTGAAATCTTTTCTGACAATTGCCGGGATTTTGCGGGGCTTATATCATAAAGTGCAGCCACAACTGCTTTCTTTGAAAATTCCTTCAAAACGGCTTTAGCCAGGGAAGTTCCTATGGCCCCGCATCCGACAATACCAATCCTCAATTTCCCATCCATAAAAATATCCCTAATTGCGAATTTCCATGTTATCTATTAGCCGAGTCTTGTTTACCCATACTGCCAAAGCGATTATTGAATTTGCCGATATTTTTTTTACAGGCTCGAGGTTTGCTTTGTTGACTATCACGGCATAATCAAGCTTAGCCCTTTTTTCTTTTTCAATGAGCATCTTCATCCTACTAATCAACCTTTTACTATCCCTTAACCCACCCCTAATCAAGATATCCGCTAAATGCAAAGCGCGGGTAAGGACTAACGCAGTCTTTTTCTCTTCCTTATTCAGGTAATTATTCCGCGAGCTTAAAGCAAGACCTGATTTTTCCCGGATAATGGGCATTAGCTTAATCTTTACGGGAATATTCAGATCAGAAACCATCCGTTTAATTACCGTTACCTGTTGAAAATCTTTTTTCCCGAAATAAGCAATATCCGGACGGATAATATTGAAAAGTTTCAACACCACGGTGGCCACGCCCCGGAAATGTAATGGCCTTGATTTTCCGCAAAGCACGCTGCTTAAACCTTCAACAGTAACGTAAGTCCTAAAACCTGCTGGATACATAAGGCGCTCTTGCGGATAAAATAAGAAATCCACTCCCTCTTTACGGCATAACGTTATATCCTTTTTTATCGGGCGCGGATAAATTTTGAAGTCTTCTTTCGGACCGAACTGACTAGGGTTAACAAAAACACTCACCACGACAATATCATTATCACGGCGGGCCTGCCTAATTAAGCTTAAGTGTCCTTCATGTAAAGCGCCCATAGTCGGGACAAAACCTACCGACTTATTTCCTCTCTTCTGGATAAAAGCCGACTTAGTCATCAAGTTAAGACTACGGATAATTTTCATAATAAATCCAAAAGCGGCTTTAAAACAAAATCCCTCTCCATCAATCTTGGATGAGGGATTTTTAATTCTTTTCTCGTAATGATTTTATCACCGTAAAGCAATATATCCAAATCGATTGTCCTTGGCCCCCAACGCACGGCCTTCCTGCGGCCAAGCTCCTTTTCTATCTTCTGAAGTTTTCTTAATAAATCTGAAGGCAAAAGTTGCGTATCAATCTTAAGGACGGCGTTCAGGAATTTTTTCTGCCCCCCCGGCCCGCCGACCGGTTCGGTTTCCCTGATTTTAGAAAGTTTAATTATCTTTGTATTTTTCAAACCGCTGATTCTCTCTAAAGCTGATTCAATATTTTTACGCCTTTGTCCAAGATTGGAACCTATCCCTAAAAAACAAATCGGCATTATTTTAATTTCTCAAGGCGCATGAACGCCTCATTAATTCTTCCCTTAGCTACCGTCAGGGCCATGCGAATATAACCTTCGCCGTATTTGCCGAAACCTACTCCAGGAGTAACTACGATATCCGCTTTCTCCAAAAGGCGCGCGGTAAATTTGATAGAATCATTGCCTTCGGGAATTTTAATCCAAACATAAAAAGTAGCTTTTGGCAAATTCGCCTGCCAGCCAAGAGAAGCCAGACCTTTGATTAAAACATTGCGCCTTTCTTCATACATTGAGCACATATTGACGATATGCTCCTGCGGCCCCTCAAGCGCTGCTACCCCAGCTACCTGAACCGCTGAGAAAATACCGGAATCAACATTTGATTTCACTTTTGCCAAAGCCGAGACCAGTTGAGAATTTCCACAAGCCCAACCCAGGCGCCAACCGGTCATATTGTATGTTTTTGAAAGGGAATGGAACTCCACGGCTACCTCCCTCGCTCCTTCAACTTCCAGAAAACTGGGCGGCTTATAACCGTCATAGCTAATTTCAGAATAAGCAAAGTCAGAGACAACGATTAATTTATTGGACTTGGCAAATTTTACCACTTCCTTATAAAAATTTTTATCGGCGCAGGCTGCAGTAGGATTATTCGGATAATTTATATAAATTATTCTTGCTTTTCTGCGGATAGCAAGAGGAATTTTCTTTAAATCAGGCAGGAAGCCGTTCTCTTCCAGGAGTGGCATAAGATACGGTTTTCCACCGGCTAAAATTGTCCCGCCTTTATATGGAGGATAGCACGGATCAGGCATAAGCGTATAATCGCCATTGTTTAAAAAGGCAACCGGAAAATGAGCGATTCCTTCTTTGGAGCCGATCAAAGGAAGAATTTCGGTATCAGGGTTTAAATTTATATTAAATCTTCTTTTATACCAGCCTTCAATAGCGCGTCTTAACGCCGGCATACCCTGATCAAGCGCATAACGGTGGTTAGTAGGATCCTGTGCGGCCCGATATAGTGTTTCTATAATATGTTTTGGCGTGGGCTGATCCGGGTCTCCTATACCAAAGTCAATAATATCGCGCCCTTCGGCGCGGGCTTTTCTTTTTGCCCTATCAATTTCTAAAAACAAGTACGGAGGTAGTGAATTAATTCTTTTGGAAAGCTTAAACATTTTTTATCCCTTTTCCCCCTTTAACACATCCTGCATAGAATACAACCCCGCAGGCTTATTAGCCACCCATTTTGCCGCTTTCAATGCGCCTGCCGCAAAAAGGTCGCGTGAATGCGCCTGATGCCTGATTTCAATACGTTCCGAATTTCCGCAGAAAATAACCGTATGATCTCCGACAATGTCGCCAAGCCGTATGGCATGAATAGGAATTTCCTTTTTGGTCGTATCCGCCAAAATCTGCCCCATCTTCTTGGCGGTGCCTGAAGGAGAATCTTTTTTAGCTTTATGGTGCGCCTCAACTATTTCAATGTTATAATCCGGGCCTAATCTTTTGGCAAACTCAGGTAATATTCCAAAAAGCACATTTACTCCTATGGACATATTGGGGCTAAAAACTATCGGCACGAATTTTGAAATTTCTTCTACTTTTCTTATCTGCCCGTCGGATAGTCCGGTAGTCCCCAATACAAGCGGCTTCTTATATTTCGCGATGTAATCCAAATTTACCTCACTAGCCTCAGGAACAGTAAAATCAATAAAAACATCTACTAAGAAAATACCGTCATAAGTAGAAGAAATCTTAAGCTTACCTATGTCTTTACCGATCATAGGAGTGCCTTTTTTTTCTAAGGCAAGGGATAAATCAAAATCTTTATCCATTGAAGCAAGTTCAAAAATCCTTCTGCCCATCTTTCCGCAAACGCCGGCAATACCTAATTTTATCATCTTCCCTCTTCCTTCTAAAAAAGGAGACAGGCTCCAAGGAGCCTGTCTCCTTTTTTAGGTTTTAAGCAGGCCGTAATCTATCAATGCCTTTCTTAATTTTTCTTTGTTTTCCAAAGACATACCGCACATCGGTAATCTTAAATCCGGCTCGCACATCCCCAGCAGCCCCATAGCGGTTTTAACCGGTATAGGATTAGTTTCAATAAAAAGAGCTTTTATTAAAGGGAGCAATTTATAATGTATCTCCTGTGCCCTTTTAATATTACCTTTCTCAAACTCATTGACTAACTCCGCCACGTCTTTTGGGGCTATATTCGCCGCAACCGAAATAATCCCTTTGCCGCCTATGCTTAAAACAGGCAAGGTTAAACTATCGTCACCTGAAATCAGTTCCAAGTTTTTCGGGCATAATTGTTTTATACGCGACATCTGGTCTAAGCTTCCGGAAGCCTCCTTAACCGCCACAATATTCCTGCAATTATTAGCAAGTTTTGCCATTGTTTCCGGTTCAATATTTACTCCTGTGCGTGAAGCGATATTATAGAGGATAATCGGAATTTTCACAGAATCTGCAATTGCTTTAAAATGCTCATAAAGCCCTGTCTGCGTCGGCCGGTTATAATAGGGCGAAACCTGTAAAGATGCATCCGCACCCGCCTTCTCCGCTTCTTTAGTCAAAGCTATCGCTTCCTCTGTAGAATTTGAACCCGTGCCAGCGATAACCGGAACCCTTTTTTTGGCTTGCTCAATGGTAATTTCAATCACGCGCTCATGTTCCTGAAAAGAAAGCGTGGCAGATTCCCCGGTTGTGCCGCAAGGCACAATACCGCTTGTGCCATTTTTTATCTGGAATTCAACTAAATCCCTGAATCTCTTTTCGTCAACTTTTCCGTTTACAAACGGAGTAACTATGGCTACTATTGAGCCTCTAAACATTGTACTCTCCTTTGTATACTGTCTTAACATTCCCTTCCAGCCAAATATCGCTTAATGCGTTAAAGTTATTCTTAAAATATATTTTCAGGACTTCGCCGCCGCGGGTCTTGACGTTAACCTTATTTTTCGCGCCGTTTTTTAGCGCGAAAATGAGCGCTGAAGCGGTTGAACCCGTGCCGCAGGCTAAAGTTTCATCCTCAACCCCTCTTTCATAGGTGCGCACTTTAATGGAATTATTACCGGTTACTTCTACAAAATTTACGTTAGCGCCTTTCGGGAAAAAAGCTTTATGATACCGGATAAGGCGGCCTATTTCTTTAACATTGATTTTATCCAGGCCAGCGCTGAATATTACTGCGTGAGGAACTCCTGTATTAATAGAATTAAGCAATAAATTCCTTCCCGAAAGCTTAACGGATAAATTAAGTTTTATATTTTTCGGCTCAGTTAATTTAACCTTAACAATACTACCTTTTACTAGAGCCTTAATAACTCCGGATTTGGTTTCGATATTTAAAACCGATTTCCTGAGCAATTTAGCTGCGTAAAGCGCAACACAGCGCGCTCCGTTGCCGCACATCTCGGCTTCTGAGCCGTCAGTATTAAATATCCGCAGACGTATATCGGCTTTTCCGGATTTCTCCAAAACTAACAAACCGTCTGCGCCAATGCCGAATTTTCTGTCGCATATTGCCTGCGCTAACTTTACTAAATTACCTGATAGTTCTTGCCTGACTACCACAAAGTCGTTACCGGCAGCAACCATTTTAGTAAAATTAATTTTTTTCATTTACAGTAAAGAAGAAAATGGCGGAATAACTTCGTTTGCCGTCAAATCCTTAAAACTCTCCCTTTTTCTGATGGAATAAGCTTTATCCCATAAAACCATAACCTCTCCTGCCCTGCGGCGGGAGTTATAATTTGAAGACATGCTGAAGCCGTACGCTCCGGCGCTCATTATTGCCAGATATTCCCCTTCTTTAACCCCTACCAGTTTTCTTTCTTTGGCAAAAAAATCCCCACTTTCGCATATTGGGCCGACAATATCATATTTAGCGCCAGCCGCTAACTTCCCAGCCGCAACCCGTAACGGTAAAACCTCATGATACGCACCATAAAGAGCAGGTCGGATAAGGTCATTCATGCCCGCGTCCACTATAATAAATTTTTTCTCCGGAGTAGATTTGATGTACAGGACTTTTGTCACCAGGATGCCGGCGTTGCCCACTATGAACCTACCCGGCTCCATGATTATTTTTAAACCCGATACCTTAAGCAGCGGCATAATTTTCCGGGCAAAGGCATTCGCGGTCTGGGGAGTCTCATTATTATAAGTTATCCCTAAGCCGCCACCGATATTAAGGTATTCCAGCCTGATCCCTTTTCTTTTTAGTTTCTTAACGAAATTTATTATTTTGGTAACCGCGCTAATATAGGGCTCGCTCTCGGTAATCTGCGAACCGATATGGATATGCAAGCCGGAAATCCTTACATTAGAAAGGGCATTACGCACCAAGAGAATCTGCTCGGCGCTTTTAAAGTCAATCCCGAACTTATTGGTAAGTTTTCCCGTCGTAATATATTTATGGGTCTTTGGCTCCACATCCGGATTAATACGTATGGCAACCTGAGTAACCCTGTTTAGTTTCCTTGAAATCCGGTTAATATTTTCCAGCTCCGGGACGCTTTCAACATTAAAAAATAAGATCTTATGCACAATCGCCTCTTCTATTTCCCTATCAGTCTTTCCGACAGAGGCATAAACAATCCTTTGCGCAGGGCATCCCACTTTAAGCGCGCGGTAGAGCTCACCTCCGGAAACAATATCAAGCCCCGCGCCTTTTTCTACCAGGGCTTTCAGGATTGCAAGATTAGAGTTTGCTTTTACCGAATAGCAGATAAGCGGGCTGACGCTGCGAAAGGCCTTTTTTAGCTTTAAGAAATGGTCGATTAAGGTGCGGTAGCTGTAAACATAAAGCGGGGTACCGCACCTGACTGCTAACTCTTCAACGCTCATCCCTTCGCAGTATAACCGGTTATTTTTATATCTGAACTCGTGCATAATTATTTTAATTGCTTTGACCAGAATTTAATCTGTTTTTCAACCTGTTTAGGACTCGTGCCGCCGTAAGAAGTTTTTAAGTTAACCGACGCCCAAGCATTTAAAATCTTCTTCACATCGCTGTCCAGCCTGGGAGAAAACTCCTTAAGTTCTTTTACGGTTAACGCGGAGATCGGCCTGCCTTTATCAAGGCCTTCCTTTACCATCTTGCCTACGATATCATGCGCCTGCCTGTAAGATACGCCTTTTTTAATCAAATATTCCACGACATCTACGGAAAATAACGATTCGTCTAAAATCCTTGAGCTAATCGCTTCTTTCTCAACTACGACATTGGAAAAAAGCGCCATAAGTATTTCCAGAATGTCCTTTACTGTATCAATCGCGTCAAAAAGGGGAGGCTTATCTAACTGTAAATCCCTGTTGTATGATAGAGGAAGACCCTTCATCAATATCAGCACATTTGATAAATCACCCTGAATTTTGCCCGCCGAGCCCCTGATCAACTCAAGGACGTCCGGGTTCTTTTTATGCGGCATAATGCTTGAACCGGTACAAAAAGAAAAATCAATATCTATGAAATTGAATTCTTTTGTGGACCATAGTATTAAATCCTCCGCGATCCTGGACAAATGGACCGACAGAATTGAGAGACCGGCTAATGTTTCAATAATATAGTCCCTATCGCTTACGCTATCAATGCTGTTTGCCGTTGCTGCATCAAATTTAAGTTCTCTGCTTACAAAATCCCTATTAATAGGTAGGCTTGTCCCGGATAAAGCACAGGCGCCCAGAGGCATAAGATTAATCCTTTTCCTTGCATCAATGAATCTGAGCTTATCCCTTTCCAAAGCTTCAAGATAAGCCAATAGGTGATGCGCAAGGAGCACGCATTGGGCGCCCTGAAGGTGCGTATAGCCCGGGATAATCACCTTCAGGTTATTTTTAGCTAATTTCAAAATTGATTTCTGAAACTCGGAAATAAAATCAGCTAAATTATCAATCTCATCTTTAAGATAAAGCTTAATATCAAGAACAATCTGGTCATTGCGCGACCTTGCAGTATGTAGCCTGTGCGCAACAGGGCCGATTTTCTTAGCCAGTAAATCCTGAATGTTGGAATGAATATCTTCTGCCTTGGGGTCAAATTTGAATTTTTTATTTTTGACGTCTTTTAATATCCCGTTCAGACCTTTGACTATTTTAAGGGAATCTTTTAAGGGAATAATCTTCTGCTTGCCCAGCATCTTAGCATGGACAATACTTCCCAAGACATCATAAAACGCCAGCCTCTTGTCAAAAGATATACTGGAAGTAAACCTGTCCGTTAATGCGTTTGTAGCCCTAGGGAACCTGCTCCCCCATAATTTCTTAGACATTTTCTCTCCTTAAACCTATCTTTTATACGGCATGGCCCAGATTTTGATGAAGCCCTCGGCTAACTTTTGGTCAAATTTATCCTCTTTGCCGTAAGTGCTCAATTCTTTTTTGTAAAGCGAATGTGGCGACTTTCTGGATACCGCCGTGCAGCTTCCTTTGAATAATTTCAACTTTATCGTGCCGGTAACATATTTCTGCGTGGCATTAATAAAAACATCAAGTGAATCTTTCAAATGAGAGTACCACAACCCGTTATAGATTAACTCCGAGTATTTTAAAGAAATAATCTCCTTAAAATGGGAGAGTTCCTTATCCAGGACCAAACTCTCCAATTCTTTATGTGCAATATAAAGAATGGTTGCGGCAGGGGCCTCATAAATTTCCCTAGACTTAATGCCGACCAACCTGTTTTCTATACAGTCGCTCCTGCCTACGCCATAAAGACCGCCTACTTCGTTAAGGTGGCTGATCAGCGTTTTTAATTTGCAGCTTTTCCCGTCTATCTTCTTAGGTATTCCCTTTTCAAAATACACTTCAATATATTTCGGATAACTCGACTGGCCGCCTGGGCTCTTAGTAATCAAATACGCGTCTTCCGGAGGCTCCTGTTCCAAATCTTCCAGCACTCCGGCCTCAATACTTATTCCCCAGATATTCCTGTCAATACTATATGGCTTCTTTCTGGTAACATCTATCGGAATATTATTATTTTTAGCGTACTCAATTTCCTCTTCTCTTGACTTAAACTCCCATTCCCTTACCGGCGCCAGGACTTCCAATTTCGGATCCAGTATTCCGGCAGTCACTTCAAGCCTTACCTGATCATTGCCTTTTCCGGTACAGCCATGAGCCACCGCATCCGCTTTTTCTTTATGCGCGATATCCACCAAATATTTTGCAATCAACGGCCTGCCCAACGCAGTAGCCAATAAATATTTTCCTTCATAAATAGCTCCGGCTTTTAACGCCGGTATTATAAAGTCTTCAATAAACTCATCCTGTAGGTCCTTGATGTAAATTTTTTCTGCACCCGCGGCAAGCGCCCTCTTTTCTATGGCGCCTAAATCTTCGCCTCTACCTAGACCCTGGCCAAGATCAGCGACAAAACAGATGACCTGATATCCGCGTTGGCTGAGCCATTTAACGATACACGAAGTATCCAAACCTCCTGAATAAGCAAGCACTACTTTCTTCATTTACATTTCTCCCAATTAACCGTTAGCTTGTCGCGGGACAAGTCCCCTTCGGGGATAGTCCCTAGCTTGCTGCACTAGCCCAATAGTTTTATTAAGACTGCCTTCTGCACATGCATCCTGTTTTCCGCTTGGTCAAAAACAACCGAATTCAGGCTATCAATCACTTCAGCGGTTATCTCTTCGCCCCTGTGCGCGGGAAGGCAATGCATAATCAATGCGCCATTATTTGCCGATTTTATCAAATTTGCGTTAATTTGGAAATCCTTAAAAATTACTTTTCTCTCTTGTGCTTCTTTTTCCTGCCCCATACTTGTCCAAACATCGGTATATAAAACGTCTGCACCCGTAACCGCTTCTTTCGGATTATTAAAAAGATTTATAACCGCCCCTGATTTCTTCGTTTCTTTAATCGCTGACTGCACCACGTTTTTATCCGGCTCATAGCCTGCGGGAGTCCCGACATTCATATTAAGCCCTGTCTTTGCGCAAATCATGAGTAAAGAATTACAAACATTATTCCCGTCCCCGATAAAGCTAAGAGTTTTTCCTTTTAACGTCTTTAATTTTTCCTTAATCGTATAGACGTCAGCCAGTGCCTGGCAAGGATGCGAAAAGTCCGACAGGCCGTTGATTACCGGCACAGTCGCAGCTTGGCTCATATCAAGGATGGTTTTATGCTCAAAGGTCCTTAAAACGATGGCGTCAACATATCTGGAAAGCGTCTTGGCGACATCAGCTATTGATTCCCTCACCCCAAGATTAATCTCTCCCGGGGACAAATATATGGAATTTCCTCCGAGTTGAAAACACCCCACCTCAAATGATACCCTTGTCCTGTTGGACGGCTTTTGAAAAATAAGCGCCAACGTTTTGCCGGATAGAACTTTATTGAATTTCTTTTTATTCTGCTTTAATTTATCTGTAAGCGCAAAAATATCGCCAATTTCTTTAGTACTCAAATCATTAATTGAAATCAAATTTTTCATTTTTACAGCCCTTTCAAAAGCTCATCTAATATCCCGGCTGCCGTATCTATCTCTTTTTTCGTGATATTTAAAGCCGGCATTAACCTTAAGACCGTATCGTGGGTGCAATTAATCAAGAGCCCTTTTTCTATGGCTTTCTCAACTATGGGCTTACCCGGCACGTTCAACTCCAAACCGCACATAAGGCCAACGCCCCTGACTTCTTTTATGGTCGGATATCTGGTTTTTAAAGCGTTCATTTTTTCAAAAAGATAAGTTCCTAATTTCTGCGCCTTAGCTAATAGTTTTTCTTTCTGTATCGCATGCAATACCGCAAGCGCTGCTTTGCAAATCACCGGCCCGCCGCCAAAAGTAGAAGCATGCATGCCGGGCTGTAAGGTATCAGCGATATTTTTCTTAACTACCATTGCTCCAATAGGCAGGCCGCCGCCTAAGGCCTTAGCCAGAGTCACTACATCGGGAGTAATACCGTAATGCTGGTAAGCGAATAACTTTCCTGTCCTGCCTAACCCGGTCTGGACTTCATCAACGATTAAGAGAAGATTCTTCTCCTCGCAGAGCTTCTTAAGCCCGATGACAAAATCTTTCTCCGCGACATTTACTCCTCCCTCGCCCTGCACCAGCTCAAGCATTACTGCGATTGTTTTATCGCTTACCGCTTTTTTTACGGCTTCCAAATCATTAAACTTGACCTGCTTAAAACCTTCCGGCAGGGGCGCAAAGCCCTCCTGATATTTTTTTTGACCCGTGGCAGCGAGTGCTGCGAGGGTCCTGCCATGAAAGGAATTTTCAAAAGTGATTATCTCATACTTACCCCTGCCATACTTACGTGCGAATTTTATCGCGCCTTCCGTTGCTTCTGCTCCGGAGTTACAGAAAAAAACCTTTGCCGGGTAAGTCCAATAAACCAGTTCCTTGGCAAGTTTTGCCTGCGGGATATGGTAATAGTTGTTAGGGATAAAAATCAATTTTGCCACCTGATCCCTGACTGCAGCCATTACCTTGGGATGGCAATGCCCCAGATTTCCTACCCCCCAGCCCGGGAAAAAATCCAGATACGCCTTACCGTGAATATCCCAAAGCCGAGAACCTTTACCTTTAACAAACACCAGAGGGAACTTGGTGTAAGTGGGCATAATATTTTCTTTATAACTATTAAATATCTCTTCAAGCTTCATCTTTTAAAATTTAATTATCTCTGTTCCTACCCCTTGATCCGTGAAAATTTCCAATAAAAGCGCATGGGGGATGCGCGCGTCAATTATGTGCGTCTTTTTAACTCCCTTATCCAATGCGTTAAAACAAGCCGTAACTTTAGGGATCATCCCCTGCTGGATTACATTCTCATCAATTAACTTCTTTGCTTCTTCCTCCGTCAATGTTGAAAGGAATGAATTCTTATCGTCCGCCCTGCGCATTATCCCCAAAACATTCGTAAGCAGCACGAGTTTTTCCGCTTCTATCGCCGAAGCGATACTAGAAGCAGTCTCATCAGCGTTTACATTATAAATCACATTGTCCCTGCCTATGCCCATAGGCAGCAGGACCGCAATTTTATTCTTTCTCAATTCATCTAAAATGTCCTGAGCATTAACCTCCGTTATATGGCCCACCAGGCCGAGGTCAACCTTAGCTTTCTTTTTCCCGGCGTAAATTATCCCGTTTTTGCCGTTTAATCCCGCGGCCTTACCGCCCAGCTCATTAATTTCCCTGACAATTATATCGTTTAACTCCTGCAGTTCTTCTTCAACGACTTTCAGGGTGCTTTCATCGGTAACGCGCATGCCGTCAATAAACTCCGTCTTTACTCCCGACTGACGAAGTCTGTCGCTGATATTGGGCCCTCCGCCGTGGACCAGTACCGGCTTAAGCCCCATAAAACTTAAAAAAACTATGTCTTCCAGAACGCCCTTGCGTATTTTTTCTTCACCCAGAATGCTCCCGCCGTATTTAATTACGATTATTTTATTGTGGAACTTCTTAATATACGGCAGCGCCTCTATAAGTACATCCGCTTTCCTGATCGCTTCTTCCATTATCAATCCTTTTCTTAACGAACGCTTGATGCGCTAATTAGTTATACTCCGCGTTAATTTTAATGTATTCCGGGGTTAAGTCGGATGTATAGACAACCGCCCTTCCCACACCTTTATTTATTTCAACGTAAACCTTAATGTCTTTCTTCTTCAGGGAACTTACCCTGCATTTCAACAAACCCTCATCAACGTCTATACCGCAGGAACCGACTGCCGCAAAAATCCTGCCGAAATTAGGGTTCTTACCGTAAACAGCGGTTTTAAAAAGGTTTGAATTCGCAATCGCAAGAGCAGCTGTTTTTGCATCCCTCGCGTTTTTAGCCTTATCTACGGTAATCTCAATAAATTTGGTAGCGCCCTCTCCATCCCTAACCACTGCCTTCGCCAGCTCAAGGCACACATAACTAAGGACTTTAACAAAATTAACATAGTCATTTCCGCCTTTAATTAATTTGTTTCCCGCTTCCCCGTTTGCCAAAGCCATGACAGAATCGTTCGTGCTCATACATCCGTCCACCGTAATACAATTAAAAGATTTATCTACGCTCTCTTTAAGCGCCTTCTTAAGTATGACTGAAGGTATATTGGCATCTGTCATAATAAAACAAAGCAGGGTGGCCATCTTGGGAGAAATCATCCCCGCCCCCTTAGCTACAGCGCAAACAGTAACACTTTTACCTCTAATGTCAAATTTAACAGCCGCTTCTTTTACAAATTTATCCGTGGTCATTATGGCTTTTTCAGCCTGCGCCAGCCCTTTAAGCGATAAACCGCTGACCAGCCCGGAGATTGCATCCTTGATTTTTGCGATATCAAGCCGCCTGCCGATTATCCCGGTTGAATTAACCAAAACGCTCTCTTCTTTTATTTTCAAAGCGTAAGATACGCTTTTAGCCGACTCCTGCGCATCCCTTAGTCCAACTTTCCCTGTCAGGCAGTTCGCATTAGCGCTGTTTACCAAAATAGCCTGAAATTTAGAATTATTTTTCAGGTATCTCTTATTCAATTTTAAGGGGGCTGCGATGACCTTATTCGTGGTAAATACACAGGCGGCATTGGCCGGTATAGAAGAATAGAAAAGTGCTAAATCAAGCTTTCCTGCTTTCTTTAAACCACAGGCAATACCGTTAGCTTTGAAACCCCGGGGTAGCACTGCTTTTTTCAGAATAATCATAGTAATGCCGCGCTCTCCGGAAATTTAAACATAATATTCATATTCTGCACCGCTTCGCCCGAAGCCCCTTTGATAAGGTTATCTATGGCGGATACGATTACCAGGTTATTGCCGTCGTCTTTAATGCCGATATCGCAGAAATTCGTTCCCGCGACATCTTTTATCCTCGGGAATTCCCCTTCTTTTTTAATCCTTACAAAAGGCTCTTTCTTGTAAAACTTCCTGTAAAGACCCAGTATATCCTGAATCTTCTTAATTTTTCTGACATAAATAGTTTCTAAAATACCCCTGTCCAAAGGAAGCAGGTGCGGGACAAAAGTTATGTTTATCCTCTTACCCGACAGCCTTGACAATACCTGATTTATTTCCGGTATATGCTGATGCGCATTGACTTTGTAAGTTTTAAAATCTTCGTAGACTTCCGAAAAAAGCAGGCTCTTCTCCAGCCTCTTGCCTGCTCCAGAAACTCCTGATTTGGCGTCAATGATTATGGAGTCGGGCTCAATTAAATTAAAGGCGGCCAGCGGGGCTAAAGACAAGATTGCCGCCGTCGGGTAACAACCCGGATTAGCCACAAGCGAAGCATCCCTGATTTTGGCCCTGTAAAGTTCAGGCAAGCCGTAAACCGCATATTTTAAATTCGTTTTATCCTGATGTTTGGCCTTATAAAATTTCTCATAAATTTTTACGTCCGTAAGCCTGTAATCAGCGCTTAAGTCTATTACCCTCATCCCTGCCTTAAGCAGTTTGGAAGTAATAGTCATTGAGACCGTATGAGGGAGCGCTAAAAAAATCAGGTCGCAATTCAGAATAGCTTCTTTTATATTAAGTTGCTTCACGGGCAAATCAAGCCTGCCCCTAAACTTCGGGAAAACATCGGAAATAACCTGCGGCTCCACACTTGTATTATAGAGCTTGGCAATGCGCACATAAGGATGCTTTAACAGGATACCGATTAGCTCTTCGCCTGTGTGCCCGGTTGCCCCAACTATACCTACATCTATCGCCATTCTTTTCTCCTTAGCCTGATTTGCAGCAGGTCTAAATTAATACCTCATATTAAATTAAAAATCGTCGGGCGTCAAGAATTTTCTCGTCGGACTATAACTTAAAAAAAACCCGCTTTTTTCCAGCGGGATTTTGTATTTCTTATCTATAAACTATTTGTTATTTGCTATTTACCATAATCTATATACTACCTCTTAGTCCACTGGAATCGCTTGCGTGCGCCCTTTAAGCCGTATTTCTTCCGTTCCTTGGCACGCGGGTCCCGGGTTAAAAAACCATTTTTACGCAGTAAATCCTTAATCTCGGGATCCGCAGCAATCAAAGCCCGGGCAATACCTAGCCTCAACGCCCCTGCCTGTCCTGTAAGCCCGCCCCCGCTTAAATTAGCGCGGACATCATATTTTGAGATATTGTTGGTTACGGCTAAAGGTTGCGCGATAATTATCCTGTCGGTTTCACGTAGAAAATACTTGTCGTACGGTTTCCCGTTTGCCACAATTAAGCCTGTACCCGGGATAAGTTGCACGCGGGCAACTGATTCTTTACGCCTACCTACTGCCGCATATCTAACTATTGATTCCATATCTTCTTAATTAAACCTCCAACACTTTGGGATTCTGTGAATTATGGTTATGCTTATCGTCAACATAGACTTTTAACTTCTTGATGGTATCCCGACCTAAAGGACCTCCGGGAAGCATCCTCTGCACTGCAAGTCTGATTACGGTAGCCGGATTATTCTTAAGCATATTTTCGTAAGTAACCTCTTTTAAACCGCCCGGATAGCCTGAATAACGGCGGTAAATTTTCTGCGCAGGCTTCCTGCCGGTAACTTTCACTTGGGCCGCGTTGATGACAATAACCCCGTCACCCGTATCAAGGCTGGGAGTAAATATGGGTTTATGTTTACCCCTTAGGACAGCGGCTACTTTTGCAGCCATCCGGCCCAATATCTTACCCTTGGCATCAACTATATACCATTGCCTCTTAATATCGGCTTTTTTCGTAACATGCGTTTTTGTCATAGAAATAGAAGTATAACATAATTTCCTTTTAAGTCAAATAGATTCTTTAATGTGTCAAATTATCCAGAGATAATTTGACACTTGTTACGAAGCAGTATCTCTAATATTTCACCTTTAGTAAGCACAGGCCGCAAGCAGAGAGGGTTTTACCGGCAAACTTCCTGTTCTCTGCCAGCAAGATTTTCTTCATACTGCCCTTACCAAACTTTCCCCTGCCTATTTCAACGAGCGTACCTGCGATATTCCTGACCATATTATACAGGAAGCTGTTAGCTTCAATGTCAATATGGATTAAATCGTTATTTTTGGTTATTTTTAAACTCTTTATAGTCTTAACCGGGTTCCTCTCGCGATAATCCGATGCTTGAAAAGACTTAAAATTATGCTTACCCAGCAGCAGCCTTGCTTCACTGCGCATAAGAGAAAGATTGAGCGGATAAGAACAAAAATATACCTTATTATGCAAAAGAGCTGAAGGATAAACCCTGTTTAATATCGTATAGCGGTAAATCTTGGATTTAGCGCTGAACCGCGCGTTAAAATCCGCACCTACCTCTTCTATCTTGCTTATTGAAATATCCTTGGGCGAAAGCGCGTTTAAGGCTCCTAACAATCTAACGCAGGGAATTTTTGAACGGGTTTTAAAATTCGCAACCTGCGCCAACGCATGAACCCCAGCGTCAGTCCTGCCTGCGACTATGGTGTGAACTTCTTCCTGAAGTATCTTGCGGAGTTTCTTCTCTAGGACTTCCTGGATGCTCTTCTTGCTACCGTTCGCCCTGCCCTGAACCTGCCAACCGCAGTAATTCGTCCCGTCATACTCTACTTCAAGTTTGAGATTACGCATTCTGCAATCTGAACGGCATTTGTAGCAGCGCCCTTGCGTAGGTTATCTGCAACCACCCAAAGCCATAAACCATTCTTTACAAAGCAATCCTGCCGTATCCTGCCGACAAAAGTCTCATCCCTGCCCTCAACGTCCTTCGGCATAGGATAAATGTTCTTTTTCGGCTCATCCATCACAATTACGCCCGGAGCCTTCCTTAAAATATCCCGGACTTGTTCCGGCGTGATATTCTTTTCTGTTTCAATATAAACCGATTCGGAGTGGCCTGTCCTTACCGGTACCCTGACTGTAGTCGCTGAAATCTTAATCTTTTCATCGTGCATTATTTTATGGGTCTCATTAACCAACTTCCATTCTTCATTGGTATAATCGCATTCAACAAATGAGCCGATATGCGGGAATACATTGAAAGCAAGCTGCTGGGGCATGGATTTATTTTCAGCTTCCACATTCAACTTTTCGAACCCGCCTGCGGAAATCTTTACGGCCTCTTCTTTTAATTGCTCAACCGCGCCTTTCCCTGCGCCGGAAGAAGCCTGTAGAGTCGTCACAATTATTCTTTTAATCCTAACCTTTTTATGAATAGGATTTAATGCTACTACCATTTGTATCGTAGAGCAATTAGGATTCGCGATGATGCCTTTGTGCCTTAAAACATCTTTTGCGTTTACTTCGGGGATAACCAAAGGCACTTTTGGATCCATACGAAAATCAGCACCGTTGTCAATTACCACCGCGCCCCTCTTCACTGCTTCCTGCGCATAGGTTACTGCCGCGCCCTTCTCCCCTTCAGTACCGGCAAACAACGCGATATCTATTCCCTTAAATCCATCGGGAGTAATTACCTGAACCGAATATTTTTCTCCGTCTACATCTATTTCACGGCTAGAACGGGCAA
Source organism: Candidatus Omnitrophota bacterium (assembly GCA_049517335.1). Taxonomy (GTDB): domain Bacteria; phylum Omnitrophota; class Gorgyraeia; order Gygaellales; family Profunditerraquicolaceae; genus JBEKSD01. The sequence continues at coordinate 20,932 of JBEKSD010000012.1, read as the reverse complement.
ATACTCGGACTTCATTAACCGGGAATTTACGCTGGCGCAAAACCCTGAGCATCTCTATACCGACTACACCCACCCCGACTACTGCAACGTTATATTTTTTCATAAGCTCTCCGCAACCAAATCTCCGACTTCAACCGTAGAATACCCCATCTTACCCGCAGCCAGAGATTTTAATTTATTATTTGCCACCCTGATTAGCGCATCCTCTATTGCCTTGGCAGCTTTTTCTTCGCCTAAATTTTCCAGCATCATGGATACGGCACAAATCGCCGCCAGCGGGTTAATCACGTTTAACCCGGTATATTTCGGCGCGCTTCCGCCAATAGGCTCAAACATGGATACGCCTGTCGGATTAATGTTGCCTCCAGCTGCAATACCCATACCGCCCTGAATCATTGCGCCTAAATCAGTAATAATATCGCCGAACATATTGTCGGTGACAATCACGTCAAACCATTCGGGATTCTTCACAAACCACATTGTCGTCGCATCTACGTGCGCGTAATCAGTCGCAATATCCGAATATTCTTTTGCCAACTCCTTGAATGTCCTCTCCCACAAATCCCAAGCAAAGGTCAGGACATTTGTTTTACCACAAAGTGTGAGCTTTTTTTTCCTATTACGTTTACGTGTATATTCAAAAGCATACCGCAGGCACCTTTCAACGCCATGGCGCGTATTATAAGAAATCTGTATGGCTACTTCCTCTTTAGTGCCTTTTTTCCGGAACTCCCCCATACCTTTATACAGGCCTTCGGAATTCTCACGCACCACCACAAAATCAATATCCTCCGGTTTCTTGTCTTTTAAAGGGCAAAACGCGGCGCTGTAAAGCTTGACCGGGCGAAGGTTGATATACTGATCAAGGGCAAACCTCAATTTAAGCAATACTCCCGTCTCAATTATGCCCGGCTTTACGTTCGGATCACCCACTGCCCCCAGATAAATCGCGTTATATTTTTTCAATTCTTTAATATCGCTATCATCTACAAGCTTGCCGGTCTTTAAATACCTCTGCCCTGAAAAATCAAAATCTTTTGCTTCGTATTTAAACCCAAATTTCTTAGCTGCCGCCTGCATTACCTTCAGGCCTTCACGCACAACTTCGGGGCCGGTACCATCTCCGCCAATAACCGCTATTTTATACATGTTTATCTCCCGTCCTACGCTTAACATAATTCATCAATCCCCCGTCTTTAACAATATCCTGCAGGAATTGGGGGAAAGGCTCGGTTTTATAATCCTGGTTTTGTGTAATATTCTTAATAATCCCGCTGTTTAAATCTATTTCTACTTCGTCGCCTTCATTAATTTTATCAGTCTCAGTTAACTCTAGAAACGGCAAGCCGATATTTATGGCATTGCGGTAAAATATCGCAGCAAAGCTCTTTGCCAACACAGCGCCAACGCCGCAGCCTTTAATGGCAAGCGGCGCGTGTTCCCTTGACGAACCGCAGCCGAAATTCTCCCCCGCAATGATTATATCGCCGGGTTTAACTTTAGATATAAAATCAGGGCTTAAGCTTTCCATGCAATGTACCCCTAATTCTTCTGTATTAGTTGAAACCAAGTATTTTGCCGCAATAATATCGTCGGTGTTTATATTATCGCTGAATTTATGGACTTTACCTTTAATAATCATATTTTCTAAGGTGCTGTAATCCTACCGGTAATTACTGAAGCAGCGGCAACTGCCGGGCTAGACAGGTAAACGAACGACTTAGGGCTGCCCATCCTGCCTATAAAATTCCTGTTTGTAGTTGCCAACGCCACTTCTCCTTCAGCCAGAACGCCCATATGCCCGCCAAGGCACGGACCGCAAGTGGGAGTAGAAAATACCCCGCCTGCTTCTACGAATATTTCAGCCAACCCTTCTTTAACCGCCTCTAAATAAATCTTCTGCGTTGCGGGTATGACTATCAATTTTAAACCAAATTTTATTTTTTTGCCTTTAAGAATCCCGGCGGCAATCCTTAAGTCCGAAATCCTTCCGTTAGTGCAGGAGCCGATAACAACCTGATCAAGCTTCACATCCCCCAATTCTCTTGCCGGCTTGACATTGCTCGGCAAATGCGGACAGGCTACCTGCGGCTCTAACTTAGAAATATCCCACTCATAGATCTTTTCATATTTAGCACCCCTGTCGGATTTAAGATCCTTCAATAAGTTACTGTGAGTTTTGAGCCACGGGCTGCGGCCTACTGACTTTATATATTTTCGGGTAATCTCATCCGGTTCAATGATCCCGGCCCTGCCGCCGGCTTCAATTGCCATATTAGACATAGCAAAGCGGTCATCCATGGGAAGACTATGTATTACCGGTCCGCTAAATTCCATTACCTTATATAAAGCGCCGTCAACCCCGATACGGCCAATGGTAAACAGGATTAAATCCTTTCCCCCCACCCATTTATTTAATTTACCTTTGTAAATGAATTTGATTGTATGCGGGACTTTTAGCCAGATTTTTCCGTCGGCATAAGCGCGGGCTAAATCCGTTGAGCCAATACCCGTTGAATAACAACCCAACGCGCCGTAAGTGCAGGTATGCGAATCTGCTCCTATAACCAACTCACCCGGTAGGACCAGCCCCTTTTCCGGCAATAGCGCGTGCTCTATACCCATGCATCCGACTTCAAAATAATTTTTTATTTTCTGCTCTTTGGCAAAATCAGCCAGGATTTTACACTGGTTAGCGCTCCTTAAATCTTTGGCAGGGGCAAAATGGTCAGGGACAAGGACTACTTTATTTCTGTTAAAAACTTTTGTGAAGCCGGCTTTTTCAAACTCAGCGATGGCAATAGGCGCGGTTATATCATTACCCAAAGCAATATCAACTTTGGCTTCAATAAATTCGCCCGGTTTAATATCTTTTTTATTCGTATGGGCAAGTAAAATTTTTTCTGCAATTGTGTAAGGCATTTTAATTAACAATAAAAACCTTTTAGCCTAATTTTTTAACAATGAGAGTAGCGTTGTGCCCGCCAAAACCTAAAGAATTGGAAAGGCAGGCCTTAACAGGAACTTTCCTTGCGGTATTAGGAACGTAATCCAAATCGCATTCAGGATCAGGGTGTTCATAATTAATTGTGGGCGGGATAATTCCGTATTTTATAACAAGACAGCAGACAGCGAATTCAATTCCGCCGGCAGCACCCAATGGATGCCCAGTCATGGATTTAGTTGAAGAAATCATCACCTTACCGGAATGAGCGCCAAAAGACTTTTTAATCGCAATTGTTTCTACTTTATCATTTAATTTTGTGGACGTTCCGTGGGCGTTAATATAATCAATATCTTCAGGATTAAGCTGTGCGTCTTCCAAGGCTAAATTCATAGACCTTGCCGGCCCGTCGCCGGTTGGTTCGGGTGCGGTCATATGATAGGCGTCACAGGACATGCCGTAACCGGAAATTTCTGCGTAAATATGCGCCCCTCTCTTTTTAGCATGTTCCAAACTTTCCAAAACCACCAAACCGCAGCCTTCCGCAATAATGAAACCATCACGCTCTTTATCAAACGGCCTACACGCCTTTTCAGGCTCATTATTCCTGGTAGAAAGCGACTTTAACGCGCAGAAACCGCCTACGCCGGTCGCAACGATGCAGCTTTCCGTCCCTCCGGTAATCATCAAATCTGCATCACCGCGCTCAATTATTTTAAACGCATCCCCTATGGCATGGGAACCCGAAGCGCATGCTGTAGCTACCGCTGAATTAGGGCCGCGTAAGCCTAAATGAATAGCAACCTGTCCGCTTGCCCCGTTAACAATAAGCATAGGGATTAAAAACGGCGAAAGCCTTGAGGGTCCCTTAGCAAGAAAAACTTTATGTTCAACTTCGATAGTATGCAAACTACCTATGCCTGAGCCGATTATAACGCCGAACCTATTCCTGTCTATCTTATCCAAGATTAAGCCCGCGTCCTTGATTGCATCCTTTGCGCAGGCTACAGCGTAAAGGCTGAACTTGTCCATACGCTTTACGTCTTTAGAATTCATACCATAGGCGAGCGGGTCAAAACCCTTAACCTCTCCGGCAATACGGGAATCGAATTTCGCGGCGTCAAAAGAGGTAATCGTTGCGATACCGCTTTTACCTTCCTGTAATGCTTTCCAGCAGTCGGCAACGTTGTTACCCACTGCGCTAAGCATACCTAAACCCGTAACTACGACTCTTCTTTCCAGCATGAACTTAATATCCTCTCCCTATAAAACTTACCCCGCCGAAATGAAAAGGCGGGGTAATGACTTCCGTAATCAATCTATTTTATTAAAATTACTTACCTGCGGTTTTATCTTCAATATACTTGACTGCGTCACCGACAGTAGTAATCTTTTCTGCGTCCTCATCAGGGATTTCAATGCCAAATTCTTCCTCTAACGCCATTACCAGTTCAACCGTATCCAGGGAATCTGCGCCTAAATCATCCACAAAAGACGCTTCCGGCGTTACTTCCTCAGGCTTAACGCCCAATTGCTCCGCTATAATTGACTTCACTTTATCTTGTACTGCCATTCTTATTCCTCCTTGTTTAAGAAACCTTTATGCCATAACCATGCCACCGTCCACAACTATTGTCTGACCGGTTATATAGCCCGAATCTTCGGACGCTAAAAACAAACACATCGCAGCCACATCATCCGGACTCCCCAGTTTATTCAGGGGGATGGCCGAGAGCATTTTCTGTTTCAACTCTTCCGATAGCTTTGCGGTCATATCTGTCTGGATGAAACCGGGAGCTACGGCATTTACGTTGATATTGCGGCTGGCTAATTCCTTCGCCGCAGTTTTAGTCAGAGCAATTATTCCTGCTTTTGAAGCAGAGTAATTTGCCTGCCCAGGGTTACCGATCAGGCCGATTATAGAAGCGATACTTATAATCCTGCCGCTTCTTTGCTTAATCATCGTGCGGGAAACCGCCCTGATGCAATTAAAAGTCCCTTTTAGGTTGACATTCAGGACCGCATCCCATTCCGCCTGGCTCATCCTTAAGAGCAGATTATCCTTGGTTATGCCGGCATTGTTGACAAGTATATCAATCTTTGCGAATTTGTCAAGAATTTTATTGACCGCTTCCTCCACTTTCGCGTAATCCGTCACATCCATAGTAAGCGCAAGGGCTTTCCTTCCAAGGCCTTCAATTTCTTTTGCGGTTTTTTCCGCTTCTTCCGGGTTGACATCGGCTACGACAATATCCGCGCCTTCCCTGGCATAAGCAACAGCTATGGCCTTGCCTATCCCTCTTGCCCCGCCAGTTATCACTGCAACTTTATCTTTAAGTCTCATTTTTATGCTCCTTATGTACCTATGTCTTCTTTTTTTTCAACCGTTAAAACAGGACTTGCGGGTGAAATCCTGTACATAAGCCCTTTCAAAACTTTTCCCGGGCCGAATTCAATGAAATTTTTAACCCCGCGTAATAACATAAATTTCATTGAATCCTCCCAAAGGACGCTAGAAGCAATCTGCCTGATTAAATTATCCTTAATTTCCCTGACTGAAAGCGCCGGTTTTGCGCTAACGTTGCAAATTACGGGAATTTTAGGAACATTTATCTCTATCTTTTCCAGCTCTTGCGCTAACTTAAGGGAAACACCGCTCATAAATGAAGAGTGGAATGCACCGCTCACATCCAAAATAAGAGCCAGCTTTGCCCCTTTGTCCTTTGCTAGACTCTGGGCTTTTAAAATATTATCAGCTCCGCCGGAAACTACAATCTGACCGGGTGAGTTTAAGTTGGCTATTTCAACAAGCGCCTCATCACAAACCTGCTTAACCTGCGCATACTCCAGCCCGATTATGGAAAGCATCTTGCCGGGTTGCTTACGGGCTTCCTCTTCCATGAATTCTCCCCGACGCCTGACCAAGTAAACCGCGTCTTCAAATTTTATTGCAGCGGAAGCAACTAAAGCCGAGTATTCCCCTAAACTCAAACCCGCAGCATAAGCATCAGCTTCTACCCTATTAACTGACTTAAAGGCTTCCCATGCCGCAATGGTCGTAGTGACAATCGCAGGCTGACAGTTATTTGTTTTGGTAAGTTCTTCCTGTGACCCTTCAAAACACAGTTTACTTAAAGAAAACCCCAGAACTTGATCCGCTTTATCAAAGACCGCTTTTGCTTCGGGAAAAGATTCATACAGGTCTTTTCCCATACCTTTATATTGACTACCCTGGCCGGCAAATAAATACCCTACCATTTAATTACGCAGGCGCCCCAAACTAAGCCGGCTCCGAAAGCATCCAGCAGGACAATATCCCCCTTTTTAATCCTTCCTTCTTTGGCTGCTTCGCATAAAGCCGTAGCTGTTGAAGCAGACGAAATATTGCCATGTTTCTCAATGTTAATGAATATTTTTTCAGGAGAGATACCTAGTTTCTTGCCTACGGCCGTAATAATCCGGGCATTGGCCTGATGGGGTATAATCAAGTCTACATCGGAAAAAGTCAATCTTGCCTGTTTTAAAACAATCCGTGCTGCCTCAGTCATGGTCTTAACGGCAATTTTAAAAAGATCGTTCCCCTGCATTCTTATATAATGCTGTCGGCACTCAATGGTTTCTTTAGAAGCGGGTTTCCTTGAGCCTCCGGCCGGCATATTCAGCAGGTCTACCCTTGAGCCGTCGCAACCCAAATACGTTGAAAGGATTCCTCCCGAAGCAACCGGGGCCAAAACCGCAGCCCCTGCACCGTCACCGAACAAAACGCAGGTATTGCGGTCCTGCCAATCGGTGATGACGGATAGAGTTTCCGCTCCCACGATTAAAGCGTTTTTATAAGCCCCTCTTGCGATAAACTGGTGCGCTACGGATAATGCGTAAATAAAGCCGGCGCAGGCTGCGGAAATATCAAAACAAACCGCGCGCTTTGCGCCCAGCATATTCTGCAGGATAGAGGCCGTGGAAGGAAACGGCATATCGGGAGTAATTGTGGCGACAATAATCAGTTCCAGGTCTTCCGGTTGAAGGCGGGCGTTAAGAAGCGCTTCTTTCGTAGCTGCATATGCTAAGTCGGAAGTAGCTTCATCCGCTGCTACCAAGCGCCTTTCCTTGATACCGGTGCGGGTAGTAATCCATTCATCGGAAGTATCAACCATCTTTTCAAGATCAGCGTTAGTCAAAACTTTTTTCGGCAGATACTCACCTAACCCGATTATGCCTACTTTTTTCATCCTTCGACTCGTTCCTCTCTTAGTTCGTCACTCGCTCAGGATGACCCTGAGTAAATGCGAAGGGTTATTTCTTCCCAATCGCCTCTAATATTTTTTCGTTAAACTTCCTCTCTACTTCTTCTTTGGCAACGCGTATGGCATTCTTTATCGCTTTTTTATTGGAGCGGCCGTGGCCTATGATTACCACGCCGTTTACGCCCATTAAAGGCGCTCCGCCGTATTCGGCATAATCAAGATCTTTTTTAAAACGCTTCAAACTGGGCATTAGAAAGAACAAACCGATTTTTCCTAAAGGGTTGCTTAGAAGATGGCGCTTTAAGAACCTCTGCATGGTCTCTGCGGCGCTCTCGGCAACTTTTAAAGCTACATTCCCCACAAAACCGTCGCAGATGATTACGTCGCATTTTCCCGAAAAAAGGTCCCTTCCTTCAACGTTACCGATAAAATTAAGGCTGCTCTTTTCAAGCAGCTCAAACGTTTCCTTGATAAAATCCGTCCCTTTGGCTTCCTCTTCTCCTATATTAAGAAGGCCCACTTTGGGGTTTTCGCGGCCTAATATATATTGAAAATATGCAGCCCCCATTATCCCGTACTGCAGTAGCTGGGTGGGCTTCGGGTCTATATTCGCCCCCACATCAATAATCAGGGAAATCCCGTGCAGAGTAGGAGTAACTATTGCAATGCCCGGACGCTCAACTCCGGGCAGGAGCCCCAACCCCAAGGTTGCTGCGCACACTACGGCCCCGGTGTTACCGGCGCTGAAAAACGCATCTCCCACCCCCTCTTTTACAAGGTTAACTCCAAGGACAATGGAAGAATTCCTCTTGCGCCGCACGCTTGTCGCAGCCGGCTCGTCCATACCGATAACTTCCGGCGCGGGATGTATTGAAATATTATTGCCTTTATACCTGGTTTTCTTAAGGAGCGAGCCGATCTTAGCCTCGTCTCCCACAAGCACTACATTGGCATCGTACTCTTCTACCGCCTCAATTGTCCCTGTAATTACGACAGCGGGCGCGTAGTCGCCTCCCATAGCATCAACTATTATCTTCATAGTTAATGGGCCTTCTTTTTCTTCTCTCGTATTTTAATTTCAATGACCTGCCTGCCGTTATAATAACCGCAAACAAGGCAGACTTTATGCGCAAGCTTAGGGCTCTTACATTGCGGGCACGGTGATAAAGTGGTCTTGGCTATTTTCCAGTGTGTCCGACGCTTGCGTCCGCGCGCAGCGGAATGTCTTCTTTTAGGTAGTGCCACAGGAACATCCTCCTTCGTTTAAATTCTGGCCGCATTTCGGGCAGAGCCCGTTACAATCGCTACGGCATAAGGGCTTCATCGGATAATCTACGATTATCTCTTCCCTAATATCGGTATCAAGCTCAATAAACCTCGCTGATTTATCCAGCGGGAAATTAAGGTCCAGCCCTTTATTTATTTCAATATCAAAATCAACCAAACACCTGCTGCAGAGCACACTCATTGCGCCGGTAATATTAAGGCGTATTACTATCGTATTGGTTATACGAAGGGCGCGCGCCTCTACTTTTATCGGAGACTGAAATGATATTGTCTCAGTCTCAAGGTCTAAATCCCGGGCGGCGATCTCTTCATGGAGAATTAAGCCTTCGGGGGGTATCTGTCTTATTTCTATCTTCACTTCTATTGTGTAATTTATCTTTCAAGGCTTTCTCAACGAAATCAGGGACATAGCTTGAAATATCCGCGCCTAAAGTTGCGGCTTCCTTCAGAAGCTTGGAAGAAAGGTAGCTGTAGGATTCGTGCGGCATCAGAAATATAGTTTCTATATCCGGAGCAAATTTCCTGTTGGTTAAAGCCATCTGGAATTCATATTCAAAATCCGAAACCATGCGCAGGCCCCGGATTAAAACTTTCGCCTTGTTCTTTCTGGCAAAATCAACGCTCAGGCCTTCAAAATCGGTTACCTCAACCCCTTTTAAATCCGAGGTCGCTTTTTTCAGGAAAGCCACCCTTTCATTTACGTCAAAAAGAGGATTTTTGTGGGGATTATGGGAAACTACGACAATGACTTCAGAGAAAATCTCCTGCGCCCTATTGATTAAATCTATGTGGCCGAAAGTAACCGGGTCAAATGTCCCAGGATATATTGCTTTTTGGCACATTTTTTTTAGCTTACTCTTTCTGGTAGAATGAAAGCAGGGTATCGCCGTACTTAGCTTTCTTTATTAAGCGCAACCCTGCGGCCTCTTCATCCAGCTTATCGCTCTTAAAATGCTGGACTATCACAAAAGCATTGGGCGCTAATATATCATAGGCACCCAGAATTTGCAAGGTTTTTTTTGACAAATCCTTATTATAAGGTGGATCCATGAAGATTACATCAAATTTCCTGCTGCTTTTTTGCAAAAACGGTATGGCATTTTCTGCCTTCCCCGGGATTAACCGGCAATTTTCTACCTTTAAAGCCTGAATATTGCCGTTTATTGCCATTTGGCAGGCGCGGTTTTCCTCAACTAATACTACTCCTGAAGCGCCTCGGGAAAGGGCCTCAAAACCTACGGCTCCTGAGCCGGCAAAAAGCTCTAAGAAAGACAACCCGTTAACATCCCCTAAGATGTCAAAAATCGCTTTCCTTACCTTATTCTGCGTCGGCCTGATGCCCTTAGGCATTACGATATTCCTAGTTTTATGGATTCCCGTGATTATCTTCATTTTAGGTTAATAATTATAGCATGGAATATCCGGCTGGCAAGAGCTTATCCCGGTAAAAACTTTTTGTTGTTGGGCTTTGTCTTTTTTGTTATAATCTATCCCCATGGATAAAAACAGTGGATTGGAATATTTAATCCTTACCTCCATCAATGACATACCGTCCAACGATTGGGATAATCTTTTCGGGAAAGACATTATTGAAGGCTACGGTTATCATAAAACCCTTGAAGAATCCCATTTAAGAGAATTTTCCTTTTATTACCTGATAGCAAAACGTAACCAAAAGATAGTAGCTATATTCCCCTTCTTTACAACCGACTTTTCCTTCGCCACATTGTTCCCTGATCCCTTAGAAAAAATAATATTTAACATCCAAAAAGTATTCCACCGTTTTCTTAAAATGCACCTTCTTTTTGTCGGATCCCTCGCTGCGGAAGAAATCTATTTAGGCTGCTCCAAAGATGAAAATCTCAACCTTATCGCCGAAGAAGCCGTAAATAAACTACACGGCTTTTTAGCCCAAAAGAAAATAAGCTCCATATTATTTTACAACCTGACAAAGAAAAACAGCCGATTGATATTTAACCTTAAAGCAAAAGGTTTTAAATTAATGGAAAGCTTCCCGAATTCGGTAATAAAAATCAATGTCTGCTCCCTTCAGGAATACGTAAATAACCTTGGGCCGAACACAAGAAAAGACTTAAGGAGAAAACTAAAGAAATCCGCCGCTCTTACAACTTTAAAGACCGAGCTGCGGGATGACCTGGCCGGGATAGAAAACGAAGTTTACCGATTATACCTTAACAACCTGCAAGATTCAGGGGTATCTTTTGAAAGGCTAACCTTGGATTTCTTCCGGAATATTTTTAAGAATATGCCAGAAGTAGCCAAGCTATTTATAACCAGAGATAAAAACAAAATCGTTGCTTTCAACCTGATGTTTATCAAAGATAAAGTTTGTATTGATAAATTTATAGGCTTTGACCGGCAACTATCGCATAAATACCACTTGTATCATAACACATTCTGCCACAATATTGATTATTGCATTAAAAACTGTATAACTACCTATCAGCTAGGAGTTACAGATTATCACCCTAAAGTGCGGCTAGGGGCAAAACTTATTCCCCTTTATATTCTGGTAAAAACTTTTAATCCTGTCTTGAGGCTATTTTCGGGGTTAATTATCAGGGTGATTGAACCTAAGAAATTCGACCCTATCTTAAGGAATATTTCCAACTACGAAGCCGGCTCCACAGATTTATTACACTGATGTCATCAGCTTTTTATATTCAGGAAACCTCTTTAGAAGCCTCTCTTTTAACAGGGCATTCTGGCGCAGACTTAAATCAGGATCGCTATTAAGCAGTTTAATTGCTTCATCCCGGGCGCTCTTTAACAGGTGCATCTGGAGAAGAGGATCACCTATCCTTAGCTCGCTTAAACCGTGCTGGCGGCTGCCGAAAAATTCACCTGGCCCCCTGATCTTTAAGTCTTCTTCGGCAATGCGGAAACCGTCGGAAAAATTAACCATTGCCTTGATGCGGCTTGAGGCTTCAAGAGACGCAGCACCAGATACAAGGATACAGACAGAAGCTTCAGCCCCCCTTCCTATCCTGCCCCTTAACTGGTGCAACTGGGAAAGACCGAAACGCTCGGTATTCTCTATAATCATGCAGGTAGCGTTAGGGATATCTATTCCTACCTCTAAAACGGTAGTTGAAACTAACAAGTCAATCTCCCTGTTTATGAATTTGCGCATTGTTTCATCCTGCTGTGCTTCCTTCATTTTTCCATGGATAATCCCGAGGCGATAGCCTTTAAACTCATTATTTCTTAACCGGGCAAACATTTTTTTTGCGCCCTGCATATCTAAAGCGTAAGATTCTTCAATGACGGGATAAATAATATAAGCCTGCCTTCCTTTTTTAAGCTCGTCTTTTGCCAGATTATATGCTTTATCTACCTCGTCCGGAACAAAATGGAGCGTCCTAACGGGCTTGCGACCCGGAGGAAGTTCATTTATAACCGAAATATCCAAATCGCCATATAGAGTTATAGCAAGGGTGCGCGGTATGGGGGTAGCGGTCATAATCAAAATATCCGGGTTAGGCCCTTTTTTAGGCAGGAGGGTACGCTGGCTGACTCCGAATTTATGCTGCTCGTCAATAACCACAAACCCTAAATTCTTAAAAACCACGCCTTCCTCAAGCAAGGCATGGGTTCCGATTACCAGGTTAATCCTACCCTCCCTAATACCCCGGTACGCTTTTTCTTTGTCTTTTGCGCTTGCGCTGCCAGTTAATAAACATATTCTGATTTGCTTTGCCTGTAAACTTATTTTTATAAAATGCTGCTTTGCCAAAATTTCCGTCGGGACCATGAAAGCAACCTGATACCCGCCGCCGATGGCAAAGAGAGCGGCAATTAAAGCAACTACGGTTTTGCCTGAGCCCACATCGCCCTGAAGCAGGCGCTGCATTGTCTGCGGCTTCATCATATCCAGCCTTATTTCTTCTACCACTTTCTTTTGCGCATCCGTTAATTCAAAGGCTAATCCCTTAATAAAGGCAGCACTAAACTCAGCATCAATCTTATGGATAATACCCCGCTTTTCTTTGCGTTTTAATTTCCTCAAAATAAGCGGCAGCTCAAAAAGAAAAAATTCCTCAAAAGCCAGCCGCTCATATGCTTGCCTGCGCAGTTCATCCGAGTTGGGGAAATGTATGTTAATGAGGGCCTGGGCTAAATTCAGGAGATTATGCCGGCTCCTTATATCAAAGGCCAGTGTATCCTGCAGTTTAGGCAAATGCCCGTCCAAGGCAAGCTTAACCAAATGGCGGAAGTGCCGCTGGGTAAAACCTTGGGGAAGGGTATAAACGGGAACAATCCTGTTTACGCAGAGGGATTCATCTTCTTCGTTGACAACCTCAAATTCAGGGTTGCTCATCTGCAGTCTTAAACCGTAGGATTCAACTTTCCCGTGCAAAATTACCGTAGAACCGGGGGTAAAATAATTTTTAACGTAGGGCTGGTTGAACCATACGCAGGTAACCGTACCCGTATCGTCCCTCGCCTCTATTTCAATAATGCTGAATACTTTCCCGCGGAACGGCCTGCGTTCTTTTTTAAGCAGGACCTGAGCTTTTATGGTGTAGGTTTCCCCTGCTTTCAAGGCTGAGATGGTTGAGAGATTCCTGCGGTCTTCATAACGGCGGGGAAAATAATAAAGCAAGTCTTCGACGGTATTAATACCGAGCGATGAGAATATTTCGGCGCGTTTGGGGCCGATACCCTTTAAATAGCGCAGGGGTAAGTCTTGCATCTTTTTTTAAATTTTTACACAGAGCTTAAAGGATGTCAATTAATTTTAATAGCGCTTTCTTTTTTTGCCGAAATACCCTTGAAAAACAACGCAGCGTATGTCATATTTTATTTACACTTGATAAATAAAACTAACAACAAGGAGGAAGGTTTCGAGATAGCGCAAGCTATTAGGCCTATCACCTACAAAAAGACCCCGAAAATATTCGGGGTTTTTTGTTAATGAGCACAGCCCTCAATTATCCTAATCATATCCACCTTTCTCTTGGTTCTGGATGCACTCTCCCGCAGCGGCCTGATATTCCGGAACCCCTTTGTGTACCATATAAAAAACTTACGGAATTTCATCACTCCTACGGCCTCGCCAAAGAAATTAATACACCCATTTAGGTGCTCAAGCATAACCTTAATAATCTCACCAGGCTGTGGCGGGGTGAGGATTTTTCCTTCCTTAAGGTACTCTTTTGCTTCTCTGAATAACCACGGGTTACCTAATACGCCCCGGGCAAGCGCAACTGCGTCGCAGCCGGTCTCATCAAACATTTTCTTAACCAACTCAGCGCTGAATATATCCCCGCTTGCGATAACCGGGATATTCAGCGCTTTTTTCACCCTCCCGATAAGATTATAATCAACTTTTCCGCTATATTCTTGCGTTTTCGTCCGGCCGTGGACAAAAACGGCATTAATACCGGCATCTTGTGCGTAAAGGGCGACCTCTATGGCATTTACCGAATTTTTATCCCATCCTGAGCGTATTTTTACCGTTACCGGGACTCTAGAAGCTCTAACTATTATCTTCAAAATCTTCTGTAATTCTTTAGGTTTTTTTAAAAGCGCTGCACCTTCGCCCCTGCGTACCACTTTTTTGGCCGGACATGCGGCATTAAAATCAAGGATATCAAATTTATACTCATTAAGCACTTCAAGCGCCTTTTCAAGGTAACACTGCTCCCAGCCCAATAACTGCACACCCAAAGGCTTATCTTCTTTTGTAGTCTCAAGCATTGCCCGTGTGCGACGGCTCTTATGCCCTATGGAGCGCGCGTTAATCATCTCCACAAAGGCAAGCTCAGCGTCGAATTTATGGTTTATCAGGCGAAAAGGCAGGTCACTAATCCCCGCCATAGGGGCAAGGATTAAATTAGATTTTAAATTAAGCGAACCGATCTTTAGCATAATGAGACAGAGGCGGTTCTTTTTAGAGTATATATTTGGGGTTTTTTATTAAAGGCGTGCTCTTGATTTCAGCAGCAACTTCAGGCGCTAGGCCCGGCTTACCCAGCTTGTAATATATGTAATTTTTATAGCCTTCCACACCCGGCTGGTCAAAGGCATTGACGTTCAGAAGCTCGCCCTCAAAGGCAGTCGCCATTTCAAAAAAGAATAATAATCCTCCCCAATAATAAGGAGAAACTTCGGGCAGGATTATCGTACAGTTCGGCCTCTCCTCCCTTACCAGCGCCCATTCCGTTGCTTCCTGAGCCAATCTCATCAAAGCGGAAAAAGTTTTACCGGATAAAATACCAGCCTTAGCCGGAACCTTACATTCTTTTCTGAATTTTTCAACCCTGATAAAAGTAGTTACCTTGTTATTCTCTCCCTCTATACTATTTTGCTGTATTGAATGCAGATCTCCTGTGCCACGCGCTGAAATAGGGGTCCGGCCGGTATTGATAATATTGTTTTGATCTCTCAGCCACTGCTCCTGTCCATCCTGGAACTCAATCCGTCTTGCGAATTTTTTCCCTAAACTTTCCGCCAATAACTGGATATACCAGTCTGCGCTTGACTTAAGGGTTTCGGAAAAAGGCATAAGGATTGCCAACGGTTTATTTTTCTTCTTATATAAAATAGTGTGCAGTACTGCGTACATATAAGCCGGGTTATTGAGTATATCGGCTTTGCTGCAAAGCCGATGCATATCGGCAGCGCCCTTTAAAACTTCCTGTATATCAACACCGATAAGCGCAAGATGCAACAGCCCCATGTTAAATTCGGAGTATCTCCCACCCACCCCTTTTAGTAAAGGAAAGGAACGAAAGCTTAAGCTGTCTTTTTTTTGCTCCGCGTCAACTTTTTTGCGTAAACTCCCCCGCTCAGAGTCAGTAATGGCAATAATCTGGCGACCGTATTTTTTGCCTACTGATTTCTTAAGCCAGGCCTCAACTACTGCGAAGGCTGCTTTTGTCTCGGTTGTCTCGCCTGATTTAGAAATCACCACGACAAAACTCTTTTTCGGATTAAGGTTTTTAATCAAGACGCTTAAGGTATCCGGGTCAAGGTTATTGCCTTCAAAATAAATTTTCGGCGATTTCTTCCCGGGAAATTCATTTGCGTAAGGCAAACCCAGCGCGTCCTGCCCTGCTTTGAGCCCCAAGTATGAGCCGCCGATACCTAAGAAGATAACGTTCTGGAATTTTGCGGAGATTTCCTTACCTAAGTTCTGTATTTGGTTAATGGCTTTTACTTCCTGATAAGGAAGCTTCACCCATTCAAGGCCAAACTTTACCCTGCTCTTTGTGTCTTGCAGCACTTTGTTTAAATGCTCATGCGCATCGCGCGCTTTCGGCAGGAACTCAACTAATTCAGCTTCAGTTACCCCGTGTTTTTCTCCCACGCTGAAGCTGAACATATTATTGAAATCAAATTTAATCTGCTCCATAATAACCCCCTACCTGCCTACCCCTATCCGGGCTTTTAAAAATTAAAGTATTTTTAATAAATTTAAGCCTGTCTTCGGATCAATGTCTTTCGTTGCTTTAATACCTTTTAATTCAAAAATAACCGCTTCAATAACTAGAAAAACTTTTGAATCTTTACGCACGCAACCGATTAACGTCCTTTGTTTCTTGCCCATTGCGCTATGGATATGTATCTGGGGGCCCTTGGAGTTGGTAAAAACCGTGCCTACCCCCATCACTTCCCAGCCGTCTTTAAAATTTACCCAATTAGGCTCAGGGGGGATAATTGGTTTCTTAGGGCCGGTAACAAGTTTGCCATTTTTTAAAGCACCCAAAAATACCATTACCCCTGCTTTAATCTTTTCTTTCTTAGCGAGCCGGGAGAGATTATCTGTCAGGATATCGTCATTTTCAAATTTCGCTAAGAATATTCTTCCTATCTGCCCTTTAGTGTATTTCATATGCGCTGTTTCCGGCTTTATCCAACTTATTTCCTACTGCGGCTTCTTAATAAGCTTAAAAGTAATATTCACCCCGTCCTGCCATGGCCAAAGCATAGCAAAAATCAGGTCTTGCTCAAGGTAATAAAGAGTTTGCCCGGGCATAATCCCCCCGTAATCTTCAACCAACTTTTGCGGGTCAAACGGATATTTCTTTCCTTCAGGAAAGACTGGTTCACCGAAAATCTTTACAAGGCATCCGGTCAACTGCCCTAAATCGCTCTTAACCAATACTGCCTCAAATAACTCATCAGAATCAGAACGCAGAGTGACAAACTTAACTCCCTTTACCGCGTTCTTAATCTCTTCGAATTTGATATTATCTCCCGGTAGGGGGATAGTCACCCCGTTTATCTTAAGGCAAAGAAAATTATCAATGCAAAAACCATACAGATTAACCCCACTATACTATGCCTTTGCAAGAGCCATTCCTGGAAGGTAAAAATATTGTTTTCTAAACCAGGAGCTATCCTCTTTTTAATGCCTGCTTCTTTGCCAAGAGTTTGTTCAATTCTCTTGTAATTACCATACATCACTAAAAGAACGCCGACGAAAAACACTATCGGGCTGCACCAGTAAACGATCGCGCGCATTACCTGCAAAACGGTTAACCCTTCCATCCCGGCCTCCTTCCCTTCTTTTACTCAACAAAACATATATTATTTAGAGCAGTTGCCGCCGCTTTTTGCAATTTTATTAAGTACGCCTGAGATGACAAAACAAACCCTTTATTCCCGGTTCTTAAAATTTCATTATTTTCTTCCAATAGTCTGTATATTCAGCTTCCGATATTTTATTATCTTTATTGGCATCCATATCTTGAAAATATTGCTTAAATTGCGAGGTAGCCTCTTTTTTGGTAACCTTGCCGTCTTTATTCTTATCGGCTTTCTCAAACATCCCCGTTTTATCTGCTTTTAGCTCCTTTGAATCAAGAACGCCGTTCTTATCTTTATCCAGCTCGTTAAACCTTTTTTCCTGATATGCCTGCATTTCTGTGGATGTTACAAAACTGTCTTTATTGGCGTCCATCTTCTGAAACTCTTGCTGCATTACCTGCATATTTACCGGCTGCGCAAAAGCATTGATACAGAAAACCAGCCCCAAACATAAAAATACTATTCCAACCCCGGTTAAACTCTTCATCAATCGCTCCTTTTGTCGCTTTATCCGAATATAACTATTTACTTGCCTTTAAATTATAATTATACCACGATCATCCCAAGATGATAAGAGATTTATGTTGGTGGGGCAGTTTTGCGGTTAATTAGGAAGATGTGTTGAGTTGTATTTTTCCTGTTCAGCAATAAGCTTATTACTTTCTTTAATTAAATAATTGATGTCACAAGGCTTCTGAATATACTCCATCGCGGCTCCCGATGTCTGGTATATAACGCCGCCGGGATAGCCTAAAGAAGATAAGAAAATCATCGGAATATTCCGCGTCTTAGGGTCATCTTTCAATCTCCTACCTATTTCAAAGCCGCAGATTTCCGAGAATACGCTGTTAATGATAATAATATCCGGTTTGCTTATCATAATCGCCAGTGCTTCTTTCTCGTTTCTGGCTGAATCGACAATAAAACCCCTATTCTTGAAGATATATATCATAGTTTCTCTAGTCTCATCAGTATCATCAATAATAAGGATTCTCATATATTTAACACCTTCTTCCCAAATCCGCTTATATAGATATTCCATTTTGGAATATATCTGATTAAAGTGTATCATATATATTTGGGAGAATCAAGTATGGAAAAAACTATTTATACGCAAAGTTATACCCGCTTAGTCAACCAGCTTAAAAAAGTCCGTAATCAAGCCAAGCTTAAACAGAAAGATGTTGCCGAAAAACTAAAGAGAACCCAGTCTTATGTCTCTAAAATTGAGAGCGGCCAGCTCAGGCTTGACATTATCCAACTGAAAGAAATTGCCCGGGTTTATAAAAAACGCATCGATTTCTTCATTAAATAAACTCAAATTAAATTCCCGTCTAAAAAACTAAAATAATCATTATCTCCAATAATTATGTGGTCTAAGATTTTTATTTGAAGAACGCTCCCTGCTTCGATCAGTTTTTTCGTAAAATCCTTATCCTCCTGACTTGGGGAATGGTTTCCTGATGGGTGATTGTGAAGGCAAATTATTGATACGGCGAAATATTGCAGGGCTTTTTGGAATATTTCCCTTATTATGGGGAATGCCTCATTTACCGTCCCTTCCTCTACCTCTACTATCTCTATTAACCTGTTCTCTGAATTTAAAAGTAAAACTTTGAATACTTCTTTTTTTAAATCCCGCATCCGCGGCATTAAAATATCCGCCGCATCTTTTGAGCATTCTATTCTTAAGCGGTTACGCCTTTGTTTTTCTTCCCCCAACCTTTTACCGATTTCAATCGCCGCTTTAATCTGGGCTATCTTAGCTTTTCCCAAACCTTTAATTCCTTCCCACCGCCGTATGTCTGTATGGCTCATTTTCCTAAAACTTCCGAACTTACAGTAAATCTTCCTTGCTAAATCAAGCGCGCTCTCACCCTTTACGCCGCTGCGCAGAAGTATAGCAATAAGCTCGGTATTGCTTAAGGAATGTTCCCCGGCCCTAAATAGCTTTTCCCGTGGCCTGTCTTCCTGGGGCCAGGATTTAATACCGGATAAAGTGTATTTTTTGTCCTTTGGCATTCTACTCTAATAGACGTAAAGAATATTTAAATCTAAGGAAATATTGGTAAAACTAAAAAATAAAACCTAAAAAGAGGTTAGCTCCCCCAAAAATGCGGGACTTGAACCAAAAAAAACCGGGAAATGTTGCTAATCCCGGCTAGGATGATTAAAAGGGGGCTAATTGGGCCTCTACCTGATTCAGGACTTATCGAACCCCCTTTTTGGCAAAAGGCTCAAGCCTTTTCGCAATCTTGCCTGAAAGGTTTCTGGTACTTCTAGAGGCTAAATAAAGCATAACATAAATACCAATGTTTTCAAGAGTGCGCTAAAATATTTTATCGTCGAGAAATAAAAAAATATTTTCTTACGCAGGGACGGTAAGAAAATTAGAAAGCCTCTCTTTATACTCGCTTGGGATTTCCGTAAAACATACGCCGAGGCGGTACTTATTGACTTCCTCGGTAGGCTGGCTGTAGCAAACCCTCCCCTTTATTTCCAGCGGCCGCTGCCCCCTGATTTCCCCTGATGGGTTCCCCTTAAACATCACCATTGTCAGGCTGAGTATTGAATGTTTGGGTATCTGATGGTCGCTGATTAAACCTACTCCTGCTTCGCTTACGTTAAGCGCGGTAGCCTCAAGCTCCCTGTCCGCGAATTGCGCTCTAACATCTTGCGGCTCTTGGACTTTGCACCATACGGTAAGATTACAATCATAGCGCTGGAATTTACGCTTATCGGAAAGATACGGGCGGCGGTATATCATAGGAGTCCTCCTTCCTTTATAAATAAAAATGCCACGATTAAAAAGGCTTAAAACCTGGCCTTTTCCGTGGCATAAGAAAACGCTTTCACTACAAATATACACTATAAATCAGGAAATTTCAAGGGCAGGTGTAAAAGAATCCCAAGCGCTATTTCTTTAAACGCTTGGGATTCTTGGCAAAATCATAACGGTTATTGAATTATGTTTTTATTTTTTACACTTCATACAAAAGGTATCATGCATGCATTTGATAAAAGTCTTTAAGAGTACAAAAATGGCTATCAACAAAACTATCTGCCCAAACAATCCCCAGTTCATCATCTTGACCTCCTTTGTTTTCTATCATTATACCTCATTTTTCATCTTTATAGCCAAAAAATCTCAAGCCCTTTTCGAGCTTAGGATTGTATATCGATTGTTTCGTAATTTTGCACGTTGGTGCCAAGGAAAAGAGTCTATTAAGCACAAATCCCTAACTCTTCGTAATACAATACGTTATGCAAATAAGCTTAGAATTATCATTGAGTTACATCTTATAATTTTATACAATATTATACAAGATTTTACAATAATTTCACTTTGGATGGGCACATTTTGGGCACAAAAAACTATACCTTATTTGTTTAAAAGAGTTATTAGGATATTATTAAAAAATGATTTTGTATTTAAAACAATGGCTTCCGAAGGATGAAAATAAACATCTTCACTTTCATCATCATAATTCAAAATCTGTGAGTTTTCTTGAATAAGAAAATGTAGATCTTCAATAGTTACTGGAACTTTATCTAATTCTGGCTTCAAAGAGCTAGGAATAAGCCGAAGATATTCATAAGTGAACACGCGCATAATAATATAATTTAAAATATCTAAAACTTGAATAAAAAGAGAGCTGTTAGATTTTACATAATGAATTTGATCTAACAGACAGCAACTTCTGGTTTCAAATTTAAACTTGGGCTTAATTGTAAACTGGGGCTTGATCTTCGGGTTCATTCTCCATTGCATTCTTTCAAAAAGCAGTCGATCAAACATATTAGTTGCTGGATTTACATCCTTATCTTCTTTAACTATATCCGCTATGATTATTCCTGTTTCGTTTCTTGCCGACAAACAGTATTCAACTCCATGGAG
>JBEKSD010000011.1:0-73892 GCA_049517335.1 Candidatus Omnitrophota bacterium | reverse complement strand
CTTAAATCCCCATCCAGGACTACTAAGGGTTCACGCACGGAATCTATGATGTTTCCGGCGAATTCAAGGGCAGCCTGAACTTCTTGTTCTGTCATATTCTTTTTATATTCCATGGTTTCACCCCCTAAGTCTTTAACACAGCGTCAGATAAAAACGGCTATGACCGCTGTTTGAATCATAGCCGTTAAACTCTCCCATTATACGAGGAGAACGATATTACTGGGGTCCCACTACTATCAGCCGAAAAGAAACCTCTCTTGTTTGCCTGGTTGTATTTTAGGCATAATATCTACTATATCGAGGACTTTTGAGCACCAGAGAAAGAATTCCTCGCGAAAGATTGAAAACATTACCTTTGCGGATCTATTAGAAACAAAAAACTAACAAAATCTCTTCTTTTAACGGCCTTCGTTCTTGCGCTTTGAATAACAATCCTTGCAGTATATCGGACGATCATCTCTTGGTTTAAACGGAACTTCGCACTCTTTCTTACACTCCGAGCAAACAGCCTTGTGCATCTCCCGTGGACCACCAAATCCACCGCCACCACCTTGTTGATATGCCATGTTTCCTCCTTTTATTTCTGCTAAAGATTTAGCCTTGAGTTATGACTATAGAACTTTTAAAAAAGATTGCAAGTATTTCTTTATTCTAAGACAGCTTGGTTATTGGGGGAGCCTGCCCAGACACAGGCGTGGCCTCCATCGCTTTTTTCTCCAGTTTTCTTTGTTTCTTTTCCTCTGCCTTCTTTTTACTGACCAATTCTTTCTGATACTTTTTATATGAATAATTATCTCTGGTCACAATACTCTCCTTAATCCCGCTTAAGATACCGCGTAGATAAAGATTTTACTTCAAACAACCACTTTCTACAAGTTATTTATGATCAGGGAAAACATAACCCCTTAAGCAACCCCGGCAAAAGCTCCTTATAAAGATAGGCTTTAGAGTGTTTGCGACAGAGGTATTGCAGAAATATAGGAGATTTTTTATTTAAGAATTCCGGGTAATCTGCAGGTTGCCTTTTAAAACGGCTCTCCCAGGCCACCCAATCCTCCAGTATCGTAGAGATCTTTACCCCTGCTCTTGCCTTAAAAGCGAAGAGCGTTTTCTGAAACACTTGGCTGTCATAAAGCCGGTCCATGGCATAAGATAACTTCTCGACACTTTTTACTTCCGTATCAGTCATAGCATTACTTTTATAGGCAGAATACGGCGCGCAATGATCATATTCAATACCAAAGCTTGCAGCTCTATCCCGTAATGTTGTTCCGAGAAGCATAGCCAGGCGAAAGATCACCACTTTTGCCGGGTGCATTGAGTAAAGCCAGTCCAAAGATTTCATCAGGCTGTCATAGCTCTGATGGGGGAGCGCGTCAATAAGCTGTATTTCATAGTAAAGCTTAAATTTATTTAAGTAACGGATACCCTTAATAAACTTTTCTTTATTAAACCTGCGGTTGATCGCTTTTAGGGTTTTGGGATTTGTGCTCTGAATACCGATTTCTATATTATAGGCATTGGCCTGTGATAGAAGCCGAGCCATCTCTTCATCAACCAGTTCTGCTTTTAACTCCACATGCAAGTTAGCGCCCTGATTATATCTAATAAAGATTTTAAGGATCTTTTTTGCCCTTTGGGAGTTGGAATTAAAGGTAGGATCCATCAGGTATACTTCGTGAGGCTTATGCGAGAGAATAAGCTTTAACTCCTTCTCTACCCGGCTAAGAGAAAAATACCTCACCACAGGAAAATTCTTATGATAATAGCAATAGTGGCAGCGGGAAGAACATCCGCGCATGGTTTCCAAAGGCACATCTACAATATTTTTGTCTTTGAGGTTTACCAAGCCAGAGAGATACGGCGAAGGGATATCACCGACATTGCGCAAGAGCGGCCTATCCGAATTACGGATTATCTCTGCCCCTTTACGAAATGAAATCCCTATAATACCCGATAGATCTGCGGCTATAGAGCGCCCCGTCTGGGCAGCACCCCTTTTAAAGGATATGCGGGTGCGCCCCATCTGGGCGACTAATTGCGCGAAACTCTCCTCGCCCTCTCCTTTTACCACTACATCAATTGCTTTTTCTTTAGCCAATATTTCTTCTGCGCGCGGGCTTACTTCCGGGCCGCCTAAAACAATCTTTAAGCCCGGGCTTATCTCTTTTAACCGACGGCAGATATTTAAAATTTTCTTAATGTTCCAGAGATAGCAGGAAAACCCGATAAGATAGGGCTTGAGGTCAAGGATCTTTTTTATGATATCGAGTATATTCTGGTTTTCGTTAAAAACCCGTATGTTTATGTCAGATGATGGCTTAATCTTTAGAACATAACCCTTTAAATAATAAAGGGCCAGCTGAATGTCGGTGCCGGTTTCAAGACAGATAGAAGAAAGCAATATTTCCATTATAGGTTATGTCTCATAATCAAGCCCGTTATAAAAATCATTAATAAAACGCAATACATTTTTATCTTTAAATCTCCAACGGTCTAAATCCGTCTTAGACTCAATCAGCAGCCCATCTTTTTTTAATTTCTAATAAACAGGCAGACAGCTATCGTATAGAACCAAACCATTGCCAAAATGATATAAGTCAAATAGAAATTGCATATGTTCTGCCGATTCACAATACTTTTCCAAATCCCGTAGCGTTATCCAGGGATTAATACCAATGAAGCCATGCCCTCCATCTTGAAAATTTCTAGGGGCGATATTCTTGAGTTTCCTCATTAATTCTACTGCTTTAAAATTTTCAGTTACCCTATATCCTTTGTTATATATATCCAGATCGTTTTGAATAAAACTCTCAAATCCTAATTGCTGCAGACTAATCACAAAATTATTTCTTTTAGCTAAAGCTACTATTTTAAGCAATATTCTTTTATTTTTGTTCACCCAATCCACCCTACTGCGTATAGCCAATGTCTCTATGTTAATATTTTCTTCCACCATTTGATGAATCAGTTGCTCAATAAATCTAAAGGGATTCTTGCTTCCGACCACAAAACTTTTAAATTTATATGTTTTTTGTAAGAAATGGATCTGCTCCATCAAGCAGGCAATCGTCTCTTTAACGGGTAAAAAAACATGTGTGCCAACACACGTACAAAAACTGCACCCTCCGTGCGTCCGCTCCTCAAACAAATCCATAATCCTCTTCCTTGCTTTTGCTGAAAATGTATGTCTGCTCAACGCATGTTTGGAGAGATTATCATAATTATGATTTAATTTTCTAGATCGATAGGCACACCCAAAGCCTGCAATAATTGCTGGTGGATCAGTAACTTTGTCCCTCCTTGTAAATCCGATGTATTTCCATTTAAGAAATGGATTATACGGTAATAATTCCCTCTTTAAATCAAAATTAACATTTTTTCCTGAATAATCTATAAACATTCTATTGCTTTTCTTTATTCTGAAAAGCAAATTGGGGATTTCGCATACATCCGTTTTATTTTTTAAGGCCTCTGCTAATCTTAAAAAACTTTCCTTCCCCGCTCCAATTACAGCAAAATCTATAGTACTCTTTAAAAAGGTATCCAAAAATCCGCTTCCTCCTATAACAAATTTACTTTTAGGAAATAACTCTTTTAATTCATTAAGGAACATGATGGGGAAAGTGTAATCTACTGCGATCAAATCAAATTTCTTTTTCTTTATGTATTCGATTAAGTCATTTAATTTATTATGGGCCGCGCAAATGCACTCAAAACTACAACCAAGAGCCTTTATATCATGAACAAAAAGAGGCATATTCATATGGGGTAATTCCTTGACAATCTGACATTGAAGAAAACCTATTCTAAACATTTTTTTACCACTCTGTTTTAATTTGCATACTCTAACACTCACCTTACTATTGGTTTCTATTTGAATTATTCTCATCCTGTATTTTTCCTATTAGAGTTGTTGAATTATCCTTAAATATAGTTTGATTATACGCCTAATAGCTGGGTAATTTTTAAATAAATATTGCACAAAGGAAAGACTCTCTAGACATAGCTATTAGGGAATTTGAAAGGTGACCGTGATCTTTACTCCGGGAGGGACCGTTTTTTACTACAAGCCTCTTAAGCTCTCCGGCTTCAGCCTTATCTCACCGCCAATGGCGGATTCCAGGATATTTAACAGCGTCATTTTATCCTTGGGAAACGCCCCTTCCAGCGCGAGATAGTTTGAAGCGTGATCCGATCGAAATACGGTTTTCTTAAGATCCACTCCCTTTATAATCCCATAAGACTCTTTTAATAACTCCGTAGAATTTAATTCCTCAAATTCTCTTCTTCTGACCTCTTCCGCCAGCGGCGTGCCGGGAATGACCATCAGGGAAAGAAACGAAAGGTATCTTGGCTGCATCCTGTTTAATGCCGCTATGGTGCCTTTGACATGCTCCTCGGAATGCTTCTTGCCGCCTAACCCCAGTAAAACAATCACGGAAGACTTTATATGAGCCTTGGCCGCCTTATTGACCGCCTCGATCATTTCCTCAACGCTTGAAGATTTTCCGCACCGATCAAGCACGCCCTGACTGCCGCTTTCGAGGCCCATGTAAATAAGGCTTAGCTTATGCTTGTATAGCTCTGCCAGTTCATGATCATTTTTTCTTGTGATATTGTAACCGTTCGCGTAGCTTGAAATACGGGTTAGCCGAGGAAAGGCCGCATCCAGTTCTTCTAAGATAGGAACAAGCTTGCTATTGGCCAGAACAAGGGCGTCGCCGTCTATAAGAAAAATACGCCGCGTGTCTTGGTATCTGTGTGCGTACCAATTTATGTCCGCCGTTATCTCTTTTCGGTCTTTGACGCGAAAAGTTTTACTCTTATACGCGCCGCAAAAACTGCAGCTATCCGCTGAACATCCAAGCGTTACCTGCAAAAGAAAGCTGTCCGCTTCCGCCGGTGGTCTTATAACAGGCTCTACTATGGACATCCTGCCCTCGCGAACGCGCTTAATGCTAGATTACCCTTTATAGATCGGCTATATTTTTTGCACCGGTCGAGCCTAATGATAGGTTCTACAATTACCACAAAATCCCCGGGTGTCTTGTGTACGGACACAACACCCGCGCAATTCAGATTAGCGCCGGGTGTCTGTGCCTTATTTCTTCTAAGAATGTTCCTTCGACACATTCTACTCACCTATACGTTTCTTACTACCAAACGCGTCAGGCCTACTAAGACCACCGCACCTACAAGAGCCATTAGAAACGCACCAATTGAACTACCGGGATATATTCCCATTATTCTCCCCATCCATCCACCAAGCATAGCTCCTACAACCCCGACTACGATGTCTCCGATAATCCCCGAGGAGAACGATATTACTGGGATCCCTCTCGTATGAGCCGAGGGGAAACCTCTCTGAATTCCTAGCTACAACTATATAGCCCTTACCCTATTAGCGCAAGAATTATCTGTCCTAGAGAGACGAATTACTGGCCGGAGAGAGTCAAACAACTCAAATATCCGGAATGCTGAACTATAAGGTTAAGGAAAATTGCTTAAGATTTGGCGTATAGAGTTTTTGATAAGATTCAACCTACTTTCGATAAAATCATAGCGGTAGGTTTTGGCTTTCTGTTCGCCCCGCCAGATGGGCATCTCAGAGCGCGGATCGATTGCCTCGATAGCCAAAGAACCTTTGTCCATTTCTTCCACTGAAGAACCAATCTCTTTACTGAATAAAATATTCTCCTGTGTCAGTACCGATAATTTATAATTAATATAGAAATCGGCTTTGCTTTTAATAGTTTTTACATAACTCTTTGAAGCCAGTTCATTATCAATCTGTCTTCTTATCTGCGAATCGACTGACCATTTATCAGTCCGCAGCTCTCCTACTATCTGTGGCGAATCAGTCAGCCAAGCATAGTTTTTCAGACCGGCCATGCTGCCTGATTTCGTGTAGGTGACTTTCTGGATTGTGGTACATCCGTTAACTATAGCCAAAACCATGCCTAAATAAAGAGTGCTTATGAGTACTTTCTTCATTTTTTCTCTTTTCTTCAAGACGTTTAATTCTTATAAATAAAGTAGTCTAATTAAAATAACTTGGGGGTCCCTCTCGCATGAGCCAGGAGGAAACTTCTCTGATTACTTCTGAGCCTTAGCTGCATCTTTTGCAATAGGTAACTGCCTATTAACCTCCATTACGATAATACGCCATTGCATACCATACAAAGAAACAGTATCCCAAACCGCATATTTCTTAACTAGTGTTTTATCTTCCAGGCCTCTGGCATAAAAATCATATGAACCAGCTCCATTTTTTGCCATGGCAACAGTTCTGGAAAATGAAACTAAATCTTTAAAAGGCCGGAAGAACGTATCTATAAAGATATTCCTCCCTATTTGATTTGGGTCTGGATCGTAGATGATCAGGCCGTCTTTCTGCATAACCCATGCCTTGCACGGCATATCTTTGACAAGCGGCATAATGATATCGCCGGAGAGCGCACCCTGTTTTACCAGCATACTGACCGAACCAAGGAACTCGCCTTTATCGGAGAATATAGGATAATCAAAATCTATGACCTCTATACCTTCGACGGAACGGAAGACATCGCTAAAGATGGGCTTCTTGTTCTGAAGAAGAGTGATGATATGGGCTTGCTTACTTATGTCCGAGCCTTCATATTTCCCGTATTCAGCTGGCTCAACTATAACCATCTTGCCGGTGGTATCGATAATAGCGCAATCAACCAGATAATTCCGATCTTTACACAGCTCGCTTAGTATCTTACGCGCATCCTTCCCTTTCAAATCAATATTTGATAGCTTTTTTGCTGCTACTGAAAGGTCTTTATCTATGTTAGCAAACGTGACGTGTATACCTTCTTTAGCTTTTTCAAGCACCGACATCATAGTGTTAATATCCATACAGAAAACATTAGCCGTAATTAACGTAACCATACCGATAACCAAAATAGTCATTCTCTTCATAGCGCCTCCCTTATATTTTCACTTACAATAATAAAAAAGAAATGTATCACTGGGGCTTCTCAAAAAGGCTAATTATATACGCAATACCTTATAAAAGATTATTTTGGGGTCCCTCTCGGATGAACCGAGGGGAAACCTCTCTTAATTTACACAGTCAATTATAGGCTCAATACCTTAATATATCAAGAGTATTCTGGGTTTAGAGAGGCTATTCCTCGCGGATTACTGGGCTGGTGACGGACAAAAAAAGCCCTAAAATGTGTCCGTTTTGTCCGGTCATTTTGGGCTGGAAATTGCGTAACTCTTTGAGCGGTTTAGCGATAGAGTTGTCCGCCTCACTTTGTCCGGACACGATCAAATCATCAACTGAAGCATCAACCAAATCATCAACCAAAATCTATACCAATATGTAGTGCAAAGCCCTACCTTCTCCCACCGACTTAATAACTTTAAGTTCTAGAAGCTTGGTTAGCTCCTTGTGAACTGCCTGGCTATCATTAACTGGCAGATTTATATAGCAATGCCGGCAATTGTTATTACAGCGGCCAGTTAATTCCAAGTCAAAAGAAACCAGTTTTCTTTCACCGGACTTAAACTTATTCCAAAGGTTAAATTCAAGCAAAGGAATTTTGGATATAAATTTATCTTTCATGGAATTAAACTATTTATACAATTTCTTTTTTCATTATCAGGCGTTCAACAGGTTCTTTATTTTTGTCTTTAAGAAAAATATCTTTATAGGTGGATACTTCTTTAAAACCCATATTTTTAAAAATCTTTCTGTCTAAAGGCGCGTCTTTAAATACGCTAATTGATACTTTCTTTATGCCTGACTCTTTCAATAAGTTATAGGTCTCCTGTAAAAGCCTTTTCTCTAAATTCGTTCTCCTGTATCTGATTCTTAACTTGGCCTCATAAAGCCACCAACCGCAAAACGGGCAATTTCCGGGCTTAAAGACAAATGAGAGGCAGCCTGCTGGCTTAGAGTTTATATTTAAAGCAATCGTCCACTTGGAAATAGGCGATTCTGACTTTAGGGATTCTAAAAGTTCTTTTGTAGAAAGTCCCCTAAAAAACATGCTGTTTGCCTTAGGGCTGATTGGCGCCTGCAGGGAAAATTCGATTTTTTTCTTTGATTTTATGAATAAAAACCGGGCAAACTTTTGATAGGCCTGATATTGCTGTATATGGCTGATAAAATAAATTATTTTAATCCAGAGGTATTGTCTCAGATGATAATACTGGAGATAAAGATTGAAGAAAAACCGTTTTACTAAAGGGTAATCTTTTCTTGTAATGCCTAAAGTTTTTCCCTTTCTTTCAACCCGGGCTACTATGCCTAAAATATCCTGGTCAAAACTCGGGCCGTCATTTCCAAATTTAGCGGTATCTGGCCGGGTAATAATATAATCCCGCCCATTATCATTACCTTTAGCAATAGTGCGATGGGCAAATAAATGGTTATAACGCCGGTAAACTGCAATATCCCCTATTTTAACTTCGCCTACGCTCCTGGGCTCGATATATAAAGTATCTCGCGGCCGGATGCAGGGGTACATACAGGTTCCCTGGGGATGGAATTTAACCATCTTCTTTTCTACAAATAACCTTCCCAGTTCAAAGATCTGTAAGACTAACCCCGATTCATATGAATTACTTAAAATAAATGAAGAATTTATATTCTTCTTGTCTATCTCTTCGCAAGCAGGGACGTATTTATAAACCTGGCTGCAGAATTCCTGATAATCGGAGTTTTTACAGGTCACGTCAGCGAACCTCAACCAGCATTTTTCTATTTAACAACTCTTCTACTATTTCTAAGATATCCTTTTCCCCTCATATGTCCCTTTTGACCTGTCACATAAGTTGTACCAGTTTTTAAGGAAGAGAAGTAAGAACCCATTTCCTTTATTCTTAAAAACCGGTTATATTTTTTGCACCGGTCGAGCTTAATTCCTTCATTTCAGATTCCTTATATAACTAACTATTCTCTCGTCGTTCTTAAAGCCAAATTTGTAGCAGGGTTTTTGGGACAGTATATCTAAAAGAAAGTCAAAGGCGAAATTGACGCACCCCTTGTCCCAAAAAGAGAGGAAGAGTGTCTTGAAAAAATGATTGAACCCTTCTAAATAATTTACCCTTTCGGCGAGGTTTGTTTCCCGGTGGTATATATAAAAAAGTTTTGATAATCTGGCCTTCCTGACTCTACCCTCTGCTAGATAATCCGAATAATTGCTGTGCCACGGCGTCGGATACATATAAAGATCGTTCTTATCTTTTCTTATTATAATCCGGTCATCGTTTAAAATTCTAATACCCGGAATCTTGTCCCAGATCCTGCTCGTGGTAGATTTACCCGCCCGGCTAATGCCCGCGAAAAGATAACCATTTTTGCCTTCCCTCACCCCGGCAGAATGAAATAATATTCCGATTCGCCGCTTAGCCATATAATAGATTATTAAGACCTGCAGAAATCCATAGATGACGTCTGTCAATTTCCAGTCATTGCCGGAGTTTATTATAAACAGCTCGCCATTAGTCAAATCTTCGTTTATCAGCAGTTGATATCGTCCGGAAGTCCATCCTTCTATCAATATCTTCCGGCCGGATTTTTCGATCCGCCAATTAAGGCCGCTTCCAAGATACCGTTCTTCCGCTTGGCTCAAATTCCGGCGGCCCGATTCAGGCAATCTATCTAGTTCCAAGCGGTAACTTTTCGGGACATCCATTTCGGTTTTAAAAAGCGCCTCGCGTCTGAATATCCTGTATTTTGGTATTACCTTAAGTGTAATCTTTATGTCGGCTTTCCGCGGTCTGTTTTTTAGAATAAAGTTGCTGTAGCGAAAACGGCTGGCAGTTTCTTTTTCCGGGGCAAATTTACTCTTTATTCCGATAATTATATCGGCTATATTTAAAAAAGTTTCCATCATATTGATTTTAAATCAGCGCCTTAATAGAACGCAGATCTTTTATAAGCTCACCGAGTTCTTTATCAAGTTTTGCCTCATCCACTTCATACCTGTCCATAATGCGGCCTTTTATATCCGACAAAGCCGTCTTGCCGTCCATAAGAGACCATGCGTAAGATGCTGTATCATTAAGGGTATAGATATAGTTAAGATCCTTTGATGAACTATGCAGGGGCATAAGAATAACCTCGCCCTCAATCTCCCTTGTCACAACGTCGTTGTTCTTTATGAACATTTTTTTTCCATCCATCTTTACACCTCACTTTCCCGAGCTTGTATAGCGCGTTTTTAAAAATATTCACTGCATCTATTGAAACCTCCTGTCTCTATGACCGTACCCCTTTTTCTGTACAAGCTGATATTAGAATTTAACGCTTTGACTGTCAATCCGTTTTGCCTCAGAAATTCAACCGGTGAAAGCATTTTTAATCCCCGATGAGGCCGGAGATTTATACTGAAACTGAAAGAAAAACCAGCTATAATTTTTTCGCCGATTGACTTAGAATATTAGCTGTCCCTAGTATTCAACACACAATCCTGTTACATCGCAATGGCGAATATTCTTTGCATGCCCGCGTTGCATCATCTTAACAAAACAGCTACAGTCAAGCACGGAATAGGAATACTTTTTCTTTATTATTTCTTCGATGATATCATACGTCAACCCCCCGTCATATAGATGCATCTCAAAGGCATGATACACCTTGCCATCAGGCAACGCAGACGCGATTCTGTCGTAGTTAAATATGTTTATTTCAATTTCACCAAGGTTGAGATGTTTGATTCCTATATCCTTAATAATGGGAAGCATTTCAAAAAGTTTTTTCCTGTGTAACGGCCAAGCGGGCGTCTCAACGGTTATTGCCTTAAAATAACGAACAGCCTTTTTCATCTTGGCGTATACATGATTTGAAAAATTTGAGGCACCGAGATGAAATCTTATTTCATCAAAACCTAAATCTTTCAATCGTAAAAGAACATCATTAGTAGCAAGTATCCCGTTCGTATAAAGATAATACCATGGTTTTTTACTCATATACTTTTCCAAACCGCGATAAAAAACCATAAATTCATCTATAATGTCAAGATATAACAGCGGTTCCCCTCCGCCGCTAAAACTGATTGACGAAGGACTAAACACAACAGAGGTCGACTCTCGTAACACATTATATTTAATTTGTTGAATTTGTGTTCTCGTTAAATCTTTTTCTTTTTTCCTCGAAGTGCAATAAACGCAATTTGCATCACAACGCGATCCGAAAACAAAGTTCTTCCTGTGTGGATCCGGCACAAAACAACTATAGCAACCCGGAGAAAGTTTACCCACATGAACACAATACCCCGCAGCATGGTATTTTACTTTTTTAATCTGTTCTTGCCGTTCAAATTTTCTTTTAAAGACATATTGTATGGGTACAATTTCCATGTTAGTTTTCTTACTTCTAACAATGCTTCTATTATTTATATTTAACTTACCCGTATTCTTAGAATTACTCATTTTATTAAATTCTACTATACTACCTTTCTTGATGGCCGAAGAGCCCTTAAAAAGTTATTAATCCCTGGCCGGGATACAAAATTTTCGGGAAAGTTCGATGAATTGTTTAAAAATGACGGATTTAGCGTACAAAAACCCCTTTTATGTCCCAAACAATATGAAAACACTACAATACAACACGACCACATTCATCCTTAAACAATCAATTGCTTGAACATGCACCGTGAATAACACCGGTCAGATAAAACGTCAATCAAAACCCGGAGGATTAATCAGGTATTATTATCAGGAGTGAAACGGAATAATTACAAACAAATTTACAGCAGAAAGGTAAAATCGCTGTTTAAAAGATATCTGTTTTCTTCGCTTCAAAAAAAACGTTTAAAATTTTTGCGTTCATCCTTGCCACTGTATTTTATGATAACAGGCGGTGCCCTTTTAGTTTTTTCTCTTTAGATTTTCACGGACCAAATTCCAAGTCTTCAAATCTGCAAATTAACAAAAAGGGCTAGCTGTGCGACGTCAAGCCCGAGGCCATGGGGGTACAGTACATCACGCAACAGCTTAGTACCGCCTGGTCCGGATTGAGTTTTATCCCTGTAATCTTCATACTTTTCCACGGTAATTTCTTCTTTCTTCTCCCTACCTTTTTCATATTCTCCTCTTTTGTAAACCTGCCTGACCAAGTATGAGTAAATTTTACTACCCCACAGCAAACTTGTCAAGGCGTGTTTTTGTCAAGGGGAAATTAGTATTAATAGATTACGGATTTACTGATATGTGATATAATCTATCACACGAAGAAGAGATATGGTTCCTAATTTAAATGGCAATAAAGACACAAGAATATAAAGATTTTTCATGGAATCTGCATGCTGAGGCGGGACATAAGCCGATTGTGGCGCAGATAGAACTTACCCACAAATGCCCTCTCCACTGCGAACACTGTTATACTGATTGTTACAATAACGGGATTTCCGCGTCCAGAGACTTGTCAACAAATCAGGTGGAAAAAATAATGGATAAGTGCAAATCTGGCGGGGTTGTATGGCTTTGTTTTACCGGCGGAGATCCCATGATGCGGAAAGATTTTGATGAGCTTTATCTTTACGCCAAAAAGCTTGGTTTTATAACAACGATATTTTCTCCTCTTGTTTCAATGAATAAACCGACCCTTGAAATTTTTAAATCTTCACCTCCCTTCAGCATTGAGACCACCTTAAACGCGGCAACACGCGAAAAATATAAAGAGATAACAGGGATGAATCTATTTGAAAAACACATCCATAACATAAAAAAATTATTGGAAAACGGTATCCCGGTAAAGGTAAAGATTCAGGTTACAAAACAAAATATCTCACAGATAGACGAAATAAAAAAACTGGTCGAATCTCTCGGCCTTGCCTTCCGGCCGTCCACCATGATCTTTGCCCGCCTCAATGGCGATACTCACCCCTGCACCCTGCGCCTTGACCCGAAAAAAGCGGTATTCGTTAATAAACAATATGGCTATTTTAACGACGAAGAATCAACGCGACCCGGAGGAAAGATAGACATAGCCAAACCCATCAGAAAACCTAGAAATGATAAACTGCTTTTGTGCAAAGCCGGCGGCGCTTCCTTCTGGATTACGCCTCAAGGGGAGATGATCATCTGTGGATACCTGCGGACATTCAATTATAACTTATTGCAGAAAAGCCATACGGTTAAGGACGGCTTTTACAAACTCAATAAAAAAGTCCACGGCTTGAGTTTCAAAACAGAAAGCACGTGCAGATCATGCGAAGATAGGATGATCTGCCAATGGTGCCCGGGAATAGCGATTCTAGAAAAGGGTTGTTTGGAAGAGCCGATCGATTACTTCTGTAATTTGACTAAGGAGACTATTAAGGCATCCCGTGGTTAAATCCCGCCTCTGCAAGCGCCATTTTTTTTGACTCTTCATCACAGGTGAAAAAATCTTTCTTCAATAACCATGCTCTGGCCGGACACCAATGACAGAAAACCGCCAAGGCGCAGGTATTACACTGATATTTTTTGGGTATTTCAATCTTCCTAACCAGCTTTTTAAGCTTTCCCCAACAGTCATTAAAAGAAATCTTTAAAATATTATATCCTGGATAATGAATCTCCGGGCAGAAGTTCATTTCGCCATACGGGCTTATCGTGACCTCTGACTGTCCGGCGCCACAATGAAATAACTTCTTGCGTCCTACAGCCTTTGGTTTCAGTTCCGAGAAGACGTCTTCGTTAACAGCGGTCCTATCGGCGGCAAACACCCCCTTTATTCTGCACATTTTATTTAGTTCTACCTGATATCGCAAGGGAGATTTGCTCCCGTCAGCTTTACGAGTTACAGACGGGTCGTACCTGAAAAGACATTTCTGCCTTTCGGCTAGTTTTTTAATATCCAGAAACTCATTTTTATTTAATGATAAGAGCGTTGCCTTGATCTGAACATCTACCCCTTCTTTCTTAAGCGATTTTACGGCCTTCATGACGAGTTCAAAACTTCCAGTTTTTCCTGTTATTTTTTCAAACGTTTTCTTTGTGGAGCCTAAAACGGATATATCAACGCGGTTTAAGCTTGTCCCCAGCGACGCTATTCTTTTGGCGGTGTCTTTATTTATGAGGGAGCCGTTGGTAAGAATGCTTATTCTAAATCCACAATTTTTAGCATAATCAAGGATATCAAAAATATCTTCGCGCAAGAGCGGCTCTCCGCCGGTGAAGCCTATATGAAAAGAGCCAGCCGTTTTTAACTGGTCAAGTATTAAAAAGACCTGCGCCGTAGTGAGTTCCTTCTTCCGCTTATCAGGGGCTACATAGCAGTGGATGCAGCGAAAATTACACTTATAGGTAAGCTCAAACATCACCCTGCTGGGAATTTTATGCTTCCTTGCCAGGGTATTTATATCAGCATAAAAATTATTTGAGTCTCCTTTTTTAATAGTCATATTCTTATAAGCAGGGACAGCGGGTCTGTTTTCTTAAATCGCATTTCATACGCATGGTGCAAAAATTATATCTGTCATACAGAGTAAAGCATATTAAGCCACCTACAATCCTACAATCTACAATACAATCTACAATAGGGGACCGTTTTTCTTAATCTTTCTTTGGCCTCCCTACCGGCAGTGCACATAGCCTTCTGTTGAGTCTCTCTTCCAGCCTTTCTATAAATGTCTCTCTTCCCAAAGGACGCCCGGCAAAGGTATACTTTCTTATGTTTTGCAAGAAATTTTCTTCTTCTACAGAATCAATGTCTTTTGCCCATGAGCCATACGCTTATGTTTAACTCAAAAGCAAAGCTATAGGAACAGCTAAAATCTTATCCCCAACTTTCAAGATCTCTGTTCCGTTATAAGCTAATATACCGCCAAGGCATCCTTTAGCGCTTTGCAGGTATGCCCCGCCTATTGTGGTAACTCTGTGAGAGAGAATTTACTGGGGTCCCTCTTGCATGAGCTGAGGGAAAACCTCTCGCTATTTACGCCTAGCAATTCAATTATATAGCTCTTACTCTACTCGGGAAGGTTTGTTTTGGTGTCTGTCCCCTTACGGAAAAATAGCTCACTGATTTTTCCCCTTCCCAACACTCTTCCTAATTCCCTGATCGCAAAAAACGGGATAAAAGCAGCGAATACCACCAGCATGCCGGCAAACCATTCATACGAGAAACATCTTATAAACATATCCGGCACTCCGGTAAAATTTTCTGCTTTTAAAAAATTGCGGACCATAGCCTCTATTACGCTTAAAATCGCAACACAAATAGTAAACAGAAACGATTTGTACAGGGTCGGGACGACTAAAGCTTTATTTTCAAATCCCCTTCCGAGGTGCAAATGCTCTGCCACCAGGATCACCTTGGCTAACACCAACCCCTTAATCAAACTGATCCCATAATTCTTATAGGTAATCTGATAATGAGCCAGCATTAATCTGCGGTAATCGGTGAAAATACTGAAAAATAAAGTTATATACAGTACATTTACCCAGTACGTTTTTAATTCGCGCAATATCTTCTGCTTCAGCTCCATTCTTTCCTTATTATTTAGTACTTGTATTGCGGAATGCGAATAGTGACCTTATATTCTTTCATTTCTCAGCCATTAATTTTATAAAAAATTGGGGTCCCACTCTTATGAGCCGAGTAGAAACCTCTCTCTATTTACAGGGGTAATTATATATGCAATACCTCACTATATCAAGAATATTCTGGATTTAGAGAGGTTATTTGCTCGTGGTATTTGTCTTATTTGTCCGGTATTTTTTGACTTGGAATTATGTAACTATTTGAGAGATAAATGCATACAGAATGTCCGCCCTTGGGAGGCGGACATTGCCATTAAAGAATGATTTATTTTTGGATTACTTCGCTTTTTCAGCCTGTCCTATTTGAACATCTGTTTCTCTCTTTATCTTTTCGCAATAATAGACATCTTCAGAAACATCTATATTTTTATCGTGTCCCAGTTGTTTTAACTTAAACATAGCGTCTGAAATATAAGATTCCGCGGTGGTATAGAACCTTTCCGCTTCGGCGGGGATTGTTGAACATTCTGCCTTATCCAGCCAATTTATGGCTTTTTTATAACTTACATTCGCCTCTGCTAAGTTGGGATTATTAGATAGTTCTCTGCGGTATGGTGTTTTGCATGTAGCGCAGCCACTAAGTAAAATAACCGTAATTCCTAAAACTAAGATACTAAATCCCCGAATATATTTCATAATCATACTTGCCTTCTTTGTAGCAATAACTTAAACAAAATAAAGTGCATCTCTATCTCCCTTGGCATCTTTCTTGTCTTAACCTTAGTTCAAATATTTACTAAAAGTTTTCTGCTTAACACTTTCAACCACGAATAACAATATACAAAAACCAGCCTTACAAAACTAGCAATAATCCATATCAACAATCCGCATGTTAGCAGAGGAATGAAAATTAACATCTTTAAGTTGGAAATAAAGTCCATCTAATCACCGTGAGATTCTATACTTATATGTATCATGAGGAGTGGCCACCTGCGATGGTAAACCCAAGCAGTTCCTCCACCATTGATATAAGCAAAGCAGATTGCTTGGAGACAGCATCAATTGCTTTTTTTTGCTCCTCATTAAGAGCTCCATATGATCCGTCCTGAAGTAACGATATCTTTCCGTTAATCACTCCCAACGGTGCGCGCATTTTGTGCGAAATAAGCGTTAACGTATCCTTTTTTATAAATTCTTCAGTGCGCGCTGCGGTAACATCGCGTAAAATAAAAACAATGCTTAACAACTCTCCGGCTGCATTCTTAATCACATTTAAATCTACCTCTAAATACAATACCTCTATCGCTTCTGATTTTTGGCGTACAATATCAAATGTTTTATGCGCAACCGTTAAATCCATAAGAGCTTCTTTATTTATGGAAACAGAATAATTCGCAAATAGCATTTCGACTAAATTAACATTCGTTGTATCGGAAATATTTAAGTACTTTAAAATCGCGGTATTACTATCCTTAATTAGATAATCCGGGCTACAAATAGCAATGCCATCGCTTATCTTATCAACTACTGCCTTAAATTTTTCTTTTTCCTCTAACTGTCGGCGGTAATAATTTATCTTGATTATGGACTTAACTCTGGCTAATAGTTCGACCTTATCAATGGGCTTAGAGATAAAATCATCGCAACCTGCCTCAAGGGCTTTTACCTTATCTTCGGTCTCCTTAAGCACGGTTACCATCACCACTGGGATAGCCTTAGTCTTTTCATCGGCACGTAATTTCTCCAGCACTTCTATGCCGGACATCTTGGGCATCATTACGTCCAAGAGAATCAAATCAATTTGAGTTCCAGAAATTTTTTCAAAGGCTTCTGCGCCGCTAGCCGCCTTGATAATTTCATAACCCTGAGGAACAAGATATGCTTCAAGAAGTTCGATGTTTTGAAGCTGATCATCAACAACTAAAATTACTGATTTATCCTTCATCCCGTACCTCTTTTAAATTTGACTTTCTGATATATTAAAAACTTACTTAATAAACTGGCTGATCGTTTTAGCAAAGGTACGCGTATCTATCGGCTTACCTATAAATCCGCTATTAGTTATCGCGTTTATCTCTTCTCTTTCACCGACCATAACCGAAGCCGTAACAAAAACTATCGGAATATCGCCTATCTTTTTATCTTCACGCAATATTCTCGCCGCTTCGCTACCACGCATATCCGGAAGCCGCACATCCATAATGATGATATCCGGTTTTTCTTTCCTGACGATACTGATTCCATCGGTAGCATTTTCAGCTTCAAGTACCTCAAAACCAGCGACCTCCAAAAGGTCTTTTTCCAGCATAAGATTGCTTTTATTATCATCCACAACTAACGCTCTCTTCTTCATTTCAAACCACCTTTCTAGCTATAATCGGTAAAGTAAACCTGACTTGCGTGCCTTTACCTAGTCCCTCTGATTCTACAGAAAACTTGCCGCCATGCAGCTCAACCAGTTTTTTCGAGATCGGTAAACCGAGCCCGGTCCCTTCAGTTACCCGGGAATATGGAGTATCAACACGAAAAAAACCTTCAAATATTTTCTCCATATTCCCAAATGCGATACCAGCCCCCGTATCCCAGACCACTACTTCTATTTTAGAATCAACCTTTTGTGCCCGCATGCCGATCTTACCACCCTCAGGGGTAAATTTAACTGCGTTGGAAAGTAGGTTATAAAGTATCTCTTTTACCTTAAGTTCATCCGCTTCAATATTCGGCAGATCTTCCGCTATCTCAAGCAACATTTCGATCTTCTTTTTGCTGACCATATCCGCTACCAGCAGCGCAATCTCATTTAACAGGCTTTTCATGGGTAAGCTGGATAATGTCAGCTTCATCTTTCCGGATTCAACTTTTGCCATATCAAGTATCTGATTTATCAATGAAAGAAGATGCTTTCCGCTGGTTAAAATATTATTCACGTATTTTTCCTGCTTCTCATTAAGCGAACCGAAAGTCCCATCAAATAATATCTCGGAAAAACCATTGATGGAGTTAAGTGGGGTCCTAAGCTCATGCGACATATTGGCCAGGAATTCAGATTTTGCCCGAGTGCTACGTTTTAACTCAGCAGCCAAATCCTGCAACTCTTCATGGGCTTTTTCCAAGCCGTTTTCTATCTTCTTACGCTCAGTAATATCCTCTATAGCCAGAAGAATGATCCGCTCCTTACCCATCACGCGTTTAATTTGCCGGGCATTCAAAAGCATTATACGCCTGCCGATGGTAGCAAAATCGTGTTCAACCTCATAGTTATCAAAGGTAGTTTTTTGGGGAAGGATGGTTTCCAGCAATTCCCGCAGCTTGGGGATATTCCACTGCTTATTGCCCAAGTCATAAATAAGCTGCCCCACGGTATCTTCAGGCTTTACCTTAAAGAATTCATAAAAGGAACGGCTTACGGAGACTACTCTTAAATCTTGGTCCAGAGCAATTAAGGATTCACGTACGGTGTTGATGATATTTTCGGCATAATTACGTGCATCCTGAGCTACTTGTTCTGTTTTTTTACGCTGTTCAATTTCTTGGTGAAGCTGCTTAATAATCATTCTTTCCGCGACGCTGCGGGTTTTTACCTGATTCTGGCATTTTCCCTTAAGTAATTTCTTTTTTTTCTTTTCATTTTTCATGGATTCGCCTCTTCTAAAGTTTTCCTAAATCTATCTAAGCATATTTTCATAAATTGATCAGGAAAAACATCAAACATCCTTTCCGCATGGCCACCATCTTTAATGATCGTCAGAGCTTTAGGGTTTTTTGCTTTTTCAAATAAACGCTGGCTATGGTTTGGCTTAACCAGCCAGTCTTTTTCACCGTGAACAAAAAGTACTGGCGTGGGCGATATCTTATCAACAATATCAATGGGTCGAATCTTTTCTAAAGAAAGACTACCCAGCCTGACCCCCTTACCCTGCCCCTTGATCCCAAAATTAAGCTTTAAATCTTCCCACATATCTTTTTCCCAAAAATGA
This sequence comes from Candidatus Omnitrophota bacterium, assembly GCA_049517335.1. Classification (GTDB taxonomy): domain Bacteria; phylum Omnitrophota; class Gorgyraeia; order Gygaellales; family Profunditerraquicolaceae; genus JBEKSD01. Next base: position 54,462 of record JBEKSD010000011.1, on the reverse strand, counting down.
TAATTGATACTTCTTAAATCTGCAGGGGCGCTAACAGCGATTAGGCTATCAATATTCTGATGATGGCTGGCTTCAATCATGGCGATCGCTGCGCCAAACGAAAAACCAATCACGCCAATTTTGGTATAGCGATTATCTTTGGCGTAGACAATGATCGCTCGCAAATCTTTTTGTTCACGCGCTGTCCAGGTAAACACGTCACTACTCTTGCCATGGCCTCGAAAATCGAACACGATAACATCGTATTCTTTACTAAACGCCTCAGTTATCCCTCGAAATAAAAATGTATCCTTGTTATTATAAAAACCGTGAGCGATAATAATAACTTTGGAAAATCCTCCTTTAACGTGAATCAAGGCAATACGTTTCCCATCCTCGGTCATCACGGAACAATTCTCCCCAGTAAAATTAGGAGTCATTGTTTTAAGTAACCCTTGGTCGCACTATTAGATAGAGGGTCTCCACTTTTTACCGTCGTATCTTTAATTTTTATGGGTTCTGTTTTCTGAAAGCCTCCTTCGAATACTGATGTAACTACGGATTTAATATAATTGCTGCAAATATCCCACTCCGCTTTCATGCGCCACTGGATGAGATACCGCGAACTATTTTTTTTACCTAAGGAAACCGATCTCCTGGATCTAATTTTATCATAAATCTCTAACATATGTTTGGCACCAGACATAATCGGGTATTTCTGTACCGTCATTCTTACGATCTGCTTTATGGTTTGTAACTCTTCAGGAGTCCGGGATAAAACCCAGATAAGCGCATCAATAAAACTTTGCTGATCCATCTGGCTGAGCAACCGACCGTTGTGATAATCTTCTACAACTTCCCGTACTCCCGGCGCATCCAACGCCACCACCGGAACCCCTGCTGCCATGGCTTCGATAAGAACAATCCCTTGCGTTTCGCTTAATGAAGCAAATGCGAAAACATCCATGGCAAAATAAGCATCCACTAAATCCTGATAACGTAAAACCCCGGTTAAATGTAATCTTTTTTCAAGGCCAGCTGTTCTAAAAGCGTCCTTAATCAAATTTTGCGATGGGCCAAGGCCCACGATCAGGGCATGAACCCTAGGATCTCTTTTTAATAATTCAACCAAACAATTTGTCAGGAACCCCAAATTCTTTTCCGGAGACAGTCTACCAGCATGGCCAACCACTAAAGCATCGGAAGGGATCTGGTTCTGCTTTCGAAAAGCTTTTCCGTCGCCTTTTGCAAAACGTTGGGCATCTATCCCTGTCGGGATAACCTCCATGGGAGTCTTAACACCTCTTTTAAGTAAAATATCCTGCACGCTTTCGCTAGGCACGATTACCTGATCTACTAAATTGGAATATCCAGCAGCAAGCTTGACCATAAATCTTTTTACTCCCTCATTTTGAACTGGCCAATCATGCACATACTGTTCAAACATACAGTGATAAGTAAATACAAGCGGTATGGCGTGCTGCCGGCTAAGGCGTAACGCGAAATCTCCCATGAAAAACGGGCCGTGGCTGTGCACCATATCCGGTACGAATTCTTTCATGTATCGCTTTAAGAGTCCGGAAATCGGAAAGTTAACCGAAAAAACAGTCCCTCCAAATTTTTGGAAAGCAGGAATTCGAATAACGCCTGGTTCCTCTTTCGGCGCGCCACCAAAAGCCGGAGTAACAATCAAAACCTCATGCCCTAAGCTTCTAAATGCCTCGCTAAAAGAATAAACCGATTGCTCTAACCCTCCGACCATCGGAAAATAAGTATTGGTCATCATAAGAATATTCATTATTTAGCCTTCAATTCTATAAGCGCTTTTCTTGCCGCCACGCATATTGCTTCATAAGAGTCTTGTGCGCCCATGGCCAACCCTTCTTTTTCTAAATCTTCAGGGAGAAACGGCTTGCCAAATCTGACTCTAATCGCGCGGAATTTGGGATACTTTACCGTACTGGGCCATGCCTCAAAAGCCCCTTCTATAGCCACAGGAACAAGCTTTGCTCCCGTTTCCTTAGCCAAGATACCGAAACCTTTTTTAAATTTCCCAACTTCGCCAGTAGTACTGCGCAACCCTTCCGGGAAAAAACACAAGCCTTTACCGCGCTGCAAGACTAAATAGGCACTGCGTAACGCCTCCAGAAAATGCGCTGAATAATCAAAAGGAATAAGTCTTTCCATCTTAACGAGATTTCTTAAAAAAGTTGATTTTATAAACGGCCTAAAGAAATAAGGTATGAATAAAAAATAAAAAAGCTGAAACACCGGCCTACGCGGCAAGCAAGCGTTAATAGCCGGCCCATCAAGATCGCTGGTGTGGTTGGGATACAGAATATAAGCTCCTTCTTTAGGTACATTCTCTGCTCCTTCAGCCTTAATATGGAAAAACAATTTAAAAATCAAAAAATCTATTGCTGTTATACTAAATCGAAGCAGCCAGGCGAAAAAACCGGTACTGAATTCAAGCGCCCCCAAATGTTCTTCTTTAGGCAGTACCCTTAAACTTTCTTTCCAGAAATTTAACCCTAAAGATATCCCTTGATCCTCCGGGGAGATGGGTTTGGCCCCTCTTAAGGCTTCCATTATTCCCAGAATAAGATCCTTTACGGTAAAAGCTCTGGAGACTACCTCGTCTTTTATATCAATACTAAAAGCTAACTCAAGACGTAAAGCAAGCTCTACCCTGCCTAATGAATCTATACCCAAGTCCAACTCTAAAGAATCCTCCAGTATTATCGGCCTTTTAACGCCACCCTGTTCCTTTAAGCATTCCGAGATTCTTATGCCGATTGCGGATTCTATCAACAGATGGTCCGCAGCCGTTAACTCTCCTAAAACCGGAAGAGCACCCTCTATTCCCGCGATTACCCTAGGTTCATATATTTCTTTAACCGCATTTCTATCTAAATTACCAATCAGGTCATGCGGCAGGTCATCAAGTGTGATAGTAAAACCTTTAATCCTTTTATAAATAGGCAACGATTGCTCGGCATTATCAAATCTCTCCTTAATGGCTAAATGTAGATTCACTGAGGCAAATTTCCTGAAATTATCAAGATCCGGTTGTATGATAGCCCAAAGCACTCTCGATTCTTTTACGCCTTCCATTCCGGAAACAGTAAAGACGCACATCTCTTTAATAGGAGCAATTTTTGTATAGAACTTCTCAATCTCTTCCGGGTAAACTTTTGCCTCCAAATTCACTATGACAAAATCTCTAACTTTAGCTACAAGATCTTTTATCATTTACCCGCCTCAATTTTGAATTCAAGAGAATTTGTCGCAGGGGTAATCCTTACGCTTTTAAAACCCGGTAATTGAATATCCATCAGAGGTTCTTTCGCAAACCAATTGCCCCTCCATTCGACAAGAATATTCTCCCCTCGCGGTTCTATAGAAATTTGAATATCCCCGAAACTTGTAGGAGCAGGCCCAAACTTAATGGCTTGATTTTTATCAATCCAGGCTCGTGGGATTCCAGAACATAAAATTAACCGGTTACCTTCTTCGCGCACAAAGCAATTTCTGATCATCAAAACCCATTCCGCTGCGGCCCAAACATGCTGTCCATCCCCCATGCATCCACCGCCTGTACGCGGATGTACTGACTCCGGCCATTGTCCTGTAGGTGAAGCCAGTTTAGCCACCGCGTCCATCAAACCAAAATATCTGGGATCACCTGCACGCAAAAGCACTTGGGCTAAATGTAACGTAAGATAAGGATTGATTCCTGAATGGGTCATGTCATGAAAAAATCCGCCGTGAACTAAACAATTTTTCATTAAAAAATCGGCTGTGTCTAAAACCCTCGGATCGCTCTGCTCAAAGACCCGCAGCGGATAACTGGCAGCCAAAGAACCAATCGCTCCCGAATCCAAACGCCGATAAGGAGAGGCGGGTATCGCAGGCCTTTTTAAACGAACTTCTACTTTCTTTAAACTTTGATTAATGCTCTTCAACAAAGCGTGTGATTCCGTTTCAAAATAAGCAGCTTCATCATTATCATTGTAAGCGGAGCACAAAAATGATGCTGCTCTTAACCCCGCAACAGCCCAAAAGTCATCCCAATAATAAAAATCATTCGGCCCTAAATGCTCGGCGCTAAATCCCGAAGGTAATAATCCTGCATGGAGAGATTGCAAATTACTAGACAAGCGCTTCTTGTAAATCCACTTACCCGCTTTAGTAATCGACTCTCTCCATTCTTGTGGCGGAAGATTTCCAGTCATCTCACAATATTGACGCATAATCCACAAGGCCTCTCCGTTAGAATCCCATTCCCCTTCCTGAGAGAGAAAATAACCTTGAGCTGTTTGACGAGAACGGAAACAATCCAAAGCCCTTCGAACACGTTCCTTTAGTCCGACACACAACAAGCCATTTAATATAAAAGCTGCATCGCGAAACCAAAACCGCCGGTAAATATAAGGTCCCGGATATACTTCCTTGGGAGAATGCAAAACCATGGTGTGGATAGCGGCTTCGTAGAGAAACTGAAAATGTTTATCGGGAATTTGTAATAAACAGGCGCCTTGAAGACTATTCTTCCACGCTAATTTCGCAGACTCTTCATAGTCCCGACAAGATTCTTTTTCAATTTTGTTTTTTGTTAAAGGCATTGAAATGTTAATTTCTAGCGCAAACCCTGATTCCAATATATATATTGCTGCCGCACTTGCCATACCGACTTTACTTAAAATTTCTTTTTCATTTTCCTTCGACGACAGGCGGCTATAAACATCTCCTCTACGATAATCCGAAAATACGCATTGATCCGGCGGCTTATCGAAATAGACGAAACTTTTCCCGTTTATTTGCCAACCTAGCGAATCCTCAAGAAGAGTAATGCTATTAATGAAACTCACGCCTTCGGGATTATAGGGCCTAAGCGAAATAACTAACTTGGCCTTTACGCCAGCTGTTCCTGTGATTTTAACCTGACAAATAGGCACTGCGGCTGAACCGATAACTTGCGTTGTCAATTGAAGCTTTAATTGATCCAAGCAGGATTCTGTGACCACACAAAGATTATCATTTAAACTCAACTTCTGCGATACGTTTTGGCTATCTGCTTGTCCGGCAGGCAGGCGCGATGGAATTAATGGCTCTCCCTTCTCCGGAACAATCCAAACATCAATAGACCAACTGTCGTAATAGGGAGTAACCAGGCCGCGAGGGTCTACAAGAGGAAATTCAGTCCCGTCAGGAACACCCAAAGCTGTCCAATTTCTATGGGTAAGATTAATTTGAGTCAACGAAAATGACCGCGGGATAAACGCCTCGTTCCGAGGGTTATATTGGCATTCTACCCAATAAGGCCAGATCCAATCAAGGTTATGCTGAATGGCTAGACTATTTATCAAGCCCCGAGCGTGTAAGACAACGCCTGAACGCAACAGTTCCATCGGAACTGCCACCTCTGAGGGTTGGGCAAAATTCTGCAATTGAGAAAGGAGCTTAATCGGATCTAAAAATCCTTGCCTACGCGCAGCGTCTCTTACTAAAAATCTCCAGGGGAGCCATTTCCACCATACAAAATAGATCCTCTCTTTCAAAGAGGATCTAAAAACCCACCATTTAAAACAAACAAAGGTAAACAATCCTGTTAAGGCCGAAGCGATAATTAAAGCTAAAAAAACAGAACCGGGCCGCAAGTTAAGGATGCTTTGATTTGTTAAAACATTGACGCCTAATGCTAAAAAATTAATTAACGCATACCGGCCAACTTCAGTATACGATGGTTGGTTATGTTTAAATGTCCAATATTTCAAAAGTAAATACCCAACAATACCAGCGCACGTAAAAGAGATACCCTTGGATATACTATAAGAAAAAAAATGAAATAAAATATAATAGATACTAAAGTCTGTTGCATTGACAGTAGTGCCCGTAATTAAAAACCGAATAATCTGTTTTCTAGTATTCATACGAGCTTTAAATAAACTTTTAAGTTCTTCATTCAGCCTCGCTATATTTTAAAACGAACACTATCTTATTTTTTAATTAAACCTGAAAACCCTACTATACCAGCGATCGTTCCACCAATCAGAAGCCAAAGAGCCTTATCTGTAGGCGCACCCGTAAAAAATCGCGAAACATCGGAACTAGTCGAGTGATACGCATTTAACCCAAGAACTAACAAGAGAACTCCTACAACTAAAAGCGCAACCGACATACCTTTATTCATATATCCTCCATTACGTATAACGGGCTATTTACCATCTGCCACAAGTCCAGGCGGAGCTTTGTGCCACTTATATCCTACTACCGCATCGTCATATCCGCGTTTAAAGAGCCTCTGCATCTCCTGCCTATCGAACATCTCTTTTTGATAAGGCTTAAAATCTTCTGGAATATAGGCTAAATTATAATCCCATCCTTTTTCTTTAGCGAAAGCGTAAAGCCTGTAAGTATCCCCGATCATTTTTGACGCTCCATTGCTTTCAATCAGGCGTGATGTTATCGCCACCAGGTTGTCTTCTACCTGTTTGGAGTGCGGTGACATATAACACAGATTTAAGATATATAATCGAGTTCTGAATTCTTTAAATCCCCCACCTTCCATTAACTGATGGATATAAAAAACTCCACCCATGACCCCTCCATCAACATGCATCTCATCATAACGCCTGCCTCCGGCTTCAACTTGAAAATAGACCGGAGGAAGCATAGCTGGGAATGAACATGAAGCTAGAATTATTTTGCGGAACATTTTCAGCGAATCGGGGCCTCCAATGGAAGCAAGTGCTCCCATGTCCCATATAACAAACCCTTGGGCGTCAAAATCCGTGGTTCCCACATATAGTCTGCGCCCCTTCCTATGCTCTTGTGCGATCCTTACCATTAAATTTTCATCCACAAGGTCATCGATTTTCTTAGCTAATGGAACTGAACTAACCACAGAATCTCCAAATAGAAGGGCAAAACTGCTCCTCTGTTTCACAACATCTTTGGTAGATATCGAGGTGAATAGGTCCGCAAGCCGTTCTTCATAGTCTTTTCCTGAAAACGTGGCAACAGCGAGGATTGATCCGCTCGAATAGCCAGTAACTATTTTAAATGCCGGCCGAGACCCTTCCTTTAACCATCCTTTCAATAGTCCTAAGCCGTAAGCACTGTTAGATACACCCCCTCCGATAATAAGCACCGGATAGGTCTTTATACCGTCAACCAGATATTCTGATTTACCTTCGTCTTTAAACGAATCTGCCAGACTCTGCCGCATAAAGAGAGACTCAGGCTTACCTGTATAATAGCGCATATCCGGCATACCGACAACGACGGCCGTACCAACAAGATTTTCCGGTACAGCATTTCGCAGATGGGCGCACCCTGATAATGTCGAAATACAAGTTACTAATATAAACAAGCGGCATAACATCTTTTGTCTCATATTGTTATCCTAGCGTACAGACATAATTTACTACTTATGCGGCTATTCGTTTAATGAAGCGCGTCAGGCCTACTAAGAGCACCGCACCTACAAGAGCCATTAAAAACGCGCCAATTGAACTGCCGGGATATATTCCTATTACTCTCCCCATCCATCCACCAAGCATAGCTCCTACAACCCCGACTACGATATCTCCGATAATCCCAAACCCCCGGCCTCTGACGATGAGCCCTGCCAACCACCCTATCACCGCACCGATAAGGAGAAACCACACCCAATATCCTAAACCATTATTTTCCATGCTTCTCCCCTCCTTTAATGTTCTTAAGAAATTTATTAATATGATACCTTTGAATTTTATTCGGCTTGGTCTTATTATTAAACCATCTATTTACCGTAACAAAAGAAACTCCCAACTTCGCGGCTAACGACTGTTGGGAGATTCTGTTTTCCAAGCGATATATATCTAACTTCTGTATCAATTCCATTATAACATTTTATATCATTTTATAAACAATTGCAATGGTTATTTTATAACTTTTGTAACATTCGTAAGTAACCCCCCTAACTCCTAGGGACATCGCCAGATAAAAAGGCCTATAACCGCTACTGCGATCATAGGCCTTAAACTATCCAATACTATGAGGAGAACGATATTACTGGGGTCCCTCTCGTATGAGCCAAGGGGAAACCTCTCTTAATTCCTAGCTACCAATTATATAGCCCTTACCCTATTAGAGCAAGAATTATCTGCTTTAGAGAGGCACATTACTGGCCTGGTGACGGACAAAAAAGCTCGAAAATGCGTCCGTTTTGTCCGGTCATTTTTGGCTTAAAATCGCGTAACTCTTTGAGTAATTAGGAGATAGGGTTGTCCGCCTATCTTTGTCCGGACATTGGTAATTTACTACCCTGCTGTTCAATTGGCTGGCTAGTTCAGATACTATTCCTTGAATTAATATGTTTAATTAAGCTGCTTCCTTGTACTAACCTATTTTTATGCCTATAGTCAATCCATCACCAATGGGAAGTAATGTACTTTTTAAATCTGGGCATTGAGCAATCATTTTGTTGAATTTATCGAGAGCTTTCACTGCACTATTCCATTCTGCTTGATCAAAGTCGGAGTTTTTGAGGTTCGCACAAGGTAAAAGGGAATCTTCAGCCAATAACACTCCACCTGGTTTTAGAAGAGTGACTAAATCATTTAGTAATACAGAATAAAGCATTTTATCTCCGACATCTTGAAATATTAAGTCAAAGCTTTCTTTTAAAGTTGGAATGATTTCCTTTGCGTCACCGATTTTTACCTCGATAAGTTCAGCAACTCCAGCACGTTCAAAATTCTTTATTGCCTGCTTTGCTGATTGTTCATTATACTCAATCGTGGTAATTTTACCTCCGTATTCTTTAGCAATGTTAGCCATAGATACTGTTGAATAACCTACACTTGTTCCAATTTATAAGATCCTTTGCGGTCGTACCAAACGTATTAATAGCTGCATCATTCTTGAAACGTCGCTATCTACAACTGTTCCGAAGTTTTTTAGTTCTGTCGATTTAATATAATTTATTTTGGACGCTTCATCGTTCTCATACAGGGTACCAATATATGAAACGGCTTTTTCAAAATTAATTTTCATGATTAACCTCCTACCTATGTAAATATTATATATGATTATATCTTAGTTTATCCACCAATTCAAGTATGAGAAAATTTATAGGGTGATCCCCATAAGGGCGTCCATGAATATCCAGTAAGGGGAAAACTCTCCAAACACTGCTAGAGAGCCCCTTGAGAGGATGAGGATATTATTTAGACTACTTTTTACATTACATATTACGAAGTTGCAAAGTTAACTTTCAAGCGTATAATATTCAATATGGATAAAAACTTAATGCTTAGAATAGTGAAAAGGCTACCTTTTAATACTAAGAAAACCGTATATAAAGAAGACGACGTAGAAATACAATTATTTCATCCCCCGTCATTTCTAAACGCTTTAGAGGTTATGCTGTTAAGAAGAATCAAATATGGTTGAAAGAAGGAGCTAGAGAAGGTTATGCTTAATTCTTGCCAAGAAATTCCAGGGAGGCTTCTAGTCCATATCGCATTTCATTATGTGAAGGAAAGAATTCACTACTTGGCTAAGGTATTAGATAATTTTCGTTCCTATAAATTTTCAGAAATAGACATTGTGATTGATACAAATAGTTCGGAAACAGAAAAAAAACTTCCTAGCGAATTTATTTGTGGTCTAAAAATCAGGATACAGGTGCATGAAAACTTAAAGCATCCATGGCTGCTAACGTGGCAACACCGTGGCAATATGCTGCAAAACATAAAGAACTATGATTTTTTTATGTATATTGAAGATGATATTTTAGTGCAATGGGATGCTATTGTAAGATGGTATAAAGACACCCTTATTATTTATCCGCAAGGATATATCAGAGGCTTTTTAAGAGTCGAAAAAAGTCCTAAGGGGGTAATTATGAGTTCAGATTTTGGTAAAAAAGCTTATACTCCAATTTTTAAAACAATAGAGAATTTGAAGTGGTTCCTGACTCCAGCCCCTTATCACGCATTTTGGATATATACCAAAAAGCAAATGTTGGAATTTATAAATCATCCGGCATGGACGGATGGCAATCATCCTGAATGGAAAATAAGGGAGCGTGCATCTGCTGGCATGATATGGAAACATCCACATGAGCATAGAGTTCTTCTTCCGGTGGATAGTGGAAATAAAATACCCCCGGATGCTTGGTGTTATCATTTGCCTAATAATTTTGCTTTGGATAAAAATCAGTTTGGAGGCAAAATACCAGTCACTCGGATTATTTCAAATAGAACAGTACTCTTTTTGGAACGAGTATTTTTTATTAGAAGGATAAAAAAAATCATTCGTAGGTTTAATTTATCATAATGATTTCATCCTGGCTGGCTTAATATAAACCAGGTTAAAATCTATCTACTCATGAATCTGCTCATGCTTGCACCAAGCATCCAAGAAGATATTCTGTTTTCAGACAATTCAAACATTCCCTTTATCCCCGAATACAAACTCCGCGAAATCTGCCGCGAGTTAGATTGGGAAAAACAAAAAGAAAAGTGGCAGAAGTTGCTTAAAAACCCTACCGCGTAACGATAGAAAACCCCTCTCTCCCTGTATATAATGGCCTCCTAAAGCTCTAAAATACCTCGAATATTGCCGATATTTTCATTATATAGCGACCATTATATAAGAGAGGAATTGGCCTATTTTGGCGATTAAACAGCGATATTCAGAGAGGCTTTTAAAACAGCTTATGGTACGGATATAATCGAAATACGGCTAATAAATGCGATGCCCTAACTCCTAGGGAACTCGCTAGATAAAAAGGCCTATAACCGGTATTCCGATCATAGGCCTTAAACTCTCCCGTTATGCGAGGAGAACGATATTACTGGGGTCCCTCTCGTATAAGCCGAGGGGAAACCTCTCTTAATTTACACAGGTCAATTATACCACAATCGCCATATACTCAGATGAATACCCTCTAATTTAGGCCACAATTACTTTTTATTTGACGTGCAGCGCGCAATCCATTCTGCAAATGCCTGCATAAACTTTGTGATAAATTCACGGGTAGAATCGTTAGTAAGATTACCCTTTTCATCAAAAAGCTTATCGGCATTCCCGATGTACGCTTCCGGCTGTTGCATCGTAGGAACATTAAGGAAAACCAGCGATTGGCGCAGATGATGATTTGCGCCGAATCCGCCTATAGCGCCAGGCGAGACGCTCATCACAGCACCCGGCTTCCCATTCCACGCGCTTTGCCCATAGGGACGCGACCCCACATCAATAGCGTTCTTGAGCACGGCGGGAACGGAACGATTGTATTCGGGTGTAATAAACAAAACCGCGTCAAACTCTCTTAAAGATTCTCGGAATTGCGTATAGGAAACCGGAGGATTATCATCGAAGTCCTGATTATATAAAGGTAGTCCTTCGATCTCGATAATCTCTAACTTGAGCGATTCGGGTGAAACCTTAATTAGCGCCTTGGCCATTTTGCAGTTAAATGATTCTTTGCGCAGGCTTCCTACAAAAACAGCGATCTTTTTCTGTGCCATAGTCTTTCCTCCTGCGGTAAAATATAGAATTAACTGGCAGTCATGCCAGTTAATTCTTAATGGTAAATACTATGTCAAAAGAAGCTTTTCCAGAATTTCCGCAGCGTCTTTCACGAATTTCGGGCAAAGAGTTTTAATCAGATCTTTTTCTTTTATGGTTTTCATTCCTTCAGGCTTACTTATATCATAACCCAACAATTCTTTACAAACGATAGATTTGTTACGAGCCTTAAAATCATCCACAAACTTCTTAACAAGCGAATAAACCTTATCTTTAGAATCTTTACCTACTGCGTATTTAAGTCCAATAACCATAAATGCGCCTGTTACAGCACCGCAAGTCTCGCCCATCCTCGCCATACCACCGCCGAAAGGTGCCGAAATTTTAATAGCGGTTCCACTGTCTATACCTAATTCTTTGCCGTAAGTGGAAAAAATCGCTTGTGAACAACTAAAACCTTCATTAAACATAGAAACTGCAAGATCGCTCTTTCTCATGTTTACAACCACCCTTCTTTTTGATTGTTTTTATTTCTTATATTGCTTCATAACAGGCGACCAGGCATCAATAGCCCGAACACCTAGATGTGCTGTGTAAACGGCATGTGCTACATTCGAAGGGATAGCGATAACTTCACCCTTTTTAAGGCAAACAGTCCGTCCTTTGAGTTTAAAAAACAACTCACCACTTAGCACCATAGTGATTTGTTCGCTTTTATGGCGATGATAGATAAATTTACAGTTTGGCTTCATTTCAAAATACGTCAATAATACCTTATCCAGGGCCACTCCCCACATCCGTGCTCCCGCTACATCAGGTTTCAATTCCAACATGTTCCTAGAGAAATATACCGCCCGTTTGTTCAGCGATGTTTTTTTGATCTTTCGCTTCTTCATATTATTATGGATTTATTTTTTCGCCGATATCTTAATACTGACAACGGATGAATTAATCTCTTCTATTTCTTTTTCCGACATATTCTCTATTATGTTACTTACTACCTTGTCTGAGCCGAGATAGTCGAGAAAGCGCACCGGATCTTCTTTTATGATAGATATGTCTTTAAAGCCTGCGTTCTTTATCTTGGCGATATAATCATCCCGTTTCAATGCTCCGGCAACACAGCCCGCATACATCTCGGCTGATTTTGAAATCTTTTCCGAAAGATCTTTTAGAAGAACCATATCAGAGACCATCAGCCGGCCGCCTTGCTTCAATACCCTGAACGCTTCATTAAAAACTTTTTGCTTATCCTGCGCGAGATTTATCACGCAGTTACTTATCACACAATCGGCGATATTATCCTCAAGCGGCATTGCCTCTATATCACCAAGCTTAAACTCGACATTACTGAATTCTCCTTTCTTTACGTTTTCTCTGGCGCGTTTAAGCATCTCTTCAGTCATATCTATTCCTATGACTTTGCCACTATCGCCTACTCTGCGCGATGCAAGAAATACGTCTATGCCCGCGCCTGAACCTAAATCCACTACTGTTTCACCTTCTTTTAAGGACGCAAGTGCCACAGGATTACCGCAGCCTAAACCCATGACAGCTTCGTCAGGTATTGACTGCAATTCTTCTTTTGTATAGCCTATTCTTTCGGATACTGTGGCACCTCTGGAATCACAGCTTTTTGGGCCACAGCAACTCTTCTTCTTGCTTTTTGCGATATCACCGTAAACTCTTTTAACCACATCCTTCATTTCAGTTACCTCCCCCTGATTAATCAAAGTAATCAGGGCTTTAAGCTCTCACCTCTCTGAATGAGAAGATAATTATTGGGGTACCTGACGGGGCCCGAACTCACCGAAATACTACTCCTCTCACCCCCCCTGAAGAGATTCGAACTAATTACTGTTTCCCTTGGGCTCTACCTTTTCTCCAGATTCTTCTTTCTCGTTCTTTTCTTCAGCCGCCTTCTGCATTTCAGTCTTCTGCTTTGGCACTGTCATATCCATTAAACCCTTTGCTAAATCCGGGTTTGTCGCTTGAAGGGCTGCTGCTGCGTCTTTATAAAGCTGTATTCTTGCATCGTGCTTTGCTTTCCATTCAGCCGAGTCTTTTGCTAATTTGCTGCTTTCCGTCTTCTCTTTTGATGCCCCATTCACAATATCAGTCAATTTCATTGCTAAATCTGGATTTGTTGTCTGAAGAGCTGCTGCGGAATCCTGTAGAAGCTTAATTCTAGCTTCATGTTTTGCTTGCTTTGCTGCTGATACATCATTTGCTGCTGCCGCTGGCGTTGACGTTGGCGTTGACGTTGCGGTTTCTGCGAATGATACCCCTGAAACAAAAACTATTGCCCCTACTATTGCTAACCCGAAAAACACATTTCTTGCTGCTTTCATGCATTCCTCCTTATTTTAGATGTCGTCGTAAGACCTGAATCAATCTTTAGTAATTATGACTGACTCTAGTTTTAATATTTTGTGGTCTGAGATTTTACAATCTTTTCAGCCTGTAACCAATAATCTAAATCACGATCTTGCTTGCGTCCATCTTTTTCCCACAACTCCTTAGCCTTTTCCTTGATACAATTTGTTAATTCTGCCTTTTCACATTTCTTTTTCATGATCCCCTCCTTTCAATCATATCAGAACATTAGACAACGACCTTTGGATACATATATGCGCTCAGAAACGATATGGCAAATGTAACGATAATCAAAATAACTATGTCAAAAGGAAGCCGCGATACATCTCCTGAAACCAACAGGGCACGAAGACCATCAACCATATAGCTAAGAGGATTCATGTTGGCAACCACTTGAAGCCACGAAGGCATAATTGAAATAGGATATATTGCATTAGAGGCGAAAAATAGCGGCAGGGTAATAATTTGCCCTATTCCCATGAATCGCTCGCGAGTTTTCACAATAGAGGCGATAATCATTGATAACCCGGTAAAAAAGCTAGCGCCAAGCATCGTAATAATCACCACTCCAAGAATCGAGAACAGTGTAATCCGAAGATGGATTTGCAGGATAAGGGTAAAAAGAAAGATGATGATCGCCTGGCTTAACCCACGCATACCAGCCGAAATCATTTTCCCCCATACGAGCGCCAAGCGTAGAGTTGGAGTAACTAAGATTTTTTGCAGCAATCCCATATCGCGTTCCCAAATGATTGCTAAACCATAGAATATCGAAACAAACGTTATTGATTGAGTAAGGATGCCGGGGGTGATAAATTGTAAATAAGTAAACCCTTGGGTCGGTATCGCCCGGATTTTACTCATTGCTTCTCCAAAAATACCTAGCCATAAAATAGGCTGTATTGCTCGAGTGATAAGCTCCGTTGGGTCATGTAGGAGTTTTCTTATCTCCATTTCAGCCATCACCCATGTTTTAATGATAAGTTGCAAGATATAGTTCAGCATAATTTCAGCCTAACCTGTGATGTGTTTGTCTTGTCTGCTTTATATCGCGGAAATTACCCCCCGACTGAAGAGAATCTCCAGCGAAGAACATAAAAGCGTCTTCAAGCGTAGCATCCTTTTTGTTAGTTTTTTCTTTTAGCTCCGAGACTGAGCCGATAGCGACAATTTCCCCGGCATTCATAATCGCAACCCTATCACACGCCTCCTCTGCCTCTTCCATATTGTGCGTAGAAAAGAAAATCGTTGTGCCAAAGGTATCGCGGAGATCTACGAGGTGTTCCCAGATGCTGCGTTTTGCTATAGGGTCAAGCCCCGTAGTCGGCTCATCGAGAAAAAACAGATGGGGATTATGTAGCATGGCCTGCCCAACTTCCAGCTTACGGATCATGCCTCCGGAAAGTGTCCTTACGAGTGACCGGGCGTATTTTTCCAACTTAAGGAATACGAGCATTTCTTTGATACGCTTATTGCATTCCCTGTGAGGAACATCATAAAGATGGGCCATAAGCATTAAGTTTTCTTGTACTGTAAGCGCTCCATCAACGGAAATCATCTGAGGTACGTAGCCGATGGCTCTGCGCACTTCGGCTGGATGGTGAATCACGCTATACCCGTTAATGGTTGCATCGCCGCTTGTGGGTGCAAGCAGAGTAATGAACATTTTAATTGTTGTCGTTTTGCCTGCGCCATTCGGCCCCAAAAAGGCAAAGATTTCGGATCGTTTAACTTCAAATGAGATATCTTTGACCGCTAAAACTTGACCGAAATGTTTTGACAAATTTTTGACTTCGATTATTTTATCATTCATATGTGAGTTCTTCTAACAAAAATTGTTTAGTGTTATCCAGTTTTTTAGCTAAGTATGTAATGTATGAATAGTATGAAATATCATGTAGTATAATGTTCGGTGTAAGTACCGCTCCTTTATCGCTTCAAATCCTTTTTCCATTTAATTCTCTATTTCTTGGCAAATCTGGCACCCATTTCAAAGGCTTTCTGACAATCCTTAGGGAATATTTCTTGGCGTCTTTTTAATTTTTCTTCAGGGTTAAATCTTGGCGCAACCACTTTAGAATAATCTTTAAACTGATATGTGTCAAAACACAAAAGCTTCTCGCTTGAACCGAAAATCCTAGCAAGAAACCGGTCTATACCTGCGAAACGTTGGTTATAACCGAATTCATTCATCAGCTCTTCGGTAAGACCCATGGTATAAATAAAACCCACGGGGATATTTTTGGGGAAAAGTGACTCCGGTGGATCGGTATAAGTTAGATAAGGAAATACTAATCGTTCCAGAAATGATTGCATCTCTCCGGTAATATTCCCCAGGTATATCGGCGAACCAAATATGAAAGCATCGGCTGTTTCAATTTTCTTAAAAATCGGCTTTAGATCGTCTCTCACCACGCACCTACCATAGCTCTTACCTCCTTTTTCTTTGCAGGCAAAACAACTAATACATCCTTTATACTTTAAATCATACAGATGAATAAGTTCGGTTTTGGCTCCTTGTGACGATGCGCCTTCAAGGGCTTTTTTAAGTAGCGTTGCCGTATTCCATTCTTTTCTCGGGCTGCCATTAAATGCCATAATTTTCATTAGAATATACCTCCTGTATTCCCCGCTATCTCACTTATATCTTTAAATCAGAGAATAAAAATATTTTTCCGTGACCAGGATAAACCTTTTTAATCTCCAACTTCTTCAGTTTTTCAATACTATTCTTAAGCTCCTGAAAATTATCAACAAATATTGCAATATCGGGCTTTTTTGAGTTAACCAATGTATCTCCGGCAAACAAATCACCTTCTTCGGTTAAAATCCCGATAGAGCCTTTTGTATGACCTGGCGAATGAATGATTTTTGCATTGAATCCGTACTCCTCTAAACCCTGTCCGTCTTTCAGGAATATATCAGGTTTAAACTTCTGTAAATTTATCTTTTGTCTTCGCAATCTCGAAAGAAGAATAAGAATTCTGCCGGCTAAAGTTCTTACTTTACGCTTCAGGAACACACCACCTTCTGCCATAAAGGCATCGGCTTCGTGCATCGCTATCTTAGCTTTATATTTTTCCTGTAATTTCGCACAATTACCTATATGATCACGATCTCCATGAGTTATAATGACGAGTTTCAATTTAGGAGGAAGGCAACCCGCATCTATTAATTTCGCCTCCAATCTTTTCCAGTGATAAGGCATCCCCGTATCAATCAAAACAAAGTCATCTTTTGCCTTAATCAAAAAGGCGTTAACAAAATCCAGTTCTATAATCTTAATTTTCTCATTCATTAAGAAATATCCGGATTTCTAATCTCTCGGATACCCTACTGTTTGCGTAAGAATTATCTTCTGATCAGGCCTTAATCTCATCGCTTTAGCCAAAGCCGGCTTATCCACCAAGCCGCGCACAACTGTAGCCAGGCCTTCTGATGCGCAAAATAGATAGACATTCTCACTGACAAAGCCTGTATCGGTAGCTGCATAGAAGTCTGTAGTATTGCCTGTGGTTTTACCCATCTTGAAAAAATCCGCCACAAAGATAAGGTTTACGGGAGCGTCTTTGACGAATACCTGTTTGCCGGTTAAGGCCCTTAAGTCTTCTTTCAGGATCTGCCTCAATACATTCTCTTTAGCGTCATACAGATATAAACCATCGGCTCTTGCTACATAAATATCAATTTCCTGCATATTCATGGCAGAAGGGGCGGTACGGTGGCCTGATTCTGGGCGGTTTATGCCGTTTGCAGCCCAGAGCATGTCTGAAAGTACCTGTAAAGGCAAATCCTTAGGGCTAAAAGCGCGCTGAGTTTTTCTATCCCTCAATGCCTGCATCAATGGTTTACCGCCTTGCATTTGTGGAGTTAATAACTTGATGGAGGCTGTGTCTTGGGCATGGATTGCCTCAGTAGAAATGAATAAGCTTATCAATAGCAAACACGCGGTTAAAAATAGTTTCCTAGCCATAGTTTTCTCCTTTTTTAGATTGTTTTTGATTTACCTATCTTTAACAAACGCTTAAGCCTAAAGCTTAACTCTGCGATAGTGCCTACAGGACAGAAATATCGGCACCAAAACCTTGTGATAAAAAACGCTGCTGCTATAATTAAAATAGCGATAGATGCTGTTACAGCAACCCAAACATATTCTCCATGTTCAAAGAATCCCACCCAAGGCGATGCGAAAAAGGTTAAAAAATACATCCCTATGACCAAGAACAAAATAAGATAAGGCAGGCCGTATAGCCATGAAAAAAGTTTTAGGTGTTTTTTTGAAAGCTGGGCCTGGCATTCCTGAAAAGTGCCTACAGGGCATACGGCTGTGCACCAGAATCTTCCTGAAAGGTTAAGCGAAACAAAGGAGGTAAAAAATAAGGTTCTCGATAATCCCCAAGGGCATTTATCTGGGCATACGCGACAGAAGACATAGGGAACCTTGAAACAACACCGCATAGCCGGCAAAATCAGGACTGGAAGAAAGATAATACCCCCGAGCCATTTTAGCCAACCCCAGGATAGGACTTTGCGATTAAGGAGCTTAAAAAAAAACAAAATAAGGCTATGCAGAAAATACGGATGAAGATTAAAAACGGCTGTCTCCAAAGAAAATAAAGTAGGGGCAGAGATTTTTCTGAATAAACTAATATAGCAGTAATAAATCCTATTAAAGAAAAAATGTAAAATAAAATATGTATTTTTTTGTTCCCTTGAGATGTCATAACCGTCATGACCTTCCTGTGCAAATTCTAAATATAATTGTATCTTAGATCGTTCTTCAATTCAAGACAATCAGATATCAGAGAATTGTTTTTGCTACAAGAAAAATCTCAAAGTGATTACAAGATATTATTAGAAATTAGGTTTAGATTTTTGTATTGGCTGGATTTTAACAAGCGGCTGCAACATCATCTTTCGGATACTGCGCATACCCCCTCATCTGACACTAACGCCCATTCGCTGTCCGGATTGTATTCCTTTATTGTCCTAGCAACCTGAGAAGTATTTTCGCCGAGATTTCGCTGAAAAACTTTGCCGTCCTGATTGACGATAAATGTCATGATGCCTGAGTAGTCCCAATGCGCCGGGTAAGCCACCAGCGCAAATCCTTTCGTCAGGTTGCCGTGGCTCATGTAATCCATTTTTCCGCCAGACGCAGCCTTGCCTTGCCGGGTCAAAATTCTGAAATAATAACCATGAAACGGATGCGGCATGACCTTATTTTTGGCATAACCTTCAGCATGGGCTTCTGCCACCAAAGGCCCGAATGGGCTAGTCGGTTCGTTCTCAGCAGACGGCCAATAGAGACCATCCTTTTCCCCAGGCGTGCTCTTGAATTTTTGCGCGTACTTCTTTCCTCCCTGGTTCATGCTTGTATACTGACGTTGCGCTAACACGTAAGCCCGGCAAACACCGATGGCGTGGCATTCGTCCTTGCCGATATGACGGCTGATGATCTCCTCTTTGCCTGCCGCAGTATCGAAATGCCATTGCCCGTTAGCTTTCACCAGTGGAATCGGCATAGGCCAGTTATTCTTGCCAACCTCAAGAGTGATTTTGTCCTCTCCCTCTTTCACAGGCGTACAGCCCTGCGCCATGGCGGTAGCGAACCTCTGCGAATTGTTCGTATCCTGTACTTCGTCACCGGTTAAAAGTTCTTGGACCTCCGGGCCGAAAATTTCATTTAGGGCCGTTTTATCTTTAGCTTGGGTAGCCGCCTGTAAAGCTTTTATAGCCTCATCTGGAGAAGTAAACAACCGTTGTACAACTACTGGTTTCTGTTGCGCTTGGTTAGGTTCTGCCGCATGAAGATCAACTAACAAAATACTCCAGACACTTACCAATAATGCGATTGTTAAAAAACTGACAAAACATGTAAGTTGTTTAAAAAATTTCATAAGTTCATTGGGTTTGTTTTTATCCAATGTGTACTTCATCGCTTTCCCCTTTGCTCGCCACTAGGATGCGCCGTTCCGTGACTTTGTACAGTACTGGAATGCACTACTCCATGATTTTGTCTACTACTGGGATGCGCTACCCTGCGACTTTCAGATCCACGATGGCTATAATTATGCGCATCGCCCCTCCCGTAATAGTCGCCTCCGAAAAGAAACATATCAGGTTCCGGACCCGATACCATCATCGTGTCTCCGTAATAACCTTCAGTCCAGTACCCCGCACATCCGGTCAAGGCCGCCAATAGCCCAATCACCAGCCCAACCTTGATCCGCTCAATTAAACTGTTCGCCTTATTCATGGGGTTCTTCCTAAAAAATTATATTTTTTCATATATATTTTTATATCTGAATATTAGTATGATGAATAATTATAGTATCAAAAAAACGCTTGTCAAGATTATTAACTCTATCAAGTTAAAGGTAACTCCCGTGAGGACGCCCATAAATATTGCGCGGCAGGAAACCTCTCTAGTTTATCCTCGAAAAACTGGCCTATTCCCTAGTTTATGGCATATTTAGATGTGCCAATATTCGGCAATATCGCGAAATAGCCATAAACTAGCGCCCATAAACTACGAGAGGAATTGCGCTATTTTTTTAAAATTGGCACTTAATATTCCTGTCTCCTCCGACGGAGATCTTGTTTTAAAATATTGCGAAATTCTCCGACGGAAATAACGCCCTAACTCCTAGGGACATCGCTACATAAAAAATCTCCGACAGATTTCTCCGTCGGATACTTATTATAACTCATTGTGCCACATAGAGATAGGAGATACTGGGGTCACAGAAGTTACCCTCTGCGAACCACAAACATTATAATACCGTTTATCTGAATTAACGAGAACTCCTGCGCCTGAAGAAGGATTTCTCTCTTTATAAGCTTTTGTTCCGAACTTACCATTAGCTTCTTCAAAAACTTTATTATTATAACACTCATCGGCTATTTTTTGTAATGTTTTATTCCATATCTCAGCGTTCTGACCTCTATTAAAAGGCCGTCCGAATAAGCCAATCTTAAGTTTGCCCATACCCTTTTTCCTGTCATTAATTTCACAGATAACTGAATTAACTATTCTAGGAAGAATTGCCTGGAGACGCTCCCTATTATTTTGATTCATCACATAGTAATCTTCAAATAACTGTAATGTCTTGATATACTCATGAGCTGTCCCAGCCTGTACCTTCTCTGCCTGAACTTCTGACTTCAGTCTGTTTTCTTCAAGGACAAGCTCTGATTCGTCTTGATTTAGGGTTCCCAGCCTTTCCTTAACTGCATCAATCCCTGCCATTCCCTTATCTGAGAGTATCTCGACTAAATTGGCAATTTTGGTGCGGACATCTTTTAAGCTTGCTTGGACCCTATCCAAATCATCCTCCAAAATCCCTATCGTTGATGCAGTCGCCTGGTTAGCTTTTTTTATAATCTCAGCAACATTATCAGGATTTAAATGTAAATGCCGTAAAATCTCAATAATCGCATCGTCCACAGCTTCTGATGCTAAATAATTGGTTTCTTCGCAATCAATGCCATTAGTCTTAAATGCTTTCATACACATATAATAGGGATAATATTTCCCGCCTCTACCGGTAGCTGGTCTTGTGATCATGGTTGAACCGCAACTGCTGCATTTAAGTAGGCTTTTAGCAAGGTAGACGTAGTGATGATTTGAGCTATTTGGACTGTGATTACTCAGCCTATTTCTCTTGAAAGTAGCCTGAATCGTTTTATAAACGTCTTCACTTCTTAATGGTTCCCAATTCCCGGCATAAATTTTTCCATCATGTTCTTGCTTTGCAATATAGCGGATATTCTGGAGAATACGAGATACCATAGGCTTTGAATACGTCTTGTTACGCTTAGATTTATATCCCTTTTGGTGTAAGATATCGACAACTTTTCCAACACTTTTCACTCTCAAATATAGTTGATCAATAAATTCAACGTGCTTCCTATAAGCAGGATCTGGTTCATAAGTAGTCTTGCCATTAGAGTCTTTGCTTATCCGGTAACCGATGGGTGGTGGACCTATCGGGCGCCCTTGGTTAAGATGCCTTAGGACGGTTTCTATGCTATATTGCCCTATTCGTTCCGCTTGCCATTGAGCAAGATTAGCGTGATTACGCATTATCATCTGTCCATCAGGCGTTGAAGTATCAATGTCAAGATCTAAACAGACAAGCGCCACGCCGCTCTCATTGAATTCTGCTGATATGTCTATGTAATCTCTTACATTCCTAGCTATCCGATCCAGCTTTGTTACAACAACGACGTCAATAAGCTTTAATTTAGCAAGCTCAAGAGCTTTGGCTAATCCCCTTCTTCCTTCCCGCTTTGTTGCAGTCCGTCCTTTTCTCTGGCCGTCCGGACCCTCATTTTCTACAAAAATATCAACAAGCCCCCATTCTTGGGGAGCGTGCAGGCTTGATTTAGACCTCACCCAATTTTTAAGGACTTCTTTCTGATGATCTAATGATTCGCCTATTTTCTGCGCCTGCTTATCTGTCGATACGCGGACGACACCAAAAACGCGGACAGTCTTTGAATCCTTAAAACTATAAACGGTTGTGACTTTTTTCCAAGAAACTTTATTATCCATATACCCTCTACTTTCGTATGGGTAATACTATATCACTAATATTACTTATTGCAATCTTTTTTATTTCCATAGACGTCTTTACTGGTTTCCCGGCATGACTCTCCCCAAAGCAAACCAAAAACCTCAACAAAATCTTTCAGCCTCTCCTCATCTGACAATTGAGCGTAGGGATTGCTTGGATTAGCATACAGCTCAGGATTAGAGCTAGCATCACAGATTTCGACCTTAAAAGCTCGAATCACTTTCCCAGCACGTTTTTTCTGCTTTATTTTATGCGAATCCATTTTAAGATTTCCTCTTAACAAATTTAGTCTTACAATGTAATTCTTAAAAAACAGATTTTGGACTTATCCACAGAATTCACAGCCACATTTCTTTACTACTATTTCTTTAATTATTTCTTTAATTCTTTACAGGGGTTAGTTGGCCCCCAAAAATAGGGGCTAATTCACCCCTTATGTAGGGGTAATTTAGCCCCTTCGATATTACAACCTGTGCATAACTGCCAGGTTGTATAATTGTGATTTATAGCGAGTTTGTTTTTACGGCCGTCTTTACTTTTTATAATAACCTTGGACTGGATAAGTATGTTGATTGCCCTTCTGACATTACGTTTATCAAGGTTTGCTTCTTTCGCGATGTAGCCGTAACTAAGGAGCTTATTTTCCTTATGCCAGCCGCTGGTCATTCTGATTACAAAAAGAATAACCCGGATCTCGGTGCCATTAAAGGGTGACCTGTAGATTGCCCGTAATATGCTGTTGGGAATCTTTGTATAACCACCAGTAATCTGAAAAATAGTCTGTGTCATAAAAAGGCAATAAAAAAAGGGCTGGCATTCCTGAGAGTTTCCTCAGAAACACCAGCCCCCTGGTTCTTCCAATAGGACTGTTTTAATTCTTAAACCAAATTGTCAATTATTAATATACACTATAAAACCGGCTTGTCAAGTTTTTTCCTAGAATAGCTCTACTTATCCCTTTCAACGGATCCCTTCTTTACGCCTTCTTTGATATCTTCTCTAAAAGGCGCGGTATCAATAGATTTTTCCTCCTTCATGGCAATCGGAAGACCGTTTTCAAACGTTATCTTAACGGTGCCAAAGAATCGCTCCTTAACCAAAGAAAGCATATATTCGTGCAGTCTATCCATTTATTTGCTTAAGCCTCTCCTAACCGCTTATTTTGCGGCATATTAAACAATGTGCGGTTTTGCTACATGACGTTGTTATTTCGCACATTTTATGGTATACTTTAAGTAGAAATAGGTCAGAATAAAAGTTTAAGTCGATAATAGCAAACCATTCGAAAGAATGGGGCGCAAAGCTATAGAGCCTAACTTCCGGTAAGATTCGGAATAAGGCAGTCAGTTGCCGAAGTTAAACTTTTTTTCTTTATGCCCCATTCTTCTGAAAAAAGAAGTAGAATGGGGATTTTTTGTCTTTATTAAAGGAGCTCTAATGAAACCTAAATATGGAATTCTCATAGTTGACGATGATACGACCCTTGCGCAGGATGCCAAAGAGAACCTCGAGCATGAGACAGAGGTCGATCTTGAAATAGACATCTGTTCCGACAGCTCACAGGTCATTCCCTGCCTTAGCAAGAAGAACAAGCACTATGACGTAGTGCTCCTGGATATCAAGATGCCTAAATTAACCGGCGCCGAAGTTCTCCAGCTCATCAAAAAGAAATTCCCCGATATCCATGTCATCATTATTTCAGCTTACATGGATGAATACAACCAAGATGAATTCATCCGCCTGGGCGCTTATCATGTATTCCAAAAACCATGCGACTTTCACAAAGTAAAAGAATTTATTAAACGCGCAATAGATGATATCGAAATAACCACCGTAAGAGTAAAGGGCCTTGATCTAAGAAGAGCTTTATACCAGGTCTCTAAAGAAATTATCTTTAAGGCATTAAGGCAGAATGACTGGCACCTGGAAAAAACTTCAGGAGATCTTAATATCACGCGCTGGTGCCTGGACCGCTGGATGAAAAAGCTCTATATCAAAAAGCCGGCTCTTTGAAACTTTTGATATAGTATAACATGGGTTTTTGGTTTAACCGGATTCAGGCAAAATCAGCCAAAAATGCCTGTGTGCGGTTTTGCTACAAAGAAAGCGCTTTTTGAGCGAAAACGCACATTGCTTATGCTAATCATATTCCCGGAATGTAGCACTTTCGCACATTCGGGATTTTTAAAAAAAGATTGAAAATTACCTTGACAGGTTTCTAAAAGAGAGGTGAATCATGGAAGAGCTTGATTTTAATAATATAAAATTGGACGATAATGATAAGAAAGTTTTTGACGAGATAAAAAGGCTTACGGAAGCCAACAACATAGGCGAGACACTAAGGTGTATTAACCATGCTGTAAACGGTTATCTGCACAGAGCCCTGTTAGTGCTTGAAAATCTTCAGAATGGAATATTGGATACTGAGGAGAAACGTAAAGAAGCCTTTACGAAAGTCATTCAGAATTCCCTTAAGGCGTCACTTGCGGCCAAGGAATTGAGGAAGTTCTATCAGCTATAGTTATTTTAGGGAAGGTCACCTAGAAATATTTTACTTAATTCCAACGTAGAGGGATTTGCTTCAAGTACTACAAGGATATTTTTTAAGGTTGGTTCGGCAGGACAACACTTCTCTTCTTCTTGGCGGAAAAGATCTGAAATACAATTAATCACCTTTTCTTTATTCCTTTCTATTTCTCCTTTAGCGCTAGAGGCCTGCAGATAGTTTTCAAGTCTTTCCGTTGAAGGCGTGATGCCTGAAGAAACTAACCTTTCTATTTCCCTCCACTCCTCATCAAGATTGACATTGGTAAGTCTATTCATATTTGAATATTTCATAGTTACGCTTAAGTTGTTTGCTGCCTGATCGACTATTGGTAGAGTGCGAAAGTCTATACCACCCGGAGTGCTAGGTATACGAGGTTCCGATGTCAGACTTGAAGATGGATTAGTAGAAGTCGGAAAGTAAATGTTAAAATATAACGAATGTATGCTGTGTATATCTGCAGCCCAGTCATTATATTTATCTGAATGTCTCGTATATCCTATTTGATACAATTCTGTTTTGGACACAGCGCTTCTTACAGAATAGTCTGTTATAGTAAATCCTCCCGGAGCCAGATATTTTAAATTAATTCTCCACAAATCAGTAAGATCGCCAAGAAATCCACCATAGCCATTGACAAAACGTTTTTCAATATAAACATTATAGCCCTCTTTAAGGATATCTGGCAACTGCTCCTCTTTTCCGGCGTCAACCCCAAAGTAATAATACAGTTCTCGCTCTTTACCGAAAATCCGGAATCTTAAATAATACTTACCTCTTCCTTGTGTCTACCCGAGGGGCTTGCTTTATCAATGAAAATAAACGTATCGCCATCCGTTGCAAGTAAGGCATATAATAAATCATTGGCAGCACCCGGATAATAAACTATTATTTTTTGATAGTTTGCTGCTATTATTTTTCTGGTTGCATTGAACCAAGTCGCCAACCTTCCTCCCCAAGCTGCATTCTTAAAATTATCCTCAATTGGTTGAAACCTGTGGTACTCAAATTCTTGCCTTAGCGAACTCACTGTTCTGCCAGTTTCTCCCGCGGGGACATTTTGTTGCGTCTTAGGGTCTCCTGTTCTGTTATCCCTTATAAACTCAGCCACTGTTTTTAATTTCGACAATGCCTCACGAGCTTTTTCTTCTGTTATTAAACCCTCCTTAACAGCTTCACCAATTGCTTTAGTAAAAAATTCTTTATCATCATCTCTCGGCAGTAGATATAAATAATGCAGTTCGCTGCCAATACTCTTGAAAATAATCTGATTGTCTGCATTCAAATCGGAAAAACCTTCCGATTTTTCTGTACCAGGTTTTAAGATTACAAAGAAAGGTCCATAGAAATTTGGATAGTATAATTTACCATCGCCCTGATATGCATATTCTTCTTCCGCAAATTGTTGAACCGAAGCATTTCTTATCTCACCAGATAGAATTACATTCAGCAGTGAGACCGCCCCGATAAAATCTAAGCCGCATAAAAATTCTTTATTATTCGCTGCCTCTTTAAGATTCGGCGGCATAGAATCTGCATCTAGGTTTGACGCGGATAGCCAATCAAAATAGTCCTCTTCCTTCACTAAATTTTTTAATCCTACTGTGCCGTGACCTAAGAGTTTTAATTTATGCAATAAAGTCAATGCCTCCCTGATGCCATATTTATCGGGCTTGTCTCTCCGAATGTAATTCTGCCTTACTGTATCATCCAGATTAGCCGCGATTAAATAACCTCCTTGTTCTGTAATAAAGTTAAGATACGAATCAGACCATTTTATTCTGCTTCCCTGCCGATTTAGTTCTTCAATAAGCGCTCTTACTTTATTTATATCTGCTGGCTTATGATCTGAACCATCGAATCCTTTCTTCATACTTAGACTTTTTGGTTTTAGAAAATTTAATACTGCTTCCTTAAGTCTGACAAAATAATTGAGCGCCTGTTCTCTCTTTTGGCCTGCCATCCCATACTGCATAATATTTCTTCTCTGTTCTTGGTTAAATCCGGCTTCTTTCAAAATTTCTGATTTTTTGCGTATGCCGACAGATGAATATGGTTTATCTTCATCTTTTTGATAAGTGCCATCTGGATTTCTTTCACCTAGGCGATGATCGTTATCCAGCTCAACCTGATGCGCATCTTCTATGCCTTGGACTCTCCTTTGAATTTCCTCATCAGATAGAGTATCTCCTGTTATTCTTACAACAAGCTCGCCCGAGGATATTTTTCCTTCGGCTGCGAGTAGGTAAGGATTGTTTCTTAGGGTAGATTCATCTCGACTGGAAGCAATAACACAAGCCTGCGTTCCGTTGACATTAGTACCAGCTATACCGCCAAATTGCGCAGGTATGGCGTTTCCTAGATTAAGGTCTGCTCCTCCTGAGAAATAACTTCTAATACTCTGACCAAAAATAGTGTAGGCCGGGGTTTTGTAATTATATTCGCCATTCTTAAAAGATTCCTGATAAGCCTTAAAATAGGTATTCTTGGAATATGGCTCAACGGATGTAAGTCCATCTAGGCTTCTTGATTCAATAAGATAAGAATAAGGATTCTGCTTATAGGCAAAGCGTGCCTTAAACCACTGGGAAAGAATCAAAGAATAGTAAACCTGCCTTAAGCTGGCGTATTTCTTGGAAGTGTTTATCTCCTGGTTAAGCTTTGGGATAATCAACTCTCGGATAAGTTGAGATGAGTATTCGTTAAGCTCTTTTAGCCTGTCATCTTTAAAGTTATATACGGAATCATTCTTTAAATAATCCTGTTCCAACATTACCTTTAAGGTTGCCTTATGGATATAGGCTGAGTCAGGGGTTTCGCTGATGATTATCTCATCCGGAACTATCCAGGGCCGGGTTAAGGTAGGGATAGTGACGTTTTCAGAGCCGAAGAGCTCTCCTGCTTTCTTGTAGAGCTTATCCCAATATTCAGCTCCTTCTGGCGTAGCTGGTGAGGTTGCAAGAGCGGTGTCTTTCTTTAACTCTAAATCTGCTTCAAGAAGAATCCTTCCGATATCTGTTTCTCCAAGCAGGGGATCAATAATCTGCTCTGGCGAGTCAGGCCTTAGGTTTACCCAGAAGGCGCTGTTAGGTAAAGTCAGGCCAATAAGGAAGTATTTTAAAAGCTCTTTAGAACCATCTTGAAGATCTTCCTGGGTGAAGTCTTTAGCGCTTCCTTTGTCTATTAATAGCTTAAAATTATCTTCGTTTGGCTTCAACTTGAGATAACGCAGATGCAGGGGCCGGAAATTGCTTAAAGCAATAGCATTATGCTGCTGAGCGAGATAGCTTGAAACATCCAAAACAGCTATATTCTGAGCGAGACCTGTTTGCTCAAAGAGAAACAGGAGGCATAGTATAAGAGAAAATATTTGAGTTATTTTCTTTTTCATAGATTTAAGGCAATTAAAAACAAAAAATCCGGACTGACCCTTTTCATCAATCCGGCTTACATATTTCCGTGGCAATCCCAGCTACCTCCTATACTAGGACTACCGGATTTTTAATATGGCTTTACGAGAGATTGTTAACGACATAAATATAACATATAGGTAGGATACGGTCAAGGGAAGATGCTACTAAAAAGTCCCGGAAGACATACTACGTCCTCCGGGACTTTACCGGATGTTGGCACCGGCTTCCCCGTGGCTGGTGGGGAATCTATCTTATCTCCCTTCTTTTGTTATTTTATCCTTGCATTCATATCCAACAGTAAATCCACTATCTCACCTGCCACAGTGAAGATGAAAAAATAGACTGCGCCGACTATCAATGTAACCAATCCCATCCAGCGCGGGGTTTCAGGCGTTCCCATGCCGGCAAAGATAATCAAAGCGCTGATCACACCCAAAACCGCACCTATGTAGGCTAAGACCTTAAATACTTTCGATGCAACTGGCAATACTTTGTAATCTCCGTACATTTGACTCCCTCCTTCTTTTGGTTAAAGCTTGCTTAACAACACTCTCTCTGTCCTGTTTATTACGGTTAAGCTCTGCATATTCTGGTCAGAAACGCGCACCGGCGTTATTGCTGGAAGGCTGCGTGCCAACATTATAGTAGAAAGATTATCCTGAACATTAACTCCTCTTGTCACGGTAAGCTCATTTTTTGCATACTGTAAAGGCCTTTCGACATTTCTCGGCATAA
Organism: Candidatus Omnitrophota bacterium; assembly: GCA_049517335.1. GTDB lineage: Bacteria > Omnitrophota > Gorgyraeia > Gygaellales > Profunditerraquicolaceae > JBEKSD01. Next base: position 25,309 of record JBEKSD010000011.1, on the reverse strand, counting down.
GCAGATCACAGGTGTATAAGACATCGCCTTTAGCGGTTTCTTCTACAGGGCTGCTGGAAGATTGTGTCAAATGGATACCTCTTAGATCAACTCCTCCGCTAAAATAATGTCTGGTAGTAATAATCATGCCAAAGGGGCTGCCAAGGGTTTCGGTATCGCTGAATGAATACTGTCCTTCCTTAATGGATTTAAGATAGCTTTGATAGATTTCATTGGGAGTTGAAGTGTAGTCTGTTTCTACGTCATCAAGGACCTTATAGTTCACCGTTTGAAGGAGCGAATTATAACCTGAACCGAATTTTTCCTTATACCAATGGGCTAAAATAAGAGCGTTGTAGACATCTCTTAGGTCAGCATAGCCGTAAGCTTCGTTTATCTTTTTATTTAGCTGCGGTAAAACTAATTCCTCTATAAGCTCTGAAGTAAAATCCTGCAGTTCTTTTTCTCTTGAATCCTTAAAAGTTATTCTCTGGGAGACATAGGCAGGCTCAAGCTGAACTTTAAGGCTGCTCTTTCTGATGTAGAGCTGGTTTTGTTTTTCATAGACTTGAGCTAAATCAGGCATAATCCAAAGCCTGGTAACTAAAGGTATCCTGTCTGCTGCACCCAACTCTTCTGCCTTTTGATAAAGCCTTCTCCAAAATTCCTTTCCAATCTGGGAAGTTTGTGGGTTAATGATGCCAGCCACATCCTCTTTTAGCCTATAATCCGCATTAAGCATAATCCTACCCAGGTCAGTATTAGCGAGATTTGAATTTATGATCCTATCCGGCTCATCAGGATTTAAGTTGACCCAGAAAGCATCATCGTGCATGGTTAAACTTATGAAGAAATGCTCCAAGGACTTCTGCGCTGCTTTATTTATATCCACTATTCCTTCAAAGTTTCCGGCTCTCCTGGCTTTGACAGTAAGCCTTAAATGATTCAGGCCTGCCTGGGTATCAACAGCCAGGGAAGTAAGCTGCACTGCGCTTATTGCCTCAGGATCTGTTTCTCCTTTGGAGACATTGAAGAATAGCAATAAAGCGCTTGTAATCATAATCGCTATTACCCTCTTCACCTTACACCATGCCTTCTAATTCTTTATTTGCCTTGTCTAATTTGTCCAGATACTGCGTATCCACCTTTGACTTTTCAATCGGCTTAAAGATAAGCTCTTTTATCTTTCCTTCGTCATCCAGCTGAACTTTACCGGTCTCATCAGTCTTGGCGACAATGTATTCCTTTAGCTCCTTAGGCAGCTGCTCGTAGAACTTGGGTTCCTTGGCAAGGCTTGCAACAATCAAGCCTAAGCTTGAGAGAGTTTTAGTCTCCTCTCCGCGCTTAACTAAAACATCAACCTTCTTGCCCCAATACCTGACATTATCTTCAAAGATGATTCTGATTGAGCCTGCGATTAAATACGGCTCAAGGCTCTTAATAATGTAATCCTGAGGGATATCCGGGATAGTAACTAAACTCTTAAGCAGGTCATCAGTTAAGCCCAAAACTTTGACAATCTTATCTCTATTCAATGCGGGATCAATATTGATAAGCCGGACGTGTATATTTTCAGGAATCTGCTTCTTTTCCTGCGCCTGATACAATGAGGCAAGCGCTTCTCTAAAGCCGAGGCCTTTTAACTGAGGCGCGCCTTTAGAGGTATCAATGAGTGTATCAACATCGATTTCCAGAGTCATCCCGTCATAACCTATACAGAGCATATTAATAGCCTGTATTGCGCTGTTGCCCAGAACTAAATCATTATTCTCGTCAACGCTGAACAGAGCTGGCGCAAAAGGATCGGCTGTCTTTATCTTAAGTATCTCGGCGTTCTCATTGTTAAGTCTGACCTCAAGGGCTGCTATAGCATCACTGACTATCTTGTTATCCGGTTCTTTTTCAAGAAACAGCCTTAAGAAAGGCAGTGCTTCCGTTGCTCCGAATTTCACCAAAGAAATAGCTGCATTATTTCTTACCTGCTGGTTCGGGCTGTATAAAGAATTAATGAGCTTGGAATTTATCTCTTTTACCAAACCAGTCATATCATCCCGGGTTAATCTAATCTCTTCCCGCATTAAATCCGTGGGCTTAAGCTTTTTGCTTGCCCAGTCAATTCTGGGTAAGCTATCCAAATTAACACTGCTGTTAATAGTTCTAAATTCCTGCTCGGTGCCTGGAGGCAAGGGTACTGTGGTTTTAGACAATAAAGCCAAGAATAATCTCTCCAAATCCTGATCCGCAGGATGAGACAGCTTAAAGAATGCGGAACCTATCTCATGGACAATAATCCTAAATAAGGCAACCAAGATTTGTTTATCGCGGTTTTTGATACCCTGTTTTATCTCTTCAACGCTAACGGGTCTTCCTAATAAATCCTCAAGGCAGGACCTCTGAATATAGAAAGTATTTCTGCTAAGGGTTGCGCCAAAGGTTGAGTTTCCGTTATCAATGATATATATGTTCAAAGACCTTAAATAATTTATCAGGTCATTAGCATGGTTAGGGAATATGCGTGAGAAAAACACTGTAAGCGCAACCAAGAAATCAGGATCCAGCGGTAACCCTTTGACTTTATTTAGGTCGTAGGATTGCTTGATTTCCCGCGCCATTGGAGGCGGAAAATCGCCTATCGGAACCGGCAGATTTGTTGTATCCCTAAACATACTGTCGAAGAATAATTTCCTTAAGCCGTCTATAACACTGTCTTTTGTGTCAGGAAAATCAAGAGAAAAATTATTATTAGTAGGCTGCGGTTTCTTCTGAAGTTTAGGTTCTGGCTGCGGGGGAATAGTTGGCTGAGGCTTTTCCTCCGGCTCATATGCAGGCGGTTCTTCAATTGGTCTTGCCTGCTTCGGTTTTGGTTTATTAAGCTCTAATATTTCTTCGATTCTTTCGTCAAAACGGCTTCCCTTGCCTTTTTCGCTTCTTCCGACAATTTTGATTTCATAATCTTCAGCTAATTGGGAAACGTCCCTGGCCAGCTGTTCTGTCCAAGGAATGCCTTTTCTTGCGGCGAGTTTCTTTGCGCCCAAAAGAATTGCTTCGTGGGCAAGCAAGACCGCAACTTCAAAAGTATATAACTGGCTGTAACTAACCTCATCAATGTAGATTGAATTCCTTGAAAGTCCGTTGTGCGCGATCTGATAGGCGTTTTCGCTATTTACCAAGAGGCCTGGGGGAGAGTTATTGTGCGGGACTATCAAAACAATATTTGATGTTGAAAGCACCTCCGGGATATCAATCTTGCCTAATCCGGTAATCTTAATTTCTGGATACCTCTTTAAAGAAGATATTACCCAGGCAATATCTTGAGCGTATTTTGCGCGATTATCCTGCCAGCCTGAGGCATCGCCCCAAATAAGGCTACCTCTATGCTCTCTTTGGGCTGCCATAATAACTTCATTGACGTCTATATGTTCATCAGGGCTGAACATACCTCTTCCTTTTGCTGCACCTGCGAAATCTGATTTGATTCTATTAACAAATAAATGCATGCTACGTTGCCAGCCATGTTCTCCGCCATCTCCGTAAAACTCTACTTCCGGAGGAATATTGTGTTTAGCTCCTACGGAATATATCTTTGCTCCGGGGATAATCATTTTGCGGTCTAGTCCTCCGGGGCCAAAGTCATCACCGATAATAAGAATTTGCTGTGGCTTAATGTCTGGAGAAAGATAGTTCCTGAACATTCCAACAGCTGTTGACTTATCAACCCCTTTGGAAACTATGTGTATAGTCCCTCCTCCAGAGACCAAAATATCTATCTGCCAGTTTGCAGGGATTTTGCGCTTGATTGCCTTTATTAATTCACTCCTTTGATCCGGTGAGATTTTTTCCCGTATACCCAAAGAAAGGGAATAATCTCTATTATGAATAAAGGTAATGCCCGGCGCCTGAATTAAGATAGGTCCAACAATAGGAATATCACCTTTTGGCCTTATTACCTCTCTGATTGCATCTCTTACAATCTTATGCAGTTCTTTTTTATGCTCTGCCGTATCAAAAGGAGCTTCTGTTGCATCATCTAATATGACTTCTTTGAATTGCCCCTGAGTAAAGAATTGCCACAACTGACTACCCTCTGAAGTACCAACATAGAGATTGCTTAACAATCCTTCTGGTTCCCCTGAATCTTTAAGGAGCTTATATAAAGGTTCTATAAAATAAGTTTTTACCTCCTCAAGGCTTTGAGCAGTAATAATCGCAACTTTAACTCTTGCTTTTAAGAATCCCTTAATCTGCTCAAGAATCTCGGTAGGCACAACCCTTAGCGTCCGCGAAAGCGTCCTATCCAAGTCGAATATCATCGCTTTTGGCAAACCAGAAGCGTTGGTATACTCACCAGTGAATTCCTTATCAAAGTCGAGTAACCGAGGAGTGATCTTTACCAAATCTGCCAATAGAGATTCGGTACCAAATGTTTCAACAAGCATTTTTGAAGTATCAGGATTGAAAAGCGGATTAGTATAGATATCAGTATTCATCTCGGCATAGCCATAAATAATATTGAAAATAATTGGCATGATATTTATACCTATTTCTCCTATTACCTTTCTATCCAAGAAAATATTTGCTAAACAAAACTTGCACATATGTAAATCTCGATCCATATCCTTAAAGATATCTCTGCCATTTTTATCTTTTAAGTATTCCACAAATTCTGGCGGATACACCCCTTCTTGTTTCATATATCTTGTAACATCATCCAAAACAGAAACCAAACCATCCGATTTAGCTTTTGATAATATCCTATAAAACTCCTTATCGTCTAAATGAGGATCATCCTTTAATATGACGAGTACTCTAAGTTGCTGTTCATTATCGAACTTGAGGAAACGGGATATTTCAAATAACAAGATTATAAACTCTTCTATAACTGCATTCTTAACATCTTGTTTTATTTGACCAGACGGTAAATGCAAATGCAGTAATTCATGTTCAACCTCCATCAGCAATAATTCTTTGGAAGCAAATACATTTATATCCAGGACGATTTCTCCCTTTTCCCGATTAATAGTTGCTAATCTATCATTACCGGCTACTATCTTTATAGTTCTTATTTTATCTTCGCCTCTAACTGGATAAACGTCTGTCAATTTTTTAAGAACATCCGTTAGATCTTTTAAGGCTTCAGAGGATAAGGGCCCTACCTGGTAAGATGCCGGAGACAAAACAGGGTAATAATCTTTGTCCCATTCAACTGTATATTCCCATATAGGCAGTGGTAGTTCATTGTTCTTTTGAGTGGTAATAATTGCTGAAGTTTGTCGTGTCTTTGGTGTCATATCTTTAACCAATCTAAACACAATTTCTGCCACCCATTGCGCTACCGGAACTAATTCATTTTCAATGTCAACCTTTTCATTTGGGCTATGATACTGTATTGTGCCATTTTCATCAATATCGTTATACGGTGAACGAATATTGATAACCGGTACTTTTCGCTTTAATTTCTTATCGTAGGCATCTGCGAATGCCCGATGGTCACCCTCCCCATCCTTATCAGCATATCGTGGGCGTGAAAAATCCCTGAAATTCACCAAACCAACGGAATCATTTACTATTCTATATTCTTTGTCATTTTTACCTATATTAAGCAATTTGGCTATTACAAAAGGATTTTTCATCTCAACATTATTTAAGCTACGAATATCTACATCGGTCATCCAGAGAATTGGGCCGTCTAAAACAATGGCGATACGGGTGTTATCGAATAGGCTTTCGGTTGCTCCCCGACTGCCACTATTATATTTACTCACAAGATCTTTTGCACCCACAGCGCCTTTTTCTTCCATATCAGTAAAAATCAAGACAATAGGTCCATGGGCTAAATTCTGCCTGACAAATCTTTCTTTTATTAGGTTCAATGCACTTAATATGGCTACTACCCCAGCCCGATCATCTAAAGCCCCTCCGGATCTTCTGTTACCCTTAAGAGAATTAACAGTGTATCCATGTTCGTAATAAGCATCCATATGCGCATTCAGGATGATTTTTGGGAGATGTTCCATTCCTATGGAAGCAGGTATTTTTACAATTATATTTTTTCTTCTGCTGTCTCCAGACAAAGGCTCTTCTTTTATTTCGTAATTGAGATTGCCTAGGGTGGCTTTTACCTTATCTATAACAGCAGAGTATATACTGGTATTATCTTGAGGGCCAATTATGCCTAAGAGAGCATCTACTTCTTCACTGACAATCCTAACCTCTTCTATTAGCTCTTCTATTTCTGGTGCTGCTTCTTTTGCCTTTTTTAATGTTTCTACCTCCCGGGCTAATTGTTCCTTTTCTTCTTTGAGCTCAACTATATCTTCCTTCAAGAGTTCTATTTGAAACTTCCAGTAACCAATTGCTTTTTTATAACTAGCTTCAGTCTTCTTAAGGTCTTCAAGCGCTACATTTAACTTATTCATTTCGTTTATAGCTTTATCTTTCTGAGCTAAAAGATCATCCAATTCATGTTTGGATTTATTCTTTTCTTCCTCAAGCTTTAAAAGTGTTGCTAAATGCTCTTGTCTTTGTTTGTTGAATTCCTGCTCCAAGGCATTCATTTGTGCCTGGATACTTTGTCTTTGCGTATCAAGCTGTTCCTGCAACTTTTGCTGCTCTGCGGTCAAGGCCTGCTGGCTAAGCTGAGCTTGAGATGTTTTCTGTTCTTCCAAACGTTGTTTTACTGCCTCAAGCTCTTGCTGAGCTTTATCAAAACCTTCCTTAAGTGCTGTTTTTTGGGCTTCTAAACTTCGGATTTCTTCCTGCAGGGCCTGTTTTTCTTTATCAAGGCTTAATAACTCCTGTTTTTTACTTTCAACATCCTGCTGATAACCTTTTAAGCCTGCGGTTTCGGTTCTAAGCTTTTCTCTTTCTTCTCTTAAAACTGCCAGCTCTTGCGTAAGGCCGGCTATTTCTTCCTTTATCTTGTTTGCTTGTGTTTCTGCCTCTCTAATAGATAATGCCAACTCATTCTGCTTGGTTTTAATCTCGTTTTCTAACGTAGCGTTCTGCCGGGAAAGTTCTTCTTTCTGCCGGGTTAAACCTTCTATCTCTTGATTCAGCTGTGTGGCCTTAATTTGAGCTGCACGCTCATTTTCTTGCTTAGCCAATGCGTCCTTTTCAGCTTCAAGAGAATGGATGGACTGATTCAGCTCCTCTATTTTCTTGTTTAAAACAGCTGTTTCCTCTTGAAGCTTGTCTCTTGTGCCTTGATAAGCAGAGATATTTTCTTCAAGCTGTTTTTTTCTGGCGGTTAGATCTACTAACTCTGCCTTTATCTTTCTTAGGTTTTCCTCTATCTGCTGCTGTTCTTTATTCAATGTCTCAATCTGGGCACGGGCAGCTGAAGTATCCTGTAAGGCCTCTAATTCTTGGCGTGCCTTATCTTTCTGCTGTTCCAATGCCTTTAATTCTTGTTGGTAAGCATCAATTTTCTGTTTTAAGTCCTGAACTGCCTGCTCATAACCAAGTTTTTCTTCCTGAAGTTTGTTAATTCTATCTTCTTCTTGAGTTATTGATAAAGACATGGCTTGCTGTTTTGCCTGTAGGTCATTTTCAAGCTGAGTAATTTCTTGGACTAACTTTTCTTTTTGCTGAGTTAAATCTTGGATTTGTTTCTCAAGCTGAGCGGTTTTCTGTTTTTTTTCTTCTTCAAGCCCAGCAATCGTCTTTTCAAGGCTTGCTATTTCTTCTTTTAGATGAGATGCCTTTTCTTCTAATTGCGGGGTGAGTATAGTCTCTTGAGGCTCAAGCGCTGCTATATCTTCAGGCTGCTCGCCTGCGCTTTCAGGGGGGATAAAATCAGTATCCGGCAGAGGATAATGTTCCTTCTGGTAATCTACTTTTCCTTCTCTAACTTCGGGCTTTACCACAAAAATCTCAAAGCCTTCTGGTGTAGTTTTGACATCAAGGAGGTTAATGACTTTTAGATCTAAGATTTTGATGACTTCTTTTATCTTGGAGAGTCTGTATTTGGTTTGGGCTGTATTATGGAATTTCTGGAATCTGGATAATTCATAACGCTGGATAAAATCTATTGAGCGGGGGGTGTAGTTTATGGGCTCACCCGGCAGACCAAAGGCATGAAGCAGCTGATACCAGTCATTATCTCTTAACAGCCAAGATACCCGAAGACCGTAAATATCATAAAGATGGCTTACCACAGAAAGCTTTTCCTCATTAGTCAACACCTGCCATTCTTCGTTCCATGCTGTCTGTTTGATAATTTGATTCAATTCCTTTTTGGCAAAGCCTCTCTTTGAAGAAGCAAGATTGGTAACTGTTAACGGCAGACCTAAACTTTCAAGGAAGACTTTCTGGTTACGTAAGGTATCCGGATTTCTGAAAAGAAGGCTTCTGCCGTGTCCGTTTGCAATGTCTAGTCCGAGCTCATCATGCAGGAAACGGATTCTTTCTCTTACATCAATCTTCTGCGAACGAAGTAAGCGCTGCATTTCCCTGGAAGGAAGCGCTCTTAATAGTTCAACTGCCCTGTCTATTTCCGCATCGCTTAATTTCTGACTTATTTCTTGAGGCGCCGGAACGCTAGGAGCTATTTCTTCTTTAAAAGATAAAGAGACAATTTCAGATTCTTTCTGGGCAATTTGCGATTTTAATTCGGCAATCTTTGCCTGTAACTCCTCTGTAGTTTTATCTTTTGCCTCTTTTACTTGGATGAGTTCAGCCTGTATCCTTTCATGCTCTTCCTTTAAAGCAGCCAACTGCTCGGTTATTCTCTTTAACTCATCTGCCTGTCTATTCCTTTCTGCCTCTAGATCAAGAGTTTTTGTTTTCTGCTGCTCAATTTCTTTGGTTAAATCTTCTTTTTCTTTTCTTTGCGTAGAAAGCTGTCTTTCCAAATCATCTGCTTTCTGCTGCAATTCTTTAACCCTGTCAGAAAGATTCTTAAATCTTGACCATCTCTTCCAAAGAATAACCCCACCAACCAATATCCCTATACCGGTTAAACTAAGCAGGATTATTCCTAGTTTTTCCTGCCAGGGTAGACTAAACCAGATGTTTTTAAACGTAGGCTCGGACTTTACCTTAGCCTCTTCCAAAACTGCTTTTGCCTGGCCTATCTGTTGCCTTAACCCGGTTAATTCCTGTTCTAGTTTTGACTTATCCTGAGTTAACTGATTAACATTAGTTTCAAGGCCAGTTTTTTGAGATTGTAACTGTGTTACGCTCTCTGCTCCTTGTTTTTTCTGTGTCTCAAGCTGGTTTATTTCGGTATGAAGAGATTCTACCTTTTGCTGCATATGAGGAGCCTGGTTTTGTAATTGCCTTACTTCTTGGCCGGCTTTTGCCTTCTCAGCCAGAATTCTATCCAGCTCTTTTTGCGCTTGCTTCTGCTGAAGCTCTAAGTTTGCTATCTGGCGCTCATAATCGGATTTCTTCTCCTCAAGCTGAGTAACTTCTTCAGGAGCTTTCGGGCTTGTTTTTAACTGCTCTATCTGTTTCTGGGCATCAATAAGTTTTGCCATTAGATCAGAAACTTCGATTTTTAGATCTGAATCTGCCTGGCGAAGTTTTTCTAATTCCGCCTGTATTGACTTTATTTGTTCATTAATCTGGGCAATGATTTGCGCGGTATCAGGGGCCTGCGACTCGGGTTGCACGTCTTGCTGTAAAACAGGCTCTTCTTTTACCTCTTGAACTTTTATATCGCCTTTTAAATCAACCGGCTTTTGCCCTTCAGGCACATCACTTAAGCCTACTTTAGGATCTGCCTGCGCTGTTAAAGGTCCGAGTCTAACCTTTGCTTCTGTCGCAAGCTCCACTCCTTCGGTATCGGCTTTGTTCTGCTTTACTTTTTCTCCTATGGAAGCCTTTGCGCCAATACTAATAGGGGCTTCTCCTTCCGGAACCTCACTTACACCCACTTTTGGATTTATATCTCCAGTTAAAGGACCAAGGCGTGCGCTCCCGGAGGTTAAAAGTTCTGCCCCTTGAGAATATTTTTTGACTTCCGCTGTTTTACTTGCTTCTTTTTTCTTAGTTTTCTCTCCGAGCTCAACACTGCCGGAAATACTTAACGGCGCTTCGTGTGGCTTAGGTTCACTTAAGGTAACCTCTGTCCGGCTGTGTATGGCTATAGGTCCTATCCTTGAATTAAATGCCGTAGCGCACCCACTTGAAAGAAGTAATGCAGCAGCCAAAAGAATCCCAGTGCAGAAATTCCTGAAAGCATGTCCTTGCTTAGGAGTATTCTTCTTAACTGACTGAGGATTTGTTTGGCTTGGGCTGCTCGCAAGATTATCCTGCGCGGATGCCGGCTTCTGTTCTTCTTTTGCCCTATCTAAAACTGCCGTTTCTCCTGAATCAGAGGGCTGGATTTCCTGTGGTTCTTCAGGGGCATTTCTCTGCCAGATTGTTCTTAATAATAAGGTCTGTTTTGGGTTGTTTGGGTCAACTCTTTTTAAGGAATAATTCCAATGCGGGCTAAAAGTCTCCAGGTATTCATTGCGTGCTGCATAATTATCCCACAAGCCTAAGGCTTTTAAGTGTTCGAAGCCTGAAGCCTTTTCTATTTCCTGCGCCGTGGCGGGATATTTCTGGTCAAAGTGGTCGTGGATAGCGTTAAAGTTTGAGACAAAGCTGCTCATTAAAACTTGAGCAAATCCTTGCGAGTTGGCGTATTCAACAACCTTCTCTAACACCTTATCCGAAAGTTCTTTTACTGAAACTGGCCAGCTCCTGCCCCAAACCGGCAACTGTACAGCATCCATAATTAAAACAGGGTTGCCGTCTTTTTCCGCAACGATTGTGTAGACATTACCTACCCACTTGTCATCCTGGATAACCTTAAAGACCAGCAGGCCGGGGTCAAACATAAACTGCGGAATCGTGTTGTAGAAAGCTGAACCATTGATAGAAGTACAATCACCGCTTGCCACGCCTCTTAAAACATCATCAGCGGTTCTCTCAGAGAGCCTTAATTCAAACTGGATATCATTTGTCTCGCGAATGATCTGCTGCTTGTTTGTCTGGAATGCCGCGGAACGGTTAAACTGCCAGCGGATATCCTCAAGCTCTGTTTGCAGGACCTTGTTTAAGGCATCCTTTAACCTGACGTTCTCTTCAAGGGAAATCAACTCACCGCCGATATCTATGCGGAAAAACTCTTCTAATACGCTTAAGGCGCCAAGGTAATTTTTCTCAGATAAAAGATCATCAACTTCATCAAGCTTGGCTTTACTTTCTAAAGTAGCATAAGATAAAAGCAATTGATAATAGGCATAGAGATCGGTTTGCGTTGCGCCCCTATACATTTCTTTTCTTAGTAAGCGCGACCTCTCCTGGTGGATTCTTTCCAATGTCTCTTCAGTGTTTGAAACCTGTTTTTTCCTGATTTTAGTCAAATATTGCGTAATAAACTCTTCAGCGCGCCTATCCTCTTCATAACGAATCTTCTCTTTGGGGACAGTAAAGAAGTAGCTCTTACCTTTAGGCTGGTCAAAATCATCTGCCAACTCTAATTCTTTCGCTTTTTGCTTAAAGCTGCGGTAGAAATCCTTGTCTTTAAAGAAATCCAAAATGGATCCGTGTTTAATAAGGTTGGAATAGAGCAGGCCCAATGCTTTAACAGCTTGGGCTCGTGAAATACCTACCTCAAAAGGGATCCTAACATCTATACTGTTAGGTAATAATCCTCTTGCTTCAGGGGATAATTTATCCAAAACTTGGCTTAATTGTGTCTTTAAGTCATCCGGTAATCTATATTCCTGAAAAGCAGGTCTTGGGAAATATTCTCTTTCGTAGTATGTATCTCGTTCTGGTTTTTGCGGAAAAAGTTTATAAAGAATGTAACAAACTAAACCGACAAATCCGGCGACACCTGCTACGAATACTAAAGGCGTAAGCGGATTGTAAAACCAATCTCCCGATGAAAAATCCTGCGCTTGCGCCTTATTTGCAAAGAGAAAACCTGATAATAAAGTAACAGGGATTATAGATGCTAACCTTCCTCCGAGAAGCGGGCTAGATCCCCTTCTTAAGCCTAATTCAACCGCCAGATGCTCAAGCTCATCTTTCTTCTCTCTGACTCTTATTCTTAATTCATTAAGTTCATATTCTATCTTTTGAACCTCTGTAGTCTTCTGGTCAGAAGCATTTTTGAACTGAGATGCCAATGCATTTTTACCAGTATTAGCTGCTTCCTGGCCTTTTCTATTCAAGTGGCTTAACTCTTCACGTCTTTCTTTAGCAAGGCTGGCAAGACGAGTTTCCTCGCTGGACATTTCTCCTAGGAGCTTTTCTAGATGATCTAATTCGCTTTGCTTAAGTTGAAGAACCTGGGGGGTAGTCTTGTCTATCTCAATTTTATACCCAGTAACATCTTGAAAATCATTGCTTATAAGATTACCATTTAACGTCCATAAAAACTCCTCGCCCACTCCTGCCTCAGAGAAAAATTCCGTCCCTCCCATTTTACGCAAACTTATTGTTTCTGGGCTCTGTTTACCGTATTGGCGTTTTACTGCAGTTAATATATCGGGTCCGATCCTATGCTGTGCTGGATTAGTACTTACAACCAGATAATCAAACCCCAGAGAGCCAAGATAACCAATTAGCTCCTTAAGAAATCTAGAGCAAAATTCTACCCGCCACTCCTCTTTATCCTGATTGCTCTTAGTAATCTCATGCTGTAGGTTAAGCTGGAACATATCAATATAAAGATAGAATTTGCCATTTTTATCTTTAAACGCGAACGTATAAATATTGGCTACCCATTTATTTCTCTCGATCACCTTAAAAAGAAAACAAGCAGGATCCATAACAAATGCCTGCGTATCAGGGAAGTGAGCATGATCGCCATCTGTATTTTTTGTGCAATCATTACTTACCCAGCCCTTAAAAAAGTCAGCTAAAGTCCCTCCGGATAAATAAAACTGTAATATACCTTCTCCGCCATCCCCTAGTTTGTTATTAATAGAAGAGAGTCTTTGTTTCACAACTTTGGCGGGTTCTTTAAAATATTTAGAGTTTTCCTGAAGCCATTTATGTTCTAAGGCCAACTTTAGAACTCTCTCCCAATATTGCACGACTAATCTCAGCCTGCTAAAATCATCCGTAGCATTGTTAATACGAGCTCTTAAATCAGCAGTTCCCTGGAAAGAAAGCACTTCTATAATTTTTATGATAAAAACATTTCTTTGCTGTTCAGAAAATTGCCAGCCCTGAACCTTGCTTAACAACTGCTGCGCCATCTTTGATACAGTGTCCGAAGTGACAAACTCCTCAAGAGGCCGCCCCTTAATTAATTCTCTCTTCGGCTCGATGAAATTATCATAAAGGTTTGGCCATTCCATACGCAGATATTGAATTAACTGTCTGAGAGCTTGGACATTATCGGGAATCGGTGTTAGTTGCGACTCTTCTTCTTTCGTAAATGCTACAGAGTGGTTCTTATATGAAACTCTGAATTTCTCTCCGGGTTGATTGAATCCTGGCTTCAATCCTTTTGCCTCTTCCAAGAAATGTCTATAAAATGCCGGTTTTTGTGACTCAAAATAACTATAGACGCCATCGCGGCCCATCTTGCTAGCTGCTCTTTTTACGGGTTCATAGTATTGGATAATATTTCTGATGGTATCTTCGTCTTCTACAGCTCTAAAGAGTTCATCAAAACTTACAGAATCTACCAAGCCTACTAAGTTAGGCGGCGCACCTAACTTCACAATTTTCTGTGTCGCAAGATACTGATAAATTTTCTCTATGCGTTTATCTACTTCTAGTTGAGAATCAGTTAAAATATCCAGAAGTTCCGGCGTAATAAGCACTGTCTGATGATAAATTTTGTAATACTGATTCAAAACCGCGGGAAGATGGTTAAAATCTCTTGTTTTGCCTTTACTTTTGTAATAATCAAATGTTGTAGTAATATCACGACAGAAAGCTTCTAACGCTTCCTGATTAAGCTCAGACATAGTCCCTATCCAGAAGACAAATTCTCTGGGATTCGTTACAAACTCCGAAATTTTATTTAAGGTATTATTGAGTAAACTTATGGTTGCAGGCTTTGAGAAATTGGCAATTTTGTCCAGACTATCCCATGCTGCAGTAAGCCGTTTTTCTTCTTCGGGATTGGTGGTAAACCGTGCGGATAATTCACGCCTTTTTATTATGTAAGTCTTGAGTTCCTGGTACCCAGCTAAAACTTGTTTTGTTCCAGCGCCCCAAACCTGAGGTTCAAAATTAATACACATAGTAAGCCACCAGACAAAATCGCTCTTTCTGTATGGCAAATTAGCAAGACTATCAATGTCTTTTAGAATCTCCAAGACAATGTCTTTCATAAGACCAGCGCAGCTCGGTCTTTTTTCTTCTCCTGCTGATTAGCACAAAGCTTCTCAAGGGCCATTTCCTTAGCCTGCCTGAAGCCTGCTAAGTCATTAAAATTATTTACTACCGTTTGAGTCCCTGATCGCCATACGCTAATGTTTAGACCTACCAATTCTCCTAGCCAATAAATAAACTCTTCTTTTGAACGGCAGGTTTTAGTAACCTCTGGAAGAACGTCTTTAAGTAAATCAGAGGCTTGGGGCAATCCTTTTTGCACCAGCTGATTTCTTAAATTATCAATATCGGTAAAGAATTTCTGGCGTGCTGCATCATCCTGCGTAAATTTGACTGCTGCGCTTTCTCTTGCCTGTTTGTAGGCTACGTGATTGTTAAAAGCCTGTAATGCTGACTGTGTGCCATACCATACATTCTTGTCAAAGGCCTTTAACACAGTAATGTAATCAAAGAATTCTGCTAAATTGCGGGATGCTTCTGCTACTCTTGGAATAACATCTTTAAGCATGGAAACATCCACGGATACCTGCTTCCTCCCCAACTCTTCCCGTAAGCTGTCAACTGTCTGGAATAATTGAGATGTTTCCTGTGGATTATGGCATAGTTTTTTTGACGCTTCTTCTTTAGCGCACACATAAGCAATAAGAGTCTGCAATAGCCCAAGAAACCCGCCTGAAGACCATAATTGCTTGTCAAAATGCATAACCTCATTTATCCAGAATAAGAATTCATCTAAATTGCGCGAGGCTTTATTAATTTCCGCTAAGGCTTTCTTGAGGATGCCAGGATAATTTAATCCGTCTCTTTCCAATTTCTGCACAAGACCGTTTATAGCAGCTCTGGCTCTTGCAGCTGCTTCCTGGTTAGTACCGAACTTATTTAATGATTCTTCCTGGGCACGGTCAAATTCTCTTAGATCGGTAAAGACTGCTAAAACCTGCCTTTGCCCTTGCTCTAAGATATTCTTAGGTAAGCTGACAACTAAGGTTAACCAATGCCAGAATTCATCCCTGTTCCTAGAGTTTTCCGTAATCTGCGGAAGGATATCTTTAATTAAACCTACAGCATTGTTTACGCCTTTCTGGCTAAGTTTTTCTTTTTCTCTATCAATACCGTCAAAGATAACCTTTTGCTCCTGGGCAGTGGTGGCAAATTTTGTTGCAGCAACGCGCGATACCCTTTTATATTCTCCTATATCTCCGTAAATCCGTGTCTTCTCGGACTTCCAGTTACCAAATTTGAATAGCCGGGCAATCTTTTCTTCTTGTCCTGCTTCCATCCAAGAACGAAAGATCTTCTCTAGGTATTCCTTAGACATACGGGCGTATATGGGGGCCACGCTGCTTATGTCTCTATCTGAGAGCTCATCCGAAAGCAAGAGATTAACTTTTTGTAGCTTCCGGTAAGTAAGCGGAAATGTTAAGAAGCGGTAGACAGTTTTTACTACGCTGGTTACCTTCTCACTTACCCAAACACCCGCGACACTTAAACCAGCTCCCAAAAGCGGAGCAACTACAATTTCTCCAATCCAAACTACATATCCTAAAGTAGCGGGTTTGTCAGATGTGCCTAATTCCCAATGGTGGCCGTAAGGAACGTAATATAGGAATATGCCTCCTAAGATCCAAGCAACCACGGCGCCTAACCAGGCGACCGCAGTCAAATTGTCGTCATAAGAAAGCTGCCCTATCCAACCACGTTCTTTCTCTATTCTTAAGGATTCACCCAATGTCTTGGCGTATTCCAAGTCTTGCGGTTTTTGGGATTTAGGAATGTTTCCTGTTTGCTGCAGAATCGCATTTAATTCTTCAGTAACTGAGGAATCTGGTTTTATCTCCTGGGCACGCTGAAATGCCCTTGCTGCCTCTAACAATTGTCCCTTTTTATGCAAGGATCTGCCTAAGTTAGCCAAAACTATCTGGTCATTTGCATCAAGCTCAAGTGAGCGCTTGTAGCTTTCAATGGCTTTTACATCATCGCCCTTTTCAACATAAACTACGCCCAAATTATTATGGGTGGTGCTGTTATCTGGCGTTATTTCCAGGGATTTTTTGTAAGATGCTACGGCGTCATCAAAGCGCCTCTTCTTCCTTTGGCATTCAGCTAAAAGATTGTAATCAACCGCGTTCTTAGAGTTTAGTTTTATGGCTTGATTAATTAAACTTATAGCCTCATCGGTATTTCCTTTCTTAAACTCGGAATTTGCTCTCCAATACAGCCTTTCATGGGAAATCCCTTTGCCGACTTTTCCGCCAAGAATTCCGCTAACAATTGAAACCGGCCAGGCGATAAGCAGGGTTGCCAGGATCGGCCAGTCTGCCTCTTTAGGATTGGTAAAGATCTCCTGAATCTTTGGGGTCAAATTAACAAGGTAGGCATAATAACCTGCAACTAATGAACCAATAGCCGCGGTCATGCCCAAGGTTTTACCGGCCGTTGTGTTAAACCATTTGTTGAGAATTTTCTTGGTGATATAAAGGGGGATCCCGAATAATACCGTAAATACTGCAACCACTCCTATGGAAAGCGGATCCAAGGCGTATAAGGTTGTTCCGCCGGTTTCGCCTAATTCACTGCGCAGTGAATTAATCTGCTCCTCGTATCTTGCTTTTTCCTGCTCAAGACGGCCAAGCTTTTCTTTGACTTTTCTAAGTTTTGAGGTTAATCCATCTACTGCCGGCTGCAAGGCTTCAATAACAATCCTATCGTTTTGCCTTTTTGCCTCTTCCAGGCCTTCACTTAATTCCCTAAGATCAGTTTGAACCTTATTAATTGTTCCTTCCTGCTCTCTGAATTTAACCAGGAATTGGTTATAATCATCACTCAAAGCTTTGAGCCTTGCCCTCTTGCTTTCTGCTTCTCCCATATTAGGAGCGGGCAACGCTCTTGCTTGCGGTGCCGGAGGCAGTTCAGAGATGCTTTCT
Source organism: Candidatus Omnitrophota bacterium (assembly GCA_049517335.1). Taxonomy (GTDB): domain Bacteria; phylum Omnitrophota; class Gorgyraeia; order Gygaellales; family Profunditerraquicolaceae; genus JBEKSD01. The sequence continues at coordinate 8,111 of JBEKSD010000011.1, read as the reverse complement.
TCTTCTGGAACGACAACCTGACCCTCTATGACATCTTCCGGCAAGTTCCTGGCTAATTCTGCCTGGATTTCCCTTCTTACATCGCCTTCGGTTACTTCTATATCTTGAGAGGCTTTTTTTGCCAGATATAAAAGCACGCGCCTGGCTATTTCAGGATTTAGGTATAGAGATTTATTTAAGGCAACTTTGGAATATCCGGTCATCATCTCAGGGAATGCAGGTATCTGAGACATGCGGCGTTGTATAGTATTTATCCATTCCTGCACCAAAGGATCATTCTCAATTTGCGGATTATTGGTAAGAATCCACTTTAAGTAACGAGGCAGTCTAGAATACTTTTCGTTTATCTCTTCACTAACATAAAGAGCCTGCTCTTCCGTACTTGGAGTATGGAAGCGAATCATGTGCTGAATTTGATTCTCAATAATACGCTGGAATTCTCTTTCCAGTTCTGCTATATAACCATCCGTTAAGAGCCGGTAAAGTGCCTCATCAGAAAGTCCTTCGTATTGATCCAGCGCCTGCTCTGTAACTCTATCCCTGGCGTTATCAATAGCCCGTTCAAAATCGCGCAAGACCTTCTCATCAGTGCCGTCCATCATCCGCTGCATATTTTCTAGGATATGAACGACTTTGTCTCTGTCTGAAGCATCCTGATTAAGCATAGACACAGGCATTGGCAAGGGCAGCTCAGCAGGACCGACAGGCCTAAAACTTCTGGCTAAAGCGTCCTTTGAGCCCTGAGCAATGGAACCGCTTAATTGCTGGATGCGATTTTCTAATTCCTGGCGCATGGTAATGGGCAAATTATGGTTCGGCTGAATACTTTGAGGGTTGCTGATTATACGTGCCACCGGCCTTGCAACTTGAGGCCTACCAAGAGCTGTTACTATGACAGGCTCAATTACAACCGGAGCAACTTCCTGAACAGGAGTATTTCCCTTCGAAGAGATCTTCTTAACGATTCGGTAGGCAAAATATCCAATTGTACCTGCTATCGCCAAGAAAATAGTAACGCCATGAGTAAATACATCGCTAAATGAGGCGAATATCTTGGAAGACGCAGAATTATCTTGACCTAAAGCTGTTGTAGAAAAATACAAACTTAGCGTAAAAACACTTATCGCTGTTAAGAAGGGCCGTAAATTTACCTTAACCTTAGGTATCGTAAAGCGAGGAATACTAGCTTTAATTTCAGGCTTTGCTTTTATTGCAGCGGGCTTTTCTTGGGCTGCAGGCGCAGGAACAATTACTGTTTGCTCCTGTTTACCTGCTGCTATTCCCTGTGGTATGAACCTTGCTTCCTTGGTTTTTGGTTTTAAGGATGCGGCAAAGCTTGCTAATCTTTCTAACAGCCTTCCGGAATTTCCGGCTGCCTTTGGCTTGATCTCTGCTCCAGTGAGCACCGCGTTAAAAGCTTCTGCAATATCGATTCCCTGGGCTAAGAATCTTAAAAACTTCCAGGAATTTTCTTTATTATTTGTTTTTACAGACAATCCATAGGCTACGCAACCTATAACTTTGCCGTATTTGTAATTCTCAAGACCTGACTTGTATTCAGCCATCAAATCAGCTATCCCCGGCGTATCCTGCGGCATTGTGCCTGATTTTAAAGCCGCTGCCAGTTCTTCCGCTTTATCCGCGGTGTCCTTTGCGTTGGCAGCGAGAAATTCTTCAGGATTACCTTGCAGCTCAAGCAGCCTTAGGAAACCAACTGCGCTAGCAAGATAAGCGCCTTCGCCGTCATTTATATATCTGCCGTAGCTTCTAAGGTAATGGGTAGTTTCATGTGCGATTATTTCTTTAAGATAATCATCTGAAAGGTGTTCTCTTAAGGCGACAACTATCTTTTTATATTCCGGTTCAACGGAACCGCCGTGCTGATAGTCTAATGTTTGAGAGTGATATAAAGATTTGCCTGAGAAATGGTTTAGAAGCCTGCCGCCCACGGCGTAAAACAATAACGGGCCAAAGGTGCCAAGCTGGATAAATACTTTCGCTACGGATGGATCGAATGCTCCGGTAAAGAAATACCATATCACCATTTCTAACAAGCAGGCAAATCCGAAGAATGCCGGGATACCTGACAGCGCAAGCAGCATATTCCTATTTGCTGTTTTGACCCAGCTGCGTATCTCTTCCTGTGTGTATTTTCTGAAAGGAACAGTATTGCTGACTATCTCATCAACCTTATGCTGCGAGATCTCGGGAACCATCCTTCTAGAAACATAGGAAACCTCTTCTTTAATCATATTCTTTTGTGCAGCACTGAACTCAAAAGATACTATCTTATTCTCGCTTCCTTTATCAAAGGAAGAGGCAGCTAATGGAGAATAGAGATAGAGCGCTACAGCAACTATCCCTGTAGAGATATTCTTGATATTTACTACGCTCTTTATCTTTCCTGTCATAGATGATACTAGCTGAGCAAATCTTTCAAACAAACCTGGGCCTTGCTGGATAGCTGGAGCTTGTTTTACAGGGACTTCTTGCTCTGACATAGTTGCAGGCACTGTTTCTTCTAGCTGGACAGGTTTATTAATAGGCGAGATTTCCTCTAAGGCACGGCTTACTGCTTTCTGATCTTCTTCAGATAACCGCAATCTATCTAACTGCGCCTGTAGCTCTTTAACCGAATAATATCTGGATGCCCTGGCAATCCAGTAATTCACCAAGAGTTCCCGGGCTTCCGGGTCAGAAATGCTGTTTATAATCTGTAAGGTATCGGGATCATTTAAGATATCCGAAAGTGGAAGCTTCTTGTCTTTAAGCAGGGCGAAATAAGTGTTTTCCTTCTCCTGGCCTGATTTGATGCTTGGGGCAACCACAACATAGGAAATGTCTTTTTCCTTTAATATTGAGGTAAGTCCCTGGGTATGGAAACCGCCGGCAACAATGATTACGGCGTTAGTGGAATATTCCCGGTTTAATCTGTTTAGCGAGTTTGAAACTATTGCCTTATCCCTGTCATGGGCAAGGGAGTAGAATTTCTCCAGAGAGTCTATCTCGGCATCGTTTGGCAGAGACTTAAGATAGCTTGAATCAACATATCTTCTAAACAACTGGGCAAGCCTTCTCTGATTAAATTCTTCCCGGGTATTCTTAAAATGCTCATATTCCTTAGGCGAGAGGTTGATATCAGCTAAACCTTCAAAGATGCGTATAATATAGGTAAGGTTATCTATGTCTTTTTGAACGCCCGTTACCATTAACCTGTCTTTTAGGCTTTGCGTAAAGTTGTCTATTTCGTCAAAGACCTTTGAATTATCCAGGTTTTGGGAAAGCGTTATATACTTAATATAGGTAAAGAGATTGTTGTAGCTGTTTACCTGGATGCTTGTTTCCTTGGTTAATTTCTCAAGGTAGGTGTAGTATTCGGCAGGAGTGATTTTGTTTGCCTTAAAATCAAGACTCACTTTTACCAAGTCCTCAAGGTCTGACTTGTTTAACGCCTTGGTAAGCGAATCAATCAGGTCCTGGCGTTCTGATTCAGCCTGTTCGAAGTTAATCTTGTGCTCGAGTTCCTGCGAAGTAATAAGATTGTAGAGGTTGGGGAATTTTGATAAGTCAGCGTTGTTTATAATGGCTGCTATATTAAGGTAAGACAAATACTCCCCTAAAGAGATCCTGCCCTGCTTAAAATCGCTGATTTTAGCATCGAGCTCTTTTAAATCCTTGGAATAATACCTGTCTTTTAGGGTGGAAACAACGCTCTCAAGGGTCTTAAGCGACCGATTTAGAGAATCCGCGCTAGTCTGATTGTCCTTAAAAGTGTTTAAATGGGCAGTGTATAATTCCCTGTCCTCTGCGCCATAGACTGCCGGGGGATTCTTTTCCGTGATAAGCAGGTAGTCCGAACCTGAGATAAAGGCCTTAGAAAGGAAATATCTGGCTATCTTGTCCCTTACTTTTTTATCCTTAGGGAAGCTCCTAAAGAACTCTGCGTCAAAATCGCCAAACCCGCCCTCTACTGAAACCAGATTTACATTATATTTATCCTTTAAGTATTTAATAAGCTTGGCTTCGTTTTCCTGGGCCTCAACATTAGCGTGGGCGTCCTGGATATGGATAACCAGTTTATGTGGATTATATTTTGAGGTATAGGATTCTTTGATTACACCGAGTTCTTGGGGGATTTCAACGGAAGGAGAATCTTGCGAGGCGCGTTTGTTCTTATTGCTGAAGACCTCTCCTGCGCCTGCCCAGGTTAGGTCATAAGAAAAGAATGTAACTATCAAGACAATACAGATTGTCCTGATAAATATTCTTAATTTAGTATGCTTCTGCCAGTCCAACATCCTTTTAGTCTCATTTCTTTCACTCTCGCAGGATTTTGGACTTTGTTAAAGTTCTTAAGAACTGCTCAAATAAAAAACCGAACTGATCCGACCCAAGACCTTTCGTTTCAGTCCGGCACATTCCTTATTTTAAGGAATCCGTGGCAATGCCGTAACTCTTGAATAATTGTTAAGCAGGTCCTCCTCCCGCTTAACAAGAAAAATCTATGTTTCTTTCTTCGCAAGCGAAGATAATTTTTGCACTATATCAACAAGCCGCTCTTTATGTTTCAAGACAGCTTTTAAAATATCCGTTGTTTCGGCAAGGCGCTCTTTCTCACTCTTGCTCTTATTTAAACCTTCCTCTTCATCGAGGGTGTAAAGTTCGCATTTATTGATGATATCGCTTGAAATATTTGAGAGATCATGAGCAAGGCGCCTTAAAGAAGTATCTTCTCCCGGCTCCTTGGACATTATTACTTCAAAGCGGACTGCCTTTGGATAACTGCGCTCTAATACTTTTTTTATAAGAACTTCCAGCGTATGAATATCTACCGGCTTATGTACAAAATCTACTATACCTAAATCAGCTATATCCTGCATTTCTTGTTCAGACAGGACTGCGCCTGTGACCATGGCTACTTTTGTGTCTTTATCAGTTTCACGAAGGATCCGTAAGACATCCTTGCCCTCTAGGTTGCCCTCAAGCTTCATGTCCAAAATAACTAGATCAGGCTTATTCTCTTTAATTAATCTAAGCGCTTCCTCTCCGGTACTCGCGGCAGAAACCATAAAGTTGCGCCGCGAAAAATGATTAACCAAAGATTCGCGTATATCAACTTCATCATCCACAACTAATAATTTAGGCTTTTCTTCCATCTCGCCTTTTATTATACTGCATTTTTTCATAATTGGAACTGATTTTGACTTTAAGTCCATGGGCAAATTAATTTATGGTTAATAATCTTGCAAAAACGGAATATGCTGCATAAGCCGCAGTGCTGCGGCACAGTGGTATTTCTTAATTGCCGGGTATAATGCGAATTCACCCGGACAACCAAAGTGTCGAATTCCTCTTTTGAATGGTTTTCTTTTTTGATCAGGGCTTCAATTATTTCCATAATTTATAAGATTTGAGAAGTTAAATAAATCTAAGATGCTGCGGTCCACCGTTGTGATCCTGTCTTCTCTTTTCTCGCGAATCACTCTAAAGCTTCCTCCGCATTCGCACTTCAATACTTTTGGCGCCGCGGTGTAACCTTCTTCGCCACAGATCTTGCATTTGACTTTTACCATCGCTTCTTCCCTTTCTCCGTGGCAAAAGAAAAATTTAAAGCGACCTAGAGGCTCCTGCGAGAGATTAGGGAATTTAATATCTCTTTTGGCAAGATATTATCCCCTGGTACATCCCCCAGGTCGCCAATTTGCTCGCGCGAATTCTGTTTCGGCATAATCCTTATTGAACCGGCTAATCCGATCAAAAAAGGAAGGTGCCTTGTAGCTTCGCATGTATCATGAATCAATTTGTGTATGTCCATCTTTCTCCTTGGTTGTTATTTTCGCCAACATTGAGTCAAGGGCGCTAAGAGGAACAGGTTTTTGCATAAACTCTGAAATATTCAAGCCACTGAATTGAGGATCCTTTTGAATATCTAAAGGGTAGCCGGATATCATAACAACTTTTACAGAAGTATTAAACTGCCTGACTACCTTTAATAAATCCGTGCCACTCATCCCGGGCAAATTCATGTCTAAAATCATTAGATCTGGATTCTGTTCTTTAATAACAGTGATTGCTTCTTCCGGAGCATTTGCGACCAAAGCATCGTAGCCTTTACGTCTTAGATGAGAAGCGGTATATTCGCAGACTTCTTTCTCATCATCCACAATTAAAAGTTTTAATTTAGCTTGATCCATTTTGGCTCCTTTAAGTACCTTTTTTAACTTACAGCAGAAGTATAACACACACTTTATCATTTGTCAAGGTTTACTGATAAATATGATAAATAGATATAACTATTTGCCATACAGAGTGTTATGAGATAATACTATAAAATGAGCAAATATTTTTTAACATATATTTCATCTTTATACAATAAATGATAAAATTTCTCTTGACAAAACAGGTTCTTAAAGATAGAATTAAATCGGAGGGTTTAAAGGTGAAAATCCACGAAAAAATAAGATTATTGATCGAAGAAAATAAACTAAACCTGACAAGCCTGCATAAAAAGGTCAAAGAATTGTTTGGCGATGAAGCCATAACCTATTTGACTCTTTACAGGACTGTGCACGGACTTACAAAGATAAGGGAATCCTCTCTTTTTCAAATCGCCTCTGCTTTAGGTATGGCTCCTGTAGAAATTAAAAAAGGGACTGATGAGGAAATTGAGGTTGACCGCTATGAATATTCCAAGAACGCTTATTTCGATGTTTTAACTAAAGACGTGGATTTTCTGCCGATACAATTGGTGCTGAACCCGGGAGCAAAAACTCTTACTGAACAGGATCCAATCGAAAAGGGAAATTTTATAAAGTGGGTTTATCCGCAGCGCGGAGAGATTACCTGCGTAATTACGACTGAGAACGGAATCGAAAGACATGAACTCCAGAAAACCTCCAAGCCTTTCTGGTTCAAAAGCACCTGCCCTCACTATTTTGAAAATACTTCAAATAGAAAATCAACCTGCCTGATTATACAGACTCCTAAATACAGATAACATAATATAGGTAAGGATTAAAACACTATTGGATGGTATTTGTTGATAGCCTTAAGTTTCTCCTGGATTTTCGCCATGAGTAACTTTAAAGCAAGTGGTTTGGGGATGTATTCGGCACCTAAGTCTTGGATTTCTTTTGAAACCTCGGGACTATCCCACTTCGTGATCACGAAGACAATTGCCTCAGGAACTATTTTCTTAGCTTCTTTCAAAACCTCTAAGCCTGAAATCCCGGGCATCTTATAATCAAGAAGCATAAGATCGCAGCCTTTCTCTTTCACGTGCGCCAAGGCCTCATAACCGTTGGAAGCCGCATAAAGCTCGCAATGGAGCCTTTCAGAAATAAACTTACTTAAAGTTTGGCGCAACCCTTCTTCATCATCTGCAATAATAATCTTGGGTATATTCATATACTCCTCCGGCTTACAAAGACTTACTTATGGATTAGTTTAGCCAATACTCCTTCAAGTTGAGGCATATTAAAAGGCCTTTCAATGTAATTGTTTGCGCCAAGTTCTTCGGCTTGCTTGCGGATTGAGTCATCGCCGTAACCGGTATAGATTACTACCGGGGTTTTCTTGTCCTTCTCCCGCATGCGTTTTAAGACTTCCAGGCCATTTATACCAGGCAGCTTAATATCCAAAAGTACGATATCCGGTTTGCTCTTCTCAAAGCTCGCAAGGCCGTCTTCGCCGGTAAAACTGGTCGTAACCTGACAGCCTCTTTTCTTAAAAAAACCTTCCAAGTAAAAGGCGTTTTCCTTCTCATCATCAATAATCAACAGTTTTGGCATAGTTATTGAATCTTTCTTTTAGCCAGATAGTCAAGGATATCAGAAACTTTCCTTATCTTTTCTGCATCATCGTCGGCTATCTCGATTCCGTACGCCTCTTCCAGGGCCATTACCAGCTCAACACTGTCCAAGCTGTCCATCCCCAGCTCTTCGGTCAGATCAGAATCAAGCTTAACCTTGTCCTTATCTACTCCCAACTGCTCGGCAATGATAGCGCTTACCTTGTTAAAGGTATCCTGATTATATGAGGAATCTTCTTTTTTAAATGGGCTCATTTTACAAAAAGTTTGTTTTCAATGCAGGTTTCAATAATCCTGGCTT
>JBEKSD010000010.1:0-46644 GCA_049517335.1 Candidatus Omnitrophota bacterium | reverse complement strand
TTTTAGGGTATCTACGACCTGATGCTCCTTAAGCAGCTCTTCGCTGCGGCCGGAGAGTTCTCCTGCCAACGCTTCGCGCTCTTCCTGCAATTCGCTAAACTTCTCTTCGCGGTGAGCTGAATTAAGACTTAACCTATTTAATTTTTCCTGTAGTCCTGTTAAATCCTGCTCTTTCTGATTAACCTTTACCTCAAGGGAAGCCTGTATCTGCGATATTTCCTGTAACAACGCATCTTTTTGGGTAAGCGCCTTTTTTAGTTCTTCAAGCTGCGTATAATTCTTTTCAAGATTATCCTTAAGTTTAAAAACATCACTCTCTAACCGCGCCTTCTCCTGCTGCATATCCTCACTCATCTGTTTCCGGCTATCAGCAAGCGAGTTATTCAGCTCCTGCACGATCTGGTCTTTAGACAAATTATAAACACGCTTTAGGCTGGCAAAAAAATCTTTCAGTGTGGACTGTAAGGAATCCTTATTATGATGTTTTAGTAATTTCATAAATAAGTCCGGCAGAATATTGAAAAGTTCTTCATTCCGCAATGAATATTCCTTGCTTTCCAAAGCATGCGAAAGCTCCTGAGGAAAATGCTTGGCAATAAGCAGGAGCCGGTTACGCTCAATATAAAACCGGACAGATTTTTCATCTACGGTACCGTGAAATGAATGATGCACGATACTGGCTGGAACGTATAAAAGCTTCCAATTCTTCTTGCGGCAACGCAAAAATATATCCACATCCTCCAGATACATTATGAAATCTTCATCAAAATATCCGACGTCATCAAGGCACCTGCGGCGGAAAAGAACTGAAGATCCGGATAAACTGTTGACTTCTTCAGCGGTTTCATATTGCCCAATGTCGGGTTCGTGTAATCCTCTATCGCCCCAGCGAAAATTAGGGAATTCATAATGTCCGGCGCTCTGAATCCTGCCGTCCGGAAAAAGCACTTTGCTGCCTACGCAACCTATCTGCTCACTCCCCTCAATAGATTCAACCAATGCCTTAAGCCAGTCTTTTTCAACTTGCGTATCATTATTCAGGAATGCAACTAACTCGCCGCGGGAATTTTTTATGCCCAGATTGTTCGCTTTACAAAAATTATTCTCATCGTTACGTAACACCTGTACCTTACGGAAATTCCTGTGTACGTATTGCGCGGTACCGTCGGTCGAAACATTATCAACCACTTTAATATCCAAGCTCTTAGAAGGGTAACGTAGTTCGTAAAGAGATGAGAGACATTCTTTTAAAAAATGTTTTCCGTTATAACTAGGGATGATAACGCTAACTGATGGCGTATTTTTTGTCACTGTGACCATACTAACCCTCCTATTTTCTATATAGAGCCTATAAAGTACTCATATTATTATGCGTCGTTATTTCTTGCGTCGTCTTAATCCTATCTAAGGAATGGCTTGGATTATTCACCCATGCCCGTAGCGGCCTGGTAGTATTTTCGTAACTAAATTCTTGCCTAACAAAGTTTTTTGCCCTTTGAGCATATTCTTTTAATAATCCTTTTTGAAAAGATAAGCCTAATATTGAGTTTGAAAGCGCCTCTGCATCTTCTGCGGGAAAAATAAACCCCAATTTATTCTTTTCCAAAATTTTAGTCAATTCACAGAACTTTGTAGTTAATACCGGCAACCCCGCGCCCATCCATCCCAGGACCCTAGTACGGCAGCCTAATTCTGCTTCATAACAGGGCCTGTCGATATTAATTCCCAGATTGCTTTCAAGGTATAAATTTACCATATCCCTGGTTGGAATCCAACCTAACATGATAAACTTCTCCTTAAAACGGGATTGGCCTATAAGTTTCAGGAAATATGAATATGTTATTTCATTATGAAGAGGGACATTACCCCCTGTAGATACAAACTTTATTTTTTCATTATTAGCCATTGCCTTTTCCAGAGCAGAAAATAGAACATCAACGTTGGTCCATGTATTATAGCTACCCGACCATAAAACTACAAAGTCATCTTCTTTTACTGAACCCCTTGGAATTATTCTTTTAGCTGCAGTGCTTTTTTCTATATCGTCAACATAATCTACCCCGCTTGGTATTACATACGCAAACTCATAACCGACTGTATCCTTATTGAGTCTACCACTCATCCCTAATTTTCCTATTAAGGCATATCTTTGCGCAGGGGAAATTGAAGAAAAAACGTCTCCCTTTTCAAGAACCTGCTTATCTATTTTCAAAAAGCCACAAAGGTGTTTATTATCCTTTTCAATAAAAGCCTTCATCTGTGCTTCCGCTGTCAATTCACCGCACTGGTCAATCCAAATAGGTACATTGCTTTTAATTTGAACGACAGCATAGCCCAAAAGAGAAGAGCCTGCGCTTACAATACAGTCTGGTTGCAATTCATCGTAGATTTTCTGCAGATAGGCTAAATCTAAAATCTGCTCCTGGGATAAAGAATGGAAAATTAATCTTTTTTCAAGTTTTCTTATCTCGGAATTTCTTACTCCATTTTTACCGTAACTACCGGGCCTTTGGGAGCACACTAAGCATATTTCGTGCCCGTCTCCCAAAAGAGACTTTGTAAATTGCCATGTCCTTATTCCTAAGGCGCTCATTATCTCTTCTTGTTCTATCGGTAAAGGACATATTCCCAATAATAAAACTTTACTCATTTTTAGATTTTCCCTTTATTATAAAAATATTCCTTAGGATGATCCAAGTTATAACGCCCCTAAAATTAACTTTTCTAATTCGCTACTTATTGTTTTCCAGCTATACTGTTCATTAGCTAACAATCTTGCATCTTCTGACATCTTGGCATATAGAGCACCATCGCCACCAAAGTTTCTTATATTATCAGCAAAGTTTTGCAGAGTTGATATAATCATGGGTATTTTGCCGTTTGCATTAATCCCACGGGCGCCGCATTCGGTTGTTACGATAGGCAAACCGTAAGACATATAATCCAGCATCTTGATATTAATACCTGAGCCGATAAGCACTGGGTTAATAGCAATATCCGCTGCTTTCATAATCAAGTCCAGTTTTTCTTCGGAAAGCGTGCCGTAAAACTTTATATTCTCCGGTAAATTGATGCCGGAGAATACATTTTCTAACGATGCGCCTCCAATTAGAAAATCATATTCGCTTAAATTGAAGGCTAAGTTGTCTATAATAAAACGCACTGCCCGTATATTGGGTTCATAATAGGAGCCAATAAAGACTGCTGTTTTTCTATCTTTCACCCCTAATCGTTCTTTAGCCGCCGCTTTATCTTCGCTGGTATTTATTACACGGGGAATAGCGCCGTTAGGGATAATGTGAATCTTTTTTTCTTTTACACCATATAGATTTATAAATTCATTCTTTTCCTGTTTTGAACAAACAAGGATGATATCGCTTTTTTTACAGGCTGCGGATTCTATATTCCTCACCCATAGGCTGATAACTCCGCATAAGGAATGCCTTTTAATCAGGGCCTTTGTCAGGCTATATTCACAGTTATGAGCATCATATATAAAAAGCTGACCTTTTTTCTTTTCCATAGAAGGGGCTGACCACGGATGAGACGAGATTAAAATATCTGCTCTTAATTGCTTAAACGCTTCCCCGAACTCTTTTACGCTAGACATCATCAGGTAAACAAAAGCGTCAAAGCGTAAATCTTGAAAATATCTTTTATGCAGAGGGCTCCATAGCTTACGATAATGATAAGGGCGCGGTGCTAAAAATTCCCTGAAGTTAGGAGCAAGTTTATTAATTTTGAATGACTCTTGAGAAAAATCACATCCCACATAATCAATGTCAAACTTATCTTGTGAAAAATTGCCATATAAATTCCAAATCCTCTTTGGCCCGCCCCATATAGGAGGATAAAGTTTATCTGTGTCACTAACAATAATTTTTATTCTTCTTGGCAATTTTTATCTTTCTTGAACGTTAAAAATATATACTTATTAAAAAGATTAATACTCTATGGTTTATTAATTTAAAATCATTCATTATTATAACAGCCCAATATCTTACAGCTTTTTGTGCATAAATCGTTCTTTCTTCTTTCTTCCTGCGCTTTTACGGAATGCCAGATTTTATCGAATCTGTCCTTTTTTATATGCCCTATAGGCCCTCTCATCGGACATAAAAGAATATGGCCGTCCTCTGTAATAGAAAACATCCTTCTGCCAACGGTACACTGTTCGTGAAATTCACTATTGGGGTTGTGATAATATTTCTTGAATAAAGTAAGTTGTTCCACCGTATTTTCTACCAAGCTGAAATTTTCTCTTTTTAATTGGATAAGGCGGTCAATCACCTCATTTAACTTATTGCTATCTTTTGGCCATAAAGGACTATTTTTATACCAATCGGGATTATAAGAAGCATTAAAATTTTGTGATAATGGTAAAAAATAAATACCCGTTAAACCTTCTCTTTGCCTAAGATTTACTAAATCCAATATTTCATCTAAATTAGTTTGCATTAAAATAGTGGCTATATTTAACGGGAATCTATTATTTCTATGTTTATTGATATATGTTAGGGCGGCCATAATCTTATCAAAAACGCCTTTTTTGCCCCTTGAAAAATCATGGGTTCGGGCGTTAATGCCATCTAGAGAAAAGATTAGATTTGATATGCCTGATTCTAATATTTCGTCGCATAATTCCTTATTAAGGAGGGTACCATTTGTTGGAACAGAAGTGCGGATCTTTTTAGACTTACAGTATTTAATAATATCTATGATGCCCTTCCGGATAAATGGCTCCCCGCCTCCTATAATAAGTTCAAACCCTTCGTCAAGCCACCTACTTAGTTCGTCTATTATCTTCTTGATCTGTTTAAAGGTTAGCTCTTTTTGCGGCTTCATTTTCCAGTTATCGCAATGCAGGCAGGAAAGATTGCATTTTATGGTTACATTTAAAAGCACTCTAGAAGGCTTTTCTACTTTATTCAAAGATTCTTTCTTGCCATTTATCAAAAACGGTTTTTTGGTTACCTCCTGAAAACGGCATAAAGCGGTATTATAACATTCCGAACATCCCTGTTCTAATAGCGCCTTTCTTGCTTTACGAAATTCTTCTGAATACCAGATTGTTTCTAAGTTGCCCCCTAAAGCATTACCTAAATTTAAATGTTTTGCTCCCCATACGCAACAAGGAAGTATTTCGCCCTCTGTATCAATGGCAAAATGGTCAATGAGGCCCAGACATCTTCTTTTAGGCAAGTTATCCGTAAAATAATCGAGCGTTTTTAAATAATACCGGTGCCGGGCAGGAGAAATTTTTCCTATCCTCTTGAGTTTATTTGCAAAATTTACAAACAGCTTGTTTTGTCTTTCGTTTTTAAAATATAACCCCGGTTGGTTATTCACGGGCCAGAAATCAAAATCGATATTTTTACCTGTAAAATAATTGTAAACTTCCTCTAATTCATGGACATTTTCATTAGTTACCACAAAACCGACAACCACATGCTTTTTATGATTCTTAAGCAAATCCAATGCCTCTATCAGCGCCTGGTATGCTCCCTGTCGGTTTCTTAACTTATCGTGAGTTTCCTGCTTGCCGTCTACGGATATGCATATATTCCACACCGGAGATTTTATTATTTTGTCTATCTGATCTTTAATTAAAAGTCCGTTTGTAGTAACATTGGAGCCGATATTATTTGCATAAGCGTATTCTACGATTTCCCATAAGTCCGGGTGAAGAAGCGGCTCCCCTCCGGTAATCTCCAATTCCTCTACGCCTAGCCTAGAAGCAGAATCTATGATTCTAAATACCTCCTCTTTCGATAGTTCTTTTTTTCCATGATTTTGGCGTGCGATATCGCAAAACCGGCAGTCCAAATTACATTTTGAGGTCAACTTTAGAATCAGCTTCCTGGGAGTGGGTGCTAAACTTTTTCTATATATATGGCGGAGGTACCCCTGCGACCACTTATTGGCGATTACGATATCAATATCTTGCCTTATCCTAGCGGCAATCTTGGGAATAGACGTGTTTAAAACTTGCAAGCCGCTTAATAACCTAGGGCGTAATTTCTTCAACGGCTGTTTTATCTGCCATAATATAGTCCATAGAGGCTTTAGAATCAGTCTAAAACCGGTTGAACCATAAACTCCTTTTAATTCCCCGGATATATGATTGAAATTCTGCTGCAATAGCTGATTCTCTTTTTGTAACTGGTTTATTATTTCGTTCTTACCATTATTTTCCTGCTTTAGACACTCTATAGTTTCATGTTGTGCCTTTATTTGCTGGCTGGCTTCTGTCAACGCATTATTCTTTTCCACATCTTGTTGTTTTAATTGACCTAAATATTCATCCTTCGTCTTTAATTGTTGCTTGGCATCTTCCAGCAGTTGATTTTTTTCTATATCCAGGTCTTTTAGCTGCTCTAGCCACTTATCTTTTCTCTGCAATTCTCTCTGGAACTGTTGTTTAGAATCTTCCAGCAGTTGATTTTTTTCTATATCCAGGTCTTTTAGCTGCTCTAGCCACTTATCTTTTCTCTGCAATTCTCTTTTAAGAAAGCTAATTATTTTGTTTTTTTCAATATTCTGTTGTTTTACTTCAGATAAACTTATCTTATTATCAAGCGCGAGAATTCCTCCTTCATAATTAAAAATTTTTCTCAGCTCTTCAAATATCATCGGAGATATTTTTCTCGCTGTTTCTATACCGTGAGCATCAATTAATTTAGTATAAGCCCCAGATACAAAGTCGCATATATCCCGTTCTTTAAAATATTCTCTTCCGGAGATAGCCTCTGGCAACTTATCTGGCCAGTGTTTTGCGATTAAAAGTAGTCTATTTTTTTCCTGCCAAAACCGGGCTTTCTCTTCGATTCCTATGGTGCCGTGAAATTTATGATAGACAACGCTCTTAGGGTAGAACAATAACTTCCATGATTTTTTACCGCATCTTATGCCCATATCTACGTCTTCCAGATACATATTAAAATCTTCATCCAAAAAACCTATATCGTTAAGACAGCTCTTCCTATATATTACTGCAACCCCGCATAGACTCGGAACTTCAGTTATATAGTCGTATTGCCCGTTATCCTTCTCCCTGAATCCCCTGTCTCCCCAATAAAAATTTGGGTACTCCTGATGTCCTGCGCTTTGAATCTTCCCGTCGGTAAACAGAACTTTGCCTCCTATTCCCCCTATAGATTTATCTTTAATAATAAATTGTATTAACTCTGTAAGCCATTTCTTATCTACGATAATGTCGTTATTTAAGAATGCGATAAACTCGCCTTTCGCCTTCTTCATACCCAGATTATTAGCCCTGCAATAATTATTAATATCATTAGCTATAATTTTAACTTTGGGATAATATTTTTTTACGAAAGCTGGGGAACCGTCTTGAGAACAATTATCTACCATAATAATCTCGAATCTATCCTTGGGATAATCCAGCGTTAATAATGAATCAAAGCAGTTTTTTAAAAAGCGCTTTCCGTTATGATTAACTATAATCATGCTTACAAAAGACATTTTCTTAGCCATATTAATTCCGTTCATTTGGACAAAATTAATCTTTTAGCTTCATAACAAATATATCCAAACCTTTTCTATGCCCAAATCTATCTCCTTAAGGAGATTCTTGTTTCCCCTACGTAAAAATTTAAACATTTCCTCATTAGGGACCCCGTTTGCAGGTATCACTAATAGAATTACATTTTTTGTTACCGTAAGTTTTTTTGACCGGATCCTTTCCGCTAGCTTATCAATACTAACGCCTTCGTGATTTATGTCGTATACTTCCGGAAGTACCTTTTTCACATACCCCAATTTAAGTTCAGTCAAGTCTCTATAAATTGGCCAAGTAGTAATAATAGCAGCGGAATAATAATGCTTTTCTAAAAATTCCGCGGCCTCTTTATGGGCTTCAATTATGTCGCGATAAGATAAATTCCTTTCTCCTGCCCATTTAAAATCAGGCGTATACCAAGAATAGACGAAAAGACTTATGATAACTGCAAAAATAACGGTACGTATAGCTTTATTGTTAAACATCCGGACAATAGCGGCTGCGCCAAATACAAAAAACAAAACCTGTAAAAACAGATAATAGCGCGGTAAAACCGCAAAATTACCATACGCATCTCTCACTGCCTCAACCCACATATAGAAGAATGTTATGCCGGAGGTCAGGATAAGAAAAAGCAAAAACTCTTTCTTCAAGAATCTATTCCTGATTTTAGGGTTAAATAGAGAGGTTAAGAGTGCCGCTACTATAGCAATTGAAATTAAAAACCTGAAATGTATCCAAAAAGCATTATCTAAAATCATTTTAATATATTCCGGGAAAAACCCGTACTGTTTTAAAATTAAGGCATTCATGGGCCAAAGGAACCAACCCAGGAATAACTTATTACATATAATCCATATAAGGAAAAAGATCAAAGGCAAAATATAAAATAGAGTCTTTAATCCTAATATTTTTATTTTGTAAAAAAGCGGGCTCTTATTTGAAGGAATAACAAACTTTGCCAAGTTAATCAGGAACTCATAACCGACTATAGCTATTATAACCAACACGCCAACTTCTCTAACTAGCGCTAATAATGCCGCAAAAATAACATACATTATTTTCCTGCCCTTAATAAAAAAATAAATAGTGGAAGCGGTAAGGGCCGTAACAGGTATGCTTTCAAGCAGGAGGCCGCTTTGGGCAAAAAATATGGGCGAAGAAAACAGCAGAAGACCGGCCCAAAAGCCGGTTTCCCTATCGTATAACTTCTCGCCTATTAGAAAAGTAAACCAGACTGCAATAAACCCAAATACGGGCATAAGAAAACGCGAAGCTATAATAGAAAAACCGAATATTTTATAAACCAATGCCGTAAGTATAAAAATAAGGGGCGGCCTATATGAATAGACAGTACCGATAAAAGGGTTGAAATTATCCTTCAATACGAGCAAACAGTTATCTACATAACTTGTCTCATCCCAAAAAAGAGGCAGGTTTAGAAATTTGCCTTTAAATATGAGTACTACTGTTAGAAAAAATAAAAAAAACCATACTTTCCGGTTTAGAAATTTTAAGTTTTGCATCTTGTCAGAAATCATTTTAAAGTCTAGTTATCACTTTGTTGCGACACAGTCCATTTATGATTTAAGTATACTGTCCCGTGATCTTTGCGGTCAAAAATCATCTGCAGGCTATATGCATTGTTGCGCAACCAAAGGAAATTTCCAGCGTGCGCATCCCAAATACCGGTTGAAATCCTATACCCGCCCGGTAATAACGCAAGTTGCGGGATTTCAATTATGCATTTATTCAGGTCGTTAAACATAGCTACAAACCTCTGGCATAAAATTCCGTCGTCACGATATATTCCCAAATACATAAAATATCCGTTTGAACGCGACGGCTGTTTAAACAAGCTAAATTCCATTACGAATTCAGCCGGAATATTTGTAAAAAAATTATTCCGTTTTTCCCCTGCGGAATCAAGGATATCAAAAGAAACACACTTGACGCTATCCAGCGCTATATCATTTTTGTCCTTTTCGGCTACGGCATAAATTCGTGCATTAATTTTCCGAAGGAAGAATGTCTTCTGCAAATACTTTTTCCAGCCCGCCCATTTCTCGCGGTACGGCAAACGTAGGAGCTCTTCTGCCTGAGGGATACCTTGTATTCTCATTTTATAACACCCATTGTGATAATCATAGGCAATTTTTTCATGCTTATCCCAAATAGCAACCGATACGCTATATTCA
This sequence comes from Candidatus Omnitrophota bacterium, assembly GCA_049517335.1. Lineage (GTDB taxonomy): Bacteria > Omnitrophota > Gorgyraeia > Gygaellales > Profunditerraquicolaceae > JBEKSD01. Next base: position 36,924 of record JBEKSD010000010.1, on the reverse strand, counting down.
CCCGGAGCAAGATTGACACGGGGACAGAAAAATATACAGTGCCCTTTTCCTTTTTTTAGTTCCCCGAAAACATAGCCGTCAAACTCGGTATTGGGCCCGTAACAATAAACGCCGTCTTTACGGAAAAAAGCGACTCCAAAATGGGGTTCCCTTATTCTATCCCGTACAGTAAAATCTATTTTTACGCGTAAAGGCTCCCCCGGATAAAGAGAATCGCGCCTTCTGTGGAAACGAGCAAAGAACCGCACTCTATCGATTGTAGCCTCCTTGGCTCCGGTAACCTGTTCCCAGGTAGGAATATCATCTAACCACTTTTTCGTATGTGTAATCAGGGGGGGGCGCTCTTCTTGGATTCCCACGTAAAACTTCTTGGTGTTGAGAAGCTCGCGGTAACGATTAATCCCTTCCTGCACAGCACCGCTAAAAATAAGGCGGCCATGATCAAGACATACTACCCTGTCGCAAAACCGTTCAATAACATCCATCCCTTGTGAAGTAAATATCAGCGTCTTGTTACGGCGCTTAAAATCCATCAGTCGCTCAAAACACTTATTTTGGAAAAGTATATCCCCCACTGCTAAGACCTCATCGATAACCAACAGGTCAAAATCAAGGCTGGCCATAATGCTAAACGCAAGACGCAGGCGCATCCCCTGCGAATAACTGCCCAAAGGCATATCAATAAATTTCCCCAGCTCAGAGAAGTCGATGATTGAATTAAGCTTTTCTTCTATCTCTTTTCTTTCTGCTCCAAGAATTGCTCCGTTAAGAAAGATATTTTCTCTGCCGCTTAATTCTTCCTGAAAACCCACACCCAGATTAAACAACCCGAGTACTTTACCTCTAACACGTACTTCTCCTTCGGTAGAAGATAAAACGCCAGCAATAACATTAAGACACGTCGTCTTTCCGGCGCCGTTACGGCCGATAATTCCCAAGGCTTCCCCTTCGAAAGCGCTGAAACTTACATCCTTAAGCGCCCAAAAATCAACCTGCCCAAAAGCAAGGTGCGCTCGCTCCGCCTTACCTTGGAAAGCATATCTTTTACCGACATTTAAAAGCTCAAGCGTGGCGCGCCGTGTGGGCTGGCTTAACTCGGAATCGGAATCAGTATGAGAGGTAATCATTAATTTCACTTTTGCGTTTTTCATATAATTTCAGGGCTACGTATAAAATAAGAAACGAAAAAATAACCGGTACAAGAAAAAGTGTCTGCAACCCCACGTCCTTGTATACGAAGCCGTAGTAACCTTTCAGAAGAATAACCCTATAAAAAAGCAACAGCCCTGTGAAAGGATTATACATATACAACCAAAAGAAAAACTTGGGTAATCTCTCTTTAACCAGATAAATAGAATAAAAACCCGGCGTCATATAAAAAAGAAGCGTAAGTGTATGTTCCACAATATATTTTACATCCCTGAAGCGCAAATAAAGAATAGAAAAAATGAGCGCTAAGCTAAACGCAAGAACCAAATGAATTACCAAAACGAGGGGCAAAAAAATTATAAATTCCGAACTTCCTTTTAAGGTGAATAAAGAAACGGTGATAACTATTACCAAAACCGGAAGGAAATTTAACGCATTGGCGAGCACTTTTGCAAGAGGAATAAAATAATGAGGAAAATGGGATTCGCGAAGTAAATTCTTATTGCTTATTAAGCTGTCAACTGACCCGTTCACTGAATCCTGCAATACCCCCCAGGTAAAAATAGCGCTCATAAAGTATAAAACAAAAGGCGCTTCTTGCGTCTTAATCTTCAAAAGGAAGGAAAAAATAAAATAAAAGATTGCTACCGTCACCAACGGAGAAAGAAGCGCCCATAGGAACCCCAGGCCCAACCGCGCATAACGCAGCTTCAAATCCTTAAGCACCAGTTCCCATAAAAGGTTTCTGCGCGAAACTATTTCCCTGAACATCCCGATCATTTTAAACACCTCATAAAGAATCGGCTAACCTTTTGCCGTCAATTAAAACATCTTCCATAGACTTATAACTCCATGAACCATAACGGCCCAGACATTCAATTCCGTTTTTCTTTAAGAAAACAGTGATTTTCCTGAGTGAGCGTTCCCGACGGCGGTCATAAATAATATAACCGTATTCAATATCGTTTATATTTTCAACTAAAACCGTATCCTGGGCGCGCAAGATTCCTGCGCGCTGCAGGTCTTTTTTAATACGCGCAACAACCGTGTTTTTCTCCAGCTGCCTGCTCATCCCATAAGCAACTTCGATATAAATCGAACTGCCTTCTTTAGGACAAGATACGGGAGAGAAATTACCCGGAAAACCGGCGCGAAAAAATACGAATGCTTCTTCCGGAAAATAAACCCAATGTTTATCAGGCGCTTCAGAACTGCAAATTCCCAAATTCAAGTTATAAATCGAATTGTAACGAAGCTGTTTAAGCGCTTCAGCCACCTGCCGCGGGAGGTCATACATAAGCTCAAGGAGCTCCGGTAAAGGAATCGTCAAAATCAGGGTACCATATGGACACTGGCTTCCATTCCTAAAGATAAGCTTTTTATCCTTAAAATCAATCCGGCTAATCTCATGATCGGCATGAATACCTTTAATGCGCGAAGCCAGATAGCGCGGAATTTCTTGTATCCCCCCTTTTTTAGGATACCAAAATTGGGCATTATACCCGATTGATCTTTTGTTCTCTTCCAGAGTACTTTCTACAATATCCTTTAAGCTGGGGACAGGAATAAAACCATCAAACCAATTGCAGGTTAATTCTTCGGGCTCAACCGTCCAGAATTTTCTGTTATAGGGAATCATAAAATGCTCGGCAATTCCCTTGCCGAAAGTTTGATTAACCCAATCCAGGAATGTCATTTTCGACCGGGCTTCAGGAGAACCGTTACGCCGCGCCTGTATAAAACCAAGCAAGCATTCTTTAATTACTGGTTTAGGCAAACCATAAAGGTTAGCCTGAAATGGGTACCGGGTGAAACGCTTATGCGAATAAATCCAGGCGCTTTTCTTATGCTCGAGCAAATTATCTCCGAGCATATCTTTTATAAGCTCAAACGTATAGCGGTATTTAAAATGGAACAGGTGGCCGCAGCGGTCAAACGTAAAACCCTTAACATGCGCCGAACGGCATAACCCTCCGACTTCTGTTTCTTTCTCAAAAAGAATACAGTCAACGCCTTTTTTCTGAAGATGCCACGCCGCGCTTAAACCGGCAAGCCCTCCACCCGCAATAACGATTTTCTTTTTAGCCATTTTACACTTGTATTAAAATAGGGTATAGATAAACGGAGCTACGGCTGAAGACTGAGTAAAAAATATTAACGCCCCCAATAATAAAAGCATCACAATAATAGGCACAAGCCACCATTTCTTTCTGACTTTGAGGAACTCCCAAAATTCAACTAAAATGCTTAATTTTGGCATTATCCTTCTCCTTAAAATTGCTTTTCATAATCTCCAGGTGAATATTCTTTCTTTTCTTTATATTTCCAATAAGAAGCTGCCCCCGGAACGTGTTTCCTTCCTAATAAATCAACTCCGAATATCCGCATAATTAGGCCTATAGGCGAAAAAATAAGATAAAATATCGCACATAATAACAGCCTTGTATTGAACCAGCTTAGAATAAAAGCCAATTTCATCCAGACAATATAAAAATATTTTAATAAACTGGGGATGCTTAGCCCTATCAAAAGAAATAACACTGAGATTATGGGTATTAAAGGTATCAATTGCCGGTGTTTAAGAAAAATAACCAATGCGGCCACGGCAAAGACTAAAGCTATCATTAAACCGAATTTTCTTAACACAAGTCTATCTGTTTTAATTTTCCCCATTGCCTTAATCCAATTCAAAATACTCTTTCCAATTTTCTTCTTGCCCTACTTTCGTCTGAAGCTGTTTATCCAAAAGATAACTGCCTATCATAAGATAATCCATCTGCGTACGCATAAAGCAGCGGAATGCATCCTGCGGCGTGCAAACTAAAGGCTCTCCCCGCACGTTAAAAGACGTATTTATTATAAGCGGACATCCTGTTTTTTTGAAAAATTCATTTATGGTATCATAATATAGTGGGTTATCTTCGCGCGCAATAGTTTGTATCCGGGCGGAATAATCAACGTGGGTAACCGCAGGAATCAGCGAGCGTTCAACCTTAAGCTTGTCAAAACCGACTGCTTGCGTAAGCGCAGCATCAGAACCCGATCTTTTATTTTTCTTTACCGCTGCGACTAACAGCATATAAGGGCTTTCTTTATCCAGATCAAACCAATTAGCAACTTCTTCCTTGAGTATTGTAGGAGCAAACGGCCGGAATGACTCACGATATTTAACTTTTAAATTCATTTTACTTTGCATCTGAGTATCCCGGGCATCCGCTATGATGCTCCTTGAGCCTAAGGCGCGCGGCCCAAACTCTAATCTTCCCTGGAACCAACCAATAACTTTACCTTCTTCAATAAGATGAGAAACAGTTTTTGGCAATTCAGTATAACTGAGCTTCTTAAACGGAATATTCTCTTCTTTAAGGAAGTTTTCTATCTCATCATCATTATAGGAAGGCCCCAAAAGAGAGCCTTGCTGGTTGTCCTTAATTCCGTCGGAAACACGTTTATTCCCAAGATATTTATACCATACTGACAATGCCGCACCCAGAGCTCCGCCGGCATCTCCGCTTGCCGGCTGGATCCATATTTCTTTAAAAGGCCCTTCGCGCAGAATACGGCCGTTGGCTACACAATTAAGCGCCACTCCGCCAGCAAGGCAAAGCTTATTTTGTCCGGTAATTCTATGTATATACCTTGAGATTTTTAGCATAATTTCTTCGGTAACCTTCTGTACTGAAGCAGCTAAATCCATCTCTTTCTGTGTAATTCTTGTCTCAGGCTTACGGGGAGTCCCTCTAAAGAGACGCTCAAATTTCCAACTGGTCATGCGCAAGCCGTTACAATACCCAAAATATTCCAAATTAAGCTTGAAGGAACCGTCGTCTTTAAGCTCAATTAATTTATCAAGAATCAAATCCGCGTAGCGCGGCTTACCATAAGGAGCAAGACCCATCAGTTTATATTCGCCTGAGTTGACTTTAAATCCCGCATAATAAGTAAACGCAGAATATAATAAACCTAAGGAGTGGGGAAACTGCAGATATTGCTCAAATTTCAGGCTATTTCCGCAGCCTACTCCAAAACTGGTAGTCTCCCATTCACCGACTCCATCCATAGTTAGAAAAGCCGCTTCATTAAAAGGCGAAGGATAGAAAACGCTGGCAGCGTGGGACTCATGATGTGTGCAAAAAAGGACTTTCCCCTGGTATCCAAGCTCCTTTCGGATAATATCGGGTATCCATAACTTTTGTTTAAGCCATAAAGGCATCGCCTGCAAAAATTGCCTTACCCCTGAAGGAGCATAGCTTAAACAAGTTTCAAGAATCCGCTCAAACTTAATGAACGGCTTCTCATAAAAGACTACATAATCAAGGCCATTACCGTTAAGAGAGCTTTCTTTTAAACACCATTGAATTGCATGAGAAGGAAAAGAGGAATCGTGTTTTTTTCGCGTAAACCTGTCTTCCTGTACCGCTCCGATAACCTTACCGTCGCTTATCAAACAAGCAGCGCTATCATGATAAAAGCAGGAAATACCTAAAATATTCATTTAAATGAGCCTCTGCCTAATCATTGATAGCCGCTCTGGCAGCATATAAGAATACGGCTAAACTTAACATTAATACCGCCGCGATTAGTAATAACCCGGGAAGTAAATTAAGGCATAAGGATATGCCTGAAAAAGCGCATAACATACCCCAGCCTCCCATCAATAATAATGTCTGCCACTTAGATAAACCTATCCTTAAAAGACGGGTAGCGATATGGTCATTGCTCTTCATAAAAGGCGATTTCCTTTTTAATATGCGCATAAAAATAACAAAAGCGGTGTCAAAAATAGGCAGGCCAAGAATTAAAAGCGGGCTGATTAAGGCGATCTTCCTTTCTATCGTAGCATAACTAATAGTGATAGCCATAGCGGCAATGATAAACCCGATAAAATGACTGCCGGTATTGCCTAAATAAACCTTTGCTTGCGGTAAATTATATCTTAAGAAACCGCTCAAGCCTCCGATTAATATTACGGCCAGAGTAATAGGGAAAATATCTGTTTTTAGTGCTGTCAAAAATAAAAAGGCTCCTACGCAAATAGCAGCCGCAACTGCGGCTAGGCCGTCCATAATATCCAGGTGGTTAAAAGAATTCGTAATCCCGATTAGCCAGATCAGGGTAATAATAATGTTGGCTGTAGTACCGATATAAATAATCTGGGTCTTTACCCCGAAGGCAACCAAAATCAGGGCGGCAATAATCTGCATAATTGCCTTGACCACAACAGACAGCCTCTTTTTATCGTCAATAATCCCGAAGATAAACATAAAGAAAGAAGCCAGCAATATGCCCTGGGCTTCTTTAGGAAAGATGCCTTTTTGAAGGAAAATGGCGGGGGCCAGAATAAAAAACATTGCGCCCATGCTCAATCCGCCTATTGCCGGCACTCCCTGCTGCATAAAACCATTTGTTATTGCCGGGAACTTACGTAAAAACTCAATAAAGGTTATTGTGACTATGGCACTAATAAAAAAAATAACTATCAACATAATTTATCCCGGATTTTATTATAACACCAAAATTTTCGCATGGCAACGTGCGCTTAAAAAGAAGATTGTTTCTGCCTATATACGAATGGGAAGGCGCTTTAAAAGCCTGAAACAATGGCCCAAAATATAGCGTGCCCCTTTTCGTTGTTGCAGCATAATATTCATTATGTCACGGTATATTGAATGTGCCGTTGCCGCGTCCTCATCAGTTATGTCGTGCCGGCTATATTGCGCTTTTTCATACTTTACGGCAAACTGTTCAAAAATATCTTTCTCTGCCCCAAGGAGCAAGGCGGTATAAACAGCGTAAGCAAGTGGAGGCAGATTGCCTCTATTGCCCAACCCAAAGATTTTAAATACCTCAACGTTATTATTATAGAGAGCGATGACAAACGCGCGTTTGTCGGTAGCAGCCAACCCGGCAATAAGGCCTGCTCTCATCCGGCTTAAGGAATAGAGTATGCCTAAAATAAGAATTACCAGCAAGCACAAGATCAAAAATACTATCCCCGCAATCTTCAAAACCCACGCTAAAGTTACCCCTACCCTCACTTCTACCGGCAGGCTCTTCATACCGGCATACTCTGCCCAGATATATTCCCTGCCGAAAGCAAGCGGCTTAAAGTATCCTTTCTCCTGCTTAAATATCCGGCTGCCCTGCATATGCCAGCTGACAATCTTAGTCATATCGCGCCGCGAATTATCGCTAAGATACCCCTCTGCTTTCAGCGTCAATTTATCGTCCAGTCCGATGAAGGACGACGAAGGCTTAGCTACTATCGCCGTTAATACCGGATCAGTCACAAACAGGGAAGCGGATTGGGAAACAATCGCACCGTGTTGGGCGAAAAAAGACGCCTTCCCCGGCTTAAGCCCGTAAACTTTTCCCCCTATAAACTTGCCGCGCTCCTCATCTGAAATCTTCCAGCGCACTTCATTCGTAATTTCCTTCTGGGAGTTATCATCGTAATATCCAATCGCACGAATTGCCGCATCCCTGCCGCTGGGGATAACAACGGATAAAGGCATAATCCGCAGGCGCAGGAGTCTTACGGTTTTATTTACCGCGCCTGCCGTTTTATTTTGCGCTTTTTTAACAACGGTTTTTTTATCTTTAGTCTTTAACTCGGCCTTAAACTCCGTAAGGCGCTTGATGTCTTCTACCGATTTTTGCATCTTTTCTTCTACGGGGCTGGCAATAAAACCGTTGTCACCGAATTGCTTTACTTCATCATGCACTTTGTCAAAAGCAGCTGAGCGCGCGCCAGAATTGCGCTCACGCAAAGCATAAAATAAGTCGTTTTTCATCTGATTTGATAATCCTGGCGGCACATTCTTATTTAATGCTTCGTTTAAATCATTCCCAGCTGAGCGAAGCATAACTGATGATTTCATATCGGATAGACTGCCTAACCGGGAGGAAGCATTGACGCCCTCCTGCTCAAAAGCGCCTTCAAGAGACTGGTGGGTATCTACCACCTCGTCCGCATCTTCACTATATTGCAGGGTGTTTAGCTGCTCTTTTAGTTCATTAGAGCGGTATTCGGGTAAATAAGCATCCTCAACCGCAGAATCAATTTCTGAACTTTCAGCTTTCATAAGCATCATCCTTTTAAGGTCCACTGCTTCCTTAAGATTATCGGCAAATGCCTTTTCTTGCGGGTCTTTGCTTGCTTCGATTTTGGAATTTTCCGCCTCTAGCTTCTCAAGCTGCTCTGAAGTTCTAGCTTCCTTTAGGCTGTCGTAAGCTTTGTTCAATTCATCCTGCAAGGCGGAGCTAGAGGAATCAAGCTGCGACTTTAGCTCCTGTATCTTTGCCCTATACATCTGAAACACTTTCCAATCCTGAACCTTCTGTATTAATTGTTTTTCTTCTTTCTTTGCGCTCTCCCCGAGAGGAGTATTCATAATGGTTGCCTGTATGTCCTGTTTGTACTCGCGCAGTTTATCAAGCGTATCTGCGCGTTGTAGTTTTGCCGCCTCTGTAACAGCCCAAATACGTACCCCTATATTAAGCGGGTTTTCCCTCAATATTTCCATCATGCGCGCATCAGCCTTCTTAAGGTTAAACTCTATCTTCTTATCCACAAATTTTTTAAGCATAACGGCGAGGTTCAAATCCTCACCCTTCTTAAGCCCCGCGCCGGATTGTTTTGCATAGCTGATCAACCCTTCTTCCGCATTACTAACTACAATAGTCAAGGCTTTCTCATTTATTAAAGACTCTAAATCGAAGAGTGACTCCTGCCTTTGCTCTTTAGTGGGTAGATTAAAGGTCATTTTAGTCGCTTCTTCCTGTACCTTATCCCGTAAACCGTAATATTCTTTCTCCAACGCGGGTAGCGTTAAACTCACCCCCTGCTGCCTTAATATTCCACCTTCTTTATGCACGGGAAGCAATATATAATAATACAATGCCCAGGCAAGGGCGACAGCGAAAAGGAAGAAAATAAAGGGGAGAAAATGCTGGCGCTCCAGCAGGTTGATTTCCTCTAAAGGCGCATAGGCAAGGCAAAACTTAACCCTCAGCAAAACCATCCATACTGCGAGATAAACAGCTAGCAAAGCTATATGGCCGGGATTAATGGCAGAGGTAAAAACAGGAAAGGTCATGAATATGGGCACGCTTAGGACCTGCATGTAATTCAAATTTCCCGGTGATGCTAAGTTAAAACTCAGGAGTACCTCAAGTATGAGTGCGCCTTTTATATAGATAAGCACCACTTCCTGGTAGCCAAAAGTGGAATTAAATACAGCATAGAATGTCCAGATAACCGTCACCAGGGCCGCGACCTTGCCGGCTGTTTTTACCCAAAGATTATCCGTTACTTGAGGGTTATACCAACTGAAAATAAACCCACAAAGCAGGCCCAGACAGGCATAGAGGCCAAAACGGGATAACACCCCTCCCAATAACCCAGCACTTGCAAGCAGGAGTAAAAAAGTAGAAATGTGTTCCAGATAAATACTGCGGTTTCTTTCTACCATATCGTCAGCGTAAAAAAACTTCCTCAAGATTATCTCCGCGCGAGAAAAGCAGAGGGCATAAATTTAATTGTTCGGAAAGGCACATGGCCACGCTTTTTTCTATTCTTTCTTTCTCCCCTACTCCCAAAAAACTTGATAATATTAATATAAGTGGTATCAGCGCAACGCTGCGCTGGGAAAGCATGAGCATCCCCTGCAGGTATTCCCAGTCCCTGTCCGGCATAATTATAATCAGGTTGGAATCATTGGGAATAAAACGGATAAAGTCTTCAAACACCTCTTCCAAGGTCACCCGGCTTTGCGCCTGAGCCACAGCGAGAAATTTAAAGATGTCTTCCAAATGTTCTACGCCCTTATTAGAAGGAATGTGCACCATTTCCTCCGCGTGCGCGATAATTTCAACGGTAACATCATGCTCAAGAAGGTATTTCGCGACCGAGGCGGCAATCTTTACCATATATTCCACGACGCTTTCCTTACCTTCTCCGAAATTATCCGCCTGCGAGAGGTTAAAAATTATAGTCGCCCGGCAGAAATTCTGATTTTGGAATTCTTTTACAATCAAGGTATTCTTACGCGCTGAGGAAAACCAGTGTATTAATTTAATCGGGTCACCTTTTTTATATTCGCGCGTGCCAAAAAATTCATCTTCCCCTCCACCCCTGCGACCGGTTATCACCCCGAACCACGGCAGGACTCCTTTGGTTAAAGGAGGGAATTTGCCGATATTAAAATAACGCGGATAGACATACAGGTCGGAGTGTACGCGAAAAATCCTGCGCACAAAGAAAAGCCCGAGGGGGTCAAAAAAATAGGCCTTGACCGGGCCAAGAGTATACCTACCTCTCTGCCTGCAAATAACCTTAAAGGCGCAGTTTATCTGCTTACCCGGAGGCAGATATTCAATTAGTAAGCGTTTATTTTCTTCTCCCGGAGAGGCACAGGGAAGGTAATCTTCAACTACGAGGTTAAATATAGGGAACATACCCTTACTCTTCAGTTGCAGCTCTACAGGTAAAGTATCATCCTCATATATTTTCAAAGGGATGCGGCGCGTAAAGACAAGACCCGAAGCATGATACCCGATAAACATCCACGCAGCACTCAAGCCTATTATTACTGCGATTGCCCAGAAGAAGAATGAAAAAAACTCCACCTCTGAACGCAAAAAAATGACGAAACTTGCGCAAAGAAGTAGAGCAAGAAATAACCACTTCTTTAAATACCCTTTGAGCATATTTTTTAAGGAATGGGCGTATTTTTAGTTATCTCAGCAATAATAGAATCAGCGGTTCTGCCGGCAACAAGCGCCTTAGGCTGCAGGATTATTCTGTGTTTAAGTACCCAGGGAATCATCTTTACTACATCATCGGGAACAACATAATCCCTGCCTTCAAGCAGCGCCCAGGCGCAGGAAGACCTCATTAACGCGATGGAAGCGCGGGGGCTAGCACCCAATTTAATATTTTCCTTGTCCTGCCGTGTAGCAAATACCAGCCGGACGATATAATCAAGAATATTATCAGTTGCCTGTATGATTTTAACTTTCTCCTGTAAGGCTAAAACCGCGGCTGCATCTATTACCGGCTTTATGCTTTCCAGCGGGTGTTTTACTTTCTGGCCGGAGATAACCCTTACCTCTTCGTTTACCGAAGGGTAGCCCATAGTAAGGCGCATAAGGAACCTGTCAATCTGGGCCTCAGGTAAAGAATAAGTCCCCTGATATTCAATAGGGTTTTGAGTGGCAATAACCATAAAGGGACGGTTAAGCTCAAAGGTCTTTCCGTCAAGAGTAACCCTGTATTCCTGCATGCACTCTAAGAGCGCGGATTGCGTTCGCGGGGTAGTACGGTTAATTTCATCCGCCAGAAGGATATTGGTAAACACCGGGCCTTTTTTACAGTCAAACTCCCCTGTCTTAGGATTATAGATAAAACCTCCGGTAATGTCCGTCGGAAGAAGGTCGGGGGTAAATTGTATGCGCTTAAAATCCACATTCATGGATTTTGCCAGAGCCATGCTTAATGTGGTTTTCCCTACTCCGGGGACATCCTCCATCAAGATATGGCCGTTCGTCAGCAACCCAACAATAAGCAATTTCACCGCTTCAGTTTTTCCGATGATGACCTGTTCAATATTATCCACTAAAGCTTTCAAGTCCTGATTCATATTTTAAGCTCTCCTTTCAATTGGCCCGCGATTACGGGAGCAGGCTGACGGCTCAGCAAGGCATCTATTACCAGCCTGAATAAAGAAGGTAGGTTACGGAAAATTTTCGGCCGCGTAAATAAAATAAGTCCCCAGGCAAAAAAATCATAGAGCACAATGAACGGAAGATGCAATAAAAGTCCGGCTAAGGTTTCGTTTTTTGCCATAGCCAGGTATCTGTTCTTTACTAAATCCCAGTGTAATTCGTCAGACAAATATCTTCGGGCAAACCGCTTGTTCAGGCCCTTAGCCTCCCGTGCGCTTGCGCCCCTTGTATGGTATGCCACTGCTTCCGGGATATAAACGCACCTCCAGCCCTTACGCTGCAATCTCCAGGCAAGGTCAAGGTCTTCATAAAACATCCTGAAATCCGCGTCAAAATATTCATCTGACTCTTTGACATCCTCCAGTGCGGCCCTCCTGTAAAAAGCCGCAGCGCCCCCGACTCCAAAAATATAACCCTGCTTGTTAAACCGGCCTCTATCAATAGTATTATAGCCCCGCTCAGTGGCGGTACGAAAAATACTCAACGATAACCCTGTACTGTCTATAATAGTGCCTCCGGGCCGCAAAATTTTTCCGCTTACCATTCCTACCTTCGACCCTGTTTCAAACCCTTTAACAGTCCGGGAAATAAAATCAGGGGTCAATACTACATCATCATTCATACAGAGTAAAAAATCGCCTGAACTTAAAGATATGCCTTTATTCAGGCCGCTGGCATAAAATAGATTTCTGGTTTCGGAGTAGTAGGCTACGTGAGGGTATTTGGATTTTACTTCCAAAGAGAGCCCGGAATGCAACGAATTATCCACTAAGATGACCTCAATGGTATTATATGTTTGGCGTGCAAGCGCCTCAAGACAGGCCTGCCAATACTCTCTTGCGCCATTTGTGACCACAACTATACTAACCAAAGGCATACTTTATTATTTTTTCCTTAAAATGCGCAGTAAATATTGACAATTAAACCGCTACAGTTTACAATTATATCATAATGCTTGCTTTATTGCTAACCCTAATATTCATCCGACCGTTTATCTCATCCGTTGCTTTTCCCTCCTTAAACTACTTATACCTATGCACCTTACTGGCGGCATTAGCCGGCTGGATAATATTGAGAGGTATAAGCGGAGATAAAATCAAACATTTAGCCCTGCTCATCCTGCTCTTGGTTGTTAGCCTCATAATATCTTTTGGTTTTTCTTTAAATAAACCGCTTAGTGCCTATGAATTAAGCTATTACTCTACAGGGCTTCTATTTCTCGCCATTATACCTTCTTTATCAATAACCGAACGCCAAGGGGTTATCCGCTGTATTTTATTCTCCGGCCTTGTCGTAAGCCTTCTGGCAATATACCAGTATTTCTTCGGGTTTACTCATCTGACACATTACGCATCCAGCTACAACATTACGAATACTTTCGTCCTTGATTACCTCAGGCGCAGGCGCGTATTTTTCCCGTTTGTTACGCCTAATGTTTTGGCCGGTTTCCTGATTATGATTATCCCGCTTACGCTGATGAGCAAAAAATATATCTTATGCCTCCTCCCTTTAGGAGCAGCACTTATCCTGACTCAATCATTAGGAGCGATACTAAGTTTATTCCTAGCCTTTGTTTTCTATTTTTATATGCTGGGCAAAAATAAAAAACGGAACTTGCTCACGCTAGCTGGTATATTATTAGTTATGGTAATTACCCTATTTGTGCGCTTTTTCAGCCACGGCGCGCATACCCATCCTACATTCTCAACGCTGATGCGCTTACGCTATTGGCAAGATACCCTTTTCGTTATCTGTAAATACCCGATAATTGGAACAGGGCTGGGGAATTTTAACCTTACCTATTCCCGCTTTACGCATAACAGCTATCTTCAATTCTGGGCAGAAACCGGTATAGTAAGCCTGGCGGCTATTATCTGGTTGGTAGCAACTATAACTAAAAAAGGCATTGCCCGCGCTAAAAGCATTGCGCCCGAAGCCATTAATCTGGCTTTACTTACCGCGAATATAACATTCCTCCTGCATAATCTTATAGACTTCACCTTCTTCCTGCCGGAGGTTAGCCTCATCTGGTGGATAATACTGGGATTGTTGATTTAAGGAGAGAGTTTAAGATAAAGTGACTGGTGGGCTGTAATCATTGCGGAGAAAGAAAAAGAACCGGTAACGGAAAGACGGGCTTCTTCACCCATTATTCTGCGTAAATCTGCGTTGTTTACCAAGCGGATTATTTTCTCTACCATTTTTTCTGTTTCTTTCGGCCTAACCAAAAATCCGTTCTCGCCGTCCTTTATTAATTCAGCGATCCCGCCTGTATGCGTTACCACTACTGCTTTTCCCGATGCCATAGCCTCCAATACCGTAATGGGGAAACCTTCCCAGAGAGAGGTAAGCACAAAAATATCCAACGCGGATAAGACTTGCGGTATATCTCGGTGCCATCCAGCTAGAATAACTTTATCCTGCAACCGATAACGAAAGATTAATTTCTGAAGAGATGCACGTAATACCCCGTCTCCGGCCAGAATAAATTTTACGTTTTTAATCTTATCCGTAACTAAATTGGCAAGCTCTATAAAATCCTGTGGAGCTTTCTGCTGTTTAAAGCAGGCAACCATTCCTACTAATATATCAGAGGGTAAAACTCCGAAATCTTTCCTTAGCACTCTGCTCTTTTCCTGAAATTCTTCATAATTAATACCATAAGATATAGGCGCATACTGATTTTCTTTGCCTATATTCTCTTTTAGGCCTCTGCATTTATCCCATTGCGAAACTACGATAATTTTGCTGCTAAAATTGGCGCAAAGTTTTTCTAAAAGGATATAAAACCTTCGTATTAAAGGGGCTTGAAAATCGTTAAAACTCCATCCGTGTACAGTGTGTATAATAACCTTGACTCCCGCTAGCCTTGCGGCAAGGCGCCCGATTATCCCGGCCTTGGAACTATGGGTATGCACGATATTAATTTTATTTTTCTTAATAAAACGGTGTATCTCAAAAAATGCAAAAAGGTCTTTTATGGGGTTTAATGGCCGTTCTAAGAAAGTGGATAAATGTGTGTGGAGCCCTTTGATTGCGCTTGCTTCAGAAACAAGGAGCCCGGATGCAGCAGTAAACAAATAAGGAGAGAACTTGTCTTTGTCTAATGCTGCGGCTAATGATAAAAGCTGTTTTTGCGCCCCTCCTAATTCTAATTTAGTAATAATGTATAACACCTTGATATTAGGCATGTTTGTTAATCTGTGGATTAAAGAGGGCGCGGAAATCCCGGTCATTCTCTAACAGAGCAGACGGAGTAGAACTGACTATTGTATTTTTGGTTTTTATGTAACGCGCATATTCACAAGCCATAACTGTAGATAAGCGATGGGAGATGATAATTACCAACGGAATGTTAAGTTTTCTTATTCCCTCAATAATACGGGATTCGCTTTCAGAATCAAGAGACGCCATTGCTTCGTCAAGTATCAAAATTTTAGGCTGCCTAACTAACGCACGGGCTATGGCTATTTTTTGTTTCTGGCCTTCGGAGAGCTGGAAGGCGTTTTCTCCTATAACAGTATCATAACTTAAAGGTAAATTAATTATAAAATCATGTATTTGAGCAGCCCTTGCAGCTTCTTCAATAGTTTGCTTGCTTAAAGATTTTACTGCACAGGTAATGTTATCTTTAAGAGAGCCGTCGAACAGGAACGGCTCTGCAGGGGCAATTGCAATATTTTTACCAAGCGAATTCAGCGCTACCTCAGAAAGACGGTAATCATCTATGACGATCTCACCTCCTCCAAGATCGTAGAGGCGCAGTAACAAACTGACAATTGTTGTCTTGCCGCACCCAGAAGGCCCAACTAAGGCGTACCAATGTCCAGCGGGCATTTTAAAACTTAAATTTTCTAAAATATGCTTATCCGGCTGATATCCGAATGTTACGCGATTAAATTCTATTCCCTTATTAAATCTGCCTATCTGATGCGCGAGCGGTATTTCTTTTATAGTTGGTTGCATCTGCATGATTTCCAAAAATTTATTTGTAGAAAAAACGTCTTGCATTATCTGGCTTAAAAAAGAGCTTAACGAGCCGGCCAAAAAAACAAGTTGCCCGGCATAAAGCAAAAAGGCAGTATACTGTCCTAAACTTAAGCGGCCCTTTATTATCATCCATCCGCCTAATACGCTTATCCCACCTAAAAATCCCTGGAAAAACAAATCGGAACCTAGGGAAGTCATTAATAAGAACCGTGCGTTTTTCGCTTTGAGGCGCAGCGAAACAAGAAGACTTTTCATGTATTTCTGCCTGACGAGAAATTCATTCCTGAATGCTTTAATGATGAAAATACGGAAAAGAATTTCTTCCATAATTTTATACAGGCGGGCCTGTGTTTTCCATATTTCTTTAAAAATTTCCCAGCGCTTACCATAGACAAAAACATACCTGTATACAGCGAGTGGCAGAAGAAAAATAAGGGGTAGCGTAAGTAAGGGGCTGATAAAAAAACTTAATCCCAACATACACAGAAACAATACGCCGTCAACTAGGGCGCGTGGGACTTGCTCCGAAAGAAAAATGCTCACCCGTTCGGTATCTGTGATTCGATAGATATTTTCTCCTGTAGAAAAACACTGGAAAAAAAACATATCGAGCATAAATATTTTACGCAGGAAAACACGGGAAATCCTGTATTTTATCTGAACTTGCATTCTGTTTCTGACAATGCCCTCTATACCCCTAAAAATCAAGCTGGTAAAAAACAGAATAACGCTTACAGCGGAAACTTTTATAAAAACCGACATGTCTTTCTTTAAAAAAGAGGCATCAATTAAATATTTTGAAAGGTAGGGAAGCGCTACGCGGAAGAGTGAAGAAAGAAACCCGATAACAAAAAGGGGCAGAATATATTGTTTATATCTTGCTATAAACGCTATGTACTTACGGCTCGTATCAAAAGCGTGCAGCATACGTCTAATTTTTTGTTGGTGATTATTGATAAAAAGATTTGGGCAAATAGTTATATCCCATTGGCCTTTATTCTATATTTAAGTTTAATATAGCCTAAGGGAAAGTCAATGAAATAATAGGCGCTGCCTACTTTATCAATAAAGGTTATGGCTAAAAGCTATTGCTCCGGCGGGTTTCTCATGATATTATGAAAATGCGCTAATACTGTAAAATAATTTCGTCGGAAAATGAATCTTGAAGAAAATTTAATTCTATCCCTACTGCGCCAGTTAGTGGCTGGGGCGGAAAATGAATCAATTCGCGCCTTAGTAAGCAATGTCTCACTGGATTGGAATAAAGTAAGACTCTTACTTTTAGAACACGACATTGCGCCGTTTGTCCGTCCTATCTTAAATAATTTAGATACCCCCCTCCCTCAAGAGATAAGAGAATTTTTAAAATCGAGTTATTATCTGAGCCTCTTACGGAGTCTTGTTTTACATCGCGAATTTATACGTATAAAATCTTTTTTTACCCAGTCGAATGTCTCTCTTGTGCCAATAAAAGGGATGGCTTTTATTCAAGACATATATACGCAATCCCTTGTAAGGCCAATGGTGGATATGGATTTTCTCGTAAGAGAGGATGATTTGTTGCGCGCGCAAAGCACTTTAGAAAAATGTGGATACAAGAAAGATCTTGGGGGCTTACGGGAATCATACTGGAGAAATAACCAATGCCATATTGTATTCTGGAAAGATGATGAGGGAGAGCCTAAAAACATGCATATAGATTTACATTGGGCCCTTGATTTTAAAAGAAAAAACCGCACTATATTGCCCCAGCTTTGGGAACGCCTCAGAGAAATTAAAATAGCCGGCCACACGATAACTATATTATCTCCGGAAGATAATTTATTTAGCCTTGCCTTGCATCAAAGAAGATTCGGCAAAATTATTAACCTAAAATATGCCTTGGATACCGCGCTCATTTTGCGTAAATATGACGACTTTGACTGGGATTATATCATACGGGAATCGCATCAAGGAAAAATGGGCTCCTGCGTATTCTTCATACTTTCTCAGACAAAATATTTCCTCGGAACGAATATACCTCCGGAGGTGCAGCGTGCTTTAGGCGTATCATCTTTTAAGCAAAAGATTATCCGTAATTTTATTGCCAAGAATGCGTTTAGGATTTCGAACATGAATAATCTAAAAAAAATATACCTCAGCAGTCATTTCCTTTTATATGATACGTTTAGAGAACCAATTGAATACATTATAAAGATACCCCAAGAACAATTCGCTAAATTTTACGGCCTTAATCCATATACTAAACAGACTCAATTTTATTATAACAACAGGTTGTGGTATATGCCATTCCGATTCATAAAAGAAAAAGTAAAAGGATAAATTTTAACAGTGGGCAAATATTACAAATGGTTGCGTGATTTAAAACTCAGGAATGCCGAACAAGATGATAACTCTATCTATTTTAAGCCAATCTTCTTGATATTTAAGCCCTATATTATATAATAGCCTGCGCGCACTGAGTGATAAAGTCATTACCTATACAATACGCCCAAGGTCAAAAGTATAGAAATAATACTAAAAACGGGGGACATTTTATTCTTCTGTCATCAGAGTCTAGATATTTAGAGAATACTTTATTTATTCTTCTTTTTGCTTGGATTTCCTTCTTCCCACAGCCAATTCACGACCAGTATGCGGTCTATGCGAAGATATTCCTAGGGGTTATTTTAGGGGTATTAGTGCTGGATAGCAGTAACCGCAAAAATCTATTCAGTCTTAAAGATTGGCCTTTATGGGTATTTTTGTTATCTATCTTGCCGGGCGCGGTTAACGCAACCAATAAAACAATAGCATTAAAAACTTATCTCTATCTTTCCACAAATTTCTTCCTTGTTTATTACATAGGCAGGATACTAACAAGGCCGTGGAAAAATATAAATTCCTTGAACGTTACTATATGCATGAGCAGTATCATAGTTTCCCTGGTCGGTTTTTTTGAGTCCATTTACGGTTTTAACCCTATATATAAATATTTTATTCATAATCCTTTCTACCAGAGGTATATTGAAGGCGTGGTGCGCCCAATGTCAACGTTGTTTAATCCTGCGCCTTTGGCAACATATCTTTTATTTACCTGGCCGTTCGCAATCCTTCTTTGCAGGCGGAAAAATTCATTAGGATACGCGACAATTATCCTTAGTATCGCTTGCCTAATCATGACCTTTTCCCGAGGTTCATTTTTAGGGCTTATATTTATTGGACTTTTTTATTTATTCTTGAGCAAAAGATATAAAGACCTGCTGATTATGGGTATGTTCGTGCTTATTATATTAATTGTTGCCCAATTCTTGCCGTATCCTTTTTGCCGATTTAGTTTGCGGGGGCTAGGTATTTCTGGAACAGGGATACTTTCTGATTATCGTATCATCCGTACGCAGATGTCCTTAGAGATGCTAAAGAACCACCCCTTGTTTGGAGTAGGATTGAACAATTTCCGGGTCCTATTTGATAACTTTTACCCTCTTAAGTCACACTTACACTATATTGATTATGAAGTAAAGATTCCGGACAATATGTACCTCACTTTATTAGCAGAAACGGGTATGGCTGGCCTAACCGGATTCTTGATTTTTACGGCTTCCTTGATTTATCGAAGCTTGAGAAAACTAAAGGGCATAAAAAATGAGGACAGAAAGCAATTTCTGCTTATTTCTATCTGCGTTTTAACCGGTATCCTTTGCAGTATGGGAGGGTATGAGTTGTTCTACTGGTCTAGTCCCTACCTGCTTTTTTGTTTGATTTGCGGTTTTATAAGTTCGGCCGCGTCCGATTAGCTAGGCCAATGATCACTCACCATGCTAAGGCTACTTCCAGAAAAAGTGCATTAAAATCAAACGGGGTCGACGAGATTTGAACTCGCGGTCTTCGCCGTGACAGGGCGACGTGTTAGACCAGGCTACACCACGACCCCAAAATTAAGGAGCTTAATTCTAAACTAAAAAAACTCCCTTTGCAATAAATATTTAATGGGCGGTAGAGGACTTGAACCCCTGACTTCGTGAATGTAAATCACGCGTTCTAACCAACTGAACTAACCGCCCCTTAACTACAGGCAGCAACAAACTCTTCTGCTACCTTTAAAGGATCTTTGGCTTCCAAAATCGGCCGGCCGATGACCAAAAAATTGCTGCCCGATTTAATCGCTTCTTCTGCGGTAGCGGTCCTTTTTTGGTCATTACCTGAAACGCCTGACGGCCTTATGCCAGGCGTCACTATAATAAAATCCCTGTTTATTTCTTTCTTTAACAAAGCAACTTCCCTTGCCGAACAAACTACGCCATCCAGGCCGCAATCAATCCCTCTTTTAGCCAAAGTCAAAACATCGGTAGAGGTTGTTTCTTTGCTGGTTAAAACCGTAACTCCGATTATAAGCGGCTTTTTTACTTTAAGCTTTCCCGCCTCATCTTCTGCCGCTGCCACTGCGCCTCTTAACATATCTTCATCACCTAAAATATGCAGGGTGAGCATCTTAACGTTCAATTTTACCGCCGAGCGCACAGCGCCTGCCACAGTATTAGGAATATCAAAGAACTTTAAATCCAGAAAAACTTCAGCGCCTTTCTTGTTAATGGTTTCAACAATCTTGGGGCCGTAGGCTGTAAAAAGTTGTATCCCTACCTTAAAGATTTTTATTTTCGGGTAAAGTTTATCTACAAACTGCCCTGCTTTCTCCAACGTATCTACATCCAAAGCGAGTATAATCTCGGGGGTTTTCTTCATGCCTTAAGGCTTCCTATTAAGGTGCGTATATCTTTCATTTGGTTTTTTTTCAAGTAATCATTAATGCCGTGAATAATTTCGAGATAAGCTTTTGGGTTGACGAAATTTACTGTTCCGACACTGACCGCGCTTGCTCCGGCAACAATGAATTCAAGCGCGCTTTGGCTGTCCATTATACCACCCATGCCAATTATGGGAATATTTATATTACACGCGCATTCCCAACACATCCTTAGCGCAACCGGCCTTATTGCCGGCCCGCTTAATCCACCGGTAATTGCGGCTATTTTCGGCCGGCGGCTGGATAAATCAATAGTCATTCCGGTCAATGTATTAATCAAAGAAACGGCATCGCTACCTGCTTCCTCGGCAGCCTGCGCAATTTCAACAATTGAGGTAACGTTAGGTGAGAGCTTAGTAATCAATATTTTCTTAGTCACCCTACGCACGTTTTTAACTAAATCATACGTTGCCGAGGCGTCTTGAGAAATTAAGCGATTCTTTTCTCTTATGTTCGGACAGGAGATATTTAACTCTAACGCCGCCACTTCTTTTATTTCATCCAGTTTTCCGGCAAGCGTCATGAATTCTTCGGGTTCACCTTCGGAAGCGATGCTAACAATGACCGGAGCGCCTGTTTTTTTTAAAAGAGGCAATTTATCTTTTAAGAATCCCTCCAAGCCGGGATTCTCAAGGCCTATGGAATTAAGTATGCCCGAGGGCGTCTCGCAGGTACGCGGAGGAGGATTGCCCTTGCGCGGCTTTAAAGTAATGGTTTTACTGACTATAGCTCCGAGTTGTTTTAAGTCTACAAAATCTTTAAATTCTTCCGCATAGCCAAAAGTCCCCGAGGCAACCATCACCGGGTTCTTAAGTTTGAGTTTTCCTATATTAACGGATAAATTGGGCATTTTACCAGATAATCTCTTTTGCCTCAAAAACCGGGCCTTCCTTACAAACCCTCTGCATTCCTTTTTTCGTATTCACCACGCATCCTAAACAAACGCCTATGCCGCAAGCCATGTGCTCCTCAAGCGAAACCTGCGCCGGAATTTTATATTTTTTGGAAATCCTCGCTATTGCTTTTAACATAGGACGCGGGCCGCAAGCATAAATAGTTGACAGTTGACAGTTGACAGTTGACACTAACTTCCTCAGTAAATCCGTAACCTTACCTTTAAAACCGAGAGAGCCGTCGTCTGTAGCAATTTTAACATCGCAGCCGATTTTTTTAAATTCTTTTTCACAAAGAATACTTTTTTTTGTCTTCGCCCCGAGAAGAACCAAAGGTTTGCTGACGGCCAATCTCTCTGCAAGAAAAACTAGCGGCGCAACCCCCATACCTCCGGCGACAATGATTGTTTGCCCGTTTAATCGAAATCCGTTCCCTAATGGCCCAATTATATCCAGATATTCACCGTTCCTTCTCTGCGATAAAATTGCCGTAGCCCTTCCGACAATCTCACATAAAATTTCAAAAGCATCGCCTTTTACGCGATGAATACCCAAAGGCCGGCGTAAAAGCGGCTCATCCGAATCAGCAACCCTGATTTCTACAAATTGCCCCGGTTGAGCATGAGCAGTTATTTTCGCCGAATTAAGCGTCAATTTAAAATATCTTGCGCTGATTTTATTATTGGCGATTATCTTAATTCTTTCCTGATAAGCATTATTTTTCATAGGTGGTGCAATTCCCAGATTTTTACCCCGCCTACAAATAGCAGGGTAGGGACTAACGATAAGATTTCTTTTTTTAGCCAGGCGAATTTAAACTCTAAGCTGCTCTGCTTATCCGACCGCAATAAGCTTGTTAGGGCCGGAAAAAATCGCGGCACTTTGCAATAATCTTTAAACTCGTCACCGAAAGCCGCCAAGAGCTTTGTTTCTTCTTTTTTAATCTCAGGGACATAAATTACTAAATATACCGCTAAAAAGATTAACCCTGCCCACCATTTCAAAAGCAGTAAAATGATTCCAAGGCTGATCATTAATGTGCCTAAATACATCGGGTTCCTCGTCAAAGCATACGGCCCCTGCGTTATTAAGCTTTTACCATCGGGGTTTAACTCGGCCTTATAACCCCTTGCCATGATCCTTAAGCTGTATCCCGATAAAAATAGCATTACCCCTATACCGTCTAGGATTATCCTACTTATCTTATTCTGCGGAACCGGCAGGAGATGCTTGTAGAAAAATATCAGCGCGAGTAGCGCTAAAAAAATCAGGAACCCCTGTATTTTTATTCTCTTTTTCATAAGTCATTCCTGACACTTGGGGCAGAAATAAGTGCCTCTGCCTCCGAGGGTAATTCTTTTTATCGTACTCCTGCATAGCGGACAGGGCTTGCCTGCCCTACCGTAGACTTTATGATACGCGGCATATCCTCCCGGCTTACCCGATAAACGCACATAATTATCTACGGAAGAACCTCCATAATGTATGGCCTTTTGCAGAACTTTCTTTATTTCAGTAAACAGGATTTCTTTTTCTTTGTCGCTTAAGCCCTGCGCAGGCCGCAGAGGATTTATCTTTGCGCCAAACAATATTTCCGCGGCATAGAGGTTGCCTATCCCTGAAATAAATGTCTGGTCCATAAGCAAGGGCTTAATCTTGGTTTTTTTAAGCTTAAGTTTGTCTTTAAACTGTTCTAATGTTATGTCAAATGGTTCCGGCCCAAGCCCCCGGATAAATTTTAAGGCGCGCCAATCATCACAGAGGCGAAGCTCCGCAAAAAGCCGCTGGTCATTAAAGTCAAGTAACTTGCCGCCGGCTAAACGGAAAGTTACGCGGCTTCTTTTGCCGTCTCCGGGATATACCAGCTGGCCGGTCATCCTAAGGTGAATTACAAGCGACTTACCATTGGATAGTTCTAAAACTAAAACCTTAGCCCGCCTTAATATATTTTTGATTGTTACCCCGGTTAATCCTCTTCTAAACTTTTCCACGGAAGGCTCACGGATAACCTTGGGATTATTCACGCAGACTTCAATGATTTTAGAACCTTTGATTACGCGTTCAAGCTCCCGTTTAATTGTTTCCACTTCCGGAAGTTCCGGCATTATCTCTCCTTATGATATTCCTGCAACGACTTAACAGACAGTTTTTTCTTTATTAATATTGCAATCCCGTTCAGGGTCGCCTGCGCACCTGAAATAGTAGTAGTGTAGGGAATATTGTATAAAATCACCTGCGAACGTATCTTTACTTCATCCTGCCGGGGAATCCTACCTGTAGGCGTGTTAATTACCAATTGAACCTTACCTTCTTTCATTAAATCCAAAATATTAGGGGAACCGTCCGCTATCTTGCGCAGGGTTTTTACCTCTATTTTATTTTTTTTAAGTGCCTCGGCAGTGCCAAGGGTAGCATAAATATTAAACCCTAACTTAAGCAATCCCCTGGCAATAGGTACAATCGCATCCTTATCTTTATCCCGCACTGAAATAAAAATATTCCCCTTGGTTGGTAACTGCTGCCCGGCAGCAAGCTGGCTTTTTATGTAAGCCTGCCCGAAATCCGCGTCTATCCCCATTACTTCTCCCGTAGATTTCATTTCAGGGCCCAGAATAATATCCACCCCCGGGAACCGGTTAAAAGGAAAAACCGATTCCTTAACGGAAAAATAACCCGGAATTATCTCTTTAGTAAAACCCAGCTCTTTTAATTTCCTGCCCACCATTATTTTTGTCGCCAGCTTGGCAAGCGGGACACCTATTGCCTTGGAAACAAACGGCACTGTCCTTGAAGCCCGGGGGTTAACTTCCAAAACATAAACCAATTCATCTTTAACGGCATACTGCACATTCATCAGCCCTACGACATTTAATTCCCGCGCCATCTCTAATGTCGCCTGCCTTACTTTATCAACTACCTGTTTTGAGAGGCTGAATGTCGGCAGCGACATTGCCGAGTCTCCGGAATGAATTCCCGCCTCCTCAATATGCTCCATTACGCCTCCGATAACAAACGTCTTTCCGTCACCGAGCAAATCTACGTCAACCTCCGTGGCATCCTCGAGAAATTTATCAATTAAAACAGGATGCTCCCCGGAAACTGCCGCCGCCTCCTTAATAAACTTTTCTAAAATACTTTCTTCATAAACTATTTCCATGGCCCTGCCGCCTAAAACATAAGAAGGCCTTACCAACACAGGATAACCGATGCGCCTAGCAACGGCTTGGGCTTCTGGATAAGTAAACGCTGTGCCGTTAGGCGGCTGCAGGAGATTTAATTTATGCAGCATCTGTTTAAAACGCTCCCTGTCTTCGGCAATATCAATATTATCCGCCGAAGTCCCTAATAAATTGACCCCTGCCTTGCGTAAAGGCAGCGCAAGATTTAAGGGAGTTTGCCCGCCGAACTGGACAATCACGCCCAGGGGTTTTTCTAATTCAATAATACTTAAAATATCTTCCAAGGTAAGCGGCTCAAAATATAACTTATCCGAAGTATCATAATCGGTTGAAACCGTTTCCGGGTTACAGTTTACCATGATGCTCTCAATGCCTTCTTCTTTTAAGGCATAAGAAGCGTGGCAGCAGCAGTAATCAAATTCAATGCCTTGGCCGATCCGGTTCGGGCCGCCGCCCAAAATGATAACTTTTCTTTCCACTTGATTTACCCCAATATTTTCTTTACTTCTTCTATGGCTTTTTCTATGCTGTTAACCTTGATAACTCCCTTGATATCCCACGACTTTAAACAGATTACCGGGATACCGAACTGCAGGCAATAAGCAACCTCCGATAATGTTCCCGCTTCACCCGGCAAAGCTACGACTACATCTGCTGCTTTCACAACTAGGACGTTTCTAGCTAAACCTAACCCCGTAGGAATACAAATATCTATGTAAGCATTAGCATCAAATTTGTTATAACTCGGTAATATGCCTATAGTTACGCCGCCGGCATCCTTAAATCCTTTACTTACCGCCTCCATCGTTCCACTTAAGCCACCACAAACGAGATAATCAGCCACTTTAGCCAATTTTTTGCCTAATTTATGGGCTAATTGCTCCACTTTGGCCGTACATTGCCTTCCGCCAATCACACTCACTATTTTCTTTTTCATTTCTAAATTTGCGCCTGACAGGAGTCGAACCTGTACCACTAGCTCCGGAGGCTAGTGCGCTATCCATTGCGCTACAGGCGCGTTAGAATAAATCCAACTGTTTTTCTGCTTTTTCTTCTTTTTCGTCTTCACCAAATATGGAAATCACTCCATACTCGCCGTCATAGCCGGCCTTAATATTCACCTTGCCTTCGCGCACACGCAATACGCCTTGAGCCACTCTCGGGGGCAAATTTTTCAATAAATCTTCTTTGGAGGCCCTTAAGAGTATCTCGAATTCAGTGCCGAATTTTGCTATATAAGCTCGGTACTCCCTTTCAACCGCAATTGAGCCTTTACCTACTCCGCGCGCTTCGGCAATAATTTCATCGAATGGGACCAAATTCCTAAATGGTATTGCGTTCTCCGGCTTAAAGCCTTGCGGCCGGTCAGCCAGCTGGTCAACGCGGTTCATCACTCCAACGGTAACTTTCTTGCCACATTTAGGACAAATCCCCTTATATTTCTTTGTCTCCTCCGGAGATAACCTCGTTTCGCATAACCTGTGCCCGTCAAAATGGTATTTACCTTCTTCGGGGAAAAATTCTATTGTATATAAAAATCTTTTTTTGTCTTTTGTTCTTAGGACTTCGCGTATTGTTTTGTAATCCATCTCGCAATTAAAGACATTTGCCTCGCGACCAATTTTCGCAGGTGAATGCGAATCGCTGTTTGAAATTAAGGTGAATTTATCCAATGCGCTCAAACGCCAGTTCATTGCCGGATCGCTTGATAAGCCGGTTTCGAGAGCGAAAATTTTACTTGTCTGCTTTTCAAAGCAATCTTCGATCCTGTCGAAACCTGACATCGATCCGAATACGGAAAACCACGGCGTCCAGATATGGCCGGGTACAACCATACAATTCTCGTCGATATCAAAAACTATGCGTGCTAGTTCCGAGGCATCTAACCCTAAAATCGGCCTGCCATCGCTTGAAATATTCCCTAAGCGGCTTAAGCGGTCATTGATTTTATCAGTAGTCTTAAATGAAGGGCTAAAAACCATATTATGCACGCGGTAGGTCCTGTTATTCTTGGAATAAATGCTGCTAATCTCGGAGGTGAGGATAAAATAAATACCCTGATATTTAAACAAACCGTTGCCGCAATCTTCCAAATTATTCTTCAGCTCCTCAAGCCAGAGGTGGTGGGTAAAATCGCCCGTACCCATGAGCGTTATCCCTTTGATCTTTGCCCATTCGGCAAGGTGTTTTACGTCCATATCGCGGCTGGTGGCGCGGGAGTATTTTGAGTGAATGTGAAAATCAGCTATGAATTCCATATTATTCTATCGTATAAGTTATTTTTCCTGACAGGAGAGTATATTCTACCACACCTTTTAATTTTTTGTTCAAAAAGGCCGAATTTTTAGACTTTGATAGAAACCCGCTTTTTTCTACCAGCCATTCTTTTTGCGCATCCAATATAACTATATCCGCACAAGACCCAACACTCAGGGTTCCTTTATCTAATCCTAAGATCTTTGCCGGATTAACCGACATTTTAAGCAACAGCTCAGGCCAATCCAATATTCCCGGCTGGATTAGTTCAGTAATACTTACTGCCAATTCAGTCTCTAACCCTGTAACCCCAAATTCCGCGCGCTCAAACTCTATTTCTTTTTCATTTTCCGTATGTGGGGCGTGATCTGAGGCAATAGCATCAATAACTCCGGATTTTAACCCTTCTTTTATTGCGGCAACATCTTCTTTACCTCTTAACGGAGGGTTCATTTTCATGTTCGAATCATAATTTAAAACCGCTTCCTCACTTAATGCAAAATAATGCGGGGCGGTTTCGCATGTTACCTTTATGCCTTTTTTCTTAGCTGCCGCAATAATACTGACCGACTCCTTGCAGCTTACATGCGCTATATGTACTGGTGCACCAGCTCTTTCTGCTAACTTTATATCTCTTTCTATTCTCTTATACTCTGATTCTTTTGTAATCCCACGCAGCCCGAGACGCGTGGCGGTAAAACCGGCATTGACCACGCCGTGATTAGACAAACTCTTATCTTCGCTGTGGCAAATAACTAAAATTTTTTCTCTCTTTGCGATTTTAAGCGCCTCGAGCATTAGCTCATCGCGCTCAATTGATGAACCGTCATCGGTAATTGCGATTATTCCTTCTTTTTTCAAGGCAGATATGTCGGATAATTCTAACCCCTGCCTTGCTTTGGTAATCGCGCCGGAAATAAATACATTGGCTTGCGCGCTTTTTTCAATAATACCCTTGAGTAATTTTACATTTTCAACAGAGTCAAGGGCAGGTTCGGTATTCGGCATAGCCAAAACGCCTGTAACCCCGCCTCTTAAAGCAGCTTTTGTCCCGCTTAAAACAGTTTCTTTGTCTTCCCTGCCCGGTTCGCGTAAATGCACGTGCATATCTATTAAACCCGGAATAACAACCTTGCCTTGCGCATCAATTATTTTATCGGCATTGGCTTTAATGTTTTTGGCAACCTTGGATATTTTACTTCCTTCCACTAAAATATCGCAAACCTCATCTAATTTATTTACCGGGTCAATTACTTGTCCGCCCTTAATAAGTAAATTCATTTTATCCGCTTTTCATCCCTTGCTTGCGCAACCAGAAATAATACCGCCATCCTTACCGCAATACCGTTGGTTACCTGCTCTAAAATAACCGAATTTTGCCCGTCGGCAACTTCACTGGACATCTCAATGCCGCGGTTTATCGGGCCCGGATGCATGACGACAATGTTCTTTTTGGCTTTAACCAAGCGCTCTTCGGTAACGCCGAAATTCTTAAAATATTCTATCTGTTTGGGGAAGGCATTCTGCTCATCACGCTCAAACTGCATGCGCAGGACATTAACCGCATCCGCTTCGGCAAGCGCTTCATCAATGTCATGAGTGACTTCTGCGCCCATCTCTTTAATCCCGGCCGGAATAAGCAGTTTCGGAGCACAAACCGTAACCTTTGCCCCTAATTTGGTCAGTCCCCAGATATTTGAACGGGCCACCCGCGAATGCGCGATATCCCCGATTATGCTTACCTTTAAACCTTTAATTTTTCCCAGCTTTTCTTTTAAGGTAAAAATATCCAGCAGCGCCTGCGTAGGATGTTCATGCCAGCCGTCTCCGGCATTTACCACGCTGATATCCAGATGCCGGGCAAGTAAGACTGGTGCTCCCGAATAATTGTGGCGCATAACGATAATGTCCGCTTTTAATGCCTCTATATTCCTACCAGTATCAATTAAGGTCTCGCCCTTTTTTACGCTTGATGTTTCGCTGGCAATATTGATCACGTCGGCAGAGAGCCTTTTTGCGGCGACTTCAAATGAAACGCGGGTGCGCGTAGAAGGCTCATAAAATAAATTGACTACCGTTTTGCCGCGTAGCGCCGGGACTTTCTTGATTTCCCTTGTTGAAACTTCCTTAAAGGACTCTGCGGTAGATAAAATAAATTCTATCTCCTCTTGCGTAAGTTCTTCAAGCCCCAAAAGGTCTTTTTTTACCCAATTTGCCATATCATTCGTCCTTTGCCACGATGATTACTTCATCTTTTCCGTCAGCTTCAGAAAGGCGCACTTCAACGGTCTCATTCTTGGCTGTCGGGATGTTCTTACCCACAAAGTCCGCGCGTACCGGTAGTTCCCTGTGCCCCCTGTCCACCAATACCGCAAGCTGAATAAGTTTAGGCCTGCCGAAGTCAATCAAAGCATCTAATGCAGCGCGGATGGTACGGCCGGTATATAAAACATCATCCACCAGAATAACATTCTTATTGCTAATATCAAAATCAATCTCGGTTTTATGCACCACAGGCTGTTGGGCAATCAGGGTAAGGTCATCGCGATATAAGGTAATATCCAGCGCCCCTACCGGAACATCCATATTTTCTATTTTCTTGATACATGCGGCAAGGCGATGAGCTAAAAATACGCCCCGGTACCTGATGCCAATAAGGCAAAGGCCTTCCGTGCCTTTATTTTTCTCAAGGATTTCATGGGCAATGCGCATTACGCTCCTGTTCAGCGCTTCTTTATCCAAGATTTTGGCTTTTTCTTTCATATGCTTAAAGTTAAAAAAAATCCCAACCGCTTACTTTTTTGCAGTTGGGTTTATACTTATTCTTCGCTCTTTTCTCATCTTCCTCACCTTGCCGGCTTCTCTGAGCCGGTCTTAAAGGTTATTATTAATTTTAATTAGTATACCATCTCACAATTAAATGTCAAGGTTAAATTATCACCACAAATTCTCCTTTAGGAACGGTATTTTGGAACCTCTGGATAATCTCTGACGGTTTTCCGCGTAACACTTCTTCGAATCTTTTAGTCAATTCCCTGGCTATAAATACTTCCTTCGAGGGAAAAACTTCCTGAACATCTTCTAAAAAAGAAAGAATTCTATGGCAGGATTCGTAGAAAATTATCGTGCATTTCAAAGCGGCGAGTTCTTTCAAGCGGTTTTTACGCGATATCTTCTTATTGGGCAGGAACCCTTCAAAAATAAACCTATGTGCACTCTTACCGGATAAAACAAGCGCATTTACAAAAGCAGTGGGTCCGGGGATGACCGTAACCGGAATATTATTTTCTATGGCGAGGTTTATTAAATTGTACCCGGGGTCTAAAATTCCCGGCATACCGGCATCAGAGATAAGCGCGATATCTTTGCCGTTTTTTAAGAAGTTAATTAAATATTCTCCCTTGGTGAATCTGTTATGCTGGAAAAAGCTTGTAGTGGAAGTTTTAATTCCGTAATGCTGTAAAAGAATTTTGCTATGGCGCGTGTCTTCGCAGGCGATCAAACTAACCGCATTTAAAACCTCAACTGCGCGATAAGAAATATCTTTTAGGTTCCCTATGGGGGTAGCAACGATATAAAGCATAATTCTAAAACAGGGGAGAGACCCCAAGGGGTCTCTCCCCTATGATTATTCTACGGTGACGCTTTTAGCCAGGTTGCGCGGCTGGTCAACATCGCATCCGCGCTTGACCGCAATATGGTACGCCAATAATTGTAAAGTCAGCGCTATAATAAGGGGGGAGAAAAATTCTTCTATTTTAGGGGTATAAATAATTTCTTTAGTCAAATCCCGGATTCCTTCATCCCCTTTGGTGGCTATAGCAATAATCTTACCCTTACGCGAACGGATCTCCTGAATATTGGAGATCATTTTATCATACACTTTTGACTCGGGCGTAATGCAAACAACTGCGCGGTACTCATCGATTAAGGCTATGGGGCCGTGTTTCATCTCTCCTGCCGCATACCCTTCAGCAGGGATATAAGAAATTTCTTTTAACTTCAGCGCCCCTTCCAGCGCCGAGGGGTAATTTATATTACGGCCTAAATATAAAAATGAACCGAGATGCGAGTGCCGACGGGAAAGGCTGGCAATCTTGTCTTGCTCTTTTAAAACTTCTCCCATAAGTGCCGGCACGCGCCTTAACTCTTCAATAAATTTATTGCGCCTGCCATTATTCAAAGTATTCCTTATGTTGCCAAGATAAAGAGCAATTAAATAAAACACTGCCAGCTGAGCGGTGTAAGCCTTGGTAGACGCCACCCCGATTTCTGGGCCGGCGTGGGTATAAATTACGCCGTCGGATTCCCGGGTCAAAGTTGAACCAAGGACATTGCAAATTGATAAAACTGCAGCGCCTCTCTTACGCACTTCGCGCACCCCTGCCAGAGTATCCGCAGTTTCCCCTGACTGGCTTATGGCGATTACCAAAGTATCTTTATCAATTAAAAGGTCGCGGTACCGGAATTCGCTCGAAACATCCGTACATATCGGTATACCACATATTGCTTCTAAAATGTATTTTCCGACCAGGCCCGCATGATATGCCGTACCGCAGGCAACAATAGAAATATTTTTTATTGACTTCAACCGTTCTTCTGAAATATTCTGCTCGGAAAAATTCACTTTATTGTCTTTCTGAATATAAAAGCTTAAAATGTTTTCGATTATGCCCGGCTGTTCGTTGATTTCTTTAAGCATAAAATGCGGATAACCCTGTTTTTGCGCCTGAGTTATATCCCATGCAATGTGGGTCGGATTTTTAGGGATGGTTTTCCCGTTAAGGTCGGTAACTCTTACGCCCTCCTTAGTTAGCACTACGAGTTCGCCCTCATCCAAGAATATAATTTCTTTGGTGTACTCTAAAACTGCAGGCACATCCGAAGCAAGAAAATTTTCACTCCTGCCCAATCCTACTATCAACGGGCTTCCCAAACGGGCGCCGACTAACTTATCGGGCTCTTTACTGGAAATAACGCCTATAGCAAAAGAACCGGTTAAAAGTTTTAAGGCCTTGCGCACCGCGTCTTCAAGAGGAATATTTTTATGAAACTTTTCAATGAGGTGAACGATGACTTCGGTATCAGTCTGGCTACGGAATTTATGGCCTTCTTTAATCAGACCAACCTTTAAAGCTTCAAAGTTTTCAATAATACCGTTGTGGACTATGGCTATCTCTCTACCGCAATCTTCATGCGGATGGGCGTTTCCTTGAGTAGGGGCACCGTGAGTTGCCCAGCGGGTATGGGCAATACCAACACTGCCCGATAAAGGACGGGAGTTTAATAGTTTTTCCAAAGCGCTTATTTTACCGGGGGATTTTCTTACAGATATATTGTTTTTCTTGGGCAGGATTAAAGCTATACCGCTTGAATCATAGCCGCGGTATTCAAGGCGTTTTAATCCGTTTAAAAGGATAGGCTGCGCTTCTTTTGAGCCGATATAACCGACTATGCCGCACATTAAGCACCTCTAAAATCAATGTCCCTTTCCCGTATCACTACGGGGAAGTATCTCTTATTTATATAGGTGTATTATAGCCGCAATAGTAGGTTACGGCAAGAAATTTTCGAGCTCAGAGATAGAATCCCGCAGTGATTTTCGGTGTCCGGACTGACAAAATTGGCGAAATTGTGTCCGTTTTGTCCGGTCTTTTTTGACCGAAAATTCTCTAACCTGTTACTGTATTGAGAGATACGGATGTCCGCCTATCTTGACCCGGACATGAACGATAAATCGCCTTTTTGGGCTACATTCTGGCAATACTTTTAATAATTTCCTTCTTAATGCCTATTTACTATTACTTAGTTTACCCTCGAAGAAAGATTGTTTTAAGTTTTATTTATCCTCTTTAGCCCCGGCTTGTATAAGTAATTTAACTATTTCATCGCGGTGTCTTTCGGGGGTTTTTGTTTTAGCTATTGATAAGGCTGTTTCATTGTTGTCTAATTTCTCATTTACGTCTGCACCTTTATCTATTAGAAGCTTTACAAGTTCAGTGTGGGCATTCCATACCGCACATTCTAATGCTGTCAAGCCATAATGGGATTTTTCATTCACATTTGTACCCTTAGCTATCAATTCATTGACTTTTTGGATATCATTGCCCATTGCTGCATCACATAACTGATCAGCAATACTCGCCAAACAAAGCACGGGAGTTAATATTAGAATAAATACTATAATAGAAACAAACCATTTTAGTTTATTCATTGCTTGCCTCCAGCTTCACCTATATCTTTTTTAGGTTGTTTAAGCAGGCTTGCGATTTCGTCATGCTTAAATTCATTAGCCATTGCCAAAGCTGTCTTACCATCTTTGTCTTTTGCGTTAATGTCAGCCCCTTTATCTATCAGTATCTTTGTTATATCCGGGAAGTCGCCTTCAGCTGTCATCATCAATGCGGTTTCCCCAGTCAAGTCTTTGGCATTAACATCTGTTCCTTTATCTATTAATAATTTTGCTACATCTAAGTTGCTTTGGCTAAGCGCAAACATCAACGCATTCATCTTATAACCTTCCTGTAGATTAATATCAGCGCCTTTTTCTATCAATAATTTTGTTATTTCTAAGGAGCCATTCATGGCTGCAATCATTAATGCAGTCTGTTCAGCCTTATCTGTTGCATTGATGTCTGCTTTATTCTCTAATAACAGCTTTACCATATCTAAGTTACCATGACCGACTGCATACATAAGAGCCGTTGCTCCGGTATTAGCATCCTTTAGATTAACGTCTACCCCTTTATCCATTAGCAACTTTGCTACCTCTAAAGAATTAGATTTAGCTGCCTCGATAAGCTGAGTAAAACCATGTTCATCCAGCGCATTGATAGTTGCATTATTATCTGTTGTTTTATTTGCTTCAGAAACAACATTTTGTTTAGCAACTTCATCAGGCGCAGCGAATACATAAGAAGTAAATATAGCTATGCCCACAACTACTATAAAGCTTAATAGCATCTTTTTCATGCTATCCTTTCTTTTTTTAAATTTTATTCTTGTAACTACTATTAATGCAAAAAGATAAGATAAAAATGCAAAAAATAATGAAATAACAATATAACCAACAGTAACTGGAATAAGAATCTTTAATATTGATAATTTTAATAAATAAGACCAATGAAAATGTTTTAGCAGCTGCTGACTGGTAGCGTATATGCTATGCCAATCTACTCCCATTATATATGAACCCGTTTTAATAGCCAACAAAAATGTCAAGATCGTAGTCCAGTTATCGGTAAGAATACAACTCAGTAATGCGCTTGGCCAATTTACCCGAAAAAGTAAAGCCAAGAAGAAAGCCTCCCTTAGGCTTATTACAGGCATAACTCCCGCAAATACACCTAGGGCAAAACCCAAGGCTACTTTCTGAGGGGAATCATTAATTCTAACAAGCTTTATATAAATAAACTTTAAAAACCTATAAATTTTATCTAAAATTTCTCTTTTCTGCATTCTAGCCATAATCAATTTTTTATATAGTTAACACCTTGCTCCAGAAATACGGAGTCGTAGTCAATAAATCAATTCCTTAAGGATTATTCCTTAAAACAACGGTCTTTTTTTCTTGGCCTCTGCGTCTTGTATAAAAAATAGCCCTGTAAGTTGCTTCTTCCCCTTTTCATCAGCGAAATATTCCTGATGCGCGTAGAATGTACCTATAACTTCTACAAGAGGAGTAAATGGAGGTTTTAATTTCTGCCCATTTTTCATAGTAATGAAGACTACGTTGAATATTGTGGGCGGCGGGCTAGAACCCCAGTTACAGCACGGACAGCCGTAGGCATTCTTTCCCAAGGCAAAATCACCAAAAGAGCCATCTGAAAGATAGGCATCGTAGGGTAGCAAAAGGTAACCTGTTAATCTAACTTTCTTACCATTTAATTGAAGAATATCTGCTGGGAAGCCTTTTATATCATCTCCTTCTTTAGTAATCTGGTCTTGAACTTTCTCAAGGCGTCTTATGTCTAAATTATATACTTTCCTATCATCTGATTGGCTAGCAAAAACATCACCTGCAAATAGTACAGAATGAAATGACTGAGTTTGATTTGGTTTCTTCATCGCGAATAAAGATATTATTATTAAAAGAAACGTATATTTTAAAATAGTAACAGACTTTCTCATTGTTTTAGTGGTCTCCTAGATTTTGTTACATCCAATATCATATTATTTTTAGGATAATACCTGCGCAGCTCTTCTAAGGCGCTATCCCTCTTATTAAATTCTTTTAAAGCTTCATAACAGCTCGCAAGTAATTTTAATGACGACTTATGGTAAGAAACAATATCTATCGCCAACCCTCTCTCCTGCGGGCCGAATGCCCTGATCTGTTCAAAATATGGTATTGCCTCTTTATATTTCTTTTCAGATGCTAGGATTACTCCAAGACTAAAGTTTGCGCTTTTATCTTTAGGATCGGCTTTTATAGCCTGATGGTAAGCGTAGATAGACTTTTCCAAATTACCATTGCTTTTATAGCCATATCCAAGCATATCCCAGGCCATAACATTTTTTTTATCAATAAATACCGCCTTCTCATAGCTCCTTATCGCATCATTGAACAGTTCGCACGTCATATATGAAGATGCCCGGGATAGTAACTGTTTCACTATGAAGGGACGTATGACGATCAAACTCAAGGCTATAAAAATGAGGCTAAATGACCATCTCAAAGCAAGCCCTGAATGCCTGTTATGATCATGTAAATGAATGCAGCTACAAGAGTCGTGTTTTTCCATAGAGAGATTCCTTATGCCAGGATAAAGAAAAATAAGGCAATTGCTATAAGAATGTTACCTGCCACAAATTGAGTATATTTTTCTATTTCCGCAACCTTTGGAGTCAAATGTTTCAATAGGCTCGTAGATGAACCAATCAATAATATCGGCATGCTTTGACCGATTGCAAAACTTAAGAATATAATAAAAGAATAAACCCAAGAATCCCAAAAACCTACAATGCTTGCAATTACAAAAAGCACAGAAGCGCAGCAAGGACAAGCCGGCATCTCCAGGAAAGCAAACATAACACCGAATAAAAATGATCCTACAAAACTTCTTTTTTTCAACTTAGTATTCATTTCACAGTGCTCATGGTGCGTTTTGCCGATTTTAATTAACCCCGCGTAGAAAATTCCAAGTACAAGCAAAACAACTCCCAAAAACATATAAAGATATCTGCTTATCTGTACTAAACCAAAGGCTAAATTCTTAAGAAGAATCAAGGCTATTCCTAAAAATGTATAACTGGTGATTAACCCTAAAGCTAAACAAGCGGCCGAAAAAAATGCTTTTCGCTTACTATGGTGGTGTGCTCCTGAAACATAGCCAAAAACAATTGGAATCCTGATTATTGTGCAAGAACTCAATGATGCAATAAACCCTGCCCAAAACACAATAAATATTGCTAAAAGAGGCGACTTAGTTATAATTGTTTGCAATGTATTCATCATTTCTTTAAATACCTACCTAATAATGCTGATATGCCATAACAGCCGGAAACAAAAAGAACTATTGTCGCGCCGCCGAATTTTACGCTTAAATCATCAATCTTCGTACAGCAATGATCGCAGGTTTTCATTAAAACGATTCCCTCCTTTTAAAAAGTATAAACGCAAGTCAAAACTATCGAATCGTTGGCGCATGTATTCTTACCCAAAACAACTCTTTGATATGCTAGCTCTGTCTGGATTTTGTCATTTGCCCAGCCTATGCCAGGGCAAAGAGTTAAAGACCTTGACGCTGTAGATGGCTGTCTTGCCCCATTCTGCCACTTATCCCCCTGCCAAAAAGTGTTCGCTTCTAACATAAAACTAAAACCTTTGCTTAAAAAATACTCTACGGCGAAATCAGAATTAATAAAATTGGCGTAATCGGTATTAACCCCATCAATGCGTACTTCTTGCGGAAAGCTATAGATATAATCGAAATGGAATATAAGT
>JBEKSD010000009.1:0-52888 GCA_049517335.1 Candidatus Omnitrophota bacterium | reverse complement strand
AAAATAGCTATGATTCCTAGATTTTTAATGCCTTTCATATCGACCTCCTTAAACTGTATTTTTAAGATTTCCAGCTTTACGCAGCCGCATCACGTAAGCGGCGCATACACTAAATAATAGCATATTAGCGGGAATATGGAAATTAAAATCAACAAACCCATGTAGGGCTAAACTTAACACCCCTATTGCACACCCCAAGAGAAGCGGGTGTTCACCCTGACGTATGCCTGCGCTAATGATCGTTGCGAATATTAAGAGCATCAATAAGGGCGCCAGGAGCCCCATTTCCGCGGCCATCTGCAGGTAATCATTGTGGGCATAGACCGCACGCATAGCAAATCCTTCTGGGCAGAAGCGATAAAAACCGGCATCAAAGTCTCCTATCCCTACCCCCAACAGAGGCTTATCTTTAATCATTCCCAGAGCGCCTTCCCAGATTTTATTACGGCCCTCCAAAGATAGCTCCAGCCCCTGAGGCTTAAATACTGCACTACCCATAGTCCCTACGCGTTGTAAAACTTCCTTTTCATTAAATGTGATGAAACCAAACAATAGCGCAAGCAGGATAATAGAAATAATAAAATATTTTACTTTTAATTCTTTATTTTTAATAAGCACCACTCCCATAATCAGGAGCGCTATTAGCAGGCTGAGCCATCCTCCCCGCGACTGGGTAAGGATAAAAGCCGCAGCCTGAATAGATATGGCTAGGGTCAAGATTATTTTCTTAGGTTTTGATTCCGCAAGGTGCGAGAAGATAAAGCCTAGGGTTAGGGGTATTGTGAGCTCAAGATAGCCGGCGAAATGATTGTGGTTTACGTAGCTTGCGGCAGGAAATTGGCTGGGGATCCACCAGGAGTGTTCAAAGAAATCAAGATACTGGAAGATGCTATATAAAGAAAGAACTGTTCCGATTATGACCACCATGCCCAGTAATTTTCTGAACATATCTCCGCTAAAACTCTTTATTAAAAGATAAAAAATACCGATATAAGAAAATAGCCTGAGCAGGGCTAATAAACTGTCGTGTTTATAGATGGAAAAGATAAAGGAAAGGACTGCAAGCAGGCCAAAGAGGGCAATCGCTAAAGATACTGAAAAACTGTATGCGTTGTCTGTCGATGATTTCAAATCTGACTTTAACCAAAGAAAAATCAGAGAATAAGAAATCAATAAAAATGGGGCCTGAGACCATATTTTGACCGTGCCCCGGGCAAGCGGCGTAAATATCAATAGCGCTACAATTCCATAAAATAAGATACGTCTATGTTTATCACTCAATGCTTACATCTCCTAGATAGAGGTTTCTATCTTCTTTCGCATTTCCGCCGTCATTGGCAAAGGTAACACTTAACACTTTGCCTCCCCCCTTTGTGTCTACCTGAAAAACGTATTCTTTCCATTCCGGGCTTTCCACGAATATTTCTCCGATTTCTTCACCATCTAATTCTACAATCATATGAGGCCAGATATCATCTGTTGGTGAACCCTTGGCTTGGATTTTGATAGTTGATTTAGCATTAGGCAGATTTATTAGCATATCAACTGTTCCTGTCCAATACATATTTCCATTTTCATAAACATTAACCCCATCCTTAGACTTACCTTGCCAGGCTTGGCCGGAGTTACCCTGTCTGATTTTTTCTATTCTTTTTAATTTTTCTTTCTTCTCTTGGGCAGATTCTATAGGTCTTATTTTTCGCAAGGCGCTATAGTCTTTTGCAATTTTCCATAATTGCGAATAGATATACTCTTCGTTTTCAGGCATAGTTTTAAGATTCTGCTTCAATACAGACAAAACCCATTCTTTATCAGGTGCGTGAAGATCATTCCATATCAGTATCCCAGTACAACCTGCAGTATAGTTTGTATCAGAGCCATTCGGATCATTTTTAACCGCTCTCTTCAAATCATTTAATCCGGAGTAAAGCCTATTTTTAAATTTATCCTTATCCAACAAAAATAATTGCAACTTGGTTATCCCTGAATTTAAAGCATAATCTGCGCTATAAGGATTTAGCCTTAAGGCATGCGCGTATAATTTTTCCGCACTCATAAGCCAATCCGTCCTGTCTTTTTGATAAACACTCTTATTTCTTAGAAAATCTCCATATCCGGCAAAGTATTGTGCGTTAAACGGATCAAGGCTTATTGCTAACTGGTATTTCTCTTCCGCTCTTTGCCAGAGATAACCAGATTCAAGCCGTTTTACGGAATTAAACTGCCAGTCTGCGGAAAACAAAAAAATTACCACAGTTGCCAAGAAGATAAAAAATATAATTAAAATAAAGTTAACGGTCTTTTTCATTAGCTATAACACTTTTATATACTTCTAGTGTTTGTTCTGCGATTTTATCCCAGTTATATTTCTCGGTTAATATTTTAATCTGCGTAGTCCTTTCTTCTTCGGTTAAGGGTTTATCTATGAAATGCTTGATTTTTTCTGCCATCATCCCGATATCTCCCGGAGTAAAAAACCTATTTACAGATAACTCTACGCTTCTGTTCGCCGGGATATCGCTTGCTAAACAGGATAACCCATAGCCCATTGCTTCAAGAAGTACTATCGGCAATCCCTCATAATAAGATGGCAGCATAAATAATCCCGCATGGCTATACAACTCTTGCAGGTCCTGTCCGTACAAAAATCCTGTCATAATTACTCCGGGTGTTTTTTTAGCCAACTCCTTCAGCCCTAAGCTATACTTATCTTCATGATCAGCATCTCCCGCAATCACTAACTTCCAATTTGAGCAAGAGTTATTACCATTTTTAGAGGACTGCACTTGCCTAAAAGCCTCTATTAATTCAACAAATCCCTTCTCAGGTACAAACCTTCCTACCGCAAGAATATACCTACTTTTTTCTAAGTTAAATTTTTTTAAGATTTTATCGGTTTTTAGTGTTTCGGAAATTATAACCCCATTAGGAATAACCTTAGCCTCAACATTAAACTTCTTCTTTATATTTTCAGCAATAACGCTAGACACACAAATTACCCTGTTTGCTCCCCTGCAACCCCACTTCTCCCCCAACCTTAGAATAAATTTAGCTACTAAGTTCCATTTCTTACGCTCATAATCTGGCCCATGATGGGTCATGATTACTTTAAATCCCATCATATATGCTAAAGGCACAAACAAAGAAGGTCCCACAGCATGTATATGCAAAATATCCGGTTTAAGTCTCTTTGCAGCGAGCACACCTTGAAACGTATGGACAAACGCCTCAAGATGTTTTGAACGCGGGCACTTCAAGGAAATAAGTTTTACACCTTTATATTCGTTTTTTGACGGTTCCATGTAAGGCATTCTCGTAAAAACCGTAACCTCACAGCCTCTCTTTATGAGCTCCGAATACAGATGCTCGCAGTGTTTCTCTACCCCTCCCTGCACATTAGGGAAACCGCGCGTTCCTAAAACTACAACTTTCATCTTTGCCTTATTTTATTCTTTAATACCCACAGAATCGGTTTAATAGGATGCTGCCACATTGCGGGTGCTACGCTTCCAATCATCCAACAGTTCTTTTTACAGTCTCTTACCATACTACGCACTTCCTGTGCCCTTTTACCTTTCCATATCTCATCCCAACTCTGCTCTTTAAGGTTTCCCATCGGTATTTTCTCGTCCATGCCGTTACATGCAAGAACGTCTCCCCACGGGTCGAGAAAGAAACCGTCCCTACCCATTTCACATGGCAGTAACCGAGGATTGTCTTTTATATAATTTATCAAGCCATAATTAAAATATGCCCGGAACCATTCCTTTATCTTCCGCGATCTCAGAAGTTCTTTTATTAACCGCTCAAACTCAGTTATAACCGCCTCTTTGTTCTCAATCTTATTATCGAACTTATAGAAATAGTGGGAATTGTGCAGAGTCGCGGTCGCGAATTCATAATCCAGTTTCTTTGCCATTTTATACAATCCAACCAGATCCTTATAATTTATATCTTGCACAGTCATAGCAAAACCTATATCTTTTACCCCTATTTCCTGAAGTTTGCGCAAAGTCTCCTGTGTCCGTCTATATCCATCGAGTATGCCGCGTATCTTGTCATTTGATTCTGGAGACCCTTCTACGCTGATGCGGATTCCTAAACCGGGTAATTTTTTGCACAACTCGATGATCCTATCTGTAAAATATCCGTTCGTGCTTATAACTATTCGTTTTGCTTTCTTACCAAGCTCGCTTATTATTTGAGGCAAATCTTGCCTTACGAATGGTTCCCCTCCCGTGACGTTAACAAAAAACATCTCCGGAAGTTTTTTTATAACATCCAGACCTATTTCTTCTGAAGGTTTGGTAGGATAATGCCACACATCGCACATATTGCATTTGGCGTTGCAGCGGTAGGTTACTATGATGGAACCGTGCAGCTTCGGTTTCATAAGATTATTCTTCCTTTTTCGTTATCTCAATCGCGGTTAAAGAATGCGGCTCAAAATTAAACTCAAAAGGATTATTATTAATCTCAAATGTCTTATATGCAACTTTTATGTTGTCATGATTCTGTTCATTAGTCGCATCTACGCTCGGACCATTTAAAGTCCATGCATCCACTTTTTTGGCTGAAACAAACCCCTCGAGTTTCAAATCAGCAGATATGCTCTTATATATATTTTTATTAACAACCATGAGAAAAATTTTTTTACCATCTTTACTTTTGCTAACATTGACGGATAGGTATGGAATATTGTACATACCTATTCTATATGAATCGCACCTTACGTCGACTCCCAGCAAAATGTCACCGAAATGTTTATGATACAGCTCAAATATATAGTAGCTTGACCTCTTATAATATGGTTTATATAAACCCTTGTATTCACCATCAAACCCGTTTGCAACCATCCCCCAGTATTCATTACAAAAATTCCAATAGTTTGCCATCAAAATGTTGTTTTCGGGCTTCATAAAAATTCTTAATAATTCCGCATTAATAAGCGCTGTCCCGAGACAATACCGATAAGG
This sequence comes from Candidatus Omnitrophota bacterium, assembly GCA_049517335.1. Taxonomy (GTDB): domain Bacteria; phylum Omnitrophota; class Gorgyraeia; order Gygaellales; family Profunditerraquicolaceae; genus JBEKSD01. Next base: position 47,912 of record JBEKSD010000009.1, on the reverse strand, counting down.
TACCGGCTTCTCTTGAACAAATCCCCCATTGTATTCTGTAATAGCCAAAGGTACATTTTTACCTGATTTTTCTTTTAAAAGTTTTAAGGCTTCCTGAAGATCGCGCTCTCCTTTTAGAACTGCTGGCCCTAATGTTATACTAAAAATATCTTTTGCATTCATCATCTCTAGCACGTAATCGGATACCTCTGGCGAGGGATAAATGTGAATGATTCCAAAATCTAACTTATCTTTTATTACTCCTAAAACACCTCTATTCCAATATCGTCCATCTAAAATTACCCCTATTTTAACAGAGGAATCGATTGCTTTAATCGCATTATAGTATTTCAAATATCTATTCGCATATTCATTGGGTAAAACTTTTTTTATATTTTCATGATCCCCCTGCCAATCTTCATTGCCAATCTCAAAGTATTTCACATTATATGGTTCTTTATGACCATTTTTAGTTCTAATCGCAGACCATCTATGCTTACTATCATCAATTGTATTAAGATATTCAACCAAATTAGCAGCATCCGATTCGTCTCCTTCAAAATAACTAATAGTAATAATAGGTTCTACACCTATATCTTTACAGGTTTTTAAAAATTCATTTAACCCATATAAGAAATGCTTCCTGTATTTTCCAATAGCATTCTTCCAATTATAATGGTAAGTTCCGCATCCGCCAGGGAACCTTGCTACTGCCATTCCTGATTCCTTAGCTAAATCTATCACTTCTTTAATCGGTTCTTTTATTACGGAGTCCCATAGACCTGCTCCATAATCAGAATAATCGTAACATTCTTCGCCATGGTATCTATGTCCATTTCTTTCATAACCTAGAAAGTTATTTCCAAAAATATTTTTATTCATCTGGCCAATCTCTTTATTATAATACACGGTAATCACATTATTTTCAGCAAACAAGTCTATAGGATTTAAAAGACTTAGTGATGATATGAGAAATAAAATCGAGATAATTCTTTTAACAAGAAGGTCCATTTTTCCTAAACCTTAGATTTTATAAGTTGATTATATATTTCCGTTAATCTCTGATAATGTTTTTCGCTATTTAATTCGTGCTCAACGTATGCTCTTGCATTCCTACCCATTTCAATAATTTTATCAGGATTATTCACTAAGGATTCTATTTTAGCACACAGATCATTCTTATTACCTGCATCAAAAGTCAGTCCTGTCCGGTTATCCATAATTAATTCGGGTACTCCACCAATCCTTGAAGCAACGGCCGGTTTTCCTAAGGCAAAACCTTCTATTATAGAACGAGGATTATTTTCGTAACATTCGGAAGGAAGCACAATAAACATGGATTTCCTTATCTCTTCTTTCAACTCCTCACCAATCATGTAGCCCAACAAATTAACGTTCCCTATATTCTCTTTCTTAATCTTTTCTTCCAATGTATGCCTCATAGAGCCATCTCCAATTAGTTTAAAACTAACTCCTTTTGTTTTTTTTGCCGCTTCTAATAACGTAAGTAGCCCCTTTTCTAATGATAGCCGACCAATATAAACAATCGTTTTTTCTTCCCATGTAAATTGTGGTATAAATTCATCTAGATTAACAAAATTCGGAAGATGTATAATTTGACCCTTAAAGCCTAGCTCCTCCAATTTTAACTTTAAAAATCTGCTTGGAGCGATAAAAATATCTACCAAATCATAAATATGTAAAATCTTATGATGTAGGTACATTTCTATGGTATTGATTAGACTCTTTAGTCTCGAACTCATAACGCACCTTTTAATAAAGCATTTATAATACCTACCGTCCTTACAGGCCTCACAAATCTTACCATTAGCCAAAAGAGCATGAGAAGCGCATACCATTTTATAATCGTGCAATGTCATAACTACGGGAACATTGAATTCCTTTAAAGCGTGTAAAATGGAGGGCGAAATCTGATGATAGATATTGTGAAGATGTGCTATATCAGGATGCTCATCCTGCAGTAATTCCTTTATTTTCTTTTTCGCCTCAAATGAATAAAAAAGTTTGGAAACGTTGTTTAGTTGGTTTAGTATCCCTCTAGCATCATAATTGATACTTCTGACAAAATATTTCTTGTATTCTGAATCTAAATTACGTAAATCGTCCATAGAAAAGAAGGTTTCAGTATGCCCTTTATTCCTCAGAAGCTGGGCTGTTTCAAAAAAAACATACTCTGATCCGCCTTTAAGATAAAAGAATTTATTTGCCATGAGGATTTTCATATTGACCTATTTCTGCCAAAAACTACCCAAACTAATCTTGAATTTAAAAATATTTAATGTGTCCTCATAACTTAAACCCATACGTCTGAGATTGAAACAGTCTCTCTTAGATTCTATTGCATTAAAACCACCAACTGTAGTAACTGCTAGCTTGAAATTGTTTTTATTTAATACAGAACCGCATTTATCTAAAGAAAAATGCTGTTTCTTTCCTACCGGATAGGCAAATGAAATAACGCTCTTACCCAATCTTTGTTCAATCTCATTTTTTGATCCAACAATCTCTTTTTCCAATTCTGCATCTGACAAATTGGATAATATTCTATGGCTTATTGTATGTGACCCTATAGAAATACCGCATTCCGCTACTTCTTTGATTTCTTGCCAATTCATAAAAATATCGTTCTCAGAAACAACATCTGGAATTACTGTTTTATTCACATATCCGGCTGTCACAAAGAAAGTAACTGGGATATTGTACTTTTTTAGAATCGGAAAAGCATTTGTATAATTATCTTTCCATCCATCATCAAAAGTTACCCAAACCGAATAATCAGGAAATTTTCCGCGTTCCATAAAAGTAACAACTTCCTTCTCACTAATTAAACGATAGTGTTCTTTTAAAAATATCATTTGCTTATTAAAATTGTCAAAATCAGTATACATATTGATATCATCTGTGTTTGCTAATTCCATCTTTTTTACTACTTGATGATAGTATAAAATAAGTAACTTTTCCCTATTTATAAACCTAAGGAAGTTAAAACTAAGATTATTCCCGAGTAAAAAACCAATAAATTTCTTTAAGTTTTTCTTCATGTCCCACGACTTTTATTTTTGTGCATACTTTTAATTATAGGTTTTATAATTGACCGATATGTTATGCGTAATAATTTCTTCAACATAAATAACGGATATGCTAAAATACCTATTAAAGTTTTATTAAATATAAAGAAATCAAAAATATTATAGCGTAATGGCATCCATTTATCTAGCCAAGGTGAATCCGAAACAAAATTAAAAAACTTAATGTTACCTTTATTACCCCATGTCTGCAATAAATGCTCTATTAACATATTCCCGGGAGCAACATATTTATAAGACTCATCAAATCCTATTTTATAACCATAGCATGTATCTTCGGTAAAAAAAGAAAGAGCCATTGCGATTGCCTTATTTTTATGCCTTAATATCTCAATTTCGCATTTTCCTATTACTGAATAGCGATTAAGCAAAAGACGATAAAACAAAGTGAGCCTATCGTTTAGTTTTATAGCTGTCCCTTCTGCTCCTTTCCATCCCGAGGACTCTAAATCTAAGAACTCTAGATAGGCCTGTTCTAATTCTGGTAACGTATGAACAAAGACATACGAAATTGAATCCAACCTAGAAAGCCTTTTTCTTTCCTTTTGCAGGTTTCTCTTGAAATTATCAGAGAATCTTTTGGATAACTGTTCATAAGGAGATAGTGTAATATAACTACATTGCCGTTTTTTTTCACTGATGATCAACGAGTTTCCTAGAGTTAAAATGACAGAGGCTGCAGAAGAATTATCTGGAATATTATAAAGACGAATAATGTCCCAGTGTAAATCCGGAAAATTCTTTAGTTGTTCAAATAACGTTTTTAAAAAAACACTTGGACTTTCGTTATTAACAAAAATAAAATCGTTAAATAATACATGGGAGTGATTGGGGAGCTCAAGAATATTAATTTGTAGACCCAGTAGGTGATATTTTATTTTACGAAAAGGGAAAATCGCCTCCGCCTTGTCACCATCATAAAGGACGCAGAAGAACATCTTCTCAGGTTCATTTTCCAGTGCATCCATATAACACTCATACCACTCAACAAGATGATAAAAACTTTTCTTATCTATGCGATCTGTTAAGCATCTCCAATCTGTAGCAAGCTGGTTTAATCCTGCCTTACCTCTAAAAAGCTTCAAACGTAAATTGCTATCCTCATTCATGCATCGGCTCCTACCTGCTTCTATTAAATTTAAGAGTTTTTAAATAAAGATAGACCCGCGGTGAAAACATCTTTTTAAGAATTTTCTTTAATATGGCTATGGATGATATGTAAACTAAAAACAGGAAGCATTTAAGATTACTCTTCATGATTAACATATCCATTTCTTTATGAAGTGCGCCTGTGGCTTTATTCTTATAGACTTCGTCTCCTCTTAAAAAATCGTACTCTCGATAACCGCTTTTTATATAAAATTGCAGACTTTCCCAAAGACAAATCAATCCAGGAGTATAATACCTATAGGAAGAATCAAGCCCCCTCACATAAATCCAAATCTTATTCTGGAATTTAAAATTATAATCCGCAGCAATTGGTTTACCATTAAAAAGAATACAATATATGCTTAACCAGCCATTTTTATAAAATTCCTCTGTAATCTTTCTCAAGAATTGAAGCATAAGTTTATTACTGAATACACCAGCACTTTTGTGCCCCTTATTCTGCCATCTATTTTGGTGAAGCGAGACTACTATATCAAAATTTAAAGACAGCTCTTGGCAATTAAGATCTAGCTCTTTAGATACAACCTGCCCTTTTAGAGATAACCTCTTTTCCCCAGTCAAAGCATTTTTGAGCAAAGAAGGACTCATTGTCTGTTTAAGTTTATCTATAGAAGATAACGGTAAGTAAAAACAAGAATGCTCCCTTAACTGCAGCCATTTCCATTTTATTGTATTGACGCTATTCTTTAAAAAAAATGCTGTAATATTATCGACTTCTAACGACTCCAAATATAATAAATCCCATTTATCACTGTTGGTACTCAAATATTCGCATACGCCGGCACAAAAAGTAACCATTTTTTCTGAATTTGCAATAAATGATAGATACTCAGAACAAACTATCCCTGAACCCAAAAAACGAATTTTTTTATAGAATCTACCGTTTATGTAGCAGGGCGCTATCCCGACTACTTCATCATTATCCATACCTACCAAGATAAACAGTTTATCCCTGCTCCCCTTAAATACCTGCCACCAATTATACAACCATTCCCAGGTAAGAAAAATATTGCCTAAATTGCTTTTAAATAAAAGAGAATTCCAGCAGTCTTTTAATTTTAAAAAATCTTCTTCTTTCGATATCCTTTTTATTTCCATTTCATTATTTTAAGCAAATTTCTTATTATTGATTATATTGGAGGAGACGTAACCTAAGCCCAAAAATACCCAGAATATTTCGATAGTAAAAAAATTCATTGTTAAATTCATTAGAATTACTCCAATTATACCCAAGAAAAAACCAAGATTAATATTGTATAAATACCTATCCTGTTCTAAGGATAAACGAATCCAAATATTCTTTATAACCAAAAACAAAAAAATAACTAGTGAAAATAATCCAACTATCCCAGTTTCTGCAGCCATCAATAAAAACATATTATGAGGTAAAGTGTCTATGTTTTCACCTGATAAAAAAGTAGGGACATTTATAATGAATCTTTGAAGAGAAAATGTTCCTGCCCCATATCCAAGTATTGGCTTATTTAAAAACATAACAATCGCCTGCATCCAGAGACGAAAATGTGACTGTGTTGATGCTTCTCCTAAAGAGGCAATTTCTAAAAGACGTGATCTCTGTGACATGCTGATAGTAAAAACAGCAATTATAATAATCAAGATTATTAGTAATTGTTTAGGGATACGGTGTTTTAGGAAATAAAGAAATAATAAAAGTAATGAAAAAATAATAAATCCTGCTCTTGAAAAAGTTAGTAAAAGTAAAAGCGGACCGAATAATGAACAAAAATAACATAATCTTTTTATCTTTGGAGCAAGAATGTCTTTGTCAAATAATAAAGATATCGAAAGAATTATAATCGGAATCAAATAAGCAGCAGTAGCTACAGGCCCCCAAAAAAAAGCATCCGCTCTCTTAAATAATGCTGTCCCACTAAAAGCATATTGCTCCATAAGTGGAGTTTTAGTAAATGAAACTGAGTGCAAACTGTCTATTTCAATAAATGGGAGAATGGAATAACCCAAGATTACTTTTAAAAAACCAAAACCAATGAATATTATTGAAGACAGTAATAATGCAAGAACTGCTTTATTTAACATTTGTATGCTGTTAATCTCGGTTAAGATAATAATGAATATCGCAGCTAAATAAACCAATTGTATAGATTTTCGTAATGTAATAAGTTTATAGCCTGACGGGATTATTGATAAAAAGCTGATACCAATCAAGATAAATAAAGTCAGCCATATTTTTGCATCTATTCTCAGTTTATCCATGCCAAAATAAAGCATCCTATTAATCAGTGCTACGACTAAAATTGACCCCCAAATTAACTGGCTGATCCTAATATCAGCAATGGTTGAATGGAACACACATATGTTCATCATTGGTGTAATGCCAATTGCTAAAATTATAGAATTTTTAAGATTAAAAAAAATATAAAGAATAGTTATAAAGAAAAATAATATCGGAATTATCATCGCGCCAGATATCAAAGTTAGCAAACCAATTAAGACCGAAAAAACAATAAGTAAAGTTGTAATATTTTTTCGTTCAAATTTTTCTTTTACCATATTCTGTTATATCCCTGAGAATTAATTTAAATTACCTCTATTATATGCATAGTGAATCGCACGAATAATATTATCTACCATACTTTCGACGTTAGTTTTCTTTATCAGACTCAATGCCGTTTCTCCCATTTTGATTCTTAGATTATCATTAAGAATGACTTTTAAAATAGCCTCTTTAAGCTCTTCATCGTCACCTCTTTTTAAAATAAAACCGCTTTCCCCATCTTTTATAAACTCATACTCGGGGCCCCCATAAGCAACAGTAATTACCGGTTTTCCGTAAAGCATGGCTTGATTAATTGCTAGACTACTACTACCGGGTAAAACTAATACATCACTAAGCATAAAATAAAGACCTATTCTTTCTACTATCCTACCTAAAATATGCACATCCTCTATATGTTCTGTTATAACCATTGCCTCTATATTACTTTTTTCAGGTCCATCGCCAATTATTAACAGAGACACATTTTTATATTCTAGCTTTATTTGCCTAAAAGCTTTTAATAAGATACCTAACCTTTTTCGTTTTTCAATCGAGCCTACATACAAAATTATCTTTTTACTAGTAAGTGACAATTTTTCTTTTTCTTGATTTAATATACTGGAATATTGTTTTTTTGTTTCCTCGCTATCACCGAAATCTACAGTATTATAGGTAATAAATATCCTTTCGTTTGGAACGCCTATCGAAAGAAAATATTGCCTTGACATTTCTGTATAGCCAATGCAAGCATCCGATTGCCTCATGAAAAAAGTCAAGATAGGCTCTATCACTCTTCGCACTTTATTCTTTGCTAAATTCATATTCCTTCCGGCTTCGCCCCAAACAAAAGGGATTCTGGCCAATTTAGCAAAAATATAGACTGGAATATTATTTATAATATTTGTTGTCCCTTCAGAAATTATTACTTGGGGCCTATTTTTAATCAAATGTAAAATAAGTGATGGAAACCAAGTTAAATAATAACTTTTTGTCTTTAGATGAAGGCTACAAGTTAACGTGAATAGTCTTTTATGCTTGAACCCATCGATGACCTTGGCATTTTGATTAGAACCGCTTTTCTCACCTCTGCCGTAATAAAGAGTTAAATCAACGTGTTTAGCCAGATGTTCAAAGGTAGAAACCCTATAATGCGGGCATATCCGGACAATAGAAGCTACCTTAATCAAGGCGCAACCTCACTTGAAAAAATATTCTTAATCATAAATAAATCTTTGTAAGTAAGCTTCAATTCCTTTAAGCTAACATAATTTTTTTTACTATAATAAAAATTGAACAATATAGACAATACAATTAAACTGCTTAAAGTAGCAAAAGATACTCCAATATAGCTAAACTTTGGAGCAAGTACTATGGCTAATAATATATTCAACAAAATAGAGCTACCTATAAAAATTGTGTTAACATTTTGCTTATTTCTCGCATTTAGACCATAAATAAATACGCCATTAAGCGCATGCAAAGGGAAACACCAAATTAAAATCTGTAACACCCGAGCAGAGGTAAGATACTTGGCTCCATAAACTAAGTGAATTATGTAATTAGATAATAAAAAAATTACCAAAGAAGCTAAAGTGCTAAAAATAAAAATTGTTTTTACTAAATAGCTAACTGAGCTTCTGAATTTATCCTCATTCTTAAAAGCTTGCTGCGATAGCTTAGGGAAAGCTGCCTGAGTAATAAGTCCCGGGATCAATATCAACATTAAAACTAACTTGAGAGATGCGCCGTATAATCCAACCGCTTCCTCGCCTTTAAAATGAGCAAGTATAATTAAATCAAACATACCGAACATAGGTATTAAAATCGCCACTAAAGATAAGGAAGGCATTTCTTTTAAAGCTACAAACCAAAGGGAAAAATCTAATTTAAAATTAAACTTTGTAAAATAACGAATAAATATAAATAAACAAAACAAAAAAGCCATAACCCCAGATAGAAAATAGGCTATGCCAACGCCAAGCACATTTAGTCCTATACTTAATAAGACAACAGTGATTGCAAGCCGAAGTATGTTATCCAAGATATTAGCAATTGCATCCCATTTCATTATCTCCATAGCTTTAAAACTTGTTCGAAAAACAAAGGTAAGGTTCATAAAACATAGCCATCCAGAAAATAGATAAATTAATCTTGCTACATCTGAAGAATAATGAAATATTTTCGTAAAAAAATAGACTATTGCTAAAAATATAATAGATAGAATAAGTCTCATTGCTAAAATATTGCTCACATATTTAGAAAGCAGTCCTCTATTCCTGGCGGTTTCCCTAAATAAAAATATATTCAATCCCAAGTCCCCTATAAAAGAAAAAATCGTAGCAACAGAAACTGCAAGGTTATATTTTCCAAAATCAGAAACTTCTACTTTTCTAGCTAAAATAACCATAAGAAAAAAAATTGCTATTTTACTTATAATCTCACCGATAACAAGCCATAAAGAATTCTTAAATATCAATTTTGCTTCATTCATTTATTATTTAATTCGTTATTGTTTTTATCTCTGTAATCTATATTTTAATAAAACTGGACTATTGGCTTTATTGCAACTGTTACAGTCTTAAAGCTTAGCCTCCCATCTCTTTTTAACTATAGACATCTATCGAAAACTTCCGAGACATATAAAACACAGTCAAAAGCAACTCTTAAGATAGCTATTTTTTTCTTCATGGTTTACTCAGTTTTCTTCTCCCGAGTCCTGGGGATACATTACTTAACTATCCCTGAATTACCGCTTTAGTTAAGTCTGGGATATGGTATCTTCTGCGGTGGCCTTCTTTATAAATGGATATTTCTTCTTTTTCTATTCTTACTTTAATCCCCCGGATGAACTTCAATTTTGACTATGGGCTTATATGTTGACTTGCCATCTTTACAGAGAAGGCCGCGGTTTCCCGTAAGCAGCTTAGTGGCATCAATTTCTTTTCGCAGTTGCCTTTTTGCCAATGACTGCTGCTGCCTTTCATTATACATCTCTATCTTAACCTGCCTGATCGCCTTTTTTAACTCTTTTAAAGAGTGAAGTCTAGCTTCAAGAGTCCTTTTTTCACTGACTAATTTAGCATTATTAGTCTCGGATGCTACAAGCTTGCTATTGACTTCGTTGAGTTGCTTCTGGGTAGTATCCAGTTCTTCTCTTATCTTATCAAGTTCCCTTTGCGTAAAGGAAAGTTTTCTTTGTAAGTTCGACTTTATTGCACGCTCTAGAGCAAGTCCAGCCCGCATATCTTTAATTTCAAGATTTTTATTATTGAATTCCATAGCCAACCAGATTCCCCCGCTGATTAATAATGCCAGCAGAATTATTAGTCCCATCCTAATCATTACTTTTTTCATTTTTATTTTCTCCTTTAAACCGTAAATCAACGTTTTCTTATCATTATGCCTGATACCTACGAGAAATATAATTGTCGATTTCCTGCGCTGGAATCCGGTAACCACCGCGGCGGCCTTCTTTATAAGCCAGTATTTTTTTTCTTCTGATAAGAGAACGCAGGTATTCTTCACTAATCCTTAGAACTTTCGCGGCCTCTTTGGTCAATAACAATTTTTTCTGCGCCACTTCTATCGCCTCTTCTTTTACGTATTTTTTATTACAATTTAATAAACTTTATTACAATATGTAGAGCGAATAAAAAACCAGACTGACCCTTTTTCTTGTCAATCTAGCTATAATCTGATTTTCCTAATTACCTCCCTATTAAGAGTTAAAAATATAACATATATTATTATAATTATCAAGGTAAGGCAGGGGTTATTTTGCGCCGATACCGAACAATACAACCGGTACTGTTTTAAATAAAATCTTAAAATCAAGCCATAAAGACCAGTTGTCTATATATTCAAGATCAAGGCGCATCCATTCATTAAAATCTACTATTTTATTCCTTCCATTAATTTGCCAAAAACAAGTAATTCCTGGCCTCATACTAAGCCGCCTTCTCTGCCAGTTATCATATTTTTTGACTTCTGCCGGTATAGGAGGCCTTGGTCCGACCACGCTCATATCACCCATCAACACATTCCATAACTGAGGCAGTTCATCTATACTAGATTTTCTTAAGAATTTACCTACTTTTGTCAGGCGGGGGTCATTTTCTATTTTAAAAACAGGCCCCTTCATCTCGTTATGTTCCATCAAGGAGTCAAGCTTATCTTCTGCGTCTCTAATCATCGTCCTAAACTTATACAGAGTAAATTTCCTACCATTTAAACCGCATCTTTCTTGTCTAAAAAATACCGGACCTTCTGATGTTACTTTTATAATTATGGACACAATTATAAAAACCGGTATCAACAGAACAAGAGCAACTATGCAAAAAATTAAATCAAGGAGACGTTTAAATAAAAGTTGCCATAGTTTATCCGATGTGCTTTCGAAGGTAAGCAAAGGAAACCCGCCTAATTCTTCTTGCTTTCCTTGGGATAATTTAAGCTTAAAATAATCAACCGCGACACTTACCTTTAGCCCTTCGGTTTCACAGAAATGCATTATTTCTTCTATTTTGTTGAGCCATGAACGCGGCACAACAAAGACCACCTCATCTATGATATTATTATGAATTATATCAGGCATATTCTTAAAAGAGCCGATTACTTCGCAACCACAAATAACCTTTCCTATCTTGTCGATATCCTCATCTATAAGTCCGACAATTTTAAGGCCCCATTCAGCGTGTTCGCGGATCAAATCAATAAAATACTGCGCCCTCTCGCCTGTTCCCACGATTAAAACACATCTAAAATTGTACCCTTTCTTACGAATATATCTAGTAAACAGTATCAGGATAATTTTTTCAAAGGTAATAAGGATCGCCGAAAAAATGAATACGAAGGCTATAAATGCCCTGCTGATATAATCTAATTTAAAAAGATAAGTATAGGTAGCAAAAATGATAAATCCTAAAAAAGTTGCCTTAAATACAATAATTACAATATCTACTGCCTCCTTGGTCCGAAAAGACTTATACATCCCAAAAGAATAAAGCAAGCCCAACCATATAATAAGCAATATTGGTAATAAACCGATATATGCGCTTAAAGGGTAGAGACCGCTAATTTGTGACCGAAAAAAATACCCCAGGAAAAAAGCTACTGTCACCATGCAAAAGTCAACAAATATTACTAGTTTCCTGAATACTGAATTAAGTTCTTTTAGCATATCAGAATTGCCTCATTTATTCTTTATACTTCCTTAAGAAAGCCTCTGTTATTTCTGGATCAAACTGAGTACCTGAGTTTCTTTCGATTTCTTTTATGGCTTTTGTTTTCATATTTTCAATCGCCCAGCTTCAATAATTTTTTTTTGAGAATCCGATGATGGCCGCCGGGGGTTTTAAGGGTTTTTAATTTCCCTGTATAGATAAATTTCTTAAGGGTTGACAGACTGACATTAAGAAACTGAGCTGCCTGAATAGGTGTTAAGTAGATTTCTTTGAAGTTATTTCTTCTCTTGGTCATAAAAATAAAAGTTATAAATCTGCTCCTAAGGCTTTTTAAAAAATCTTCGGCAATCGAAAAAAAACCGAATTGACCCTTTGTCAATCCGGCTAAACTTAACTTGGTAATCTCCCAATTACCTCCATAATTGAGAGACGCAGAATAATATTCTAATTATCGTATAATCTCAACTAAAAGTATTTAAAATCGTATAAAATCATTTTAAGTATACACTGTGAAAAGTAGTTTGTCAAGGTTAGCGGTAAAAAAATTAATAGTACGGATAGTATGCAGTCTACCCCTGTCAAACATTTAAATAACAGATCCAATAGATACCAAGTAACCTGCAAGCTTTGAGATAAGTTTATAAGTAAGACTGCTTTAAAAATTAACGATTTTTACGTGAAGCGTAGGTAAAAGGCAAGAAATAATTCCGCCGAGAGCTTTCAGAGGACATAAACTGGTTTACCCCGGCGAAATAATCAATAATTGCTTCTCTTATTCTGGCAATTTCTTTGAGGTATGCATAATTCCTATCACTATCTGGAGTTTAAACTAAATTTTCTAGCGAACGGCGGGTAATAAAGGTAAGTTTGACTCTTTATTAAGATGCTTGTCAATACAATGGGCCGCGCGCCTTCCTTCTGAAATCGCCCAAACAACTAGCGATTGACCTCTATGCATATCACCTGCGGAAAATACGTTCTTAACCGAAGTCATGTAATTCATATCGGTCAAAACGTTTCCACGGTTATCAAATTCAACTTTTAAGTCAGATAATAAATTATTGTGCTCCGGATGCAAGAATCCTATAGCCAAAATCACAAGGTCCGCTTCAATAACGAATTCGCTTCCCGGGACCTCTTTCATAATCGGGCATCCCTTAGGGTCTTTTTCGCTAAAATCAACCTGGGCACAGGAAACTTTCTTTACCTTGCCTTTTTCACCGATAAATTCCTTAGTTAATACCGCCCACTTACGCTCCCCGCCTTCCTCATGGCTTGAAGAAGTTTTAAGTAAAAGTGGGTATTTGGGCCAGGCCATATCTTTGGTCCTACAAGCAGAAGGCTGAGGCAGAACTTCTATCTGCATAACGCAGAAGGCACCCTGCCTATGCGCGGTCCCCACGCAGTCAGCACCGGTATCTCCACCACCTACGATCAAAACTTTCTTTCCTTTGGCGTCAATTAATTCGTTTTGGGCAAATTTTACTTTTGCCACCCTCTTATTGGATTGAGTAAGGTAATCCATGGCAAAATGAATTCCGCCTAATTCCCTTCCTTCGATCTTCAGGTCGCGGGGGAAGCGTGAGCCTCCGCAAAGGCATACGGCGTCAAAATCCTTTAATAACTTTGAAGCAAAGTAGTCTTTGCCGACATTAACCGAGGCCCTGAATTCTATCCCCTCTTCCTTCCATATCTTAATCCGCCTGTCTAAAACCCATTTCTCCAACTTAAAATCCGGTATCCCGTACCTTAATATCCCGCCTATGGCATCATCTTTTTCAAACACCGTGACCTTATGTCCTGCTTTATTTAACTGGGCTGCGCAGGAAAGACCGGAAGGACCAGAACCTACTATCGCGACTTTTTTACCGGTACGCTTTTTAGGCGGCTTTGCTTTGATCAAATTATTGGAAAATGCGTATTCGATGACACCCAATTCATTTTCTCTTACCGTAACCGGGTCATCATTAATACCTAAAACACAAGCATACTCGCAAGACGCAGGACAAATTCTACCGGTTATCTCCGGCAGATTATTCGTATCATCCAAAAGTTGGAAAGCCTTCTGCCAATGCCCGGCAGACATAAATTCATTCCATTCAGGAATATAATTACCCACGGGGCAACCCCAATGGCAAAAAGGCGTGCCGCAATCCATACAGCGCAAACCCTGCTCCTTAGAATCTTTTTCAGGCCTGATTATGAAGACTTGCGAATAATCTTTCACCCTTTCGCAAACCGGCCTGTAGCCCCATGTCTGCTTTTTAATCTTCAAAAAACCTTTTATGTCGGTTGCCACCTAGTCAGAAACCTCCGTTAAATCCAGCCTTTTTTCAAATGTCTTCTGCTCCAGAATACGCTTATATTCCAGCGGCATCACTTTAACGAATTTCTTTAGCTCCATATGGAAATTATCCAAGACCTTCTTGGCAATATTACTTTTAGTATATAAATGGTGCCTACGAATCAAATCACTAAGCACCATCTCATCATCAGCATACACTTTTTCAAGCTGAACCATACTTAAATTGCACTTATCTTTAAAATCACCGTCTCTATCCCAGACATAAGCAATACCTCCGGACATACCTGCGGCAAAATTCCTTCCGGTTTTACCTAAAACTATAACCCTGCCTCCGGTCATATACTCACAGGCATGATCCCCAACCCCTTCCACGACTGCGAATAATCCGGAATTACGGATGCAAAATCTTTCTCCTGCAACTCCCCTAATAAATGCCTCCCCAGAGATGGCGCCGTAAAAAGTAGTATTACCTATAATAATATTCTCATTTGCCTTAAAAGCAGCCGTTTTATCGGGATAAACAATAATCCTTCCTCCGGATATCCCCTTACCAATATAATCATTGCTCATCCCTTCAAGCTCAAAAGTGATACCCTTGGCTAAAAATGCGCCGAAACTCTGTCCGGCTACCCCGTTAAATTTACAATGCACCGTGTCATCATCCAATCCCTCTTCCCCAAAACACCTGCAAATTTCACCGCTAAGCATTGCACCTGTGGTCCTATTGTTATTTTTAATTGGCATTTCAATCTTAACCGGCTCTCTTTTTGTCAGTGTATTTTGCGCTAACTTAATTAATTCCAAATCTATAATTTTATCAATCCCGTGATCCTGGGCAATGAGGCAATGCGTGCCTACATTTTTAGGAACTTCCGGTTTATAAAGGATCTTAGAATAATCAATGCCTTTTGCCTTCTCAGGGATAATATCGGGGTTAACTTCCAAGAGCTCGGTAGAGCCTATCATATCATCGAGTTTTCTTATCCCCAAACTGCTCATAATCTCGCGTAACTCTTTGGCAACGAAATGGAAATAACTAACAATAAATTCTGGCTTACCGCTAAACCTCTTCTCCAGAGTTTCATCCTGCGTGGCAACTCCAACAGAACAGGTATTTAAATGGCAGTGCCGAAGCATCACGCATCCTGAAATAATTAACGCCGCGGTACAAAAACCGTATTCTTCAGCTCCTAAAATAGCGGCAATTGCCACATCCCGGCCGGTACGCATTTGCCCATCGGTCTGCAGCCGAACACGACTACGCAAGTCATTCAACACCAGTGTCTGGTGCGTTTCAGAAATACCCAGCTCCCAGGGAAGCCCAGCGTGTTTAATCGAGCTTATCGGGGAGGCGCCCGTCCCGCCGTCTCCTCCGGATATAAGAATCATATCGGCATGCCCTTTGGCAACACCGGCGGCAATAGTACCAACGCCTACTTCGGAAACAAGCTTTACGCTGATGCGTGCGCGGGGGTTGGCATTTTTTAAGTCGAAAATGAGTTGGGCTAAGTCCTCAATAGAATAAATATCATGGTGTGGAGGAGGAGAAATCAAGGTAACGCCTGGAGTAGTATAACGGGTTCTGGCAATAATTACGCTTACCTTATGCCCAGGCAGCTGCCCGCCTTCACCCGGCTTCGCTCCTTGTGCTATCTTAATCTGAATTTCGTCGGCATTAACCAGATAATTTGCGGTCACGCCAAACCTTCCTGAAGCAACCTGTTTAATTGCACTCCTTCTGGAATCTCCGTTAGGTAACGGGATAAACCTTGTGGGATCTTCTCCGCCTTCTCCGGTATTAGATCTGCCTCCAATTCTATTCATAGCGATAGCTAAAGTCTCATGCGCGCCCCTTGAAATTGAGCCAAAGCTCATGGCACCCGTAGCAAAACGCTTAAAAATAGATTCAACCGGCTCAACTTCTTCTATTGGGATAGGCTTTTGTGTTTTAAACTTAAGCAAGCTTCTTAAAGTAGTGGGATTTCCGGATTGGTCATTAATTAACCGGGCAAATTCCTTATATTTTATATAGTCATTATTCCTGGCGGCGTCCTGTAAGCTGGAGACTGTTTCCGGATTCCAAAGATGGAATTCCCCGTCGCGCTTCCACTGATAAACTCCCCCTACGCCCAAAAATGACGAAGCCGATATTCTGCCAAAATAAGCCTCGTGATGACGGGCTAATGTTTCTTTTACGAGCCCCTTTAAGCCAACGCCTCCGATACGCGAAACAGTGCCACAGAAACATTTATTAATTACATCCTGCGCTAACCCTAAGGCTTCGAATATCTGCGCCCCGCGATAACTCTGCAGGGTCGAAATACCCATCTTGGAAAGTATCTTCAATAACCCGGCATATACTGCCTTATGGTAATTTTTAAGTGCGCTCTTTAGATCCAGATTAAGCATTCCTTCTTTAATCAAATATTCTACGCTTTCATAAGCAAGGTATGGATTAATACAATCAGCGCCATAGCCAAAAAGCAGCGCAAAATGATGTACCTCTCTGGGCTCCCCTGTTTCGAGAATTATACCTATCTGGGTCCTGAGGGCCTTTTTGACCAAATGGTGGTGCACCGCAGCTACGGCCATAAGAATAGGCAAAGCTGCTTTTGACTTATTTATTCCTTTATCGCTTAAAATAATAAAACTATACCCCTTGGAGATAGCTAAACTTGCCTCTTCGCAAATCTTATCTAGGGTATTTAGAAAATCTTTTTCATTATTTGCGTTAAATAATACAGAGATTACCTTAGTTTTAAAGCCCCCTTCTTTGATCGAACGTATTTTATCGAACTCTTCATTGCTTAAAATGGGATGTTTTACCAGAAGTTTATGCGCGTGTTCCGGGGTTTCGGTAAGTATATTCTTTTGAGAGCCGACAAAACTTTCCAAACTCATTACCAGCTCTTCGCGGATAGGGTCAATTGCCGGATTAGTTACCTGAGCGAATAATTGTTTAAAATAATTATACAAAATCTGCGGCTGAGCCGAAAGGATTGCATGCGGGGTATCATTACCCATTGAACCCACAGGTTCCTTGCCTTCTTCAGCCATGGGTTTTATGATGAATTTCAGGTCTTCATGCGTGTAACCGAATGTTTTTAAAGATGTTAAGATATCTGCTTTTTCTTTCTTAGCAGATTTAGCGGCTGAAACTTTATCCAGGCTCAATAAATTATCTTTTAGCCATAAAGAATAGGGTTTTTCACTGGAAACAGTTTTCTTTAACTCCTCATCATGAATGATCCGGCTAGCCTCGGTGTCAATAAAAAACATCTTACCCGGTTCAAGCCTTCCTGAAACAGTAATATCAGAAGGTTTAATGTCAAGAACCCCGACTTCAGAAGCCATGACCACCTGTTCCTGTCTTGTAATAAGATACCTTGCCGGGCGCAGACCGTTCCGATCAAGTACTGCACCTATTCTCGTCCCATCGGTAAAAGCAATGGCTGCCGGGCCATCCCAAGGCTCCATAAAACAGGCGTGGTATTTGTAAAAGCTCCTTAAGTTCTCATCCATCAAATTATTCTGTTCCCAGGCCGCCGGGATAAGCATCATCATCGCATGCTGCAGTGACCTACCGGAAAGAGTGAGGAGCTCAAAGGCATTATCAATTGTCGCCGAATCGCTTCCTCCGGGGACAATCACAGGCTTAAGCTTCTCTATATCTTTCCCGAAAATTTCACTTGCTAGGAGGCTTTGCCGGGCCTGCATCCAGTTAATGTTGCCGCGCAAAGTATTTATTTCCCCGTTGTGAGCCAAGAATCTGAATGGCTGGGCAAGATCCCAGGTGGGAAAAGTGTTTGTGCTGTAACGCGAATGCACAAGGCATAAAGCGCTTCTTAAGCTGTTATCCTGCAAATCAAGAAAGAAACTTTCTAGCTGATGCGGCATTAAGAGGCCTTTATAGGAAAGGGTGCGGCTGGAAATATTGGTAATATAGAAGAAGGATTTCTGTTTTAATTTAGAGGCGCGTATCTTATTTTCAACCTGCTTGCGTATTAAATAAAGCTTGCGCTCAAAATCCAGTTGGGTTTTAATGCTTTTTGATTTCTGGATAAAAATCTGCTCTATCGCCGGCTCGGTTTCCTGAGCGGTTTTACCGATATGCAAGTTATCAACCGGCACCTTACGCCAGCCAAGAAGCACTTGTTTTTCTTCTTCGATTATTTTTAAGAATGCGTCTTTGCAGAAAGCGCGGTCTTCTTTATTGGTGGGTAAAAACACAAGTCCTGTCCCGTATTCGCCAGAGGAAGGTAAATTTATTTCATCCTTTTGACATACCCTTAGTAAGAATTCATGGGGGATTTGGATTAGGATACCCGCACCGTCGCCTGTCTTAGGGTCAGCCCCGGTTGCGCCGCGATGGGCAAGTGAACGCAATACCTCTAAGCCCTGCCTGATGTTTTCATTGGACCTTCTTCCCTTAATGTCGCAGACAAACCCTACGCCGCAAGAATCATGCTCAAATTGCGGGTCATAAAGTCCCTGCTTCTTAACAATATTATTACAAGGGGTTAACTTATCTTCCATTTTTCCGGATTTATCCCAAACTTCTTGATTTTTGCGCGCATAGTGTTGCGGTTAATGCCTAAAATGCGCGCGGCTTTCAACTGGTTGCCTTCAGTACGCTCTAAGATATGCTCAATAAGGGGTTTCTCAATTGCCTCTAAAATAGATTTATATAATACGCCTTTTTTCTCATTTATCAAGGAATCTCCAAACTCCACAACCTTATCTTTTATAAAAGCAAGATCCCTTATACAGTCCTTCTTCACCAGGCGGATTACATTACCGTTCCCAAGCGAGTCGGCCAAAGCATAGCCCTCTTCTTTAAGCACCTTGCTTAAAGCCTCTCTTATTTTTGTTTCGTCATCCGCGATAACTATGGTAATCATATTCTGCCTAGAATTTAATCATGCAAATCAGTTAAAAAAACGTTCATCCCAAAGCAGAAAAATTCCTTCGGAATGAACGCCTTTGTTCTTTCTATTTAGTTTTATAGATACAACGCTGTATCTATATTATTTATTATACAAGTAAAAAATACGAGGTTATGGTAACTAACCATTCCCGCATCCGAAACTTTATTTCACAAAGAGCATCTCCCTGTATTTGGGAAGATCCCAAGTTTCATCCGAGACTACGCATTCTAAATCATCGACATGCCTGCGGATATGCTCCATTAAAGGTCTTAGTTCTTCGTAATATACCTTGGCCCGCTTTTCGTCACTTACGCTCTTGGCTTTATCCATAAGATTGAGCATTACTTTGGTATTGCGGCGAACATAATAAATCTTGCTGGAGACATCGGCCAAATGCTCTTTTAAATCATTGACCACAGCCGTATCCAGTTTAACCCCGGCGCCCTTTTTAAGCTCGGTCAACACCGCAAGGTTATCCGAAAGAAGTTTCTGGTACTTTAACCCGGCAGGGACCACGCTGGCATTAACCATTTCATTTAAGGTATTCGCCTCAATTTCAAGAGTGAGGTTATAAAGGTGAATCCAGATATGGTAGCGCGCAACAATCTCTTCCTTAGAAAATATCTTATATTTTTCAAAAAGGGCGATATTCTCTTTTACAATCAACGCCTCGAGGGCCTCATAGGTAGAAGCGACATTAGGCAGGTCCCTCTTTTTCGCCTCTTTAAGCCACTCCTCGGCGTAGTTATTGCCTTCGAAGCGGATATCCTTGGTTTCCTTGACAAGTTTTGCGATGACCTTCATTACCGCCGAGCTTAAACCCTTATTCGCCTGCTGCTCTTTCTTAATCTCTCCGGCGACATAATCAAGGCTGTCGGCGATAATAGTATTAAGCATGGTTATAGGCGTGGATATATTTTGGGATGAGCCGACTGCGCGGAATTCGAATTTATTTCCCGTAAAGGCAAAAGGCGAAGTACGGTTCCTGTCGGTCATGTCCTTATTGAATTTAGGAAGATGGCCAATTCCTAAATCAATGATGTCGCGCTTGGAAACCTTGCCTTTGATACCTTTCTCAATCATGTCCAGTATTTTGGATAACTGATCGCCTAAGAAGACACTGATAATCGCAGGCGGGGCTTCGTTCGCGCCTAAGCGGTGCTCGTTGCCGGCCATGGCCACGCTTGCCCTTAAAAGGTCGGCGTGCAGATAAACCGCTCTTAATACAGCAGCTAGCATAGCCAGAAATTGTAAATTATCTTCCGGTGTTTCGCCCGGATTTAAAAGGTTATTCCCCAAATCATCGGCAAGCGACCAGTTTAAATGTTTGCCGCTACCGTTGATCCCGGCGAAAGGTTTCTCATGCAGAAGGCAAACCAGGTTATGCTTTAAGGCCACCTTCTTCATCAATTCCATAAGCAGTTGGTTGTGGTCTGCGGCGATATTCGAGTCTTCAAAAATGGGCGCGAATTCGTATTGATGCGGCGCGACTTCATTATGGCGGGTCATCAGAGGAATAGCCAATTTGTACGCTTCCTCAGCCACATCAAACATAAAGTTAACCACGCGCTCTTTGATGGTGCCGAAATACTGGTCTTCCAGTTGCTGGCCCTTTGGCGAAGGTGCGCCCACCAGGGTGCGTCCAGCCAAAAGCAGGTCCTGGCGCAGGTTGTAGTAATTCTTATCAATCAAAAAGTATTCTTGTTCCGGGCCGCAGGTTGAGAATATCTTTTTTATATCCTTATGTCCGAATAATTTTAGGAGATTTACTGCCGCTCTGTTTAAGGCCTCATCAGAACGCAGAAGCGGTAATTTCTTGTCCAGCGCTTCTCCGTGATAGGAGATGAAAATAGTGGGGATACAGAGGGTCTTACCTAAGGCGCTTTCAATGATAAATGCCGGGCTTGACGGATCCCAGGCAGTATAACCGCGGGCTTCAAAGGTTGCCCGGATGCCTCCGGAAGGAAAACTTGAAGCGTCAGGCTCACCCTGAATAAGTTTATTCCCGGAAAATTTTTCAATTACCTTGCCCGGGCCAGTAATGGAAATGAAGCTATCGTGTTTCTCGGCCGTAAGCCCGGTCATAGGCTGAAACCAGTGCGTATAATAAGTTGCGCCTTTGGCAATCGCCCAATCCTTCATGGCGCCGGCGATTTCATTGGCCTGCTCTAAGGATATGGTCTTGCCTTCATTGAGCCAGTCCTTAAACGCTTTAAAGGTAGGCTTGGAGATATGCTTCTGCATAGTCTCCATACTAAAGGTGTTCTTTCCGAAATACGTAGAAACTTTCTTAGGGGTATTAATCTTGGTTAATTCCACACCTTTGATCCTTGATAAAAGTTCTTGCCTGATGCTCATTGATCCTCCTGTTTTAGTTGCTCTATTTTACTACAAACTAAGAGGAAAATAAAGCCGTATTTTTAATACCTAATTGCCTAAAAATTAATCAACGGAATTCCGAAAGCAGGGGGCATTTTCAAAGAAAGCCCCCTGCTTTATTACTTTAAGGCCTTAAATGTCAAAGTAAAGATAAAACTCATAGGGATGCGGGCGCATCCTTACCGGGTCTATCTCTTTTTTACGCTTATACTCAAGCCAGATGTCGATTACGTCTTTGGTAAATACTCCGCCTTTTAAGAGGTAATCGTGGTCTGCTTCCAAGGCGTCAACTGCCCGGCGTAAAGAAGAAGGAACTGTGGCTATCTTACTCATTTCTTCTTCACTCAGGTCAAATAAATCAACATCCAATGGTTCACCGGGATTAATTTTGTTCTGTATGCCGTCGAGACCGGCCATAAGCATGGCGCTGAATGCCAGATAACCGTTACAAGCCGGATCCGGGGGACGGAATTCAATTCTTTTTGATTTCGGGCTATCCGAATACATCGGGATTCTTACTGCTGCGGAACGGTTTCTGGCAGAATAAACCAGGTTAACCGGGGCTTCATACCCAGGAACCAGTCTCTTATAAGAGTTAGTCGTCGGCGCGCAAAAAGCCATAAGGCTATTGGCGTGTTTTAATAACCCGCCGATGTAGTATTTCGCAGTCTGGGAAATAAGGGCGTACCCATTTTTATCATAGAAAAGGTTCACGCCGTTCTTCCAAAGGCTCTGATGGCAATGCATACCTGAGCCGTTATCCGCAAAGAGCGGCTTGGGCATAAAGGTTGCGACCATCCCTGCTTTCTTAGCCATATTCTTGATGATGTACTTGTAAAGAAGCAGGTTATCGCCCATTTTTGTAAGCTTGTCAAACTTCATATCGATTTCACACTGACCGGCAGTGGCCACTTCATGATGATGCACTTCTACATTGATCCCAGATTCTATCATCTTCAGGATTATTCTGCTTCTTAAATCCTGAATTGAATCATGGGGAGGAACCGGGAAATAGCCTTCTTTAAAACGTATTTTGTATCCGAGGTTAGGATTTTCATCCCTTCCGGTATTCCAGTCCGCTTCTTGAGAATCAATAAAATAATAACCAGAATTTTCGGTTTGGTCAAAGCGTATGCTGTTAAAAATAAAAAACTCTGCTTCAGGGCCAAAGTAAACCGAATCAGCAATACCGGAATCCTTTAGGTATTTTTCCGCTTTTTTGGCGATATAACGCGGGTCTCTAGAATAAGCTTTACGGGTCAGAGGATCATAAATATCGCAGATTAAACTTAGAGTAGGCACTTCACATATAGGATCAACTATTGCGCTGGATGGATCTGGAATCAAAATCATATCCGACTCTTGTATCTTTTGAAAACCACGGATGGATGAACCGTCAAACCCGATACCATCTACCCAGATAGAGCGGGTAATATCATCCATTTCTAATAATTCTCTGGCAGGGATAGAAAAATGCTGCCATAATCCGGGAAGATCATTGAATTTCAGATCAATAATCTGGATGTCTTTGTCCTTGACCATTTTCAGGACATCTCTCGCCGCTTTCTCGTCAAAAGAGCCGTTTTTCAAAGGATTGCTGGTTTTCACTTCCGCTACTTTATTCTTAGGCATCTTGTCCTCCTTTAATTAAAAAAAAGCGTTCATTTTAACAATTTTTACCGTCTGAATGAACGCCCCTGTTCTTCTTCCTTAAATTAGCGCGACCTTGTACGCAAACTTCTTCTCTTAAACATACAAGTAAAATTCCCCTGTTTTTGGTAACTCTATTTTTCATATTTTTATTAATCGGCAAATGCATCTTAAGTGAAACGCAGGATCCCCCTCAGGCCTGAAGACGTCTAGCCTATGGCAAGAGAACCGCGCTCTTCGGTTCTGATACGCACGCATTCCTTCAGGTCCAATACGAAAATCTTGCCGTCTCCGGTTTGGCCTGTTTTTGCTCCTTTAATTATCGCTTTTATAGTCGGTTCAACAAAATCCTCGTTTACTGCAATCTCAAGACGGATTTTTCGCAAAAGATTACCTGTTTCCTTGGCTCCGCGGTAGAATTCGGTTATCCCTTTTTGCCGGCCGTGGCCCAATACTTCGCTAACCGTAATAAGATTTACATCGACCTTATAAAGTTCCTCCTTTACTTCCTCTAACTTGTAAGGCTGGATTATTGCAATGATTAACTTCATAAAACCCCCTTGTTAATGAAACTTTTATTATTCCAATACTGTATAAGCTCTTTCGCGGTGCTGGGTAAGATCTAGACCCATAAGTTCCTCTTTTTCCGTAACACGGATTCTGAAAAATATATCCACGAATTTGTATAACCCGTAGGTAACTGCAAAAGTATAAACTGTGGCCACCAAAACAGCGGCTAACTGAATTAGAAACTGCTTGGGATTTCCGAAAAATAGCCCATCGGCACCTTGAGGATTTATTAGTTTCGAAGCAAACAAACCGGTAGCCAGCGTACCTAATATTCCCCCTACGCCATGCACGCCAAAAGCATCGAGTGAATCATCATAGCCGAATTTAGGCTTAACTACCGCCACGGCAATAAAACAAACTATGCTTGCGAGCATCCCTATTATTAACCCCGAGATAGGGCTTACAAAACCCGACGCAGGCGTAACCGTCGCAAGACCGGCGATAGAACCTGTTACCACTCCGAAAACCGTTGGCTTGCCATTACGAATCCACTCTAAAACCGCCCAGGTTAAACCTGCGCATGCCGCAGCGGCATTCGTAGTCACAAAAGCACTAATTGCTAAAGCATTGGCAGCCAGGGCACTACCGGCATTAAAACCAAACCAGCCAAACCAAAGTAAGGATGTTCCTAACACTACAAAGGGCAAATTATGCGGGGCAGGAACATTATGCTCGAGATTTTTCCTCCTACCGATGATTAAGGCAACAGCAAGGGCCGCGATACCGGCTGAGGTATGCACGACAATACCTCCGGCAAAATCAAGCACACCCAAATTACGCAAGAACCCACCGATACCCCACACCCAGTGGCATAGCGGGGCATAAACAAAAGTCGCCCAAAGAAGGCTAAAAACCAAGAATGCCGAAAACTTCATCCTTTCGGCAAATGCGCCGATAATCAGGGCCGGTGTGATAATTGCAAACATCGCTTGAAATATCATAAAAGCCTGATGCGGTATAGTTGCGGAATATCCTACATAGGGCTCTAGGCCCACGCCATTTAAACCAAACCATGCTAAACCACCCCAAAAACCTTTTGAGGGAGCAAAACAAAGGCTGTACCCAAAAAGCATCCAGTATACAGTAAGTAAACATAGGAGTATAAAACACTGCATTAAAACACTTAAGATATTCTTTCTACGTACCATACCACCATAGAAAAAAGCCAACCCTGGGGTCATCAGCATAACAAAGGCTGTTGAAAATAAAACAAATACTGTATCAGCAGGATTAATCATCATCCCTCCTCTTTCACAACTGGCTCATCAATTGTGTAAATAATGGTTAAAAAAATATCCCAAAACTCGGTTAATAAAAAAGCGCCCATAAACAACTACAAACTATAGCTGTATTGGACGCCTGCATTGGCTACTAATCATATAAACACGACAACGTGTTTATACTACAATTATATATACAAGTAAAAATATGGTATTTTTGGTAACCCAGAAATATTCCACAAGGGGAGACTTCTAGAAACAGCATCTGAAGATAATATTAAGTTCAAATATTCTTCAGATAACGCTTAATATCATTGTGGTCACCAGCAAGAATAAATTCCACTAAATCTCCTTCCCAGCGGAATAGAATCCTTGCCTTAAGACCGTGTCTTATCTCCCAGAAATCATCTTTAAGACGTTTCAGACCGATCCTTTTATGGAGTATCCGGTCCTGAGAGAGTATATCTATCGCTTGGAGAGCAACTTTCTTTATCCCTTCTTTTTCTCTGCCATAAAAACTCTTGAGCGAACGGTCAAAGGAAGATTTAAATTCAAATCTCATAATGCCTCAATATGCTTTTTGGCTCTTTTGGCGCTTTTGTAGGCCTTGCCTTTGGCTGAGGCTAACTTTTCAATTTTCGCCCATTCACTAGCAGTATAAGGCGATTCTGCGGTGACTTTGCAAGGAAGCAAAACCACTCCTTCCTTGCTTAAACCAAAGGCTAAAGAGGCGCCTGTCTCTACACGCAGAAGCTTCCTTATGCGGTTGGGTATAGTAACCTGGCCTTTTGAGGTAATTTTAGCGGTTTCAAGAACAGTCATTTTAATTACTCCTTTCACAACAGTAAACACCTGCCTATATGATAAAACAATGTATTCTTACTTCCTTACATTCTTACTTACAATAAAAGTGTACACTATTGATAACGCTTTGTCAAGATGACTTTATATTGACCCGCTCATATAAGTTGTACCAGTTTTTAAGAAAGAGCAACCGTATTTGAGGGAATGGTTTTTTACAAGCAGGGGCGAGCCCAAATTTCGGCTTACCCCTGTCAATAATTATCCTATAGCCAAGTGCCCTTTCTCACCTGTCCTAATGCGTACGCATTCATGCATGTCTAGAACAAAAATCTTGCCGTCACCTGTCTGTCCCGTTTTTGCTCCTTTAACTATGGCTTTTATAGTCGGTTCAACAAAATCCTCGTTTACTGCAATCTCAAGACGGATTTTTCGCAAAAGATTGCCTGTTTCCTTGGCTCCACGGTAGAATTCTGTTATCCCCTTCTGTCGGCCGTGGCCCAATACTTCGCTAACCGTAATAAGATTTACATCGGCCTTATAAAGTTCCTCCTTTACTTCCTCTAACTTGTAAGGCTGGATTATTGCAATGATTAACTTCATTTTTCCTCCTTAATGAACACTTGACTTACGAACACGCTAGTGTGAGTAAGTCAATGTATGAATTATTCCAATACCGTGTAAGCCCTTTCGTGGTGTTGGGTAAGATCCAAACCCATAAGCTCCTCTTTTTCGTTCACCCTTACCCCTACAAAGATATCGACAAGCTTGTAGATTAAGAAAGTAACCACTCCGGTGTAAAGAATAGTTACCAATACTGCTGCCCCTTGAATTAATAGCTGTTTCGGGTTACCGAAAAATAAACCATCCGCTCCGGCTGCGTTCACTGCCTTAGAAGCAAACAAACCGGTAGCGAGCGCACCCCAGATCCCACCGATACAGTGCACGCCAAAAGCATCCAAGGAATCATCATAGCCGAATTTTGGCTTTATTATACTTACGGCAATAAAACAGAATATACTAACTAGAAATCCGATAATGAGCGCTGAGGTTACATTTACAAAACCTGCTGCGGGAGTAATAGCAACAAGCCCGGCAACAGCGCCTGATGCCACGCCGAACATCGTTGGTTTTCCGTTACGCGACCACTCAATAAGCGCCCAGCTTAAGCCAGCGGCAGCTGCAGCGGTATTGGTAACGACAAATGCGTTAACAGCTAAACCATTGGCAGCTAGGGCACTGCCGGCATTAAAACCAAACCAGCCAAACCAAAGCAACCCTGTACCTAGAACGATAAAAGGTAAATTATGCGGAGCGGGAATATTTTCATCTAAATTCTTCCTGCGTCCGATAATTATAGCAGTAACCAACGCCGCAATCCCGGCATTAATATGGACAACTGTGCCTCCGGCAAAATCCAAAACACCCAAATTACGCAAGAACCCGCCAACACCCCAAACCCAGTGGCATAATGGGTCATAAACAAATGTCGCCCAAAGTAAAGTAAAAATCAAAAACGCCGAAAACTTCATCCTTTCGGCAAATGCGCCGATAATCAGGGCTGGCGTAATAATCGCGAACATTGCCTGAAAAATCATAAACGCCTGATGAGGAATTGTCGCAGCGTAATCCGCGTAAGGTTCTAAGCCTACGCCATTCAAACCTAACCAGCTTAATCCGCCCCAAAAGCCTTTACTAGGGGCAAAAGAAAGGCTGTAACCGAAAAGTACCCATTGCACGCTTAAAACACACATAATAATGAAACACTGCATAAGGATACTAAGCATATTCTTACGCCTGACCATACCTCCGTAGAAAAAAGCCAATCCCGGGGTCATCAGCAGCACAAGAGCCGATGAGATCAAAACCCACGCCGTATCACCTGTGTTAATCATTTCTACTTCCTCCTTTTCTTTGTTTCTGTTAATAATAGGTCATCCCTACTTTTGATTAGACAATTGTGCAAATAAGAATACAAAAAATCCCCCCCTTCAATCTTGTTTTAAATTACCTAATCCAAATGTAATTTCTCTTTTACCATACGCGCATAAATCTTATTAATGCGCCCAGTTTTAAACCATCTTTCGATAGTGGTAACCTGAAGGTCTAGCTTTTTGGATAAATCGTGCAGAGTATATCCTTCAGCCTCTTTAAATTGTAAAAGTTTACTAATTAATTCATTATCTATCATAATTAACCTACGGTCCCTTATATCGCAATATCACCATGTTCGGCAGTGCGGATCCTGACAACATCATCGATAGGATAAACGAATATCTTGCCATCTCCTACCTTTCCCGTTAAAGCAGCCTCGCGTATGACTTGAACTATTTTCTCAACATCCGCGTTATTGACCACGATCTCAATTTTAGCTTTCGTGAGCAGTTCTGTCTTATATGTTTTGCCGCGAAACTCCTGCTCTATGCCTCTTTGTTTTCCGTGCCCCTCAATCTCGGTAATCATAACACCCGGGTGTCCCGCTTTATTTAAGGCATCAAGCGCATCTCCAAGTTTTGTCGGACGTATTACCGCTTCTATTTTTTTCATAACATCCTCCACTCTTTATTTGAATACGTAAATTCCTTTTACAGTGAAAGTTACTTTCAGCATCCTACTAGAAGGTGAAGAGAGTATCTACGCTGAATGTCCACTGGTTACGTTCATCGCTGTTAAAGACCGAGCGGTTAGAGCAGTCATAGCGAACTTCTGGCCGGAACAGCAAGTTAGAGAAGATCTTATCTTTTGGAAACGGCTTGATAGCCACTCCCACCGTGGTTTCATAGTAGTTAGCACTTACGGGTGCACCAGTAGAGAAACCATCGGCAGCGTCTTTATACCACTCCAGCCTGGTATTCAGTGTGAAATGCGGATCAAAGGCGTAGCTGGCGTAACCAGCCAAACCGCCCCACTGCTTGGCCCCGTCCTTTAAATTGGGAATTTGTGGAGTCTCAACATAGTCAAGACCCATACCGAGGTTTAATTTGTCATTGATCTTCTGGGTGGCAACCAAATCCAAAGCGGTCCACCAGTGGCTGTTGTCGCCGGGAGGCAGATTGCTTCCGACGCCCGTAGGATATTCTGGCCCTTCCGTCATTACAAAAATAATGCTAGTCTTATCACTAGGCGTAAAGGTCACGCGGCCCAAGAAGTCCGAAGTACTGTTGGAGTCACGCGTTGATTGGTTCCAACCCCGCGTAAGACCAGCGTCAAACGTCCATTGGGGATTCAATATATAGGTAGCAAAAGCGCCTGTCTGCGTACCAGGTTCAGCATACATAAACTGATAACTATAAGAATAAAGCGCCTTGCTCGGATCACCAAAAGCCCCGTAGATATTAGCACTGTACTGCTCGAAACCGGCCAGCTCAATCCATTTTCCCACGCGGATTTTTACCGGCATATCAGGAAGGGCTACATCCACATAAGCTTGGAGAAGATCCCCTTGATAGTGGCCCGTTTGCTTAGCCCACATACCATTGGAATGAATTAAATCAGCATCCGCACCATAGAGACCTTCCAGGTGGAAGCCTATGTCAAATTGCTTCTTCGTGGCATCGACCGTGCGCTCGATGCTCAAATCAGCCTTGTCAAGGACGCCACTGTTTTTGAAACTGTTATAACCGATGAAAGTTGCGCCTCCTTTGTGAGGCGCTGAGAAGTCATGCATGAAACCGCCTTCGATATAGCCGTAGATGTTAATCCCAAATTTGCTTAAAGGTTTAGCCAACCCTAACTTATCCAAAGCGCTCATCAACAGACTAAGCGTCGGTTCAGTTACTGGCGCAGATGCAGCAGCTGGCGGCGTTGCCCCCTGGGCTGTCTTTGTCGCTACACTACTGGCATCGTCTGCCAAGAGAGAAGGAATGTTGGCTCCAAGCAAACAAAATCCCAGGATTAAAATTGCCGCGCCACTAACTATAAAGTCTTTGTTTCTGCTGTAGGATTTATTCATTAAAATATCCCCCCCCTCTCTAAATGACTCCTGGTTATACTTTTGGCCTTTACTATATCGCCCAAACACCGGTTTCTCCTGTGCGGATACGCATCGCTTCTGAAGCATCCGTAACAAAGATCTTACCGTCACCTACATTACCAGTACGCGCAGCCTCACTGATAATATCCATAATCTGGGGAACGTCCCATTCCTTTACTACAACATCAACTCTTACCTTGGGGATAAAAGTAATCTTGTCACTTGCTGGCTCCCCATCAAGGTGGCCTTTTTGCCTGCCGAATCCTTTTACTTTTGTGACCGTCATACCTAAGATACATTCATCTTCTTTAAGGGCCTGCACAACAACATTAAGCTGCTCTGGCCGGATCATGCCTGATACTATCTTCAAACGATAAGTCTTGCGTACGGTAGTCACGGCAATATATATAATACTTATCAGTGCCCACCCTCCGGCGATCATGAAACAAATTTTTGCTTCTGACTTGGCATCAGCGTTACCAATAATATAAAGGTACAAAATACCTATGGTCATAACAACGTTAGCGATAACGCCCAGAGCAGGTATGATGCCGTGTTTTAAAACATTGAAATCTTTCCTATCCTTAAACGCCACAATAGTCCATATACAAGTGAGGCCATAGAGTATGAATGTCCCCAGGTTTGAGGCAAGCGTAATACCAATCAGCCCTACAACGGAACGCACACCAATAGCCCCGATTACTGAAGTAACCAGGATCAAGGTAGCAAGAGAAACATGTGGCGTAATATACTTAGTGTGTATGAAGCTTAAGGAAGAGGGCAGTTCCCGATCCTCGGCCATGCCCGCGCTGACCCGCATAGCCGTATTCATACAGCTTAAGGTTGTTCCGATTACCGCTATAGCAACGGTAATTGCCATAGTAATCATTAAACCGAATCCCAAGCCATGAAAGAGAGAATCTCCAATCAACTTGGCAAGGTCTCCAATTGGGGCACCCGATGCCGCAGCAGCAGCCATGCCGGTTAGCGTAGTCGTGCCTGTCGTATTGACTAACTTTTCACTCAGCATAAATCCGGCACCAAAATACTCAAACAAATAAGCAAACAACCCCTGGACAATAAGAGAAATGATAATCGCCTTAGGGATTGTTGTTTTAGGATCTTTTGTTTCAGCTGCTAAAGCTGTGCAGCTTTCAAAACCGACGAGGATCAAAATAGCTATAGTAGACTGAACCAAAATACCCTGTAAGGAATGTATCTTAATAATATCCAAGCCCCCGCTAAAAGCCCACTGCGTTACGTGTTGGGGGTTAGCAATACGGTACCATATAGCCAGGCTGGTAAAAATTACCAGAGTGACCCACTGGATAATATTAATCCAAATCGCCGTTAAGGTTGAGCCGGTCACCCCCCGGTAGGCAATATATCCGGTCACAACCGTAAATATGACACCTATTATAGTTAAATTCGTTAGTGATAATGACTGGCCTGTAAATTGGTTATAAATATAGCCGATTAACGTCGCCATCATGGCTACCATTACACCCGGATAGACCCAATAAAAAAGATGGGCAGCCCACCCGGTAGTAAGTTTGGCTACGCGGGCCATTGAAGTGGGACCGCTTACTTTTTCTTTACGGCTATCCAAGAAGGCCTTCTCCGCAAAATAGGTGCAGCTGGCAAAACCTGCCTCAGGATAAATTTTTGCCAGTTCCGAATAGGATAATGCGGTTAAGAAACAGACAGCCAAAGCAAGCGCAATTCCTGCCCAGAGATCGCTTGCAACGGAAGCACCACTTGGCGCTGTAGCAGCAGCTTGAAGCTGAAAGGTAATCCACAAAAAAGCACCTGGGGCAATCAAGGCCATGGCGTTCATCGCAGCGCCCAACAAACCAAGTTTTGGTTTTACTAGAGAAGAATCATTCTGATTTTGAGCCATCTTTAAGCCTCCCTCGTAATTTAATTCACAAAAAAAAGACGCCTTTTCATCCCCATCAATGGGATACAAAAGACGTCTGCGTCTTAAAAAGACTTAAAAAAATAAAAGCGTTCCTTACTTACTCTTTTAAGGAACGCCATTGTATTACTGCTTACACAGCAATGTGTTTGAACTTCTCTTACATTAGTACAAGTAAAAATACCTTATTTTTGGTAACCACAAATTAGAGACGTTTCTTTAGTTACTCGTCCCTAATTTCATATTTTATCAATGTGTTTTAAGCATTTCTCCGCAATTGAACGGCGAAGTTTAACTACCCGGACATGGGATATCCCTAACCTACCACCTATTTCTCTTACCGTAAGCCCTTTTAAAGCAAAATTGAAAACTTGCTTTTCCCGGATTGTCAAACCATTATTATTAATCTGCTCAATCAACATTTTACAATAGGTATCTTCAAAAGTAGAGTCTGCTGAGCTTAGATAGCGTATCTCATCAATCCTAGCCGTATCTTCCCTTTCGCTATCCATAGGGTCAATGCTGATTAGCCTTACTTTATCGTTATTCTTACGTATATGGTTCTTTAAATAAAAGTAACAACCCTGCAAAATATAGCTATCTGTCTTATCCGCTAACTTACCGGCAGAAAAATCAAGCCAAAGATGGATCAGGGCTTCCTGGTATAAATCGTCCGCACTGCAAAAAGAAACCTGTTTATTTAACTTATAGCTTATCCTCTTCAAGGTCGGGGATATTTTTTTTAGCAGTTGTTCGTATGACATTTCTTCCTAGGCCACTCCCGTATTCAATGCTTATCTTGTTTAGGGTCAATTCCCTAACTGTGTCGATAATAAAAAACGCCCTCAATTTTCGTATTTGAAAATTAAGGACGCCTTAGTCCTTTCCCGCCCTAGGCGGGCAAAAAAAATGCCTTCTTCAGCGACCTGCTTGCCTTAGAAGACATCTTCGTCTTACCAGTTACAATATAAATATAACACAAATTACTTCTTTGTCAAGCGCTGTTTCTTGTTTTTTGCTGAAAGTTTAACCGTGAGCTTAACGCCAAGGAATATAACAATGGCGCATGCAATAAGCAAGAATACAGGCTTGGTGTATTTTACTATAGATATACCGAAAACCACTAAGATAATGATCCTTGGTATTACCCCTGCTAAAGTAAAGAACACAAAAGGTATAAATGGGATTTTCGTAATGCCTGCGGCAATTGAGAATACCTTAAAAGGGACTACCGGCAGGATCCTACCGATTAAAACGCTTCGTGTACCGTGTTTCTTGGCAAACTGTTCTGCTTTATAGATATGGTGGGGCTTAATTAGTATGAACTTACCAAACTTCAGCACCAGGGGCATCGCTGCGTACCTACCTAAAGCATAACCGAGCATAGCGCCAAGCGTAGAGCCCAGAGTGCCAAAAAATACTATAGAAAAAATAGAGACCCCTATTGCACCTGCCCCGATTATAATAACCTCGGAAGGTATAGGCAGAACACTCGACTCGAGGAACATCGCCACAAAAACGCCGAAGTCCTTTAAGCCGTATATCAAATCCGTCATATCTGGAGAGAAATACATATCACCTCTTCTAATATTTGCGAAAGATCCTTAACCGCTTTTTTAATTTTTAGCGAAGGCTCTTTGCCGAATGCGAATGATTGCGGATGAACGCCTAAAACTATTGTATCACAGGCAATGGAGCAGGAAAGATAATCCGCAATTAACTTCACGGGCAGGCGGTGCGTAGAGAATGTCGCCCCAGCTATCTCCTTGGCGCACAAGATAGTCACGGAGCCTCCCTTTTTTCCTATGTCCGCGGCATCAACAATCAATAAATGGGTGGGTTTAAATTTCCTGATTTCGCCGGTAAGGTTTTCCGGAGCGGTAGAGCCTAAAAATACCTTAAATTTGCGGCTTTTAATTCTTGCGGCAAGCTTCTTTGCTACAAGCATCCCGGCCAGATCATCGCCCCTGAATTCAGAGCCGACCCCCAGAAGAGCAATCCTTTCTGCTTTATTTAATTTACTTTTCAGCAGGTTTTTCAGGTTCTGCATGATAAACTATTTTGAGTGATTTAGTATCCAGCTTTGCGAGCTCATATTCATCGGTTATGGCGAGGGCTTTTCTAGGGCAGGAATCCACGCATTGCGCGCAGTAAATACATTTACTCAAGTCAATTTCGCATTCAAATTTCTTATCGCCTACCTTATTTATCTTTATTGCGCCCGTAGGGCAGTCCTTCATACACATAAGGCAGCCTATGCATGCAGAGGGATTAAACTTAAGCTTTCCGCGAAAACCCTTAGGCATAGGATACTTCTCAGCAGGATAATTCAAGGTAGCCGGCTTCTTCAGGAAACTTTCCAGCATCTCTTTTATCATTTTCCCCGGCCTTTTCATATCAGTGTATAACCCCCTTTAAAACCAGATTAAGCACCACTTGAATAAGGGCAATGGGCGCAAGGAACTTCCAGCAGAGATTTATCATCTGGTCTAATCTCAAACGCGCAAGGACCGAGCGCAGAAGCGAAATTAATGCGACTATGAAGAGGATCTTGCCTAAATAAATTATAAAGCCTAAAACCGGCCCGGCCCCAAGCCAGAACGGGAAAAACACCGCGACTAACAATGACGCGCCTACGATCATTTCAATACTAACGGCGAGCCTGAACAACGCCAGCAGCCTACCGCTGTATTCCGTAAAGGCTCCGGCGACAATTTCAGTTTCCGCTTCAGGGATGTCAAACGGCGTCCTTTCTAATTTTCCCAGCAAAGAGACTAAAGCCACCGCGAAACCAATAAGGTTTAAGCACCAAAACCAGGGGCGTAATGAGTAAAAGCGGACCATCTCAGTAAGCGACCAGGTGTTGGCAAGCAGAGCTGCGGCGAGTATGCTCATAAACAAAGGCACTTCATAAGCAAATAGCTGGATAAGCGCGCGCACTGCGCCGAGCATGGAATAAACTGACCTTGAATACCATCCGCCGAGAAAAAAGGTTAAGGTAGGAATGGTTAATAAATAGAGGACCACGATCACATCCCCTTTAAAATAAAATAACGCCTCTTTCGTAAAGAGCGGGATATAGAAGAAAGCAGTGACTGTTGCCGTTAAGGCAATAACGGGCATCAGTTTAAATACCGCCTTATCGGCTTCTCTGGGCAGAATATCTTCTTTAGCTAAAAGCTTTATAAAATCAGCCAGCGGCTGGAACCACGGCGGGCCGACCCTGTTTTGCAGGCGGGCACTTATCTTGCGGTCAATAAACTCTGCCGCCAAAGCGAAGACAAAAAGAAAAGATAGGCCCGGGAAAACCAGGATATTAAACAATGCTTTTGCCATATTAGAATTTTTCCGCTAATCGTTTGTTCAAACCTGAAAAATCTATTCCCCTGCTTTTATGCCACTCAATGCTTTGAATGTGCAGGATTTCCCAGGGGATAATTCTTGTCTTCTTGGCTTTTGCCTCTTTAATTGAAATCAGCCTGTCCGTGCAGGAAAAACAGGGATCAATTGCCGCAATCACGATGGGCATATCCGCCAAGTACCTGTCTTCAAGCATTTTTGAGACTGCCTGAACATTAGCCAAAGTAGGCGGCCTGACCTTGACCCTGTCCGGCTTGTCTGTGCCGTTGGCGCGCACATAATGCATATCCTCTCCGCGCGGCGCCTCATAGCGGCTGACTGCTTCACCCGCGGGAATCTTGCGCGGTGCCTTGATTGTAATAGGGCCTTCGGGAAGTTGTTTTAGAATCTGGCGCACCAGATTATACGACTGCAGCAGTTCTTTTAAGCGCACAATCGTCCTGCCGTAAACGTCGCATTTATCATCAACGATTACTTCAAAATCCAGCTCTGCATACGCAGCATAGGGGTCATCCTTACGCACATCGCGTTTAATGCTAGAAGCGCGCGCAGTGGGGCCGACCGCGCCCAACTTTAAGGCGTCCTCCTTAGAAAGTATGCCTACGCCCGAAAGCCTCTTGACGATTGTCGTCTCTTCTGTCCCGATCTGGATATAATATTTGGTCCTCTCTTCAAGTAAAGCAACTGCTTTTAATACCTCATCAATCTGCTCCTTGTTGATATCTCGGCGTACGCCTCCGATAGTATTAATACCGTAGTTGACGCGGTTTCCGGTTAAGATGCTTAAAACATCCATTACCGCTTCGCGGTCGCGCCAGGTGTACATAAGCAAAGTGTCAAACCCGATCTCATGCCCGGCAACACCCAACCACAATAAATGGCTGTGCACCCTTTCCAGCTCCGCTATCAGGGTGCGGATATACAATGCGCGCCTGGGTACGGCTAATTGAGCGATTTCCTCAACTGCCTGCACAAATGCGGTTGAGTGCGAATGCGAACATATGCCACATATTCTCTCAATAAGGTACAAATCCTGAATATAGGTTCTTTCTTCGCAGGCCTTCTCTATGCCGCGGTGGTTATAGCCGATTCTCACCGATGCTGCGGTAATCTTCTCTCCGCGCAGCGTGATTAAAAAACTCTCCGGCTCTTTTAACGCCGGATGCTGCGGGCCAAAAGGAACTGTTACATCTCCTGAATTATGCATGCGGGCTCTCCTTCCAGTCTTTACGTAAAGGATGTTCTCCTTGCGGCCAGTTATCCGGAAGCGGGTACCTGTGGCCGGGGGCAAGACCTTCAACCTTAATCCCTAATAAATCTTCAAGCTCTCTTTCGTAAGCATCTGCTTCCAAAAAATAGCCGGTTACTGTCTTTATCTTAAGGTTTTCTCTTGTAAGATGAATCCTTAAATTTAAAATTATGCTTCCCTGCCTGTTTAAATGGTAAATAACGCCGAAGGTTGCGCCTTCATCCATGCCGGTAATTGCCGATAGCGCAGAAAAGCCCATCTCTTTCACCAGATAATCAAGTATTTCAAAAAAATCAGCCTGAAGCGCCTCAACAAAAATCCTTCGTGGCCTCTGAATAGTTATCTTATCCTTTAAAGAGCCGAATTTTTTTTCCAATTCCTGTTTAATATTTTCTTCCAGCATAAGCACCTCTATTTTTTTGCATCGCTTTCTTCCAAGCTCTTTAATAATTTAACCACGCCGTCAATTAGCGCCTTAGGGCTAGCCGGACATCCCGGGATATAAGCTGAAACAGGGATTACCGAATTGATACCCGCCTTTACATTATAACAGCCGTTAAAAACTCCTCCACTGCAGGCGCAGGTACCTATCGCCACTACGAATTTCGGCTCAGCCATCTGCTCATAGACCCTCTTTAAACGGCATTCAATCTGCTTGGTCACCGGCCCGGAGCATAAAAGTATATCCGCATGGCGGGGAGTGCCTTTAAGCACTGCGCCGAAACGCTCTATATCGTACCTTGGCGTTAAGGATGCGACTATTTCTATATCGCAGGCATTGCAGGCCCCGGTATTAAAATGCAGCACCCACGGCGACTTAAGCCGCGCCCAATTGACTATTCTTTTAACTACTCCCATTTTTAAGCTTACTGCCTCCTTAAAAGTGTAATAAGTCCTAACACCGCTCCCAGTATGTAAATAAGCGCTGCGCTAAATATCGGGATATTTACTTCCGGGATAGTAGCAATCACCAGAACGACCACGTGTAATATCGTAAAGAAATAAGCAAAAGGAAAAAACTGGCTGTAATCCGGCTGCACCACATGCTCCTGAAAATCCTCTCCGCAGGCGTATGACTCCCCGGACTCTTCGGACTGTTTCTTCTTAAAAGCTAAAAAAGAAAAAATGCGGCTTAAGATAACGAGCGCCAAGAGGACCACTATAAATGCTACCGGCGGTATCAATAATTGTGTGCCTTGCATATTAACTTATCCTTTTAACTGCGTAAGTTTCCTTGCATCTATTGTTTTATAATGCCGAAATAAACTTAAGATAATCCCGCCTGCTACAACCATGACCACAACTTCAATAACGATTAAAGTAACGACAAGCGCCTGCGCAAGGCCGGTGGAGTGCGTCAGATAACCTGCGAGGATTATTAAAAGTGTTGCCGCTTTGATCAGCAGCTCAAGACCCAGGAGTGCACGGATTAAATTAAAGGTTACCAGAATACAATAGGCGCCTGCGATACCAAGCAGAATGACAAAAATACTAAAAAGCCAAAAAATTCCCGCTAGATCAAAACTCATTTTTTTAAAGGCTCCTTGAATAATACGACCACGGCAAAAGCTCCTGCCAAGAGTATTAACACCTGCCCCAATAAATCCATATGCCTTAAATACCAGATGATATTGCGCGCATCCGTATCAATTATTGCCCGGGGCACGTTAAAATTTATTCTAAACTTAACCAGGGAAAGCGCAATAGCGCAGATTACTATAATTACCGGCAGTAACCAGTATTTCCCGAACCTCTCAATCCTAAGCGAAGCGAAACGTTCTTTGTTGACGCGCTCAGTAAAACTGATGGTAGTAATAAAGATAACCGGGATAAGGCCGGCGCAGACAGAAAGCTCAAAGACTGCGGCAAGTGGAGAATTCAATCTGAAGATGATGATAGAAAGTATAGCGCTGGTTAATGCCAGCCCCACCACCGCCCTAATCAGCCTTGTTGTCATTACCGTCCAAAGCGCGGCTATTAGTAAAACAATTAAGAGGATTAAATCTAATGCCATACAAAAATAAAGGGGAATATTAACCCTACTCCTATTATTAAAACAGCCAATATCAGCTGCGGAATAACCAGATTTAAGTCCGCTTCTTCTACGTTCTCCAGACCCTTGGCTAATTTACCGAAGAAAACCTTACGCTGTAGGGTCAAGAAATACGCCAGGGTGAGAATGCTTGCCAAGAGCGCAACCGTCGCATAGATGAAATTTCCTGCATTCCATAAAGCGAGGATAATGATTAACTTGCTCCAAAATCCCGATAGAGGAGGAATGCCCGCAGTAGAAAGGGCCGCGATGACGGAAGTTGTTCCGGTGACCGGCATTTTTGCAGAAAGTCCACCCATCTTATCCATATCCAACGTGCCTAATTGTTTCTCAACTGCAGCCGCGTTTACAAAAAGTAAGGATTTAAATGTCGCATGGTTAAAAATATGGAATGCCGCACCGAATAGCGCAAGCGGAGTTCCGCAACCCAAAGCCAGTATAATGTAACCAATCTGGCTGATGCTTGAATAAGCAAGCATTCTCTTAAAATCGCTTTGCGTTAAAGCAGCTAGCGCTCCGACAATAATTGATAAAGCGCCGCTAAACATTAAAAGGTTCTGCAGAGAAGGTATTATGCCGAAAACCGAAATTACCAGGCGCATAAGCACGTAAACTCCAGAGGCTTTGGTAATAATCCCCGCCAAAAGCACCGAAACCGGGGTAGGGGCTGCAGAATACGCATCCGGCAGCCAGCCATGAAAAGGCACAATCCCCGATTTAATCAGCAGGCCGCAGATAAATAAAGCAATTGCCGTACGGGTTAAGCCGCTTCCTGCGGAATTGATCAGGCCTGCGGAAACTGCGGAAAAAGAGGTAGAGCCAGATACGAAGAACATCAGGGCAATGGCGCTCAAGATCATCGCTGTGGCTACCGCGGACATGATAAAATATTTAAAAGCTCCTTCCAGAGCCAGCCTGTCTTTCTGTAAGGCGATCATTACGAAAGAGGAAACCGCCGTAATCTCTATGAAAACATAGAGAGAGAAAATATCAGTGACCATAACCGTCGCGTTCATTCCGATAAGCGCTACAAAGAGTAAATTTACGAAATTTGCCCTTTGCGCCTCATCTGTTATAAGAGCGCGGGCAACGAACAAAGATATAAAAACCACTATGCCTATGGAAAGGAACATAACAGAAGAAAGATTATCCGCTCTACCTTCCCAAAACCACGCCGGATGAAAAACGGTCAAAGCAATTTGCGCAAGCGACAATAAAGCCGCCCAAAAAAAGGCAAAGGTACGCATTAAGCCCTTAAAGGGGAAGTTTAAAACAATAAGGCTAAAAAAAGGCACTAATACAAGTAAAGACGTCATTTTATTCCCTTAAAGAAGAAAATAATAACTAAAATCAGGCCCAAAAATGCCCAGCTTATATATCTCGCGTAAGAGCCATCGTGCAGCTTCCTTATTTTCATTGAAGCAATGCTAGCAAGGCCTACGCTAAAACTTTCATAAACCCAGTCAATACCGCGGTCAATCCGGAAAGAAAATTTTGCGATAACTGTTGATATTTTAAGCCAGATCTCGTAAGGGTCAAAAAACCTTTTCTTTGCTGCGTCATAGATAGCGCCAAGCATAGGGGCATAACGGATATGGTCAGCTGCCTTTAAAGCACTCCCCTTAATCTTAACTGCAAGCAAATGATGGATAAGCGCTGCCAGTAAAACTAAAACCGTAGCTATAGTAAGCATTATATTGGCTGGAAATCCGGAAAAGTTATGGCCTTCCAACCTTTCTCCCAACACCGGCTGGATGAAACCTCTAATAGGGATGTAATTAAAGAGCCCGAAGATTATACAGGTGAGGGCTATTACAATCATGGGAATAAGGATTGCTAAAGGTGCCTCTTTTGTCTTTTTGTGCTCTTCTCTTATCTTTCCGAAAAACGCGGCATGCCCTAATTTCAGGAATGATGCCGCGGTAAAAAATGACCCTAATATTGCCGCCAGGTAAAAAATCTTGCCCCTCTCCAGGGCACCCTCATAAACAAGCTCCTTGGAAAAGAATCCGTTAAAAGGCGGCACCCCGGAAATGGCTAACGCAGTAATAATAAAACAGGCGCAGGTTACCGGCATCTTTAAGCGTAGCCCGCCTAAATTTTCCAAGTCCGTAGTGCCGGTTTGTTTTTCAACCGAACCGCCGGTAAGGAATAAGCAGGATTTATACAGCGCATTATTGACCATATGGAACAAGCCGCCGATAATCCCCACAGGCACACAGGTGCCTATGCCTAAAATCATGTAGCCGACCTGGCTGATGGCGTGATATGAAAGCAGGCGTTTGTACTCTTTCTGCACCAAGGCCATCATTACCGCCAGAATAATCGTAAGCGAGCCGATAATCATCAATAGCGGGCTCAGCCATGAGCCGGGCTTGAGGGCAAACATGTCTAGCGTTATCCTGGTCAGAAAATAAATGCCAAGTAATTTTTCTACTGCCGCAGGCAGGAAGGCCATAAAAGGAAGAGATGCATCATCCGCAGCATCGGGGATCCAGCTGTGAAACGGCA
This sequence comes from Candidatus Omnitrophota bacterium, assembly GCA_049517335.1. Lineage (GTDB taxonomy): Bacteria > Omnitrophota > Gorgyraeia > Gygaellales > Profunditerraquicolaceae > JBEKSD01. The sequence goes on along the minus strand of JBEKSD010000009.1, from coordinate 7,038 downwards.
TTGAACCTGCTTTGGATATTGCACCTATAATTAAAAATATAAAAGCAAGGCTGGCGAGTGAACCGGAGGAAAGGTGGATTTTTGAAATAGTTAAAGTGCCGGAAAGAAACCACGCTAGAGCAATGCCGGACATTAAGCAAAGGTCGGTAATGCCTACGATTATAAATGCCTTTGTAGCAGTCTTAAAACTTTCAGGCTTCGTAATAGCGATCATTCCGAACAAAGTCAGCAATAACCCTTCCCAGAAGAACAACAAGAGGATAAGGTTATCGGAAAGCAAAGCGCCGTTGACAAAGGCAAGCGTAACTAAAAAATAAGCGTAAAAATGCTTGGCGTAATTTTTATCGCGCAGGAAACTCAAAGAATAAAGCGAGATTAATAACGCGAAGAATCCGGCGGAGAGCATAATAAAACCGCTGAATTGATAGAGGCGTAAGGAGAAATCCATTCCCTTTCCCAGCCAGGGAAGGTTAAAAAGTAGCTCCTTATTAAACAGTTTCGCTGTGAGAACGAAATTAAAGGCTGCGGCAACGAATGTTAGCGAGCCTTGAAAGCTGCGGGAATTCTTCGGTAAAAATATAACTGTTAGCGCAGCTGTTAAAGGTATTAATATAGGTAAAAGGATTATCGGAAACATCATTTTGTTAACCCTAACATCCTAATTGCCGCGATTTTAGCAAAGGCATTAGGATACCAAATTAAAAAGCCGCTTGCCAAAGAAAGTATGGCCAGAGTTAAAACGCTACCCACCATCAGCGGCTGACCTTCTTTGGCTAATTCGCCTTTAGCCGAGCCTAAAAAAACCAGATTAAAGACCCTAAAGAGATAAAGTATGGTCAGAAATGCGCAGAGTAAGAAAAAAGAAGCTATCACTAAATGGCCGCTGCGGAAAGCTTCGGCCATAACCATATATTTACTAAAAAAACCTCCGAACGGCGGAATGCCCATTATGGAAAAAGCGCAGAATAAGAACGAAATAGCAGTTAAGGGCATACTCGAAATAAGCCCGCCGAGTTTGGTGATATCCTTAGTATGGGTTTTCTGCTCTACGATCCCCGCGCAAAGGAAAAGGCCGGCCTTGCCTAAGCCGTGCATCAAAATAAATAAAAGAGCGCCGGCAATCCCGATTTCCCCACCGATAGCAAACCCTAAAAATATAAAACCGATCTGGCTGATAGTAGAATAAGCGATGATTCTCTTTAAATCCGTCTCAATCAATGCCGCCCCTGCTGCAACCAGCGCGCTTATACCGGCTATTAAAGACACAACTACCTGCCAGTTTATTCCGAGGGGAATAGTCGCCACAAAAATGCGGGCAAAAACATATACGCCTATTTTAACCAGTACTGCCGCATGCAGGAGCGCGGTAACAGGCGAAGGCGCAACACCGGCATCGGGAAGCCAGGTATGAAACGGTAAGGTTGCGGACTTGGAAAGTATTCCGGCTAAAATAAGACATATTGCTAAATTGGAAATAGGATGCGTTTTAACCGCTTCTTTGATAACTAAAAGGTCAAATGAGCCGGTTTCATGGTATAAACAAATAAACCCCAGAAGCATGCACAGGGCGCCGAATACCGTAACCAGAAACGCCTTATCCGCCCGCTCCACCTGATACTTCTCCCGGAAAAACCCTATCAGGCGCCAGCTTGAGATCGCGGTAAGTTCCCAGAATATGTAGAGGAATATAAGGTTACCCGCATAAATAAGGCCCATCATTGAACCCAAGAACAAAACCACAAAAAAGTAATATTCGTTCCTATTCTCATAGTGGGCTATGTAAGCGAAAGAATAGATTACGATTATGGCGCTGATAAAAGAAGAAACAGAGGCGACAAATAAGGCTAAAGCATCGGCGGTAAAGACAAAATTAATCCCTAAGCCGAGCTGCCTACTTAAAGTAATACTCTCTTGCCTTAAAACCGCAGGAATTAAGGCTAAAGATGCAGCCAAAGGGGCAGCCACCAGCAATAACGCCAAGTAATTCCTTAACTTCTCGGATAATTTACCTGCCAAAGGCAGGATAAACGCAAGAAGTGTAGGGATAAAAACAGCGGCTAAAAGTAATAAGTTTGTGTTCATATTCAATAAAAAAAGCCTCCTAGTAGTGCTGCTAGAAGACTTCTATGTCTCTTACTAGTACATTAATGGGTAGTATTTTAACAAAAACCCGGATGTTGTCAAGTAAAACCAAGGTCCCACCCTGGTCTTGCCTTTAAGTTTTGCCTTTAACTTGCTGTGCAAGAATGATTGCTTCGGCAATCTCGCGCATGGATTTTCTTGAGTCCATACTCTGCTTCTGAATAAGGCGGTAAGCTTCCTGCGGAAGGATATTTGCTTCCTGCGCAAGCATCTCTTTGGCGCGCTCCACAAGTTTACGGGTAGTTAGGGCTTCTTCAGCGCTGCGCGCCCTTAAATCCAGCTCTGCATTCTCAATGGCAATAGCTGCCTGATTTGCCAGAGTAGTCAGGAGGTCTTGTTCATGTTTGGAAAACTTGTGTTTCTTGGAGGTGTAACAGTTAAGAACGCCAATCATTCTGCCCTTTACTGTTAAAGGAACGCTTGCCAGCGAGCAAAGCCCTTCTTTTCGGGCAATATCCTGATTAAGATAGCGCACATCATCTTTAACATTCAGAACATAAATGGGCTTGTTTTCTTTCGCCACGATCCCGGCAATACCATCCCCCAATTTTATGTTCGGCTTTTTATTATACGCTTCGGATATGGACTGGGTGGCGCGCACTACCAGTTCCTTTGTGTTTGGGTCAAGCAGCATAAGCGAAGAAATCTTGGAATTCATTATTTCCGCAGTCACGTGCACGATGAGGCGTAAAAGTTCCTCTAAATACATTCCTGATGTGATCAAGTTAGCTACTTTTGAAAGCGCCTCAATCTGCTTTACGTAAATCTCATAATGTTCTTTCTTTTGCTTAGCCATATTATTTCCTTAAAAAAACTTTTATCCTGTTTAATGCTTCTTTTAAGTTTTCAAAACTTGCAGCATAGGATATGCGCATATAATCTTTACCGTTCTCTCCGCCAAAGGCAGTCCCCGGGACAACCGCCACCTTTTGCTCCTTAAGAAGCTTTTTAGCAAACTCCATTGAGCGCATTCCTGTTTTTTTAAGCGACGGATAGGCATAAAAAGCCCCTTGAGGCTTAGAACAAATAAGCCCTAAATTGTTTAAAGCGTCAATTACGAATTCCCTGCGCCTTTTGTATTCGCGTTTCATCTCTTCAACGGATTTTCTTCCTCCCTCAAGCGCCTCATAAGCTGCCATTTGAGCGGTTATGGGAACGCACATAATCGTATATTGATGGATCTTGGTCATCGCGGAGATTATCTCTTCCGGTCCGCAGGCAAAACCCACGCGCCAGCCGGTCATCGCATAGCTTTTTGAAAAACCATCTAAATAGACGGTATTCTCTTTTGCTTTGTGCAGGGTCGCAAAATGCGTATGCTCAAAATCATAAGTTAAATCGCCGTAAACCTCATCTGTTATTGTAAAGATATTATGCTTTAATAAAATCCTGTTAATCTCCGAGAGTTCTTTTTTGCTATAGGAAACCCCCGTAGGGTTCGAGGGGTAATTTAAGATAATTGCCTTAGGCTTCTTATCAAGATGCCTGGACAAATTTTCAGGAGTCAGCTTAAAACCGTACTTAGTCGTATCAATATAAACCGGCGCACCTCCTGCCAGTTCGGTAACCGGGCCGTAAGAAACATAGCTTGGCACAGGTATGAGAACCTTGTCCTGCGGGTTAATTATGCTCCGTAAGACCAAATCCACGCCTTCGCTTACGCCGACAGTAATTAAGATCTCACTATCCGGAGAATATTCAAGGCCGCATTTATTTTTTAAATAGCGCGCGATACCGAGGCGGAGTTTATATAAGCCCTTATTGGAGGTATAAGAGGTAAAACCCTGCTCAAGAGAATAAATCCCCGCTTCCCGTATAGCCCAAGGAGTGACAAAATCCGGCTCGCCCACTCCAAGGGAAATAACGTCCTTCATCCCCAGGACTAAATCAAAAAAGGCCCGGATGCCGGACGGCTGCATGTTTTTAACCGTTGTAGAAACTAGGTCTTTCATTTATCTTTCCAATTTATTAGTTACAGTTTAATACGAAATTGCTATCCTCTTATTCTCTTCCTTATGTTTTAAGATCACTCCGTCTTCCTTATATTTCTTAAGCAAAAAATGCGTTGTAGTCCTGCGTACATTCTCAAGGCATGACAATTTCTCCGCGACAAAGCTGGAAACCGTATGAATGTTCTTGCCTTCCACTATCACCAGAAGGTCATAAGTGCCTGAAATCAAATAGCAGCTGGAAACCTCAGGAAAAGAATATATGCGCTCGGCAATATGGTCAAAGCCCAAATCTTTCTGCGGCACAATACTTACTTCTATCAAAGCCCTGACAGGCGGCTCCTGAGCTTTAAGTAAATCTTTATTAATTACCGTCTTATATTTCAGGATTATCCCCTCTTTCTCCAGTTTTTTAATCGTCTCTTTTATCGCTACCGGCTTTTTCTTAAGCATCTTGGCGATCTCTTCCGGCGTTGTCCGCGCGTCCTTTTCTAGTATTTCGATTATTTCATTCATCATTCAGCCTCCATTTTTATTTGTAAAGCAGATTCTTAGTATACTGTCTAAAACAGGCGGGGTCAAGGGTAAAACTTAAAACGGTGGCATAATCTGGCTTTGTATAATCATTCTTTATTTACTACAATGGTAAGACTCGAATCTGACGGGTTTAAAGTAATATTAGTTTGTAATTTCTGCGTTTCAGTAGTATTTTTTTTACTCAAATATCCGAGCGAGATATTATTAATCGTCGTCTTGTTTGCGCTGAGTTCGCCTGCGCGCACATTGATCTGTGCCAGTTCCCAGCTGTATAAATAAGCATTATTCTTAGCAGAACGCATAAAATCACTTTCCATGATGTTATGGTAATTGGGGCTAGCGGTAACTAAAGTAACAGCTAAAGAAGTAATTACAATAATTATAGAAGATATAACAGCAATCATTGGGCTATATCAATAAACCAGAACCTGATGCCTCCTTCTTTGGCAACCTGTTGATTAGCTCCCAGCGGGATTTTATTGCTTTCCGCTGTCAATTCTACTGTGAGCAAATTAGGCGGAGAACCCTGCTCGTAAATGAATGATACGTTGGGATTAAAAATCTTGTCTATTAAGACCTCTTCCTTGCCGGTTGAGCAACTTGAGTCTGAACAAGTCATAAGCACCAAATCTTGCTTAGGCGGGTTAGATGCATCGGGATTAGTAAGATAATATTTATACCAGGATTTATCGGTTGTGTCATCCGGATTAATATTATATATATCCGCCTCGCCTTGAAAAATAAGCGCGGTCTTTATATCTTGTCCGTCTGGGTCATTAGCCGCGTTTTTAACCGAAAACATAGGGTTTAAATCTACGGCGCTTACGCAGCGTATTTTCATATCCTGCATAGCATAATTTATCTCGGTATAAATATTGCTTCTTTCTAAATTAGCCTGAGTCTGATCCACAAAGAAGATTGAACTTGCGGATACAAAAAAAATAATCCCGCTCATAACTATTAAGACTATTATGATCTCTAACAGAGTCATCGCTTTTTTATACATAAACCTACTTTTCAACCTGGAAGATAATTACGTTCGTTCTTTTTGCCATAATCGTTCCGGCGTCATGGTCTTTAAACCAGATAACTTCTAAAGTGTACTCACCTTTGGGTAAATCCTGAACACTAACTGTATTGCTGATGGTCGGCTGGGTAAGAACGGGGGTCCCTGTCTGTATGTTATATGCCTGCGCAGGACCAACCGGATTAGTAGGAATAATAAAACATTTCGAAAAAATCAGATCTGAGGCACCTATACCCGTGCTATCTGTAATATCTATAGATATATTATAGAAAATCAACAGGTCGCTTCGCACCTGCGTAGAAAAAGGCGAATACTCAATAACAACGGAAGCGGAAGCGAAATTATTATAAACCTGACCAGCATTAACTATACAGGAGCCGGGGTTACCATAACATTTAGCTTCGGCGCTCGGCGAATATGCCTCGCTAAAAAGATGCATATATGGATACGGCACCATATTTAGCAGCCTGACATATTTTGTTACAGTCAGTCCGTTGGCATTTTGTTCATTATAACTGCATATGACCTCAATTTCTTTATAAGGGATAATGTTTACTTTAGGGGCTACCGGGCTCATCGTCTGATCCGTAACTGTAGCTGTCCAGGTAAAGCCATTAGCATCAGTTACCGGGTTGGTCGCACCGGCAACTAAACTTTCATAAGACTGAGTCAAATACTCATTCATATGCATATCGGCGATTTCCATAGCCCGGGATTTATTCTCTGATTCCTTCATAAAGTATTTACTTGTAACAAATACCTTTGTACAGAAAGAAATGCCTATCCCCATTAAAATAAGGGAAATCAGAACCTCGACTAATGTAAAGCCGAAAGGCCTGACTTCCCTTGGTTTTAATTCTCGATCAATTTTTTAATTATTACTGCTCGCTGGGAGCACCGTAACTATAAGGCTGCGATAATCAGCCTTGCTGGTTACTAGCAAAGATGAGTCGTTTTTCCAATAAATTTGGACCTTGATCGTAGCAGGGAATTTTCCTCCCGGAGCATCTGCCGCTTTCAATACACAGCTTCCTGAATGCGTCGGGTCCATTACAACCTTTTCTACAACTGCCCCGGCGTCAGGTATGGTCATACCAGCTTCTCGACCTACGGCCTGGAAACCATTTCCATAATCAACATAAGCCTGCGAATAAACCTGCCCACCCTTGAATGTCTCGGTAACTGTCCCACCCCACCTCATGCCACAAATGTTTGTCTGAGGATTTATTGCCTTGCCGCTGCCTTCAATTCTCATTGTCCATGTAATCAGTACACTATCAGCATTTTCCGTAGCTACGTTGGAAAGCACCAAGTCAGGAATCGCTTCAAACTCCGGTGCATTTCCTATATAGGTCGGTGCTCCCCCTTTATATTGTGACGAAA
>JBEKSD010000008.1:0-59894 GCA_049517335.1 Candidatus Omnitrophota bacterium | reverse complement strand
CGGGACCGCACCGGCACAGAAGACATAAATTTCACTCACCGCCAAACCAATATCTTCAGCATGGACATGAATACAAAGGACTTTAACCGCTTCTTCTTTAGCTTTGGTTACAGGAATGACCTCGAAGATTTTCTGAGTAATGAACTCATTTACGGTCCACTTACTTATAGGGATAGGAGTTATATAGAGAATACCTTTTACCTAGCTGCAAACTACAGGATATCCACTAAGACATATCTAATCTGGGAGAATGATTACGGTTTTATCAACTATTACAGAAATGATACCCCTCCGAATTCCTATTATCTTGAATCTCTAGTAGGGGTAAAAGGCCAACCGAGCAGTAAAATAGCGGTTAATTTAAAGGTCGGCGTCAAATATCAGCAGTATGACTTTTCTACTTTAATAGATAACGAGGGTTATTGTAATTTTGTGGCCAGGGGCGGGATTGATTATTTTGCTACGCAGAATGATACCTTAAGCCTCAATCTGGAAAGGACTAATTACGAGTCTGACTATAATAATATGAACTACTATCAAGCCAGCAGTTTAGGTTTAAACTATAAGCATAATTTCCCGCATAAATTGACCGGTAACCTCTTTACTTCAATCCAGCAGAACCTTTATCCCACTGAAACTACAGAAAACGGCTACTACGCGACGAGAAAGGATTGGATTTACGAAGGTGGATGTTCATTAAAATACGATGTCAAGAAATGGCTGGCGCTGGAAGCCAGATATGATTTTGAACGCAGGGATTCTATATTTTCGGACTTGTCCTATACCGATAATCGCATCACTATTTCCGGAACAATCGGTTTTTAAGCGACGCATTATTCTCCAAAAGCTAAAGCCCGCCGTTTAATTTAAAAAACAGCAGTTTAGCTTTTATTCATAATTAGGGATATTTTTTAAAACTATGAAATGCTTAAGGGATTTAATAATAACGCTTTTTTTATGCTTAAGTTTATCTTCCAGCGTACTCTCTGCCCAGACTTCTCAATATAAACTGCAGCCTTTGGATATACTTAACATAACTGTCCACGGCCAGCCTGATTTAACTACTAAGACGCGTGTTGGTTCGGATGGTTTTATTTCTTTTCCTCTGGTAGGAAATGTCAAAGTAGGAGGGCTTACTGTTGAGGAACTGGAAAATTCCTTAAAGGTTTCTTTGGAGAAAAGTTACCTGGTGAGTGCGCAGGTTTTAGTCTTTATAGAAGAATATCATCCCCGGCAGGTTTCGGTAGTGGGCCAGGTTACCCGACCGGGAAAATTTAACATGCCTCCGGAGAAAAATTTGACGTTATTGGAGGCGATTGCCATGGCCCAGGGTTTTACCAAGGACGCCTATCCCAAAGGGATTAAAATTAACCGTGTTGAAAACGGAAAAGAGAAAACTTTACAGGTAAACGCCAACGACATCATGTCAAAAGGTAAAAAAGATATTCTCCTTGAGCCTGATGACGTCGTGGTCGTCCCTGAGAGTTTCTTTTAAGGAGTATGATGGGGATGATGGACTTTTCAAATTGGCAGGAATTTGAGCGGATTAAAGATTATATAGAGGTCTTACGCCGCAGGCGCGATGTCATCAAGATCTTCTTTATTACAACGGTCTTGGTAGTTACCTTGGGCAGTTTTCTGATGAGGCCGGTATACCAGGCAAGGGTGACTTTGTTAATTGACGTGGAGAGCCCGAATGTCCTTACGACCTCTGGAACCGTGGCAATGCAATCCTCGGATTACTATTCCTATAAGGATTATCTTCAGACACAGATACAGATTCTTACCTCCCGTCCGATAATTCATCAGGTTATTAATGAGCTAAACCTTATGACCCTGAAGGAGTTTGCCAAAGCCAAGGACCCGGTTGAGAACCTCCTTAAAACCATAAAAGTGGAGCCGGACCGCGATACCCGCCTTATCAACGTTTACGTTGATAATAAAAACCCTGAATTAGCGGCTAAGATCGCAAACCGCTTAACCGAGACTTATGTTATCCATAACCTTATCTATATAAGCAAGAATGAATTTTTGAACCTGATGAAGAATGAATACTTGAAACTTCAGAGCAAGCTTTCAGAATACGCAAAGATATACAAGGAAGAACACCCTGAGATGATCAGGTTAAGAAAAGAGATCGCTGACACGGTGGAAAATATGGAGCAGGAAAAAAATAATATTTCTAATTACGGAGCCGAGAATACTACGAAATCAGCGACCTCTCACAGCACCCTCGAGGCATTAAAAGCCAATAACGTCAGCATAATTGAGCCTGCTGAGGTACCGATTAAGCCAATAAAGCCAAAGAAATCAATTAATATTCTCCTGGCAATCATCTTAGGTGCATTCGGGGGAGTAGGTTTAGCCTTTTTCTTGGAATACCTTGATGATGTGGTCAGGGGAGTAGAGGAATTGGAGCATTTGACTAATTGGCCCTTTTTGGGCAGTATCCCCGTTATTGACGCGGAGAATAAGCTCTCTGAACTCCAGAAGGATATTTTTGTCCAGACCTACCCGAAAACTAACTTTTCTGAAGCATATAGGACATTTAGGACTAATGTCATCTTTTCTTCAACCGAAGAGCATCCGGTAAAAAAGCTGTTAATTACCAGTCCTGGCCCGGCAGAAGGCAAGACAATAACTTTGTGTAATCTTGGGATAGCCATCGCCCAGAGCAAGAAATCTGTGCTTTTGGTTGATGGGGATATGCGTAAACCGCGCCTGCATGAGATATTTCAGAAAAAAATCAATAAAGGGCTAAGTAATTTTCTCTGCGGGCAGGCAGAATTTGTCGATCTCCCGCAGGATACCATGATAGAACATTTAAGCATAGTCAGCAGCGGAAACGTGCCGCCGAACCCTTCTGAGTTGTTAGCCTCGCATAAGTTAAAGGAATTCCTTCAGCAGGCATGTGAAAAATTTGATTACGTTATTTTTGATAGCCCGCCGGTATCTTTACTTACCGATGCCAGCTTGATTGCCCGCGTGGTTGACGGAATGGTGATAGTTGTGGAAAACGGCAAGACATCAAAGAGGGCATTGGAGCGGATAGCCAAAAACCTCAAAGGCCATAAGGTAAGGATCCTGGGTACCTTCTTAAACAAAGCTGCGGAAAGCAGTAAAAACTACTATTCTTACTATTAAGAGCCAGTCTAGGAATAAGCTCCTACCGCTGCAAAAATATACCCGGTTTCTCGCAAAGATGGAATTGGCATAATTTTTGCACCCCGCGAAGTTGCAAACCAATGAACTTACGAGTTAATGTCATAGTCTCAGGCACTATTTATTCGTAACTTATTGTATATCAAATAGTTACGTAATTTGAGGCTTTAAAAAAGCGGACAAAAAGGACAAATTATCTTAAGAATTACTTTAGGCGTGAAAGCATTTATAGCTAACCTGCCCCCTATAAAGTTCTACCAGTTCTTAAGAGAGAGCAAATCTGGAGTTTGCGCTTTCCGAATAGTCTGATAAAATCTTTAATTGCTCTTTAACCAAAGATACAATTGTACCTAATATTTACACAGGCAGCGTTTTATTTTCGAACTACACAAGGTACTTGACAATTAAAAAATAACAGCTATAATATTTTACAATTTTAGAGGCGTCCTTCATTGAAGAAGGTCTCGTGGAGTGCGCCTTATTTTTTTTAGCGCTTCCAAAATTTAACCCAACTAATTTAAGGAGAAGGAAAAAAGAAATGGTTTACGGGCTTAGTATTTTTGAGCAGTTTGCGATTTGGAGTGTTTTAGGTGTAGCGATTTTGGGTTTACTTTATGCGCTTTTTCTTCGCCGCCAGATCTTACGCGAAGATAAGGGGACCCCTAAGATGTTGGAAGTCTGGGGTGCAATACGTGAAGGCGCGGATGCATACTTGCAGAAACAGTTAAAAACGATCCTGCCTTTGATCGGTATCCTGACTTTTGCTTTATTCTTTTCTGTTTATATCGTCCCGCCGTCGCAGGAAGCAATGCAGCGGTTTGCCGGCCAAGGTGAATCAGCGGTACGTTTAATTATCGGTATTGGCCGGGCAATGGCATTTGTCATGGGTGCTTTATTTTCTTTGTTGGTCGGGCAGCTTGGTATGCGCATGGCAGTGCAGGCCAACGTTCGCGTTGCATCTGCCGCCAGGCGTTCTTTCGGAGATGCTTTAAGGATAGCTTACCGCGCGGGGACAATTACCGGTATGCTTACCGATGGCCTGGGTTTATTCGGTGGTACAGTTATATTCATAATTTTTGGCATTGCCGCGCCCGATGCTTTATTGGGATTTGGTTTTGGTGGGACGCTGCTGGCATTATTTATGCGTGTTGGAGGCGGGATTTACACCAAGGCAGCTGACGTCGGAGCTGACCTCGTAGGTAAAGTTGAAGCGGGAATTCCCGAGGACGACCCGCGCAACCCTGCTGTTATCGCGGATTTAGTCGGGGATAATGTCGGCGACTGCGCAGGTATGGCTGCGGATATTTTTGAGTCATACGAAGTTACTATTGTTTCCGGGTTGATCTTAGGTCTGGCTTTATACCATTTAACCCATCGCCTAGAATGGATAGTTTATCCTTTACTTGTGCGCGGTATCGGCGTTCTTTGCTCCATAATCGGTACTTACGCGGTCAAGAGCACTTCTTCAAAAGTCGGTAACGCAATGAAAGCGATCTTTAAGGGATACCTTACTTCTGCAGTCATTTCTGTGGTAGCCTTTGGGGTCCTTGCTTTCTTCTATATGAAAAATATGCCCGGTGGATGGTGGAGGCCGTTTATGGCAACTACCGTGGGCGTAATCTTAGCTATATGCATAGACCGTTTGACCGAATATTTTACCGGCACTCACGGAAAACCGGTCCAGGAAATAAGAAAGTCTACTTCAACCGGTGCGGCAACCACGATTTTATCTGGGTTATCTGTAGGTTATGAATCAAGTGTTTGGGCAATTCTGGTAGTTGCTGCAACAATATTCGCATCAATTATGATTTTTGGAAGCGTACCCGGGGTTACCGGCGCCGCTAAAATTACCTATATTCTTTACGGTGTAGCAATGACCGGTATCGGTATGCTTACGCTTACCGGCAACAACGTGGCGATGGATTCATTCGGGCCTATTGCCGACAATGCCAATGGTATAGGCGAAATGGCCTGGCACGGGCAGACAGATCTAGAGACAAAGTCAGCCAAGCAGATTATGGCGGACCTTGACGCTGTCGGAAACACCACCAAGGCTATTACCAAAGGCGTAGCCATAGGCTCGGCGGTAATTGCCGCTGTTTCACTATTCGGTTCTTATATGGTTGATGTCAGCGCTGTCCAGGGTTCTTTGGGCATACCTTTATCAGAACAGCTGAATACATTGGGTATACGCGTTTCCGTGCCGCAGGTCTTTGTAGGCATGCTTATCGGTGGAGCGCTCCCCTGGCTATTTTCTTCCTTTTCAATCCAGGCGGTAAGCCGCGCCGCTTCTTTGATCGTTGAAGAAGTGCGCCGTCAGTTCCGTTTAGGTGTCTTGGAAGGAAAAGTAAAACCTGATTACAAGCAGTGCGTGGCAATTTCTACTGCGGCAGCACAGAAGGAGTTGATCAGCCTGGCATTCTTAAGCATAGTTGCTCCTATAGTTGCCGGTTTAGTTCTGCAGGTTGAGGCACTAGGTGGATTCCTCGCCGGCATAATCCTTTCAGGCCAGTTATTAGCCGTGTTTATGTCCAATGCCGGTGGGGCTTGGGATAATGCCAAGAAAACAATTGAAGATGAAATAATAGAAATATCCGAGAATCGCGGTAAGGGTTCGGAAAGGCATAAGGCCAGTGTAGTAGGGGATACTGTGGGTGACCCGTTAAAAGATACCGCGGGCCCGGCGCTAAACCCGATGATCAAAGTAGTTAATTTAATCTCGGTTATCATCGCTCCCATAATTGTCCAGTATAACCGCCCCAGTTTGGGTAAGGATATCGTGGTGATTTTATTATGCATTGGTTTAGTTTTGGCCATCCGGCAGAGCAAAAAAACTACTCCGGAAGCCAAACCTTGCGAAATTAAAAAATAGGCTAATTTAGGTTTTTTTCTGATATAATAGGGTTGCAGGTTAAATTAAGGAGCGGCAATGTTTAGAGGACAGACTATCTGGGCGGTAATTCATACAGGCGGATTTGCCATGTATGTGCTTCTATTTTGTTCTATCCTTTCTCTGGCGGTAATTTTAGAAAGGATTATCTATTACAGAAGGCAATCCCGCGTAAAGAGAGTAGACTTTATAAAAAGCGTTAAATCCGAACTTAACGCCGGAAGGGCTTCCCGGGCAGTAGAGATCTGCCGCCAGGTGGACACGCCGTTTTCCAAAGTTGCGCAAGCCGGGCTGATCCTCTCCGGCCATGAGGAGAAGGCCATCTCCGAAGCTATGGAACGGGAGATTACCATCGAAACTATAAAATTGGAACGCTTTACCACTATTGTCGGGACTATCGGAAGTACCGCCGTATACATCGGGCTTTTCGGCACAGTCTTAGGTATTATCCGGGCTTTTCACGATATCTCCACAGCCGGCGCAGGCGGCATCAGCGTGGTTATCGGCGGCATATCCGAGGCGCTAGTCTGCACTGCCGCAGGGCTATTGGTAGCAATACCGGCAGTTATCACCTATAATTATTTTATCCGCAGGATTGATAACTTCGTTGCCGATATGGACCTCTGCGCGTCTGAGTTGATGGATTTGCTCTGCATAAAGCACTAAATGAAAAGAAGGTCCAGAAGCCAAAGACTGGTCTCAGAAATAAATATTACACCTTTTACCGATGTAATCCTCGTCCTTTTGATTATTTTTATGGTTACCACCCCGTTGCTCTTTCGTTCGGGCATAAAAGTGCAGCTACCCCGAGCTTCCCAAACCCAGGAACCCCCGCAAAATATTGACATCACAATCAGTGAAGACGGCCGGGCGGTCTTAGAAGACAGCCAGTACAACCTAAGGTATGACCTCGGCCTTTTAAGATTCAAGCTCGCAGCGCTTGCCAAAAAAAAGCATGTCTCAGCCATTACCATCAGCGGCGATAAAGAAGTAAAATACGATTTTGTGGTTAAGGTGATGGATATAGCCAAGCAGGTTGGCATCGAGCGCATTGTTTTGTCAACCGAGTTCAGGTCGTAAGGCGCGCTAAAAAATAATTAATATGGATTACGAAGAAAAAACAACGTTTTTTCAAAGATTGAAAAATGTCTTTATCGGGAAATCGCGCAATCCACAGGACCGCACGATTTTTCATAAGCTTTCGCTTATCGCCTTTTTTGCCTGGATAGGTTTAGGCGCCGACGGGCTCTCCTCATCCTGTTACGGCCCTCCAGAGGCATTCCTTGCGCTGCAGCATCACACCTATTTAAGCATATTTGTCGCCATAGGGACAGTTATTACTATTTTTGTTATAGCAACGAGTTACTCTCAGATTATTGAACTTTTTCCGCACGGTGGCGGCGGTTATATAGTCGCCAGTAAATTATTATCTCCCACGATCGGCATGGTATCAGGATGCGCCCTCCTCATAGATTATGTCCTGACTATTTCGGTTTCCATTGCCGCCGGGACTGATGCGCTATTCAGCCTCCTACCTTTGCCTTGGACTGTTTATAAGCTTGGATTCGCCATTCTTGTTATAGTCTGCCTGATATTTTTGAATATGAGGGGAGTAAAAGAGTCGGTGCTTATCCTGACCCCGATATTCCTTACGTTTATCATTACCCATCTTTTCATTATCCTTTACGCTTTTACTACGCATTTGCCGGGGCTTTCAGGTTTGGTTACTTCTATCAAGGCGGATACGGGCCGTTCCGTATCGGAGTTCGGGCTCTTCGGCGTCATTTTCATAATATTACGCGCTTATAGCATGGGTGCCGGTACATTTACCGGCATTGAAGCGGTAAGTAATGGTGTGCCGGTTTTAAGGGAACCTAAAGTAGAGACCGCCAAGAAAACTATGCGTTATATGGCATTTTCCCTTTCTTTTATTGTTTTGGGGCTGATGATTTCTTATTTGCTTTATGCGGTTACTTATGAACCGGGCAAGACTTTAAACGCCGCGCTTTTTGAGAAAGCCACGAGCTCCTGGAGATGGGGCTACTTTTTTGTGCTTATGACTCTTTTTGCCGAGGCATCATTACTCTTCGTCGCTGCTCAGACGGGCTTCCTAGACGGGCCAAGGGTGCTTTCCAACATGGCTACAGACCGCTGGTTCCCTACCAGGTTTTCTACCTTAAGCGACCGCCTGGTTACTCAGAACGGAATTTTAATCATGGGCGGGCTCGCTATTTTCATTATGTTCATTACCCGCGGTTCTATCCAATTCTTAGTCGTTCTTTATAGTATAAATGTTTTCATCACCTTTATCCTTTCCCAATTGGGCATGGTGCGGCATTGGTGGGAGAGCCGCTGGAAAGTAAAGAAATGGGCTAAAAAGCTGTTTGTAAACAGCTTCGGTCTGGTCTTGTGTACTTTTATCCTTTGTTCTATGGTTATAATGAAATTCAAGGAAGGCGGTTGGATAACATTTTTAATTACCGGTGCGTTGATAACATTAGCGGTCTTTACCAAACGGCATTATTTTTATACTACCAAGCTTCTGCACCGGCTTAATAATCTGGTCAGTGTCACTGAATCGGCTGAACCGCTTACCACTGAGCAGTTTGAGGTGGTAAGAAACCCAGACAGAAAAGCTAAGACCGCCGTGCTTTTAGTCAGCGGTTTTAACGGTATGGGGCTGCATACGCTTTTTGGGGTAATCCGGCTTTTCGGAGTTTTTAAAAATTTTGTCTTCCTTGAAGTGGGGGTGCTTGATGCGGGTAACTTTAAAGGGATAACCGAAGTCGGCCGCCTTGAGTCAGATTCAAAAACGGAACTGGACCGCTACGTAAAGTTTATGCAGCGGCAGGGGTTTTATGCCGAAGGGGTTTTCCGGATGGGGGTAGATGTAGTGGATGAGGTTGAAAAAGCTTCCTCTGAAATAATCGAGCGTTTCCCCAATGCCGTTTTCTTCGGCGGCCAGTTAATCTTTCCCAAAGACACTTTTATGCTTCGTTTACTGCACAACCACACCGTATTTACCGTCCAGAAGAAATTATACCGCCGGGGTATCCCTTTTGTCATCCTGCCGATAAGAGTTTAGTTTTCTAGTAGGATATTTTTTGTGTTTGACATATACGGAAGAAGTGATAAAATAAAAAATATAATTAATCTTATGTTGACCTCTTGATGAGGGGTTGTTTATGCGGACTAAGGCGTCCTTTATCGAAACTCTTACCGATGGGAGACGCCTTTTATGTTAATGGATAAACAGGAGCTCTACAGGCGCATTAAGATCGCCGGGCTGATTTCTTTTATCCCCTTTATTCTTTTAGGGGCTCCTCTGACCGGTTATATCATCGGAGAGCTTCTGGTTAAGAAATTAGCTTTGCCTGGTTACACAACGGCAATTCTTATCAGCCTAGGTCTTTTCGCCGGGATAAGAGAAGTAATAAGGATAATTAAGCTATGCATTCGGAACTCCCAAACTTAATTACGATATTAGCAGAAATATTCCATCATGCCCCCTGGACAAAATACCTTATACTTTGGGAAGATCTCTGTTTTGCCCTGATCATCGTTATATTCCTGACAATAACGGCATATTTTGGCTGCCGCAAAAGGATGATGATCCCGGCAGGCAGGCTGCAAAATGCATTGGAATTATTTGTTTCGCTGGTAGATGATTTTGTCTGCGGCATACTCGGCAAACAGGGGAGAAAATACGTCCCCTTTATAGGCACGCTTTTTATTTACATCCTCTGCATGAACCTCGCCGGCCTTCTTCCTTTTATGAGGTCTGCTACATCAAGCTTATCTACCACCTTCGCCTTGGCCCTTTGCGTGTTCTTTTATGTTCATTATTCGGCGATAAAAGAGCTGGGTTTTGCCGGTTACCTAGACCATCTTATGGGCAGGCCGCGCGGTGGGCTGGCTTTATCGATAGTATTACCGCTTTTTATGTTCCTTATGCACATCGTATCGGAATTAATTAAACCGGTCAGCCTCTCGCTTCGTTTAAGGAGCAATATTTTTGCCGATGACACGCTCCTAGCGGCATTATCGGCGTTTGGCATAAAGGGCCTGCCGCTTTTATTATTCTGTACCTTTATCGTTATAATTTCCGCCTTTGTCCAGGCGATGGTTTTCAGTTTGTTAAGCACAATTTATTTCGCTCTATTTTTGGTAGAAGAGGATCATTAATAAACTAAGGAGGCGTAAAATGGATGTCAGGACGGCATTGGCAATATTTCTACCTTTAGCGGTAGGTATCGCCGCATTCGGTTCAGCATTGGGTTTAGGCAAGGTAGTTTCGTCGGCAATGGAAGCAACCGGAAGGCAACCGGAAGCAGCTACAAAAATCCTCATAAGCATGGCGGTTGGATGCGCTTTCATTGAGGCCTTAACTATCTATGCTCTGGTAGTTGTATTTTTACTTATGGGGAAAGTTTAAGCGCTAAATTATGGGCCTGTTAGAGCTTTTAAATACTAATGAGGTTTTAGCGCAAGCGCTAAGTTTTCTTATTCTGCTTTTTCTCCTGCGTGCCTTTGCCTGGAAGAAAATACTTAAACTTTTGGATGAGAGGAAAGATAAAATTGCCGCTGAGTTTAAGCGGATAGAAGAAGAAAAACGCCAGCTTAGCGATATCCGGACTGATTACGAAACCAAGCTTTCTGCAATTGAGGAAATTGCAGCGAAGAAAATTGAAGACGCGCTTGCCGAAGGCAGGAAGATAACCGATGAAATACGCAAAGATGCCCAGCTTCAGGCTCAACTGATAATTAATGATGCCAGGGAAAACATAAAATACGAGCTTTCCCGGGCAAAAGAAGAATTAAAAGAAAAAATAGTAGATTTAACCATACGCGCCACGGAAAACGTAATAGAGGAAAGGCTCAGCGGAGAGCAGGATAAAAAGTTGGTGGAGCAGTTTTTGGATAAAATTGACGGCATAGAATGATCAGTAAAATTGTCATAAAGAGGTATGCGGAAGCATTCGTGGGCTATGTAAAAGAAAGCGTCGGCCTTGAAAAAGCGCTTGAGGATTTGAAGGCTTTAAGGGCTGATGTAATACGCGATAATCCGGATTTTTTAAGTTTCTTGGAAAACAAAGAGCTAACTTTTGCCGAGAAATGCGATTTTATAGATAAAGTGATGGGTGATAATTTCGCGCCGGAGATAAAACACTTTATAAAATTACTTATTGATAAAGGGCGCATCGCTATCCTTAGCGATGTAATTGAGTATATCCGGATTAATTATTCTTACGGCGAACAGCTAGAGGTTTTGCTTAAGACATCAACTCCACTCGATTTGGCGCTGATAAAAAAAATAAAAGACAGCTTAAGCGAAAAACTGCATAAAAAATTGAAATTCTATATTGATTTGGACGGTTCCCTATTAGGCGGGATTCAGGTTACCATAGGCAATAAGCTCATTGACGGCTCGGTCAGGAAGCGGCTTGATGAGCTGAAAGAAAAGCTACTGAGAGTAAGGGTATAATATGGCCTTAAAACCGGAAGAAGTAACATCGGTAATAAAGAAAGAATTAGAAAAATATAAGTCCCGTTTAAGGGTGGAATCTATCGGCACGGTAATTCAGGTCGGAGACACGATTGCGCGTATCTACGGCCTTGATGACGTAATGATGGGAGAACTGGTACAGTTTTCTAATAACGTCACCGGCATAGTCTTTAATCTTGAAGAGGACAGCGTAGGCGTAGTTATCTTAGGTAGTGATAATCCGGACCGTGAGATCAAGGAAGGCGATATTGTCAAGCGCACCGGAAAAATCGCCGAGGTTCCTGTGGGAGAGAATTTATTAGGCCGCGTGGTTAACCCTCTAGGAAGGCCTATTGACGGCAAAGGTCCGATAAATACTGATAAAATCCGTCCCTTGGAATCAAAGGCCCCGAACGTTGTAGAGCGCCAGCCGGTGAATGAACCGCTGGAAACAGGGATTAAAGCCATCGATGCCATGATCCCCATCGGCAGGGGGCAGCGCGAGTTGATTATTGCCGACCGCCAGACCGGGAAGAGCGCCATTGCTATTGACACGATAATTAATCAGAAGGGTAAAGGAGTATATTGTATTTATGTTGCCATAGGCCAGAAGGTTTCAAGCATTGTTGCGGTGGCGCAGACCCTCGCTAAATACGGGGCGATGCAATACACTACCATTGTCAGTGCTTCAAGCCGTGCATCCGCCTCTTCCCAGTATCTGGCTCCTTACGCAGGATGCGCCATCGCAGAAGAATTCCTATATTCCGGCAGGCACGCCCTGATTATTTACGATGATTTATCCAAGCACGCACAGGCATACCGCCAGCTTTCGTTGCTCTTAAGGCGTCCTCCGGGAAGAGAGGCGTATCCGGGAGACATATTTTATTTACACTCAAGGCTACTTGAGCGGGCGGCAAAATTAAATGATAATTTAGGTGGCGGCTCGATGACCGCGATACCGATAATTGAGACACAGGCCGGGGACATTACTAGTTATATCCCTACCAATGTGATTTCTATTACCGACGGCCAGATTTATCTTGAAAACGACCTTTTTTATGCCGGGGTGCGGCCCGCAGTCAATGTGGGTCTCTCGGTTTCGCGCGTAGGGGGCAAAGCCCAGAGCAGGGCAATGCGCCAGGTCGCTTCCAAGCTCAGGCTGGATTTGGCGCAATATAGGGAACTGGTCGCCTTTACCCAGTTCGGCACAGAGCTGGAT
Source organism: Candidatus Omnitrophota bacterium (assembly GCA_049517335.1). Taxonomy (GTDB): domain Bacteria; phylum Omnitrophota; class Gorgyraeia; order Gygaellales; family Profunditerraquicolaceae; genus JBEKSD01. The sequence goes on along the minus strand of JBEKSD010000008.1, from coordinate 47,138 downwards.
AAGACTACGCAGGCGCAGTTAACCCGAGGTGAGAGGATGGTTGAGGTATTAAAACAGGAACAGTATCAGCCGTTAACAATCGCCAAGCAGGTAATGATTATTTATGCCGGGACAAAGGGGTTCCTTGATGAACTTCCCGCAGCGCTAATAAAAAAATTTGAATTGGAGTTTTACGGTTATATGCAGAAAAATTTTCCGAAAATTGAAGAAGAAATCCAGTCGAAAAAAGAATTAAGCGATGCGCTGATCAAGGAGCTAGACGGAGTAATTTCCGGTTTCCTTAAATACTTTCTTTCAAGAGAACATTAAAAGATGCTACAGAATTTAAGGCAGATAAAGAACAGGATCCGCAGCATAGATAGCACCCGTAAAGTAACTTCGGCAATGGAGATGATTTCCGTAACCAAGCTTACCCGCGTAAATAAAATATTATCCGGCTTCAGGTCGTATTTTCAGAAATCGGAGAGAATAGTCAACGAGCTTATTTCTTCAGAGGGACGGATAACGCACCCTTTATTGGAAAAAAAAGATGTTGCTTCCATATGCCTCTGCCTCATAACTTCCGACGGCGGGCTTTGCGGCCTTTACAATAATAATATTATCCGTTTTGCCGAAGATTTTATTAGTCAAAAAGGCATAGATAAAGTAAAACTCGTTGTTGCCGGCAGGAAGGGTTTTAATTATTTTAAGCATAAACAGGTAGAGATATTGAATAGCTATATCGGATTAAACGGCAGGTATTCAGAAACAGCTGTTGACCGGATAACGGCATTGCTTGTGGATACTTTTTTGCAAAATCAGGCAGGCGAAGTGTATGTTGCCTATACGCATCTTGAGAAGATAATAATCCACAAACCCACACTGGTAAAACTGTTGCATATAGATACCCCCGCAGGCAGAGGTAGGCGTTACCTACTTGAACCCGGCATAAATACGCTACTTGACAGCCTTATCCCGAAGTATATTTATTCTAAAATGCGGCTCATATTCCTTGAGTCTTTTGCTTCAGAACATGCTTCCCGTGCCGTAGCGATGAAAACTGCTACGGATAATGCCCAAGAATTATCGCAAAGCCTGGTCCTTTTAAGAAATAAGGTGCGCCAGGCAAATATTACGCAGGATATTATGGAGATTATTTCAAGCGCGGAAGCGCTGAAAGGTTAAACTTATGTCAATGGGTGAAATTATACAGGTAATCGGTCCTACGGTGGATTTAAGGTTCCCGGAAGGTGAATGCCCTAAATTGATGAACGCAGTCAAAATTGAAGACCCTGAGAAGGGGATAAATTTGACTTTGGAGGTTGAACAGGATATTGGAAATAATACTGTGCGCTGTGTTGCCTTGGGTGCAACTGACGGGCTGGTGCGAGGAATGAAAGCGCGCGATTTAGGCGAACCGATAACTGTGCCCATAGGGCAACAGACATTGGGCAGGATTTTCAATCTGCTGGGTGAGCCGATTGACGGTAAAGGTGAGCTTCCTGATCCCAATATGCGTGGGCCCATTCACCGCCGTTCTCCTAATTTTGAGGAACAGCTGCCCATATCAACGATACTGGAAACGGGTTTAAAGGTTATTGACCTTTTGGCACCCATACCCAAAGGCGGTAAGGTTGGTTTGTTCGGAGGGGCAGGGGTTGGTAAGACCGTCATCGTCATGGAATTAATCCGTACCATTGCCACCGAGCACGGAGGGGTTTCTGTTTTTGCCGGAGTCGGCGAGCGCACGAGAGAAGGGAATGAACTTTGGCTTGAGCTTAACGCCTCAGGGGTTATTAAAAACAGCGCGCTGGTTTTTGGGCAGATGAACGAGCCACCGGGAGCGAGGCTACGCGTGGCCCTTTCCGCCCTGACCATGGCAGAATATTTCCGGGATAAAGAAAGAAAAGATGTTTTGATTTTTATCGATAATGTTTATCGTTATATTCAGGCAGGGTCCGAAGTCTCTACTTTGCTCGGCCGTATGCCCTCGGCTGTCGGCTATCAGCCTAACCTCTCTACGGAAGTCGCCCAGCTTGAGGAGCGTATTGCTTCCACCCGGCAGGGCTCAATTACTTCAATTCAAGCCATATATGTGCCGGCAGACGATCTGACTGACCCGGCGCCGGCTGCTATTTTTTCCCATCTGGATGCAAAAGTAGTCCTTTCGCGCCAGATTGCCGAGCTGGGAATTTATCCGGCATGCGACCCGCTGGATTCTACTTCAAAGATTATGGATCCGAAGATTATCGGCGAGGAGCATTATAATGCCGCGCTGGGTGCGCAAAAAGTCCTGCAGCGTTACAAGGATTTAAGGGATATTATCTCAATTTTGGGCCTTGATGAACTCTCCGATGAGGACAAGCTTAGCGTCTCCCGGGCACGGAAGATCCAGCGGTTTTTTTCGCAGCCTTTCTTCGTGGCTGAGGCATTTACGGGGATAAAGGGAAAATATGTAAAGCTTGAAGATACAATCAAGGGCGTCAAGATGATAATTGAGGGCAAACTCGATTACCTTCCTGAGCAGGCATTTTATTGGGTAGGTGGGATTGAAGAGGCAATTGAAAAAGGCCGCCAGCTGGATAAAGAAAACCATAAGCTTTAAATATGGAAAAGAAATTTAAAGTTAATATACTTACTCCGCTGCAGGAAATATATTCGGGAGAAGCAATCTCAGTAATTGTCCCCGCATATGCAGGTTACTTAGGCGTACTGGCAAACCATGCCCCGCTAATTGCCCAGCTTGTTCCGGGTAAGATCACTCTCAGGTCCGGTGCAAAAACCCCTTCTGTAATTATTTCAAAAAGCGAAGGATTGTTAGAGGTATTTGATAATAACGTAAACATCCTTCTGGATAATGATAATTCTTGAGGGGGCTTTTTTTTGGAGTAGTTTGCCTTAAATCTAGGCAATAGTTGCACAATAACAATACAAAGGAGGGCACAATGATTCAATGGCCAAAGACAAATGACGCACTTGGCACGGTAAACAGGGGCAACCCCTGTGAAAGCGGATTGTGTAGTTTATGCAGGTCGGACTGTATGGGTAAATGTGAAACCTGGCTGTCTTCATTAAGAGGAAGAAAGCTGCTCTACCCGAGAGATTTCGGCTCTATTACCGCAGGAAGCTCTAATACTACTCACCTGGGCGTAGCTTACAATTCTTTACGCATAAACGGATATAACTACGGCGCATACGGCTTGCCCAAAGGATTATCTAATTCCGAAGATGAGTGTATTTTCCCGAACGTAAATATTGAAACGGAGTTCGGGCAGAGTATAAAAACAAAGGCAAGGGTGCCGATGATGACCGGCGCGCTCGGCTCCACGTTTATTGCCGCAAAATACTGGGAGAGCTTTGCCGTGGGTGCTGCCTTAGTGGGTTTTCCTATCGTAATCGGAGAAAACGTGGTAGGGATTGACCAGAAAGCTGAAATTAAAAACGGCAAAATTACCAAGGCTCCGGAATTGGATAGGAGAATAGATACGTTCCTACGTTATTACGAGGGCTTCGGCGCGATTATCGTGCAGATGAACGTGGAAGATACGCGTAACGGAGTTGCCGAATACGTAATTGAAAAATACGGAGATAAGGTGATAATCGAGCTTAAATGGGGACAGGGCGCAAAATGCATAGGAGGAGAAATCCAGGTTTCTAATATTGAGTATGCCCAGTTCTTAAAAAAGAGGGGTTATGTGGTTGACCCTGACCCGACAACCCCCGAAACACAGGAAGCTTTTAAGCACGGAGCAATTAAATCTATTGCCCGGCACAGCCGTTTAGGTTATACCAGCCTGTCTTCAGCGAGTGCAGTCAGGGACAATTTTATGAAGTCGGTTAAATATTTGCGTAAGATCGGTTACAAAAGGATTTCCTTAAAGACCGGTTCATACGGTATGGAGGCACTGGCGATGTCCATTAAATACGCCACTGATGCCAAGTTGGACCTGCTTACCATTGACGGCTCAGGCGGAGGCACAGGGATGAGCCCGTGGAATATGATGGAAACATGGGGTGTTCCGTCCATCTTGCTGCATGCCAAGGCGTATGAATATGCGAAAATACTGGAGAAGAAAGGTAAAAGGATCGTGGATATGGCTTTTGCCGGAGGCTTGGCCAGGGAAGATCATATCTTTAAGGCCCTTGCCTTGGGCGCTCCGTTTACTAAGTTGGTGTGTATGGGAAGGGCCTTGATGATACCCGGATTCCTTGGCTCCAATATAGAGGGAGCATTGAACCCTGCACTAAAGGCAAAGCTAAATGGGAATTGGGATAAACTTCCGTCTTCGGTGCTTGATTTCGGTTCAACTCCCGAGGAGATATTTGCCGGTTACTATGATCTCCAAAAGAAAGTCGGCAAAGACGAAATGAAGAATATCCCGTTGGGAGCAGTTGCGGTCTGGACTTTAGCCGATAAGCTGGCAGCAGGGGTACAGCAGTTAATGGCTGGCGCTAGAAGGTTCACGCTTAAATCCATCACCCGAAGTGATATCTTCTCCGCAAACCGCGAAACTGAAAAAGAGACCAAGGTTAAGTACATCACGGACGCGGCTGATGACGCGGCAAAGAAAATACTCAAAGCCTAGACTGTTTCATAAGCAATAATAATAAACCGGGGCTGGAATTTCTACCTGTCGGCAGACAGGAATTCCGGCCCCGGTTTTTATATTGCGCGAATATTGATTTAGCGGTAAAATGACACCCGATGAATAAAGAAGGAATTCTGCTTGAATTTATAAAAGGGCTACGCATTGCCCTTAATACTGCCAGTGCGTATTCCAAAGACCATCCCTATTTCGTAAAAGCCGCCACCGAGTTTAAGCGGAAAATCGAGTCAACATTTCTTAGCCTTAACCCCATAAAAATAAATATCACGCCTGCTTCGTTGGTTATTGACGGAAAAGTCTGGAAGAAAGGTATGTTGTATACTGACTTGGCTTCTTTCTTCCATCTGCGTAAGGTCAAAAGCATAGAATTAAAGCCCGGCTTGACCGTTGAAGAGATAGTTGTTTTTTTAAGTGTTATTTCCCAGCCGATAAAAGAAATCTTAGAACAAGGAGGCCTGGATAGCATTTTCCATAAATCAACATCTGGCCATATTATCGTGGAGCCGCTTGATTACTCCGAGCTCTTACGCGGGGAAGGGGAGGAAGTGAAGGATTTATGGTCTTATTTATTCGCCGGAGCGGTAAACAGCGGTAATGTTTCCAAAATAACGGGGTTTGCCGATAACTTTGATAAAATCATACGGAAGTTCAGGCCGGAAGATTTCCTTCGGGACGAAGAGCTGCGCCGGAACCTCTACAGTTTTGTAAGCTACCTTAAAACAAACGACGCAGAACGCTTCCTTAAATGCTCTAAATCTTTCCTGAAAGTATTACTGAAAGATAACTCAATCGCCAAGGATGAGCGCCTGGGCAACCTAAAAATATTCTTTGAAGGGCTGGGCAAGAATTTTTTCAGCGATACTATCTGGGAGTTGATTGCCGAGTCAAAAGAGGGAGAATCCTTAAACTTTTCCACATTCTTTACATTAGTTGATAAGATTACTCATCAGGACATAGCCGAAGAACTTCATAAGAAGGTACATGATACCCGGCTGCTTTTGGGCAACCCGCATGCAAAGAAGGGATTAAATGATTTGATTCTGGCGGAAGAGAATTTAATGCTGGAGCCTATTTACCGTAAGTCCCTTAAGTTCCTCACTGAGGAAGAGGGGAAGGCAGGGAATTTATCGTTTGACCATGCGCAAAGCGTTAGCGGCTATTATTGCGTTATCTTAAACTTACTCAGCGCCGAAACCGACAAGGAAAAACTCGGATTAATCTCAGCAAGATTATCAAAAGACACAAATGTGATGTTCTCCGTAGGTAACCTAGAATTTTTAAGCCTGTTATCCAGAGTTTTGAACAAAAAGGCCAAAGAAGATACCTCTATAAACCTGATTTTTAAGGATTTTTTAAAACGTATTTCTGTTTTTGCGGAAAATTCAATCTTTGATATGGAAGACCCAAGGTGCATTGAGCCTTTAGCGGATAGCCTGATGTATAGCTCGCTGGGGTTGGATTTCTATATGCAAAAAATATTTAAAGAAGGTAGGATTAACCAGTATATCTTAAAATTAATGCTTAAATTATTCCCAGCGGATTTTGGTTTTTTCCTTGATAATCTGGAAAAAACTAAAGGAGATATTGATTTTCTTTCTCGGTTCATTAGCGCAGCTGCATCGCTAAATTCCGCTGAAGGCTTGGAGATTTTGAAGAAAATATATTATTTCTCGGGCAATATCCTCAAGATAGAAGTTTTGAAAGCCATGCAGGGCCTTAATTTTTGGGATGAAGATTTCCTCTTTTCTGTTTTAAAGAGTGATGAAATAACACTCAAAGAGGAAGCGCTTAAAGAGCTGATGAAAACAGAAAGCACGAAGAAAAAGGCGCTTGGTATCTTGTTTGCCAAGCCTAAAATGCAAAGCCTTATAATCGCGCAGGATTTGAATTTAAGGGAGGCCAAACCTCATATCCTTTCCATCAGCAGGTTATGGTTTTTTTGGCACTGGGATATCAGGGAGAAAGCAAAGCAAATATTAAGGAGCTGGAATGTTAAAGGAAGTTGAAGAGGCCATAAAAGACCTGATGTCAGCCATGCAGATGTCGCGGCTTTATCCTGATTGGCATCCCCAATTCAAGAAGGGAATTGAAAAATCATACTTAAGCCTTAATAAAGCCTTGAGCCAAAAAGAGGAGATTGTCATAGGTATTGTCGGTGAGGAGTTCGCTTTTGAAAATGAGATCTTCTTTGATTTAAGCAAAAGGTCAAAGCCGATGATTCATTATTTAAAGCAAAAAGGGATAGAACGGATCGTCTTTTATCGCGGCCTGAAAGAAGAGGAATTGTCCGCCTTCGTGTCTTTTTTAGCGGCGTTTAAGGACGAAATAAAACCGGACCTGCAGAAGGAACTGCCGGAGCGCGGCATAAAAAACATAGTTGCCGGAAAGATTAAGGCAGGCGGAGTTTTGTCCGAGGATATAACCAAGGCAGTAGATTATTTCAGCCTTTATGACGATTCTTTAAAGGAATTCACTAAATCCATAGAGAGCATCATAAATGCCGAAGAGTTAGACCACATAGCTTTCCAGCTCTCGGTCCAGAATATAATGGATAATCTCTTAGGCAGGTACCAGGAACTGCTGAATTTTGCGGCGGTGCAGCGCTATGACGTAAAAACTTTTTCCCATATCCTGAACGTTTCCATACTCTCAATGTATTTTTCCGCGCGCTTAGGATTTAATAAAGAGACGGTGCGTGAAATAGGCTCAGCCGCCTTATTTCACGATATCGGCAAGATTTATATTTCAAGGAAAATCATCCGTAAGGCCGGAAAACTGACCGAGCAGGAATTTGACAAGATAAAGAACCATGTTATTCTAGGCGCTGAGCTTATGCTGGAGTATATTGATAACCTTGGGATGCTTCCGGTTGTAGTGGCCTATGAGCATCACCTGAAATATGACCGCTCAGGCTACCCTAAACCCGCTTTCCCGTGTAAGATGCATATCGCAAGTTTAATTGTTTCCATATGCGATGTGTATGACGCGCTTTCTTCCAGAAGGTCATATAAGGCGGATTATCCGCCGCAAGCCATCTATGAAGTCATGCTAAAGGATAAAGGTAAGGCGTTTGAACCAGTTCTTTTAGACAGATTCTTCAGCTTAATGGGGGTCTGGCCGATAGGCTCCAAGGTCATTTTAAGCGATGGAAGGGTTGCTTTGGTAAAGGAAGAGAATGAAGACGACATATTTTTTCCAAAAGTAGAGGTTGACGGCAGTGGTGAGGTTCTGGATTTAAAGGCTCTTAAAAATACCCTTAAGATTGAACGGTATATTAACCCTTATACCGATTCAAAGGATAATAGGTTGCGGGGTTGACAATCCTATTAATTCTGGTATAATTTGTTATGCGAAAACAGTATAGCTTAAACAATGGCGTTTGGAGAGCAGTTCTATCTCTAAACGTTTTTTTATAAGTGAGGGCAAAGTTCATGTCAAAATACATTTTTGTAACCGGCGGCGTGATCTCAAGCCTTGGGAAAGGTATCGCCTCTGCGTCAATCGGCAAAATTCTGGAGGCAAGGGGGCTTAAAGTCACGCTTATGAAATTTGACCCGTATATTAATGTGGACCCTGGCACGATGAACCCTTATCAGCACGGAGAGGTTTACGTGACCGATGACGGGGCGGAGACCGACCTTGACCTCGGTCACTACGAAAGGTTTACCCATGCCTTAACGACCAAGTTTAATAATGCTACAACGGGCCAGGTTTATAATGCGGTCATATCAAGGGAAAGGCGGGGGGACTATTTGGGAAAAACCATTCAGGTTATCCCCCATATTACGAATGAAATAAAAGAGAGGGTTAAAAAGGTTGCTTTAGTTTCCGGAGCGGATGTAGTTATAGTGGAGATAGGCGGGACAGTAGGAGACATAGAAAGCTTGCCCTTTTTGGAAGCTGCGCGCCAGTTTGAGTTGGATGCAGGAAGAGAAAACGTCCTTTATATTCACCTGACGCTCATCCCTTATATTAAGGCGGCTGATGAGATTAAAACTAAGCCCACCCAGCATAGCGTTGGGACTTTACGCGAAATAGGTATACAGCCGGATATTTTAATTTGCCGTACGGAGAAACAGTTATCGGAAGAGGTAAAAGAAAAAATATCGCTTTTTTGTAATGTCAGGAAGGAAGCGGTAATTGAGTCTCCGGATGTGGAGTCCATTTATAAGATTCCGCTGGTTTTTAAAGGGCAGATTTTGGATGAAATTATTTTAAGCCATTTCCAACTTATTTCCAAATGTTCTAATCTTTCCGATTGGGAGAATAACGTCGTAGAGAAGATGCTTCACCCTAAGGAGCGGGTAAAAATAGCTTTCGTGGGAAAATATATCGGCTTACAGGATGCTTATAAATCGGTTTTTGAGGCCTTGGCCCACGGCGGAATCAGCAATGATGCAAAGGTCGAGATAAAAAAGGTTGACTCCGAAGATGTTGAAAAAAAAGGCGCAGCGGCGTTTTTAAATGACGTTGACGGCATACTTGTCCCCGGAGGCTTCGGCACAAGAGGAGTTGAAGGCAAGATTAAGGCGATAAGGTTTGCCCGGGAGAACGATATCCCGTTTTTGGGGCTATGCCTGGGGATGCAGTGCGCGGTAATTGAGTTCGCAAGGGGGGCTTGCGGCTTAAAGGATGCCAATTCCACGGAATTTAAGCCTAAAACCAAAAACCCGGTAATCAGTTTATTAGCAGAGCAGAGGAAAGTCGTTGATTTAGGCGGGACAATGCGTTTGGGTTCTTATAAATGTAAAATCAAGAATAACACGCTGGCTTATAAAATTTACAAAAAAAATTTGGTAGATGAGCGGCACCGCCATAGGTATGAATTTAACAATAAATATAAAAAATTGCTTGAGAGTAAAGGGATGATTTTCTCAGGCATCTATCAGACAAAGGATCTGGTGGAGATAATTGAAATAAGGGAACACCCCTATTTTATCGCAGTGCAATTCCACCCGGAATTTAAATCCAAGCCTGATTCAGCCCACCCGTTGTTCAGGGAATTTATTAAAGCCGCACTGGTAAAAAGTAAAAAATGAAAGCAATATTAGCATTGGAAGACGGAACGATTTTTAAAGGCAGCTCCTTTGGCGCTGTCGGTGAGAGCTTCGGTGAGGTGGTTTTTAACACCAGTATGGCCGGTTATCAGGAGATCCTTACCGACCCTTCGTATAAAGGACAGATCGTAGCCATGACTTACCCCTTAATCGGAAATTACGGCATAAATGAGGACGACGTGGAATCCTGCAGGCCTCATGTGGAAGGTTTTGTAGTAAAAGAGGCCAGCAAAATATCCAGCAACTGGCGCGCCAAAAAAACATTGGGTAAATACTTAGAAGAAAACAAGATTATCGGTATTGAGGGGATAGATACGAGAGCGTTGACGTTACACATTAGAGAACTCGGCGCTATGAAAGCCGTCCTTTCTACGGTGGATTTTGACGAGAATAGCCTGATTAAGAAGGCAAAGTCTTCGGCTGGGCTTTTAGGCGTGGACCTGATTAAAGAGGTCACATGCAAGAAACCTTATGATTGGAACGATAAAGGAAAATATAAGATAGTTGCCCTTGATTGCGGGATTAAATTGAACATGCTTAGGCTCTCTGAAAAATATGGGTGCAAAGTGATGGTTATGCCGGCATCCTCTTCAAGCAAAGAAATACTGGAAAGAAAACCCGATGGGCTCCTCTTATCCAACGGCCCGGGAGACCCGGCTGCACTGCCTTATGTGGTAAAAACTGTAAAAGATTTGCTGGAAAAGCTTCCCATATTCGGGATTTGCCTTGGGCACCAGATGCTCGGACAGGCTTTCGGCGGCAAGACTTATAAGCTGAAATTCGGCCATCACGGAGCAAACCAGCCTGTTAAGAACCTGAAAACGGGGCAAGTCGCCATTACCGTGCAGAACCACGGTTTTTGCGTGGATATTGATTCATTGAATAAAAAAGACGTAGAGGTCACGCATATCAATTTGAATGATTCTACTTTAGAGGGTATGCGCCATAAGAAACTTCCGGTATTCTCAGTACAGTTTCATCCCGAGGCCTCAGCCGGGCCGCATGATTCGGAATACCTATTCCCTGAGTTTATAAAAATGCTGGAGAAACACAAGGGATAAAATGCCCAAGCGTATAGACATTAAGAAAATCCTAATAATCGGCTCAGGTCCTATTGTGATAGGGCAGGCCTGTGAGTTTGATTATTCCGGGACCCAGGCTTGCAAGGTTTTAAAGCAGGAGGGCTATAAGGTCATCCTAGTAAATTCCAATCCCGCTACGATTATGACTGATCCCGAATTAGCCCATACTACCTATATTGAGCCGATTACCGTAGAGCTAATTGAGAAGATAATTGCTAAAGAACATCCTGATGCGCTCTTGCCTACTTTGGGAGGGCAGACCGCCCTGAATATGGCCGTGGAGCTCTCAGAAAAAGGGATTTTAAAGAAATACAGCGTTGAAACCATCGGCGCAAATATTAAAGCCATAAAGAAAGGCGAAGACAGGAACCTTTTTAAAGAAGCGATGCAGAAAATCGGACTGGATTTGCCAAAGAGTGGCAAGGCATATAACCTGGATGAGGCTGTTAAGGTAGTAGAAAAAATAGGTTTCCCGGTCATTATCAGGCCAAGCTTTACTTTAGGCGGCACAGGCGGCAGCGTGGCTTATAATATGGACGAATTTAGCCGGTTAGCTAAATACGGCCTTAACTTGAGCCGGATAAGCGAAATATTAATTGAAGAGTCGGTTATCGGCTGGAAAGAATATGAACTTGAGGTTATGCGCGATAAAAACGATAATGTCGTAATTATCTGCTCAATTGAGAATTTTGATCCTATGGGCGTGCATACTGGAGACAGTATTACGGTTGCGCCCGCCCAGACATTGACTGATAAAGAATATCAGAAGATGAGGGATGCTTCAATCGCCTGCATCAGGGAGATAGGCGTTGAAACAGGAGGCTCAAATATCCAGTTCGCCGTTCATCCCGATACCGGGCGCATGGTGATTATTGAAATGAACCCGCGCGTTTCGCGTTCCTCGGCCCTTGCCTCAAAGGCGACGGGGTTCCCTATTGCAAAAATCGCGGCGAAACTTGCAGTCGGCTATACCCTTGATGAAATACCCAATGATATTACCAAGGTTACTCCCGCGTGTTTTGAGCCGGCAATTGATTACTGCGTAGTAAAAATACCGCGTTTTACCTTTGAGAAGTTCCCCAAAGCGGACCCTACCCTGACTGTTTCCATGAAATCCGTGGGAGAGATAATGTCCATCGGCAGGACTTTTAAAGAAGCCTTGCAAAAAGGCATCCGCTCATTAGAGATAAAAAAATACGGGCTGGATAGTCTTGTTTTTAGCGACCTTGCCTATACGGATGTAAATGATGAAATGATGGATAAGATTCTTGAGAAATTAAGGGTACCGAATGCCGAAAGGCTGTTTTATATTGCCGATGCCATAAGGGCGCAGGTATCAATAGATAAAATTTATGAAATTACCAAAATTGACCGTTGGTATCTGCATAACATCAAAGAGATTATTGACCTTGAAAGGCAGATAATTAAAGGTCGTCCTGAAATCTCCGCTGCATGTCTAAAAAATGCCAAAGAGTTTGGCTTTAGTGACAAGCAGTTAGGTAGTCTTTTAGGCAAACCTGAACAAGATGTATTTGATTTAAGGAAGTCCCTTAATATTATGCCGGACTTTAAGTTGGTGGATACCTGTGCTGCGGAATTTCAGGCATACACGCCTTATTTTTACTCTACCTACGACAAATAAAATACCTATGGCTGTAACTCTAAAATTCTTAGGGGGAGTAAGGACCGTTACCGGGTCGAGCCATCTTGTAGCTACTGAAAAATCCGAAGTCCTGCTTGATGTCGGGCTTTTTCAGGGCCGCCGGGAAGCGTTTTACCGGATAAACTCTATATTCCAGTATAATCCCAGAAAGATAAACGCTTTAATCATATCCCACGCGCATATTGACCATTGCGGGAACCTTCCCAGCCTAATCAAGAAAGGCTTACGTTGCAGGATTTACGCTACTGCCGCAACGAAAGATTTATGCCGCCTTATGCTTGAGGACTCCGGAAAGATTCAGGAAGAAGATATCAGGTATATCAATAAAATTAACCGCAGGCTAGGTGAACCTTTGCGGGAGCCTCTTTATACGATGAAGGAGGCCAGTAAAGCAGTCAAAAAAATCCATCCGGTTTCTTATAAAAGGAAAATATGCGTAACCAACGACATAAGTGCTACGCTTTTTGACGCCGGTCATATTTTGGGCTCCGCAATCGTCACCCTTGACATAAAAAACGATTCTAAAAATATCCGCTTAGGTTATGCCGTGGACTTAGGGCGTAAGGGGCTGCCTATCCTGAATGACCCGACATTCCTGAAAGGGCTTGATTATTTGATATTGGAGAGTACTTACGGAGGTAGGCTGCACGCGCCTATTGATGAAGCTAAAGCGAAATTAAAAGATACCATTAACCGCACTATTGAGCGTAAAGGAAAAGTAATAATACCTTCGTTTACTCTTGAACGGGCGCAGGAAGTCATTTATTTCCTGAACGAACTTATCAAGGAAAAAGCTATCCCGCCCATTCCCGTATACGTGGACAGCCCTTTGGCAATTAATATTACCGAAGCCTTCCAGTGCCATACCGATTATATGGATAAGGAGACGTGCCTGTCCATAAACAAAGGCGATAACCCGTTTGAGTTTCTGAATTTAAGATTTGTACGCAGTCAGCTTGAGTCAAAATCTTTAAACGATGACCGGCGGCCGATGATTATCATAGCCGGCAGCGGGATGTGCGAATCGGGAAGAATCCTGCACCATTTAAAGAACAATATTGAGGATTCCCGCAATACGGTCCTCGTAGTAGGTTACATGGCCGAGGATACCTTAGGCAAGAGGATAGTTGATAGGGTGCCTTTTGTGCGCATATTCGGCGTTGAGTATGAATTAAATGCGGAAGTTGCGATTATCAACGCTTTTTCGGGACATGCCGATAAAAATGAGCTGGCGGATTTTGTGCAGCATTGCCTTCCTTTGAAACGGATTTTTCTGGTGCATGGTGATTATATACAGTCCAAAGCCTTGTTTGAAGCACTCAGCGAAAAGGGCCTTGATGTGTATTTGCCGGCTAAAGACGAAGAAGTGTTGCTTAATTAAGGAATATATGTTATTATTTTACCCTAAAATAAAAATCTAAAATAGGGGGTGAGAACCATTTGGCTCTGACCCCGGTTTAAGGAGGCATTTAAAATGGCAGGCGGTAAATCTACACCCAAGAAAGATAAAGCGATTAAAGTTTCAAACGGGCAGACCGTTAAGACCGGACAGATATTGCTCAGGGGCATTGAAACCTATAAAGCCGGCATCAACGTTAAAGGCAGAGGCACAATATTTGCCACTTCTCCCGGCACGGTATATTTTACAAAGAAAAAAACAAGCCACGGCCGGTTCCGCACTTTTATAAATATCAAACCTCAAGCTGTAAAAGCCTCTTAAATTTAGCATGGACGGGGAAAGGGCTAAAAGATATTCCAATCTTAAGTATTCGTTGTCTCTACTGGATACCTTTTATTTATTGCTCGTCCTTTTTATTTTTAGCGGTTTTGGCGCGTCGCATTCGTTAGTTTCTAGCCTCTCGCGGTCAGGTTTACCGCATTATTTCATTCTTCCGTTATACCTTTTAATTTTATTTATTAGTTATTACTTTTTAAGTTTTCCCATAAATTTCTGCCGATCCTATATGGCAGAGCGCCAATTTTCCCTCTCTAACCAGAAAATAAGTGATTGGCTCCTTGACCAGCTAAAGGGCGTTGTCCTCTCGTATATCTTCGGCCTTATTCTTATCAGCGCGTTCTACCTTATTTTAAAGGCCTTTCCCGGTCGCTGGTGGCTAATAATTTCTATATTTTGGGTGTTCTTTTCTGTGATTATTGCCAAGCTTACACCTATACTAATTATCCCTTTATTTTTTAAATATAAGAAACTTGAAGATGAAGTTTTACGTTTAAGAATACTAAATCTAGCTGAAAGAATGCGTATTAAGATTCTGGATGTTTTTGAGATTGATTTAAGTAAGAAAAGCCTTAAAGGCAATGCTGCTTTTGTGGGGGTAGGAGGGACCAAGCGCGTCCTCTTGGCTGATACCTTAAAGGATAAATATACGCATGATGAAATTGAGGTTATATTGGCGCATGAATTCGCGCACTATAAATTAAAGCATATCTTAAAGCTAATATTTATAAATTCAGCTGTAACCATACTTGCTTTTTACGTGATTTTTAAAACTAACCCACTCGTTTTAAAGCTATTCGGTCTGTTTTCATTATCGGATTACGCATCGCTTCCGATTATTTTTATCTATTTCGTTTTGTTTGGTATCGTTACGCAGCCTTTGGAAGTTTTTATCAGTAGGGCTTTTGAAAAGAATGCGGATATGCTCGCGCTTAAAACTACAAAGGCAAAAGAAGCGTTCATTTCCATGATGGATAAGCTCGCCGCGCAAAATCTGGCAGACCGTAAACCCCACCCCTTAATTAAATTTTATTTTTTTGACCATCCTCCTGTTGACGAAAGGATCAATTTGGCAAGAAATGCGAAATTGGATTAAAGTTTTTAAAAATTTAATTATTCCCACTTCACTTGTATTCCTGATGATTCTGCCTGTCCTTGCCGTCCCATTAAGTAAAGCTCTAAAAACTCCTGCGCCAGCGCAATTGGTTTATCCTACCAGTGATATAATTGACCTGCGGGGGAAAAATTATCTTGAGTTTAAATGGATTATCAGTAGCCCGCTATTCATAGATTATAGCGACTTCAGGATTTATAAAACTTATACTACCTACGGGAAAAATTTAATCCTTAAGGAACGTATCCCTTCCGATACGACATCGCTGCGTATTAAAGCCGATACTTTCCAGAATAACCAGGTCTATACCTGGGTCTTAAAGGTTGTTTCCCGCGGCGGACAAAAAAGCGACTCCGTTTACAATTCCTTTAAAGTAATCAAATAAAGATTTTTATTTTAGGAAATCTAAGATGATTTTTGCCGCTCTAACCGAAGCACCGGAGGAACCAAGGGAGAGTTTTAGTTGCGAGAGACTATTTTGCATTGCGTTTAATTCTTCATGGTTTTTAAGCAACCTTAACGTTTCATAAGCGATATTCTGCGGGGTTGCTTTAAATTGTATGAACTCCGGGACGATTTTTTTGCCAGCGATAATATTGACTATACCTATGAACGGTACTTTTACCTGAGGCCGATATAGAAGATAGTTTAAAAGATTCATTTTGTAAATTATCGCAAACGCTTTCTGCATAATCGTAGTTTCCAACGTTGCCGTTCCCGAAGCGACAAGCGCAAAGCCGCAGATATTCAGGCAGTCATAGGTTTTTCCTTCTACTATTTTTAGCTCAACCCCACACTTATCTATTATTTTCCGATAAATTGGCCAGTCCACCTGAATTGATTTGGCAATTACGAACTGCGCATCTTGGCTCTCGAGGATTATTTTAGCTGTTTTAAGCATAATGGGGAGTATATTTTCAATTTCTCCTTTTCGTGAACCGGGCAGCAGGCTAATGGTAGTCTTGTTTTCAACGAAGTTTAGAGATGCGAGAAATTCCTTCTTATCCATCAGGGGTTTTACGATATCGAGCAGGGGGTGCCCGACAAAATCTACGCTCACGCCGTACTTCTTGTAAAAATCTTCCTCAAACTTAAAAAGCACTATCATTTTAGAGACATATTTTTTAATTGTCCCGATGCGCCCGCTTCTTGAAGCCCAGACCTGAGGGCTGACATAATAAATAACGGGTATTGATTTATTTACCGCTTTGGCAAATCTTAAGTTAAAACCGGAAAAATCAACGAGGATTATCAGATCGAATTTTTCTGTTTTTATTTTTTTAAGTAAGAGCTTCTTTAAATTAAAAAATTTAGGGAGTTTTTTTAAGGTATCAAAGAATCCCAGAACAGAAAGTTCTTTGATATCGTAAAATACATTTGCGCCTGCTTTGCGTAAAGTTTCTCCTCCGACTGCGGAAATCGAGATCTTAGAATCAATAGTTTTGATTGCCTGGGTAAGATTCCCGGCGTTTAGGTCGCCGCTTGCCTCGCCGCAAATAATTAAAATATTTTTTTGGGCCATATTTTACTTTGGATTTCTAAAGCAACAGCTAAAGCTTCTCTGGCAATTTCTCCTGAAACGAGGGGTTCTTTATTCTCTCCCACGCAGTCAATAAATGCCTGAAGCTCTTTTTGCAGGGGTTGTTCTTTTTCTATAGGCAGGTCTTCTTTCGTGATTTGAGATTGTACGCGCTTGTAAACCGAGGCTTTAGCGTCTTTGTAGTCAAGGGATATATAGGTATCTTCCTGGAATATCCTGATTTTACGCATTATCTCATCCGATACCCGGCTGGCAGTGAGGTTTGCGACGCAGCCGTTTTTAAAGGTGAGGCGGGCGTTGGCAATATCTTCAAATTGGGTTAGCACATTTACGCCTACGGCTTCAATGCGTTTAATTTTTGAATCTACCAGTCCGAGAACGATATCAATGTCATGGATCATAATATCAAGTACCGCGCCTACGTCAAGGGAGCGGTTAGGAAATGGGCTTAAACGGTGGCATTCTATGAATTTAGGGTGTTTGATTAATTTTAAGGTAGCGCTGAAGGCGGAATTAAATCTTTCTATGTGGCCAACCTGTAGGATCAGCTTATTTTTTCTTGCCAGCCGGATTAGGGAATCTGCTTCATTAAGGTTTAAGGTAAAAGGCTTCTCAACGAGAGTGTGTATACCGTTTTTCAGGAATTCATAAGCTATTTTTTGGTGGAATTTTGTAGGTACGGCAATGCTTAGCGCATCAACCTTACCGAATAATTCCCGGTAATCCTGCCAACCGGGAACCTGTAGGTTTCCGGAAACAGTTTCCAACTGTTTCTTATCTATGTCGCATATCGCTACCAACGTGCAGTCCGGGATTTCTTTGTATATTTTGGCATGGATACTGCCCAAATGGCCTACGCCAACTACCCCAACTCGAACTTTAGACATGCGAAAATAATAGCAAATCACTCGACAAAAGTCAATGGATATGATAAAATACGTACCCTTTGGAGATTTTAAGGAGAAATAGAAGATGAAGGATTACTTGAAGTTACTAAAATTCGTGCGCCCCTATTTGGGGCTGTTTTCCCTTGCCAGCGTCTGTATGGTTTTTTCCGCAATTTTTGACGGGGTTTCCCTTGCCATGCTCGTTCCCCTTACGGATAAGGTCCTGACCAATAAGAAAATCATAGTCCCTACGAAATTACCCCCGTTTTTATCTAATTTTGTGGATAAAATCAATGGTATTGAGCCGACTACGCTCCTAAATTACATGGCAGCAGGTATCCTGGTGCTTTTTTTCTTAAAAGGCCTTTTTGAATTCCTACAGGCGTACCTTATGTCCGATATAGGCCAAAGGGTAGTCAGAGACATTAAGGCAAAACTTTACGCAAAAATTCAGACACTCTCCCTTGAATATTTTACCCATAAACGGGGAGGAGAGCTTATGTCGCGTATCACCAACGACGTCAAGGTCGTGGAGAATGCCGTATCTTACGGCGCTTCCGACATAATTTATCAGAGTCTGCAGGTAATTATATTTACCTGCGTTACTTTTTTTATTTATTTTAAGATGGCGCTTTTGACATTCCTACTCCTGCCGCTGATAAGCCTGCCCATTATTAAAGTAGGCAAGGCATTAAGGAAGCTTTCTAAGCGTTCGCAGGAGAAGATGGCGGATACAAATTCCATCCTTTATGAGACAATCAGCGGAACGCGCATTGTCAAGGCTTTTAACATGGAAGATTATGAAATTGCCAAATTTAACCGCGTAAATCAGGATTATTATAAGATTTCCATGAAATCCATTAAGAGGACGCTGCTTTTAAACCCCATAACCGAGTTTTTAGGCTGCATAGCCGGGGTTTTTGTGTTTTTCTGGGGCGGTAAACAGGTAATTGCGGGAAAGCTTTCTTTTGGTGTTTTCGGCCTGTTCCTGGGTTCTCTTCTTTCTCTAATCCGGCCGTTTAAGAAAATAAGCCAGGTTAATTCTCTGAATGAGCAGGCAATGGGCGCAAGCGAGCGTATCCATGAAGTCCTGGAAACAAATCCGACGGTAGTGGATAAGCCGGCAGCTCCGGACTTGAAAGGATTTAGGGATAATATCTTATTTGATAATATTTCTTTTAGCTACGGCGTGCACGAAGTATTAAAAGATATAAACCTAAGGGTTGAAAAGGGGACAATGCTGGCAATAGTGGGGCCCAGTGGCACCGGAAAGAGTACCCTTGTGGATTTAATCCCCCGTTTTTACGATCCTAAAACAGGTAAAATTTTAATTGACGGCGTGGATATCAAAGAAGTAAGTTTAAAGTCGCTTCGCCGGCAAATAGGTATAGTTACTCAGGAAACCATACTTTTTAATGACACTATTAAAGCGAATATCGCTTACGGGGATACTTCGGCAACAGAGGACGCTATTGAATTCGCAGCCAAGCAGGCTTATGCCCATGATTTTATCCTTAAATTACCTTTAGGTTACGCTACAGTAATCGGCGACAGGGGTATGAAGTTATCCGGCGGGGAGAGGCAGAGGATTGCCATAGCGCGCGCGCTGCTGAAGAACCCCCCTATTTTAATACTGGATGAGGCTACCTCCCAGTTGGATACTGAATCCGAACGCCTGGTGCAGGGAGCGATAGACCACCTTATTCAGGGTAGGACCGTGTTTGTTATTGCCCATCGGCTTTCAACTGTACGTAATGCGCATAGAATCGTGGTTATAAACAAGGGTATGATTGTTGAGCAAGGCAGGCATGACGACCTCTTGAACCAAAATGGCGTATATAAACGGCTTTATTCAATGCAAGAGATACAAAAATAGTTGTATATTGAGATTTTTTTTGATATACTCATAAAATTAACTTCACCCCCTAAAAAGGGCAGGCAGAAACAATAATATCAACCCAGCAGCAACAATTTATTATTTATAAGGAGGAGAAACACGTGCCATCAGAATTGATTAAACAGCTATTAGAAGCAGGGGTGCATTTTGGGCACCAGACCAAGCGCTGGAACCCTAAAATGAAAAAATTTATCTTTGGGGCAAGAAGCGGTATTTATATCATTGACCTGGAGAAAACCGAGGAATGTATTAACAAAGCCCGGGATTATCTTATGGATATTACTTCAAAAGGCGAAATAGTGCTTTTCGTGGGCACAAAGAAACAGGCTCAAGAGGTAGTTCACGCGCAGGCGCTTAAGACGGGCATGTATTATGTAACTGAACGCTGGCCGGGTGGGCTGCTGACGAATTTCTCCACCATCAAAAAGAGCATTAACCGTTTAAAAGACATTGAAAAGATGCGTGAAGACGGGACGTTTGAGAAACTTACCAAAAAAGAAATTTCCGGCCTTGAGAAAGAATTGGCTAAGTTAAATAAGAATTTTGCAGGGATAGTCAAAATGGAGCGCATGCCTAAGGCGATGATTGTCGTTGATACCAAGAAAGAGGAGACGGCAATACGCGAAGCAAAACGGCTTTCCATTCCGATTATCGGGTTAATTGATACTAATTCCGACCCGGGCTTGATTGCATATCCTATTCCCGGCAATGATGACGCCACAAAATCAATAAGCCTGATTGTATCTTTATTGGCAGATACCATTATTGAGGGCAGGAAGAAGTTCTTATCTTACCTTTCCCAGGAAGGCGCTGTATTAAAAGAAGAGAAGCCACCGGAGGAGGAACAGCCGGTATTACTTCCGGAAGAAGAGGTAAAGATCAAGGAGATAGAAGAAATAGTTGAGACTGATGAGCCCGTTGATGAGGTAGGCAAGGCGGGCAAAAAAGCAAGGGCTGTGAAAATCACGGAAGACAAGACCAAATCCAGAAAGGGAAAGTAAAAAGTGACTATCCGCGTTGAAGCAATTAAGGAATTAAGGGATATGACTTGCGCAAGTATTGCGCATTGTAAGAAGGCGCTGGAGGAATCCAAGGGCGACCTGAAGAAGGCTGCCGAGATACTCCGCAAACAAGGCTTAGAGATTGCGGCAAATAAGCAGGACCGCGCGGTAAAAGAAGGGCGTATTGAATCATACGTGCATATGGGCAATAAAATAGGCGTATTACTTGAAGTTGATTGTGAATCCGATTTCGTGGCACGCAACGAAGAGTTTACCAAATTCACAAAGGACCTTTGTATGCAGATCGCCGCCTTAAGCCCACTTTACATTAAGAAGGAAGATGTCCCGGAAGAAGTATTGAAAGCGGAAAAGAAAGCGGAGGATTTTATCAAAGCACACTGCCTTATGTCTCAGGCATTCATTAAAGACCCCGCGATTACCATTAAAGATTATCTGGGTATAATAGTTTCCAAGTTGGGCGAGAATATCGTAATCCGCAGGTTTACCCGTTATAAAGTCGGCGAAAGATGAGCCAGCCAGTTTATCAAAGAATAGTCCTGAAGCTAAGCGGCGAAGCGCTTCAGGGTAAAGCTACCCACGGAATTGACCAGGGGGTTTTAATTGCCGTATCCCACCAAATAAAGGAAATCCGCGATTTAAAAGTAGATGTGGCTATTGTCCTTGGCGCGGGAAATATTTTTCGCGGGCAGGAGAATACTGCTTCACGCGGCTTGGATATGGACAGGTCTGTTGCCGATTATATGGGAATGCTGGCCACAGTCATAAACGGCCTTGCCCTGCAGAATGTTCTGGAGAAAATGGGTCAGCCCACGCGGGTTATGACCGCAATTGACATGGCGCGGATCGCCGAGCCGTATATCCGCAGGCGCGCGATACGGCACTTGGAGAAAGGGCGGGTAGTAATTTTTGTTGCCGGGACAGGCAATCCGTATTTTACCACCGATACTGCAGCGGCATTAAGAGCGGTAGAGATAAACGCGGATGCTATCCTGAAAGCCACCAAGGTTGACGGGGTTTACTCCGCCGACCCGATGAAAGTGAAGGCTGCTAAAAAATTTAATTCTTTAAAGTATATTGATGTGTTAAAGAAGGGACTGAAAGTCATGGATGCCACGGCAGTCAGCCTGTGTATGGACAATAAATTGCCCATTATTGTCTTTAATTTAAATAAACCCGGAAATATCAAGAAAGTAATTTTAGGCGATAAAATAGGTACGGTTGTAGCTTAAAAGTGAGGGGCGGAGCTTATGACTACAAAAGAAATTTTGCATAACACGGAAGAAAAATTGAAGAAAACGCTTGAGTCGGTAAACAGGGAGTTTTCCGAAGTGCGCACCGGTAGGGCCAGTCCGCATTTGGTGGAGGGACTGCACATAGATTATTACGGTACCCCTACTCTTTTAAAGCAACTCGCTTCCATATCGATCCCCGACGTGCATTTGATAGTTATCCAGCCTTGGGACATAAGCGCAATTCCTGAAATTGAGAAAGCGATTATGAAATCAAGCCTCGGTATTATGCCTTCCAATGACGGCAAGGTTGTCCGCCTTTCCGTGCCCCAGCTTTCCAAAGAGAGGCGGCAGGAAATGGCAAAACAAATCCATCAGATGTGCGAAGAAGGAAGGGTGTCGCTGCGGACCGTAAGGCGCGACGCCAAGGAAGCGCTGGAAAAATTAGAAAAAGATAAGGTTATCTCTGAAGATGATAAATTCCGCGCGATTGACGAACTTCAGAAATTAGTGGATAAATACATTTT
Source organism: Candidatus Omnitrophota bacterium (assembly GCA_049517335.1). Classification (GTDB taxonomy): domain Bacteria; phylum Omnitrophota; class Gorgyraeia; order Gygaellales; family Profunditerraquicolaceae; genus JBEKSD01. Next base: position 24,799 of record JBEKSD010000008.1, on the reverse strand, counting down.
AAAGATTGACGAGCTCTTAAAAACTAAAGAAAAAGAACTATTGGAATTCTAAATTCGGGCCTCTAGCTCATCAGGTAGAGCACCACCCTTTTAAGGTGGTTGTGCCGCGTTCGAGCCGCGGGAGGCTCAATAAAATTGCAAACAGCGTATAGCAAATGGGGGGTTAGCCATTTGCAATATGCCATAAGCCAATAGGGGCGGGTGGCGGAATTGGCATACGCGATAGCCTTAGGAGCTATTGGGGAAACCCTTGGAGGTTCAAATCCTCTTCCGCCCAATTTAGTGAATAGCAAAATATGCGGGAGTAGCTCAGTTGGTAGAGCGCAACCTTGCCAAGGTTGATGTCACGGGTTCGAATCCCGCCTCCCGCTTTAGAAAAGATACGGGGTATTTTTTTAAAATCCTAAATCCTAAAGCCTACATTGGTGGGCGAAGGGTCATACTACAAAGGAGAAGTGCTATGCAAATTATGGATTTTCTCTCAAAAAAAGCGATACTCACCGATATAAAATCCGCAAAAAAAGAAGACGCTATTAAGGAACTTGTGGATACATTACTTAATTCAGGCGATATTGAAAAACGCTGCCGTAATAAATTAATTGAGTCTCTTATGGCCAGGGAATCACTTGGTTCCACCGCCATCGGGCAGGGTATAGCCATACCCCATGCCAAGAGCGACTGCGTAGATAAACTGGTGGCTGCTTTTGGCCTCTCCAAGAAAGGCGTTGATTTTGATTCTTTGGATGGTGAGCCGGCGTACATATTCTTTTTACTGGTAGCTCCCCAGGATTCCGCCGGACCGCACTTAAAGGCTCTTGCGCGGATATCCCGTCTGCTCAAAGACAAGTATTTCCGCGACAGCCTTCGCGCGTGCAGCGATGAAAAAGCGATAATCAAGATAATTAGCGAAGAAGACGAAAAGAAAGTTTAAAATGCGATCCAAGGTCAAAGGTATATTCAAGTGGCTTTATCCGGGCATGCAGGTCAAGCGTTGGCTGGTTTTGAGCCTTTTTGGTATTATTCTTCTGGTTTTAGGGACTGGGCATTTGCGCGGGGATGAATTCTGGTTTATCCAGCTCCTTGACGCAGTAGTGATAATCTCTGGTATTATCATCCTCATATTAGGCATAAAGAGGATGATGCGTTCTTTTATGGGGGCGTTTATCCCTTCAGGCGGTAAAGAGTTGGTTGATATTCTCTATCAAAAAAGGCAATTAAGCCGTGGCCCGCGGATTGTAACTATCGGCGGAGGCACAGGACTGTCGGTTTTATTGAGCGGTCTTAAAGAATATACTTCAAATATTTCTGCGGTGGTAACGGTGGCGGATGACGGTGGTTCTTCCGGCCGTTTAAGAGAAGAATTTGATATCCTGCCTCCCGGGGATATCCGTAACTGCCTTGTAGCTTTGGCAGATGCGCCGGCTTTAATGAGGGATTTATTCCAGTTCCGTTTTGACACGAGGTCTAATCTTTCGGGGCATAGTTTCGGTAATCTTTTTATTACGGTAATGACCCAGCTTACGGGTGATTTTGAGAAAGCGATAAAAGAAACAAGTAAAGTCCTCGCTTTAAGGGGACAGGTGATACCTTCTACTTTAAGCAACGTTACCTTATCCGCCCAGTATAAAGACGGGACAACGGTGACGGGCGAAAACAAAATCCCCAAGGGCCGCAAGGAAATAAGTAAGGTGGTATTAACGCCTCATTCTCCCCAGGCGACGCCAGATGCGATTAAGGCCATAGAGGAGGCGCAGATTATAGTCTTTGGCCCAGGCTCATTATATACAAGTATTATCCCGAACCTGCTTATTAAGGAGATTACAAACGCTGTTCTTACAAGTAGTGCGATTAAGGTTTATGTCTGTAATGTAATGACACAGCCGGGAGAGACAGACGGTTACAGCGTATCGGACCATATTAGGGCATTGGTTACCCATAGCGACCCAAAGATCCTTAATTACTGTATCGTAAATACGGGCGAAGTCCCTGCAGATATCCTGAAACGTTATGCCCAACAGGATTCATATCTCGTGGTTAATGACAGAAAAAAGGCTGAAACCGCGGGTTACCGCGTTATAGAAGACGATTTCGGCATTATTGAAGACGGTGTAGTCAGGCATGACGCGGTAAAATTGGCCAAGCTTATTTTAGGGCTTATTGAAGAGATATAAAGATGGCACTAATTAAGAAAAAATTTACGGTAAAAAATAAATCCGGTTTACACGCGCGGCCCGCGGCCCTCTTTGTGCAAATAGCCAATAAGTTTGATTCCCGCATCACCGTTAAGCGCGAAGGGGAAGATGAGGAAGTAAACGGTAAGTCCATTATGGGCATCCTCATGCTGGGTGCGGAAAAGGGGAGTTCGATTATAATCGAAGCGGAAGGAGATGACGCCGAAGTGGCGTTAGTGGCGTTAGAAAAAGTTATCTCTAACGAGGAAGAAATATGATCCAGTTAAAAGGCATAGCTGCGGCTACGGGCATCAGTATCGGCCCCGCTTACAGGGTCGGTAAGGAAGAACTTATTATCCCCAAAGAAGATATAGGCCAGGATGATATACCCTTACAGATACAACTTTTTGAGGAATCCCTCATTAAGACCCGCCGTGAGATAATAGAATTGCAGAAACGTATCAGTCTAGAGATGGGGCAGGAAGAGGCCCAGATATTTGACGCACATCTTCTTGTTCTTGAAGACCGCATGCTCATTGAGGAAGTTATCTCGCGTCTTAAAAAGGAGAAATTAAATGTCGCCTATATATTCTCGGAGGTACTGAAGAAATATGTAGATGTGTTCTCCCGGATAGAGGATGAGTACCTTAAGGAACGCATAGCGGATATCAATGATGTCGGCAAAAGGATACTGCGTAACCTGCTGGGTAAAGAAAAGAAAGGGCTGCTGGATTTAAAGGAGAAAGTCATTGTAGTTTCTCATGACCTTTCTCCCTCGGATACTGCGGCAATGCATAAGCAGAGCGTTTGCGGTTTTGTTACCGATATCGGAGGCAAGACTTCGCATACCGCGATTATGGCTAAATCCCTGGAAATTCCGGCGGTAGTCGGTACGGAAGAAGCGACGCTAAAGATTAAGTCTGGGGATATGCTGATTATTGACGGCGGTATGGGCATCGTAATCGTATCGCCCGATGAAGAAACCCTTAAGCGCTACCGCCGGGAAGAAGAAAAACTTAAAGGGATTACGGAAAGGTTCTCAGCAGTTAAAAGCCTGCCTGCGGTAACGCGCGACGGCAAGACCATTAGAATAAATGCGAATATAGAATTCCCCGAAGAGGTCTCTGCGGTGAAGCTGCACGGAGCCGAAGGTATCGGGCTTTACCGCACGGAATTCTTTTATATGAACAGGAAAGACCTGCCTTCTGAAGAGGATCATTACGAAGCATATAAATACGTTGCCGAAGAGATGAAGCCAGATTCGGTAATCATCCGCACGCTGGATTTAGGCGGGGATAAATTTTTATCACAATTCCAGATTCCGCATGAGATGGCGCCGTTTCTGGGATGGCGGGCAATACGTTTCTGTCTTGCCCAGCCCGATGTTTTTAAGCTACAATTAAGGGCAATCCTTAGGGCATCGGTACACGGGAATTTAAAATTAATGTACCCGATGATTTCCGGGGTGGAAGAGCTTCAACAGGCGAACGCGCTTCTGGATGAGGCGAAGAACGAATTAAGAGAGAAGGGTATTCCTTTTAATGAAAATATAGAAGTAGGCGCCATGATTGAGGTGCCTTCGGCGGCAATGACCGCCGATATACTCGCAACGGAAGCTGATTTCTTCAGCATCGGCACCAATGATTTAATCCAGTATTCCTTGGCGGTAGACCGTACTAATGAAAAAGTCGCCTATCTTTATGACCCGGCTCATCCGGCAGTGTTGCGTCTGATTAAAAATATTATTGATTCCGCGCATAAAGCAAAAATCAGGGTCGGTATGTGCGGAGAAATGGCGGGAGAACCCAGTTTTGCCCTTTTACTCCTCGGGTTGGGGCTGGATGAATTCAGCATGCCGCCGCAGGTTATCCCGGAATTAAAATATATTATACGTTCAGTCACCATGCAACAGGCGCAGAATATTGCTAGCTCCGCTTTGAAATTATCTACCGGAAAACAAATTGAAGAATTCACCCAGCTAAAACTAAGGGAAATTCTCAGGTAAAGCAAGTATGAAAGCATTGATATTGGCAGCCGGTTATGCGACGCGGTTATACCCTTTAACAAAGGAATACCCTAAGCCGCTCCTTGAAATAAAGGAGAGGCCGATAATTGAACACATTATCAGGAAGCTGCAGGGATTAAAAGGGCTTGAGGAAATAGTTGTCGTTACCAACAGTAAGTTTTTTTCCAAATTTAAGCAATGGCGAAAAAATTTTAAATGCCCTAAAAAGATTACCCTGCTGGATGACCTGACGAAAAATTTAGATGACAGGCGCGGGGCAGTCGGGGATATGGATTTCGCTATTCGCGTAAAAAAGATTAAAGACGGTCTTTTGATTATCGGCGGGGATAATCTACTGGATAGTAAACTGGAGCCGTTTTTAAGTTTTGCTCAAAAGAATGCTCCGCACCCCACAATAGGGGTATATGATATCAAAAAGAAATCAGAAGCGAAGAATTACGGAGTTGTAAAATTAGGCGTAAATGCGCAAGTCATAGATTTTAAGGAAAAACCGGCAAAGCCTGTTTCGCAGCTTGTAGCGATGTGTGTTTATTATTTTCCGGCTGAAAGCATCACCTTGGTTAAAAAATATATGCGCGCGCACGCAAAAAAAGTAGACGCTTCGGGTTTTTACATTGACTGGTTAAGGAAAGAAACCGCGGTATACGGTTACGTTTTTAAAGGCAGTTGGTTTGATATCGGGGACAAAAAATTCTATCACAAGGCGCAGAAAACTTTTAACTAATTAAAAGGGAGGGTTTGGTTCATGCGTAAACATTTTTTTACTTCTGAGTCGGTAGGCGAGGGGCATCCGGATAAATTATGCGATCAGATCTCAGACGGGGTGCTGGATCAGGTTCTTGGGCACGATATGAATAAGGAAAGAAGCAGGGTAGCTTGCGAAACCTATGTTACCATGGGCCTTTTGATCGTCGGTGGAGAAATCACGACTTCCGCCTACATAGATATTCAGAAATTAGCGCGCGGTATTATCAGAGATATCGGGTATACCCATTCTAAATATGGATTTGATTACGAGACCTGCGCCATTATCAATACAATTAATAGCCAGTCTCCGGATATAGCGCAAGGTGTCAATACCGGAGGAGCGGGAGACCAGGGTATAATGTTCGGTTATGCCTGCAAGGAGACTAAAGAGTTGATGCCGCTTCCGATCATTTTAGCGCATAAATTAGTCAAACGTATGGCCGACGTGCGCCGCGGTAATATCTTAAAATACCTCGGCCCGGACTGCAAATCGCAGGTAACGGTGGAGTACCATGACGGAGAACCGAAACGTGTAGACTCGGTGGTACTTGCTTGTCAGCATACTGAGGATATTCTGGATAGGAGCGGAAAGCACATTACCGATAAAGCACGGGGTGAGTTAATCGATGTGGTTGCTAAGCACATATTGAAAGGACTGGTAGATAAAGATACGAAATATTACGTGAACCAGACCGGAAAATTTGTAGTCGGAGGCCCGCAGTCCGATACCGGTATGACCGGAAGAAAAATAATCGTGGATACCTACGGCGGGACCGTCCCGCATGGCGGTGGCGCTTTTTCTGGTAAAGACCCAACTAAGGTAGACCGCTCGGCAGCTTATATGTGCCGTTATATTGCCAAGAACATGGTGGCGGCAGGCCTTACCGATAGGTTGCTTATACAGTTATCCTATGTTATCGGGTACGCCGAGCCCCTGTCAATTTATGTCAATGCTTATGGCACGGGAAAAGTAGCGGATGAAAAAATGGTAAAACTTATCCGTCAGAATTTTAACCTTACTCCCAGAGGTATAATTGAATCTTTACATTTGTTACGTCCTATATATAAGAAAACCGCCTGCTACGGGCACTTCGGCCGTATGGAGCCGGAGTTCACCTGGGAAAACACGGACAAGGCAGCAACACTTAAAAAACAAGGGGCTAAATTATAATTGCCCACAGGGGCACACTCGCGTAATTTTCGCCACAAGGCGAATACCGGCGTAATTCCACTTAGCGCCGGGTAGTAGCAGTCAGCGCGGGGTGCAAAAAGAATCTAGAATAATTGAAAGGATAAGATGAAATACGATATAAAAAATATTAAATTAGCCCCGAAGGGCAAATTAAGGATAGAATGGGCAAGCAATAATATGCCGGTTTTAAATTTAATAGCCGCGAGGTTCAAAAAAGAAAAACCCCTGGCAGGGATCAAGGTAGCAGCCTGTTTGCACGTAACTACGGAAACAGCGGTTTTAATGCAAGCGTTAAAAGCCGGCGGGGCTGAGCTTGTCCTCTGCGCTTCAAATCCTCTTTCTACCCAGGACGACGTGGCTGCTTCTTTGGTAAAAAATTTAAAAGCTTCCGTATTTGCCATTAAAGGCGAGGATACCAAAACTTATTACCATCATCTCCAGGCTGCTTTATCCGGTAAGCCGGATATTACTATGGATGACGGCGCAGATCTGGTAAGCACCATCCACCAGCACCCAGCTGCAGCGCACGCAAATATTATCGGCGGGACCGAGGAAACTACTACCGGCGTGATCCGTTTACGCGCTTTGGCCAATGAGGGAAAGCTGCGTTATCCGATCATCGCGGTTAACGACGCCCAAACCAAGCATTTGTTTGATAATCGTTATGGCACGGGGCAGTCTACGCTTGATGGGATCATCCGCGCAACAAATAAATTACTCGCAGGAGCAAATTTTGTGGTCTGTGGTTATGGCTGGTGCGGTAAGGGTGCGGCAATGCGCGCAAAAGGTTTAGGCGCAAAGGTAATCGTGGTTGAAGTGAATCCTTTACGCGGGCTGGAAGCGTCAATGGACGGGTTTGACGTTATACCGATTAAAGATGCGGCAAAAATCGGAGATGTCTTTGTCACGGTCACCGGCGATATCAACGTTATCCGCAAAGAGCACTTCCAAGTAATGAAAGACGGAGCGATCGTTTCTAATTCCGGGCATTTTAACGTAGAGATTGACATTCCCGCTTTAGAAAAATTAAGCAGGGCGAAAAAGCGCATACGCGAATTCGTGGATGAGTACATTTTAAGCGACGGACGCAAGATTTATATTTTAGGGGAAGGCCGCCTGATTAATTTGGCTGCCGCAGAGGGACATCCGGCTTCGGTTATGGACATGTCTTTTGCCAACCAGGCGCTTTCAGCGGAGTATATGGTTAAGAATTACAAGAAACTGAAAAAAGAAGTTTATACGGTCCCTAAAAATATTGACGAAAATATTGCGGTATTAAAATTGAAATCTATGGGGATAAAAATAGATACCCTCACCCCCGAACAGAAAAAATACCTTTCCAGTTGGGAGATGGGGACTTGATATGAAGAGAATAGCGGTTTTAACCACCGGCGGGGATGCGCCGGGAATGAACGCGGCAATACGCGCGGTAGTGCGTTCGGCCATAGCTCGAAAAGTTGAAGTAATGGGTGTATTCCGCGGCTGGTGGGGCCTGATTAACGAAGAATTGAAAGTATTAGACCACCGTTCGGTTTCAGGGATAATCAATCAGGGCGGAACAATTTTAAAAACTATGCGTTGTCCGGAGTTCCAGACTGAAACTGGGCAGGAGAGGGCATTTAATACAATAAAAAAATACGGTATTGAAGGTCTGATTGTTATCGGCGGCAACGGCAGTTTTACTGCGGCGCATGAGTTTTACAAGAAATTTAAAATCCCCTGTATGGGAATTCCGGCTTCCATTGACAATGATATAAACGGAATAGACGTTACCATAGGTACGGATACGGCAGTGAACACGGCCTTGGCCGCGATTGACAATATCCGCGATACCGCTACTTCAATGGAGCGCGTTTTTGTAGTAGAGGTAATGGGAAGAGGCTCAGGGTTTATCGCTTTAAGCGTAGCTTTAGGCGGAGGATGCGAGGAAGCCATAATCCCGGAAAGAAAATTTGATTTGCACGCAATCGCTCACGATATCGTTGAAGGTAATTTAAGGGGTAAGTTAAGTTGGATAATTGTGGTTGCGGAGGGCGCAGGCTCTGCAATTGAGATTGCAAAGAAAATAAACGAATTGACCTCCCTGGAAACCCGCACAGTAGTTTTAGGGCATGTGCAAAGAGGCGGCCGGCCCACGGCATGCAGCCGCGATCTGGCATTACGTTTCGGTAAAACTGCGCTGGACTGCCTGATAGAAGGCAAAACCGATAAGGCAGTCAGCTTCTGCAACTGGAAGGTGTGTCTGGTAGATTTTGAAACGGCGATAAAGAAAAAAGAGTGGAACTCGGATAAGATGTACGATTTAATTAAAACTTTAACTTAACGGAGGAAGAAATAAAATGGGCAGGAAGCCGCTTAACATTGACAACATCGTGATGGAATTGATTATGAGTGACGATGTAGCTACGAAGAAAAGAATAGCCAAGAAGATATTGGATATGGCTTATAAGGCGGGGATTTATCCCGTTTCAATACATGATTTTTATATTGCCCGCGGCAGGGGTGAGTTTGGTAATTTCACCGTGCCGGCGATAAATTTAAGGACGATGGCTTATGATTTAGCCCGTGCGCTCTTTCGGGTAGGCAAGGCTAACAATACCAATGCCTTTATTTTTGAGATTGCTAAATCCGAGATGGGTTACACCAATCAGCCGCCGGCTGAATATTCAAGCGTGGTGTTAGCTGCGGCAATTAAAGAAGGTTATAAGGGTCCTGTCTTTATTCAGGCTGACCATTGCCAGATAAATTTAAAGAAATTTCAGGAGAACGCGGATAAGGAAATTGAAGCATTACAGGCGTTGATTACCGACGCCATAGGCGCGGGCTTCTACAATATTGACATTGATTCCTCTACGCTTGTTGATTTATCCAAGACTGACATCAAGAAGCAGCAGCAGAATAATTACGAAGCCTGCGCCAAGCTTACGCAGTTTATCCGTCGCATAGAGCCGAAAGGCATAACCGTTTCCGTAGGAGGCGAGATAGGAGAGGTGGGGCATCAGAATTCTACACCGGAAGACCTACGCGCCTTTATGGCCGGCTTTAAGGAAAGGCTACGCAAAGGTTTGATTGGTATCAGCAAGATTTCAATCCAGACTGGGACATCCCACGGCGGTGTAGTCCTACCTGACGGTTCCATTGCCCAGGTAAAATTGGATTTCGATACCTTAAAGAACCTTTCGGCAATAGCGCAGAAGGAATTCGGCTTAGGGGGAGCAGTGCAGCACGGCGCATCAACTTTACCGGCTGAGGCATTCCATAAATTCGCCGAATGCGATGCTTGCGAAGTGCATCTGGCTACGGAATTCCAGAATATGATGTATGAATCCAAGAGTTTCCCTCAGGATTTAAAGGTAAAGATTTATGAATGGCTTAAAGTCAATGCCGCCAATGAAGCCAAAACAGGCGAGACCGAAGAGCAGTTTTTTTATAAGACCCGTAAAAAGGCATTGGGCCAGTTTAAGAAAGAAATTATGTCTCTGCCTCAAGCTACGAGAGATGCGATTACTAAAGATATTGAAGCAAAATTCGATTTTCTCTTCAAACAGTTAAATAACATTAATAAGAGAGAATTGGTTGATAAATATGTAGTCTTAAAACGCGTGATTGTCCGTAAGCGTAAGGTTGGCCAAGAGGTTGTGCACGACGGAGAGGGCGCGGATTAGAAGGGAGAATTAATGCGTTCAGACACTATAAAGAAAGGGATTGAGAGGATTCCGCACCGGGCATTATTGCACGCTACGGGTTTATCCAGAAAAGATTTAGGCAGGCCGTTTATCGGAGTTGCCACGTCTTTTACCGATCTTATTCCCGGCCATATCGGTATGCGCGACTTAGAGCGTTATATTGAGCGTGGCGTCTGTTATGGCGGCGGTGTGCCGTTTTTCTTCGGAATTCCCGGTATCTGCGACGGCATTGCCATGGGTCATTTAGGCATGTGTTATCCTTTAGCCTTGCGTGAAATCGTGGCGGATACGATTGAAACTGTCTGCAACGCGCATCAATTAGACGGAATTGTCTGTTTGACTAACTGCGATAAGATTACTCCTGGTATGCTTATGGGGGTAGCGCGCTTGAATATTCCGGCGATAATCGTGACCGCCGGACCGATGTTATCCGGTCGTCTCAATAAAAGAAAGTTGGCTTTTGTCCATGATACATATGAAGCAGTGGCAAAAGCAAAGAGCGGGAAAATCCTTCCCGAAGAGTTAATCTGTCTTGAGATGGAAGCCTGCCCCGGAGCTGGCTCCTGCCAGGGCTTATACACGGCAAATACCATGGCCTGCCTTACTGAAGCAATGGGTATGTCTATACCAGGATGCGGAACGGCGCTGGCGATTTCAGCAAAAAAACGCAGAATCGCTCAAGCTAGCGGCGAACGCATTGTAGAACTAGTGAAAAAACAAGTCTTGCCCAAGGATATTATTACTCAAAAATCGCTTGAAAACGCAATCCTTGTAGATATGGCTTTGGGCGGCTCAAGTAATACGGTGCTGCATTTAATGGCTATTGCCCATGAGGCAGGGATTAATTTAAACCTTAAAACTTTTGATAAAATCAGTAAAGCCACATCGCACATTACCAATATTGAACCGGCGGGTGAGCATTTTATGGAAGACGTGGAGTATGCCGGAGGGGTTCCTGCAGTTTTAAAGCGCTTGAAGTCACAATTAAATAATACATTGAATGTTTCAGGTCAGTCGACTTTTGAAATTGCGGAGGAAGCTAAAATTTACGATGATGAAGTAATCCGTCCGTTCAGCCGCGCGTATCACAAACAAGGCGGAATAGCCGTGCTTTACGGTAATATTGCGCCCAACGGTGCCGTAGTAAAACAATCGGCGGTTTCAGCTAAAATGATGAAGTTTAGCGGCAAAGCAAAAGTTTATAACCGCGAAGAAGAAGCAATGAGCGCGATACTGAATGATAAAGTAAAATCAGGCGAGGTAGTGGTAATACGTTACGAAGGCCCCAGCGGAGGCCCGGGTATGCGCGAAATGCTGGCACCTACTTCCGCAATTGTCGGTAAAGGCCTGGCAGATTCCGTGGCCCTGATTACCGATGGAAGGTTCTCCGGAGGGACAAAAGGCCCCTGCATCGGACATGTTTCGCCCGAAGCGTCAGCTAAAGGCGCGATTGCAATTTTAAAAGACGGGGATATAATTACGATAGATATTCCCGGAAGGAAACTGGAAGTAAAATTAAGCAAAAAAGAAATTGAGAACAGGTTAAAAACGGTTAAACTAGTTGCGCCGAAAATTAAAACAGGATACCTCTCAAGATATTCGCGCTTAGTAAGTTCTGCGGATAAGGGAGCGATATTAAGTTAAATCAGATGAACGGCGCACGCATACTTTTAGAGTCATTAAAACGCGAAGGGGTGGAAGTAATCTTCGGTTATCCCGGAGGCCAGGTCCTGCCTATATTTGACGCGCTTTATGATTTTGGCCTTAAGTTTATTTTAACGCGCCATGAACAGGGAGCGGCGCACGCTGCCGACGGTTTCTCCCGGGCAACCGGTAAGGTGGGCGTATGCCTGGCTACCAGCGGTCCCGGAGCAACTAATCTCGTGACCGGAATTGCCAATGCTTATATGGATTCTATCCCCATGGTTGCTATTACCGGTCAGGTCGGTACGCATCTAATCGGTAATGACGCGTTTCAGGAAGCGGATGTAACTGGTATTACCCGCCCGGTTACCAAGCATAATTTCCTGGTAAAAGATGTAAAAGATTTAGCGCGGACAATCCGCGAAGCTTTTTATATTGCTTCTACCGGGCGCCCCGGGCCAGTGCTTGTAGATATTCCGGTGGATGTCCAGCGCGCGGAAACAGAATTCATCTGGCCGGAAACAGTGGAAATCCGTAGTTACAAACCTACATACTTCGGCCACCCCGGGCAAATTAAAAAAGCGGCAAAATTAATCTCTGAATCCAAGAAGCCCATAATTTATGCCGGAGGAGGAGTGATCACCTCTGGCGCGCATCTGGTATTAAGGGAACTGGCGGAGAAAATCCAAGCGCCGGTAACCACGACTTTTATGGGGTTAGGCTGTTTTCCGGGCACGCATAAATTATGTTTAGGTATGCTTGGGATGCATGGAACAGCTTACGCGAATCATGCGACCATGGAGTCGGACCTGATTATTGCCGTGGGTGCGCGTTTTGATGACCGCGTCACGGGGAGGCTGGATGATTTTGCGCCTTTTGCAAAAGTCATACACATTGATATAGACCCCTCTTCCATCAGTAAAAATGTCAGGGTAGATATCCCGATCGTGGGGGATGCGAAAAATATTTTAGGTGAATTATTAGAACAAATTAAAAAGGTACCTGATACTACGGAGTGGCTTAAAACCGTAGAAGGTTGGAAGAAGAAACATCCTTTGACCTATAAAGATGAAGGAAAATTCCTGAAGCCGCAATATATCTTAGAGCAGCTTTGGGAAGTTACAAAGGGAGATGCGATAATTTGCACTGAAGTAGGCCAATCGCAGATGTGGGCTTGCCAATGGTATAAGTATCTTACGCCACGCACATTTATTTCTTCCGGCGGGCTTGGCACAATGGGTTTTGGTTTTCCGGCGGCAATGGGGGCAAAAATAGGTGTGCCTGAAAAGGAAGTTTTTAATATTGCTGGCGACGGTTCAATACAAATGAATATACAGGAATTAGCTACATGTGTGGAAAATAAAATAAACGTGAAAGTTTTAATATTTAACAATGGTTTTTTAGGCATGGTCAGGCAGTGGCAGGAATTATTTTATAAGAAACGTTATTCCTTTACGCCGATTACCAGCCCTGATTTCGTGAAGCTGGCGGAAAGTTACGGCGCCGTGGGTATGCGCGTAACCAAAAAAGCGGAAGTGCGCAAGGCAATTGAGAAAACTATTGAGATAGATAATACCGTATTCGTTGATTTCCGTATTGAGCCGGAAGAGAATGTTTATCCTATGGTGCCGGCAGGACAGGCAATAAATAAGATGCTGGACGGGCTAGCTTAAAATGAGACATACGATTGCAGTTTTAGTTGAGAATAAATTCGGCGTCCTGGCGCGCATAGCCGGGTTATTCAGCGCGCGCGGGTATAATATCGCTTCTTTAGCGGTTTCCGAAACACGAGATCCTACTATTTCCTATATGACTATCGTGGTGGAAGCTCAGGATGAAAAGATACTGGAGCAGATTAAGAAACAGCTGAATAAGCTTATCGACGTTATCACCGTTACCGATTTTACCAAGAAAAGCCATATTGACCGCGAGTTGATCTTGGTTAAAGTTGCGTATTCTGCGAAGGATAAGCAGAAGCTTGAAGCTATACTTGAGAAATATCTGGGCAAGATTATTCAGGCCAAAGCTGATACCGCGATTGTTGAGGCAGTGGGCGGTCAGGATCAGATTAAGCAGTTGTTGGATGCTTTGGGAGAATTTGGTATTAAAGAATTAGTGCGCACCGGAAAATTAGCGATTACAAACTAAAGGAGAAGGAAAATGGCGAATATTTATTATGACAAAGACGCGGATTTAGGGTTACTTAAAGACAAGACAATTGCGATTATCGGTTATGGAATCCAGGGCCGCGGGCAATCGTTGTGCTTACGCGACTCAGGCTGCCATGTGGTGGTTTCCGAGATGGAAGGTACCCCCAATTATGAACTGGCAAAAGCAGACGGGTTTACTCCGGTTTCCGCTAGCGAAGCAGCAAAAGCCGCTGATATTATCCAGATTTTGACTCAAGATCATGTGCAGGCGAAAGTTTATCTTGATGCAATAAAGCCTAACCTAAAAAAAGGAAAAGCGCTCTGTTTTTCGCACGGATTCAATATCCGTTTTAAGCAGATTAAGCCGCCAAAAAACGTGGATGTGTTTATGGTCGCACCCAAAGGCCCGGGGGCATTGGTAAGAAGGATGTATGAAGAGGGTAAGGGTGTCCCTTCATTAATTGCCGTATACCAGGATGCAACCGGACAGGCAAAACAGTTGGCTCTGGCTTATGCTAAGGCGATAAAAGCCACAACTGCAGGCGTAATTGAAACAACCTTTGAAGAAGAGACGGAAACCGACCTCTTTGGCGAGCAGGCAGTGCTTTGCGGAAGCGTGTCGGAGTTAATCAAAGCCGGGTTTGACACTTTAATTGAGGCAGGCTATCAGCCGGAGATTGCCTATTTTGAAGTGCTGCATGAGTTAAAATTAATCACGGACCTTATTCAAGAGCGGGGCATTTCTGGAATGCGCAGGGGTGTATCAAATACCGCCTGCTACGGCGATTTATCAAGAGGCCCGAGGATTATCACCGAAAGAACTAGGAAAGAGATGAAGAAGATCTTAAAAGAAATCAAATCCGGAAAGTTTGCCAAAGAGTGGATTAAGGAAAATGAAGAAGGCAGGCCTAATTTCAACAGGTTGCTTAAGGAAGGCGACGAGCATTTAATTGAGAAAGTCGGGAAGCAGCTTCGCGAGATGATGCCTTGGATGAAAAAATAGCCAAAAGGTTCAATTATGGAAAAAATAATTATATTTGATACAACTTTACGCGACGGAGAACAGGCGCCGGGCGCTTCTTTAACTTCAGCTCAAAAGCTTGAGATTGCTTATCAGCTTGAAAAATTGGGCGTTGATGTTATAGAGGCAGGTTTTCCTATAGCCAGCCCTGATGATTTTAAGGCTGTTTGCACCATATCAAAGAAGATTAAAAGAAGCGTAATCTGCGGCTTGGCGCGCTGCCTGAAACCCGATATTGAAGCAGCCTATAAAGCCGTAAAAAACGCAAAAGCCGGCCGCGTGCACCTGTTTCTGGCTATTTCCAAAATACACCTGCAATATAAGTTTAAGAAAGCAGAAGATGAAATTTTTAAGATTGCCCAAAATGCAATCCGCCTGGCACGAAAACATTGCAAGGATATTGAATTTTCACCCGAAGATGCGACGCGCTCTGACCGGGATTTTCTTTACCGTATCATTGAAATGGCAATCAATGAAGGTGCCGCTACCATAAATATTCCTGACACCGTAGGTTACAGTTATCCTCAGGAAATTTATTCTTTGATTACCGATATCAAGAATAATGTTCCTAATATTGATAAAGCAGTTATCGCTATCCACTGTCATGATGACCTGGGATTGGCTGTGGCAAATTCACTTTCCGGTATCCTGGGTGGTGCGCGTCAGGTGCATTGCACCATAAACGGAATCGGAGAGCGCGCGGGAAACGCCTCTTTGGAAGAGGTTGTTATGGCTTTAAAGACCCGTAAAGATGTTTTCGGGGATTTTTATACTCAAATCAATACCCGTAACATTTTTCAGGTTTCGCGCCTAGTTTCCAGCCTCACCGGATTTGTTGTTCCTCCCAATAAAGCCATTGTCGGCAGGAACGCTTTCCGCCATGAGTCAGGGATTCATCAGGACGCGGTCTTAAAGAAAAGAAATACCTATGAGATCATGGATCCTAAAGACGTGGGTTTTGTTGAAGCCAGTATCGTCTTAGGCAAACATTCCGGAAGGCATGCTTTGACAAAGAGGCTGGAAGATCTCGGTTTTAAATTTGACGCCAAGAAAATTGACGGGAT
The DNA here is from genome assembly GCA_049517335.1 of Candidatus Omnitrophota bacterium. GTDB lineage: Bacteria > Omnitrophota > Gorgyraeia > Gygaellales > Profunditerraquicolaceae > JBEKSD01. The sequence goes on along the minus strand of JBEKSD010000008.1, from coordinate 9,098 downwards.
ATTCAGGCTTTTTAAGCAGCTTGCGGATAAGAAAAAAGAAGTTTTTGACGATGACCTGATTGCTTTGGTTGAAGAGGGCACAAAAGACAGGATTAAGATTTATGATCTGGTTTCGGTCAGGGTCAATACCGGCACGGATATCCCGCCTGAGGCAAGGGTGAAAATAAAACACAGAAAGAAGATTTTAGAGGCGAAGTCCGGCGGTGACGGGCCGGTAGATGCCTGTTTTAAGGCCATAGATAAAATAACCGGCATAAAGCCGCGGCTCAATGATTACCGCCTGGAAGCGGTTACTTCTGGAAAAGACGCTCTGGGCGAGGTTTCCCTTAAATTAACGGTGAAGAATAAAACCGTATCCGGCCGCTCATCCTCTACCGACATCATTGAAGCTTCAGTCAGAGCATATCTGGATGCGGTAAATAAAATCGCAATCTAAATGGCCATACCCAGACTATTTGGTTTAGTCGGATACCCGGTCAAGCACAGCCTTTCCCCGTTAATACATAACGCCGCTTTCAAGGCGCTCAATCTTAATGCTGAATATAAACTTTTTGAAATAAAACCCGATGAGCTCGCTAATTTCCTTGAGAATTTAGATAAGAAGAATATCTCCGGGCTTAATGTTACCGTGCCCCATAAGGAGAAAGTCCTGGATTTTATTGAGTTGGACGCAGAATTTTCCTTTTTAAGGCAGGTGCGGGCAGTTAATACCATCGTAAAAACCAACGGCGTTTGGAACGGGTTTAACACCGATATCCCCGGCTTCCAAAAGCACCTGAAAGAACAGTTTGAGCCTGCGGGAAAAAAAACGGCAATTCTCGGTGCAGGCGGGGCAAGCCGGGCAGTAGCTTATGTTCTCGCGAATTTAAACGCCGCGCAAATAGATATCTTTGATATTGATAAAGAGAAGACTAAGAACGTAGTTAGTATGGTTAAAAATTTATTTCCCGGGTTTACAATATCAAGCGTGGATAGTATTGAAGAGCTGGATATTAAAAGTAAGAGCCTGCTGGTTAACTGTACACCTATCGGGATGAAGGAAACCGACCCTTGTCTGATTAAAGAAGAACTGCTGCATAAGGATTTGTTCGTCTATGATTTAATTTATAACCTGGATAAAACCAAACTCTTGGCGCTTGCGGAAAAAAAAGGCGCGAGAGTTTCAAACGGCTTAGGTATGCTTTTGTATCAGGGCGCGCTTTCTTTTAAGTATTTTACAGGAATGGATGCGCCCATTAAAGTGATGCAAAAAGCTTTAAAGAGGAGGGGTTAAAAGCCTATGGTTGCTAACTTAATCGTTTTTATCTTTGGCTCTATCGTCGGGAGTTTCCTGAATGTTTGTATCCACAGGATGCCTTTGGGGGAATCGGTAGTCTGGCCGCGTTCACACTGCCCTAAGTGCCAAAAGCGCATTCCCGGTTACGATAATATCCCTTTTTTGAGTTTCATATTATTGAAGGGCAGGTGCCGTTTCTGTAAAGAAAAAATTTCCCTGCGTTATCCGTTTGTAGAGCTATTGACGGCGATTTTATTTGTTGTGCTCTTTAAGCGCTACGGCTTAACTTATAATTTCTTTTTCTATATGGTCCTTCTCTGGGCGTTAATCATCGCGACCTTCGTGGATATTAAGCACCGGATTATCCCGGATGAAGTTTCAGTCGGAGGGATGATTATCGGTTTTATTTTAAACAACGTGCGGGGATTTAATATGTCGCCGCTATATTTTAGTTTTAAGCCTGCGTTAAATTCTCTTTTGGGTATTTTAGCTGGCGGCGGAATAATTTACTTAACCGGAAAAGTCTTTGACCTGATATATTTTAAGCTAATGAAGAGGCCTGCCATACAAGGTGAAACCGAGTCTATGGGTGGAGGTGATGTTAAGTTGCTTGCGATGATTGGTGCGTTCCTCGGGCCGCAGAGGGCGCTTTTAACTTTTTTTCTAGCACCTTTCCTGGCAATAGTCATCGGGGTAATAAACCTCATAAATAAAAAAGACCACCTTATTCCTTATGGCCCGTTCCTTTCTTTGGCTGCGCTCGCAGCTTTATTCTGGGCAGACAAGATATTCGGCCTTATCTTCTTCGTCAGATAGGTTAGGATGAATGCTGTTAAATACGAAGTCAGCTGATAAGTGGAAACGCATAGGCCTGCAAAAAAGAGCGGGAATACTCATTTCCCTTTTCTCGGTTTATTCCAAAAATAGTTTAGGTATAGGGGATTTCTTGGATTTAAAACTGCTGGTTGATTTTGCTTCTCTAACTGGAAATTCTATCATCCAACTCTTGCCGCTTAACGAAGTAGGTGCACTTTTTTGCCCTTACGATTCTTTAAGTTCATTCGCGCTTGAACCCGCGTATATTCATCTGGATAGCCCTCAAAAAACGCGTAACCCTACCTATCCTTATCTAGATTACAAAATAAAAGAAGAGAAGCTGAATATTTTACTCCAGTCTTTTACCTCAGATAAAGAAAGGGATTCCGGGAATTTTTCTCTTTTCAGGAAAGAAAATTCATACTGGCTGCCTGAATTCTCACTCTATAAAGCGTTAAAAGCTCATCATAACGGCAGCGCCTGGTATGAATGGGAAGATAAATTTAAGTTCCGCGATAAAAGCGCTTTAGAGGTTTTTAAAAATGAGCATAGTAAAGAGTTGGAATTTCAGGAGTGGGTGCAATGGAAGCTTTTTAAGCAATTAAGAGCCGCGCGTATTTACGCCAATAGCAAAAATATTTTCCTAAAAGGCGACCTGCCGATACTGGTTTCGCGTGACAGCGCTGATGTCTGGAGTCATCCTAAGTTCTTTAAGCTTGATTTTGCTGCCGGAGCGCCCGTAGATATGTATTGCGCTAAGGGCCAACGTTGGGGTATGCCGACATATAACTGGGATAAGATTAAGGAAGACGGTTTCAGGTATTTGGCAGAGAAATTAAGATACGCGCAAAACTTCTATGATATTTTAAGGGTTGACCACGTAGTAGGACTATTCCGCATCTGGAGTATTCCTTATAATGAGCCGCTTGAAAATAAAGGGCTTAACGGTTTATTTGACCCTGGCGATGAAGGAGTATGGGGTATTCACGGCCGTACGATTTTAGAAACAATGCTTAATAATACGAGTATGCTTTTGTGCGCCGAGGATCTAGGGTTAATCCCCCGCGTCTGCACCGATACTTTAAAGGATTTAGGGATTCCCGGAAACGATGTCCAGCGCTGGGTAAAAGACTGGAAGGTAGCGTACGATTTCCTTTCTCCTTCTGGATACCGCAAACTTTCCGTTTCTATGCTTTCAACGCATGATACGACCAATTGGCCGGCATGGTGGGAGAATGAGGTAGGTACCATTGATGAAGATTTATTTTACAGAAGATGTATGGAGCGTGGAATAAATTTTAATAAGGTAAAACCAAAATTATTTGACTTAAATTTATCAAAGCACGGCCGCTTACGCTGGCTAAATCCTATTGATTTGATTGATAAGTTAGTGTGGAACTTGGATAAAAAGAAAGAAGAAGTCGGTGATTTTATAGATTTATACTTAAATAGTTTTAGGGAAAAGGAGAAACTTTGGAAGCAGATGGGATTAAAGGGAAAGATGCGCGAGAAGTGCGATAAAGAAATTGTGAAGGCAGCGCTCAAGATTACCCTTGATTCAGCTTCAATATTCAGCATTAATACTTTGATTGACTGGTTGTATACTGCGAATATCTTTAAGGGCGATCCGTATGATAACCGTCTTAATACTCCCGGCACAATCAGCGACAAGAATTGGTCTTTGACTTTACCCATTTCGCTTGAGAAACTGCTAGAGCATAAGGTGGTAAAGGAAATGAAAAAAATGGCCAAGGATTCGGGGAGGGTTTAGGGACTGTCCCCGAAGGGGATTGTCCCTAACGGTTTAAAGGGCTCTGACCCCTGTTTGAGATAACGATTGTGGACTTTAAACTAAATACTGATTTTATTGAGCTGGATAATATTTTAAAGGTGATGAAACTCGTTGTAAGCGGCGCTGAGGCCAAACAGCAGATACAGGCCGGCTCACTTAAAGTTAATGGGCTGGTTGAATCACGTGTCCGCCGCAAGCTTCGTTCAGGGGATGTTGTGGAGTTTGGCGGTCAGAAAATTAATATTATTCCATAATTAAATTATGGAAGAGAATAATTCAAATTCCCGTTTAATTTATTCAACGTTAGTCGGCCCGGTTTGTCCTGCGTGTTCGCAGCCAAGGGAAAAGTGCGCTTGCCGTCAGATGAAGAAAAAAGCGCTGCCGCAAACAGACGGTAAGGTGCGTTTAAGTTATGAAGTCGCCGGACGTAAGGGCAAAGGTGTTACGCTGATTACCAGTTTAACTTTAAGCGAAGAGAAATTACTGGTATTGGCAAAACAGCTTAAAAGCCAATTCGGCATTGGCGGTTCGGTAAAAGATAACATTATAGAATTACAGGGCGACCAGCGGGAAAAAGCAACGGTAGAGTTACGTAAATTGGGGTACTTATGTCATTAAACGGGGCTGAATTATATATCTCCAAAAAAGTCGGCAAGGCGATTATGGCTTATAAGATGCTTTCCGACGGGGACAAGGTTTGCGTTGCGGTCTCAGGCGGTAAGGACAGTTTGACCTTGCTTAAAATACTGCAGGAGCGCAGGAAGTTCGTGCCGATTAAGTATGATTTATTGGCTGTGCACGTGGATATGGGCTATCCCTGCCAGCATCCGAAAATACTGACTGAGTATTTTAAGAAAGAGGGCGTAGAGTACCATATTGAGAAAATAAACATATTAAAGCCCGGCCAGACGCGCAAAGACATTTCCTGTTTCTGGTGTTCCTGGAACCGCAGGAAAACTTTATTTCAGGTGGCGGACAGGTTCGGCTGCACCAAGGTTGCCTTAGGACACCATCAGGACGATATCATTGAAACGATCCTGATGAATATGTTCTTTCAGGGTGAGATATCCGCGATGAAGCCGAAGCAGGAATTATTTAAAGGAAAAATTACCATAATCAGGCCGATGGCCTATGTGGATGAAGATATGATTGTAAAGTTCGCCAAAAAACTTTCTTTCCCGCACCATAAATGCGCCTGCCCTAATTCCATAACTTCTACAAGGAGCAAGATGACGGAAATTATCAAAGATTTGAAAAAAATCTGCCCGGAAGTAAAGACAAACATATTCCGCAGCGTCAAGCGCATTAAATCTGATTATTTACTTTAAGATAACATCGCATAGTGGTATAATTAAGTCATGATTTGGGCAATCCTATTAGCTTTTTTAATTTTAGCCGCGGTGATCATCATGCTGGTTATGAAGCTGGCTTCTGATGTAAATAGCCGCTTAAACCAGATGGGCCAGATTATGCAGGATGCGAATAAAATAATCAGCCAGAATCTGGGGCATTCATCGAGTGTTTTCGCCAATGTCCATGAGCAGCTTGGCCGGCTTGAATCTACCAATCAGCAGATAGTCACCATCAGTAAAGATATCTCAAGTTTGCAGGAACTGCTGCGCGCGCCTAAGTTAAGGGGCCAAATAGGAGAAACCCTGCTTGAGAATTTACTCTCCCTAGTCTTACCTAAGCAATTTTACACTACTCAATACCGTTTTAAAAACGGGGATGCGGTGGATGCGGTAATCCATTTGGGTGAGCGCCTTGTCCCGATTGACGCCAAGTTTAGTCTTGAAAATTTCCAGAAGATGCAGGATGAGAAAGACGAAATACTTAAAAACAGTTTCCGTAAAAAATTCATTCAAGACGTAAAGAACCGCGTGGATGAAATAGCTGCCAAATATATTCTTCCTACTGAAAATACCTATGATTTTGCTCTTATGTATATCCCGGCGGAAAATGTTTATTATGAGGTGGCGGTAAACAGGGACGAGTTGTTCAATTACTGTTTAAGCAAAAAAGTCATTCCGGTTTCGCCGAATACTTTATACGCGTATATGCAGGTTATCTGCCTTGGGCTAAAAGGCTTAAAGGTTGAGGAGAACGCTAAGCAGATATTAAAAAGTTTAAGCACCCTTGACGTTGAGATAGTAAAGTTTAAGGAAGAATTTGATATTTTAGGCAAGCATATTTCCAGCACGCAGTCAAAATATGTCGATTCACAAAAGCGGCTTGACCGGTTTCAGGATAAACTCAATTCAATCCACGACACTAAGCAGATAGAATCCTAAAAGTTCTATGGTTTTTAATGTCCGCGTCAGCCCCAAGGCAAGCCGGAATTTAGTTAAGAAAGAAGGGGACGTTTTAAAAGTTTATCTTACCAAGCCTGCGCAGGACGGCCTTGCCAATGAGCAGTTAATTAGTTTATTGGCGGAATATTTGGGAGCGAAGAAATACCAGCTTAAAATAATCAAAGGCGCAAAAGGAAGGGATAAGTTAATTGAATTTAGCGAATAAAGCAGCTTTCATAAAAGGTAAAGAGTTCCTACCGTTCGGGAATTCCTTTGAACGAAGCCTCATTGCTGCTGTAAGCATCCGAGCACAAGGTAATATGTCGCTTTGCTACGGCGATACGAGCAATGCTTTAGGTAATCGCGAAGTTTTCTTAAAAAAAATCGGCATTAATTTTAAGGATTTAGTTTGTGCCAAGCAGACACATTCCGGAAACGTGCGTTACGTTACGGAAAGCGATAAGGGTAAGGGCGCCTTAGTTTATGATGACGCGATAGAGGATACTGATGCATTTATTACCGATAAAAAGGGTGTACCCATCGCTATTTTTACCGCGGATTGCCTTCCCGTATTTTTATACGACCCCCATAAACCGGCAATAGGTTTGGCGCATGGCGGCTGGCGTAGCACCAAGCAGAATATCGCCTTTAGCGCCATTAAACTGATGCAAAAACAATTTGGTACAGATCCTAAAGGATTGTTGGTTGGTTTTGGTCCGGGGATAAGAAGCTGCTGTTTTGAGGCGGAAGAAGATTTTAAGGAAATTTTTCCCAAAGATACGCAGGAAAGAAACGGTAAGATTTACGTGGATTTGGCAGGCGCAAATAAGCGCCAGATACTGGAAGCGGGAGCGAGGCCAGAAAATATCTTTGATTACCGGCTTTGCACGGCTTGCGGGGTAAAAGATTTTTATTCCTTCCGCGTGGAGAAAGACAAAAGCGGAAGAATGATTTCAGTGATGATGTTAATATAATATATGCAAAAATTCATTATGGAGTTTATCCTGCATGCGCATTTATCTTCGCAGGCGGCGATTAAAAGTTCTCTTTCGGAGTTTGCAGATAAAGTAGAGATAGGAGAGCCTCTGGACCTTTCGGGGGCATCCAGCGATTTTAAGGTAAATGTGGTCACTGATGACCCAACACTCATTTTTGACGCCTGCTCGCAATTCGGCAGGATAAAGTCGGCTAAGATAAATGAAGCGCAAGTTTCATAGAAGCCTGCCGTAGGCAGGCAGGGAGGGAATTATGCCTGAGGCATTGGTAATTTATTATTCAAGGTCCGGTAATACCAAAAAAATGGCGCAAACAATCGGGCAAGGGCTTCAAAAGGAAGGCGTAAACGTCGCAGTCAAAGATGTTTTGAATGTTAAAGTTGATGAACTACTCAAAGTAGATGCCATAATTATTGGCTCCCCTACTTATTACGGGACAATGGCGGCAGAAATAAAGAAATTGTTTGATGACTCGGTAAAATTCCACGGTAAGCTTGACGGAAAAATAGGCGCTGCTTTCGCATCCAGCGCAAACATCGCCGGCGGTAATGAAACTACTATCGTTGATATATTATGTGCTATGCTCATCCACGGAATGATTATTCAAGGGGATCCTAAAGGTGACCACTATGGGCCTGTAGCCATAGGCGTACCTGATGAACACACTTTAAACGAATGCTTAAGGCTTAGCGAAAGGATCGCCAAGCTCCTTAAGAAGGCTGCGTAAAATGTATATAGTTGTTTTAATAACCGCAGCCAATAAAAAAGAAGCTAAAAAAATCGCAAGCACCTTGTTAAAAAACAGGTTGGCCCCTTGCGTTAATATTATTGATAAAATTGAGTCCCTTTTTTGGTGGGAAGGCAGAATCAATTCTGCAAAAGAGGCGCTCTTGATTGTAAAATCCCGGAAAGATAAATTTAGCAAGCTGGTCAAGCTGGTTAAAGCTAATCACAGTTATCAGGTCCCGGAAATTATATGTTTACCGGTCACAGCCGGGCTTGTTTCATATTTAAGGTGGTGGGATGACTATCTCAGGTAGCCCGGTTGATTTCTTGCTCGTTTTTGCTGGCGGTTTATTGGCAAGTTTTACTCCTTGTATTTATCCTTTAATTCCGATTACGGTAGGTTATATAGGCATTGAAGCCGGCGGCTCAAAACGTAATGCTTTTATTTTAAGCCTGCTTTATGTAACCGGCATAGCGGTTATCTATTCGCTGCTCGGGCTTATCGCCTCACTTACCGGGACGATATTCGGAGAAATCAGCTCAAAGCCGGTAACGCATATTTTTTTAGGTATAGTCATTATAATTTTCGGGATTTCCCTGCTCGGGTTTTTACCTTTTCCTTTCTTACGCTTAGGCAAACTCCCTAAACCGCAAAGGAACGATAAATTCGGGGCATTTGTTTTAGGTTTAAGCTCCGGGCTTGTGGCTTCGCCCTGCCTCACCCCTGTTTTAGGCTCTATCCTGTTGTATCTTGTCGTAAAAAAGAGTTTAATTTACGGTTCATTGCTTTTATTCGTATTTGCTTTCGGTATGGGGACGTCTTTAATTATCGCGAGTATTCTCAGTTCTTTATTATTAGGTATCCCCAAATTGGGTAAGTGGATGAGGTATATTACGGTATTTCTTTCTATGGTTTTAATTATCGTCGGTGTGCACTTTATTATTAACGGAATAAGGAGGATATTTTAATGCGTAAACTCGCTATTTTAGTTTTATTGGTAATTTCCGGTTTATTTTTAATCTCCTGCGCTCATGTTAAAAAGGAAAACGCTCCTCCTTTAGCTGCGCAGGTAAAGAATGAAATTGCTGTTCAAGATGAAGGCTTAGGAAACGCGCGCTTAGCTCCGGATTTTAAGCTTGCGGATTTATCCGGTAAATTTTATACTCTAAGTGAATATAAGGGAAAGCAGCCTGTTTTATTA